>DASZBL010000031.1:0-214866 GCA_035944195.1 Rhizomicrobium sp. | reverse complement strand
ATCCCTGCATAATACTCCATGGCTGTCTCCTCTTCCTGATGCCTGGGGCCACATCGCTGGACCCCGTCAACGCATCATCGGGGGACAGCCACCTACCTCGCCACCGCAAGGCTCGGCCCATCACCGCATCTGGGAGATTAGGGGCGGGCAGAGAATCTCATTCTACGGGTCTGAGCCGCCCCCCGGCTCGCTCGTAACGCTTGGGCGGTGGAGATAACCACCGCCCGTTTCTTTTCGAGCCGCCGCTCCGCAGCGGGCGATCGCGGGCTTTTTGCGTTGCAATACCATTAAATATCAATCCGCCGCGGCTGCTTTTGGCGGCCCGCGCAAATTTTCCGCGCTCCCCTCCCTCCCATTCGCTAGTCTTGCTTGTCCCAATAGATGTGGCCGCAAGCCTAACCCTCGAAAGGCAGGACGCTCGCGGGGGATGGTTGAGACACCGGAAACCAGTCGTGAAGACGCGAACCTGCGCATGGCGGGGATGAGTCTTGCTGCGCCCGAGGTGCGGGCCTGGTTTGCGCGCGAAGTGCTGCCGTTGGAGACGATCTTGATTCAGTTCCTGCGCCGCAACTGGCGCGATCAAAGCGAAATCGAGGATCTTCTGCAGGAGGTCTATGCGCGCGTGTTCGAGGCTGCGCGGCGCGAGATTCCCGAAACGCCCAAGCCGTTCGTGTTCACCACGGCGCGCAATCTTCTGATCAATCGTGTGCGTCAGCAGCAGATTGTCGCCATCGAGTCGGTGGCGGATCTGGAAACGCTGGGTCTGGCGATGGACGAGCCGGGGCCGGACCGCAACGCCATTGCGCGCGATGAATTACGCCGTTTGCAATCAGCGCTCGATCGCCTGCCGCCGCGCTGCCGCCAGGCCATCGTTCTCAAACGTATCGAAGGCCTGTCGCGCCGCGAGATTGCGCAGCGCATGGGCATCGGCGAAGGCACGGTAAAGGATTATCTCGCCGAAGCGGTGTCGGCGCTTTCCGACATGCTCTATCGCGAATCCTCCGATCTCAGGAGGCAGCCATGAGCGAGGCGCGCGAGACCGCAGCGGCAGTCGACGTCAAAGCGCGCGCGGCCGAATGGCTGATGGAGCGCAGCCTTTCCGAAAACTGGCTTGCCGAAGATCAGGCGAGGCTCGATGCGTGGCTGGCGCAATCGCCAGCGCATGAGGTTGCGTTCGCGCGCATGGAGGCGACATGGGATCGCACCGAAAGGCTCGCGGCCCTCAACCACCCTAATTCTGAAATTGCAGCGCCCGCACCGCGCCGCGGGCTGCCGCCGATATTTCTGAAACTGGCGGCGGGATTTGCTGTGGTAGCCGTGTTAGGCGCCGTGGCTGTCAACTATATCCAGCAGCCGCATGACCGCACCTTTGCGACGCCCATTGGCGGCCACGAAACGGTGAGCTTTGCCGATGGCTCGCGCGTCGAACTGAACACCAACACGATTTTACGCACGCGCATGACGACCGAAGAGCGCGTGGTCTGGCTGGAGAGAGGCGAGGCATTTTTCCAGGTCAAGCACGATGCCATGCACCCGTTCATTGTCGTTGCGGGCAATCATCGCGTCACCGATCTGGGAACGCAGTTTGTGGTTCGCCACGATGCGAGCCGCGTTCAGGTGGCCGTCGTGCAGGGCAGGGTGTGGCTTGAGGCGTCCGAAAAGCAGAAAGCTGCGCATTCCACGCTGCTGACGCCGGGCGATATCGCCACGGCAACCGCCAGCACGGTGTCGATCACGCGAAGCTCAACACAAGCTCTCTCCAACAATCTCGGCTGGCGCCGCGGCGTACTCGTGTTCAATCACACCACGCTTGCGGACGCGGCCGCGCAATTCAATCGCTACAACCGGCAGAAAATCGTGATCGCCGATTCCGTTGCGGCGGCCCGCAGGATCGGCGGGACTTTTCCGACCGATGGCGTCGATGATTTCGCGCGTCTTGCGCAATCCGTTCTGGGGCTGCGCGTGACGGTGCGCGGCGAAGAAATCGTGATCTCGCGCTGATCTATCCGGCGCGATTGCAAATCCGGCCGCGAGAGCGCGCCACATAAGGGGGGAATGAAATGAATTTCAAATTTCTGAGATCGGCGCTGGTGGGGAGTGTGTCCGCGCTTGTGCTGGCGAGCGCCGCGCGAGCCGAAAATTTCGACATACCGGGCGGCGATCTGCAGACCGCGCTGAGTGCTTACGCCAAGCAGACCAATGTTGCGCTCATCTATCCCGATGACGAGATGAGGAACACCCACACCAGAGGCGCGCAGGGAAATCTTTCACCCTATGATGCGCTATCGCGGCTGCTGAGAGGCACCGGCTTCACGACGCAACGCACACCTTCCGGCGCAATCGGAATCGTGCGCGCGGCAGCGCCTTCGACCGCTTATGAAGACGTGGCGCAAGTTACGCCGGTTCGTGTCGCGGCAGCGGCCAACATCGAAAGCGTTGTCGTGACATCGTCCAAGATCAAGGGCGATATCCAGACTGTGCCGATTGCGATTACGGCGCTCAGTCAGGAACAGCTCACCTCGCGCCAGATTGCGGGCGGACCGGATCTTGTGAAAGAGGTGCCGAACCTCACCTTCTCCAAAACGAATTTCAGCGGCTACAACATCGAAATCCGCGGCATCGGCACACAGGCAATTTCGGTTTCCACCGATCCGGCCGTGGCGGTGGCCTTCAACGACATTCCCTTCATCCGCAATCATTTCTTCGAACAGGAATTCTACGACCTCGAAAATGTCGAGATCCTGCGCGGCCCGCAAGGCACGCTCTACGGGCGCAACGCGACAGCGGGCGTTGTGAATGTCATTTCCGCCAAACCGACCGATCAATTCGAGGCGATGCTGTCCGCCGATTGGGGCAATTATCTAAACCGGCGCTACGAAGCGATGATCAACATCCCGGTTGTCGATGACAAACTCGCCATCCGCGCCGCTGCCGAATGGACCAAGCGCAATGGTTACAGCATCAACGATGTCACGGGCGCGCCCATCGACGGCCGCGATCTTTGGTCGAGCCGTGTGACGGTGGGCTGGAAGCCGGCGTCCGACGTTCAGACCTTTCTTGTTTGGGAACATTTCCAGGAAAATGACGATCGCATCCGCAGCAGTAAACAACTCTGCACGCCCGTGCCGACTCCCGCGGCTTTTGAGGGCGTTCCCGTAAATGGGGGCGCGCTTATCGGCGAGAATCAGGACTGGCTTTCTCAAGGCTGTAGCGACGCATCACTTTACTCACCGAACGCCTATGGCGTTCCAGACGGTAAAACGCTTCCCTTCTGGACGGGGCTTGAGGGCACGGTGTCCGGCCTCATAGGGGACGTAAACCCCTATGCTGGCGCAACCCAATCTCGCAATCTGCGGGTGATCAGTTCGGATCTTAATCCAACCTATCGAGCCAAAAATGATACGCTCGAATTCAATGCTGATTGGCGCGTAACGCCGTCCCTGACGCTCACGTCTCAGACCGGATATAACAACGACTTCCTGTGGTCTACCGAGGATTATAACCGCTTCACCACAACGCCCGATGTCTACAATCTCGCGCTTGTGGGTTTCTCGCACTATAGGGAACCGCCGTTGGATGTCGGGGTCGACGCTGGAGATGGCCACACCTTCTGCGATCCGCAACTCGGTTGCAGTAACCGGATGGAGGCGGAAGACCTCTCGACCGAACATGCTTGGCAGCTCAGCCAGGAATTTCGGTTGGCGTCGAATTTCGACGGCCCACTCAATTTCAGCGTCGGCGGGAACTATCTGCACTACGAAACAGTCGAAGATTATTATGTCTTCATCAATGCACTCACCTTGATCGCATTGTGGCCTGACAATCGGGATTATTTGAGTAATCGTCCAGTGCCCCCTTGGCAGCCAGGCGTTTCCGACAATTCCTGGTGTTTAAAGCAACCTCACCAATATACGCTCGGAGGCAGCGGGGCATTGGCATGTAGTTCGATCGATCCCGATCCGCTCGGTAGCCTCAATAATCAGGGGCATAATTATTTCCTGAGCCAGAATCCGTATGTGCTCAATTCCTATGCCGGGTTCGGCGAAGTTTATTATAATGTCACCAACGATTTGAAGCTGACGGCTGGCGCACGCTGGACCGACGACCAGAAACATTTCCTCAGTATACCAAGCGAGGTGCTCACCCAAGGATATGGCTATCCAGTCCTTGGCGGCGCCATCGACCAGCAATGGAATCAATGGACCGGCCGGGCCGTGGCGCAATGGACGCCCAAGCTCGATTTCACCGATCAAACGCTGGTCTATGCGTCAGTTGCGCATGGCTACAAGGCCGGCGGAGCTAATCCGCCGGGCGCCGAGCTTTTGACTTACTTCTCCAGCGATACTGCAAATCCCATTCACCCGCCGACCTTCAAGCCGGAATTCATCAATGCGTTCGAGTTGGGAACCAAGAATTCCCTGCTCGACAATTCGCTGACGCTGAATGCCGATGCTTTCTATTACAATTACACCGGCTACCAGATTTCGCGCATCGTTGATCGCTCCGCCATCAACGACAATTTCAACGCCCATATCGTGGGCGCCGAATTCGAGGCGAATTGGGAGCCGCTTCCGGGCTTGAAATTCACGCTGGCGCAAGGTTTCGAAGATGCGCGGTTGAACAACGGCGCGCGCTCCGTCGATCTGATGGATCGTACTGCTGGCGTGCCAGGCTGGTCGGTGGTTCGACCGTTTGTGACGAACGCGTCGAACTGCATTTTACCGAACTACGTCATCCTGACGATAGTCGGAGGCTCCGGTAGTCAAGGCGCGGGGCTGGAGCCCTCCTGCGGCAGGGCATACGGCCAAGGTGTGGATCCAGCTACGGGCGCAACCTATGTCGCCAATCCGGCGGGCTTTATCGAAAACACCACTGGAACCACCTATCTCGGCAACCAGCTGATCACCGTCTGCCCCGGCGGGATCGGGTGCGGTGTCCAATATCCGGGCTTCGATCCGCTCGCCGGTACGCCCGGCGATCCCTACACGGGCCAAAACACGGATAATCGTGACGGTATCGACTACGGTCCGGCGCCAAACAATGGTCAGGGCTTCGACAAGAATCTGAGCCATCACAATTTGCCGAACGCACCGCACCTCACGACATCATTCAGTGCGGAATACACCATGCCCGTGTCGGAAAACTGGGCGGCGACGCTGCATGGCGATTTCTATTGGCAATCGCAGCAATGGGCGCGAGTTTTTGCCGATCCCATCGACAAGATTCGTCCCTATTCCACGACGAATTTGGCTTTGATCCTGACGAGCGGCGATGGCTGGCAGGTGATGGGCTATGTGAAGAATATCTTCGATGCCACGGCAATCACCGGCACATTCCTGAACAGCGACGACACCGATCTGACGACGAACGTGTTCCTCACCGATCCGCGCCTCTTTGGTATCCGCGTCACCAAGCATTTCGATCAGGGCAGTGGCTTCTGGGGCAATTCCTCAGGCGATGCGACAGGCGGAATCCCTCCGCTTTGGGTCGAGTTCGGCGGTCAATTCGATTTGTTGGACGATAGCCAGCAAAAAATCGATCCGCCTTTCTTTGCGAAAGTGTCCGATGCCGGTTTCGCTTCGCCGCTCAGCTTTGAAAAGGCACCGAAGACCGGGTTGGAAGAGAACGCGAAAATCAGCTTTGCGCCTGATTCTGATTGGGTGCTTTCGGCATCGGTTCGTTATGGCCGCAATGGCACGAAAGCCTATAAGCACGAGCAAACGAACCAGCCCGGCGGGGGATTTTTCCGCACGATCCAGCCTTCGATTGGCAGATTCCGATACGAGGAGACCACAGCGAGCAGCACCGAAAGTCATGAGATTTTCGATTTCATGATTGGGAAGGACGTTGGGCTGGGTGTTCTAGGCGCCGGCGGAACATCCACTCTCAGCGGCGGCATGCGGTTCGCACAATTCCGCTCGAAATCTGCATTAGCTGTTTACAGCGACCCAGATTATGTTGACCCAAACACTCGGAGTGCCGGCATCACCGGCCCGAAATATTTCCATAATTTCGACGCCAAGGCGCACGATAAGACAAGCTTTACCGGAATCGGCCCAGCGATTTCCTGGGATGCCTCAACGCCGCTCAGTGGCGATGCCGCGGACGGACAGATCACTTTCGATTGGGGTCTGAACGGCGCGGTGCTGTTCGGGCGGCAGAAGTCAGTTGGCTATCATGAAACCAAAGGCAAGCTGACAACCGGAGTCGTGAATTTCCCGCCGATCTTTTACTATCACACCACCCACTACACCCATGGCGGACCGCATGATCGTTCGCGCAGTGTGACAGTGCCGAATCTGGGAGCGTCGGCGGGCTTGTCGTTCAAATATCAGAACGCAAAGGTCAGTTTCGGCTATCGCATCGATGAATTCTTCGGCGCGATGGATGGCGGTATCGACGCGCACAAGAGCTACAATTTCGGCGACTCCGGGCCGTTCGTGAACATGTCATTGGGACTGGGCGGATAAGCAACGCCGCGCCGCGGGCGGTCGCGTTAGAGGTGCCGGCACCATCCGGCATCCTCTAGCGCGCCTCGTCCCAAATCCGGCAACGCGCGACTTCCTGCACAATCTTTTGAATCTGATAGAGCAGCGGCGCCCGCATGCCACGCAGGCGCTCTCCCAGCTAAGCTATGGCCCGTTGCGGGAAGACGAGCGCCTCAGCGCTCGTCCTTTTCGATGTCCGCGTCGATGATGCCGCTGACATCGTCTTCGTCTTCTTCGACTTCTTCGAGAAGACCGTCATCCTCCTCGTCGTCATCGCCGAGGTCTTCTTCCTCGATGTCTTCCAGATCGTCCGGCGTGGCATCGGGCGTGACGACCGACATGCCGGGCTCCTCGGCCTCGTCATCGGCGACGATTTCCTCGTCATCCGCGACGACCTCGACGACAGCCTCTTCTTCCTCGGCGGCCTCTACGGCCTCCTCGGCTTCGGCCTCCTCGTTCTCGTCCTCGCTCTCCTCGTCATCGTCGTCGCGCGCGGCTACGGGCGCGGCGACAGCCGGCTCCGGCTGGCGCGGACGGCGCTGCTTATAAAGAGCCTCGGGCTCGAAGGTGAATGCGCATTTCGGGCATTCGATCGGCCGTTTCTGAAGGTCGTAAAACCGCGCGCCGCAAGAGGGGCAGGCGCGCTTTATTCCAAGATCCGCCTTGACCAAAGTCATGCTTCCCGCGTGAAGTCCGGTTGCGAAGGGAGGGTCGTTTGCCACGGTTGCAGCCCCCTGTCAAAGCGCTTTTGAGCAGACTTGACCCAATCGTCCAGTAGGTTAGGCAAGTGCTGGCCTGCCAGAAGGAATCCTGATGTCCGCATCCGCCAAATCCCGCCCGCTGACCGCGCGCCGAACGGGCGCTTTGCAGGGCGTGGCAGGGGTGCCGGGCGACAAATCGATCTCCCACCGGGCGCTGATATTGGGGGCGCTGGCCATCGGCGAAACGCGCATTTCCGGGCTTCTGGAGGCCGAAGACGTGTTGAATACGGCCGAAGCGATGCGCCGCTTCGGGGCGGAGGTGACGCGCGACGGCGAGGGCGCGTGGCGCGTGAGCGGCGTGGGCGTCGGCGGATTGGCCGAGCCCGCGGATGTTCTCGATTTCGGAAATTCAGGCACCGGCGCGCGGCTGGTGATGGGCATGATGGCGACGACACCCATCACCGCCATCTTCACCGGCGATGCGTCCTTGCAGCGCAGGCCCATGGGCCGCGTGCTGGAGCCGCTGACGCGCTTCGGCGCGACCTGGAGCGCGCGCGAAGGCGGATTGATGCCGGTGACGCTGCGGGGCGCTGCGGATGCGATGCCAATCGATCACAGAGTGTCGGTGGCGTCGGCGCAGGTGAAATCCGCATTGCTGCTGGCGGCGTTGAACGCGCCGGGACGCTCGCGGATTTCGCAGAGCGCGCTCACCCGCGACCACACCGAGAAAATGTTGAAAGCTTTCGGCGCGGAGATTTCCGTCGAACCGCTCGATGACGGCGAAGCGGTGAACATCACCGGCGAAGCAGAATTGAAAGCGACGCCGGTGGATGTGCCGCGCGATCCATCGTCCGCGGCGTTCCCGCTGGTGGCGGCGCTGATCGTGCCGGGTTCGGAAGTTTCCATTCCCGGCGTGCTGCTGAATGGCCGCCGCATCGGCTTGATCGAAACGCTGCAGGAAATGGGCGGGAACATCAAAGTCGTCAACGCACGCGAAAGCGGCGGCGAGGATGTCGGCGATCTCATCGTGCGCCATTCGCAATTGCACGGCGTCGAAGTGCCGCCGGAGCGCGCGCCCTCGATGATCGATGAATACCCAATCCTCGCCATCGCCGCGTCATTCGCCGAAGGCCAAACCATCATGCGCGGCCTGGAAGAATTGCGCGTGAAGGAAAGCGACCGCCTTGCGGCCGTCGCCGCCGGTCTCAAAGCCTGCGGCGTCGCCCACGAAGAATTGCCCGACGGCTTGATTGTCGAAGGCGGCGAAATGCAAGGCGGCGCCACCATCGCCACGCATATGGATCACCGCATAGCGATGTCGTTTCTGGTAGCGGGACTCGCCTCGCGCGAACCCATCACCGCGGACGACATCTCCATGATCGCCACCAGCTTTCCGGATTTCAAAAGATTGATGCGTTCTTTAGGTGCAGATTTTGTGAGCGATTGATGCCGACCTATCGCAGACGTCCGCGCCGTAAAATTCCCCCTCCCCTCGCGGGAGGGGGCGCGGCGGACGCCAGTCCGCCGCGGGGGAGGGCCGACCGCGCACGCGAACTCCGCGCCAACATGACCGATGCCGAGAAAAAACTCTGGGACGCACTCCGGCGCAAACAGGTGAATGAACTTCGTTTCCGCCGGCAATATTCGCTGGGTCCATATTTTGCGGATTTCGTTTGCTTGCCTGCGCGGCTTGTGGTCGAGATGGATGGTTCTCAACATGGTGATGAGAAACAAGCGGAACATGATCGCCGCCGCACCGCCTGGCTGCAAAGTCAGAATTTTCGCGTGATGCGGTTTCTAAATCGCGATGTGCTGAAAAATTTGGAAGGGGTAGTCGGCACGATTGAGCGCGCCATGCGCGACGGCCCTCCCCCGGATGTCCGCGCGCAGAGCGCGCGAACCTCCGCCCCCTCCCGCGAGGGGAGGGGGGAATGAGTATCGTCATCGCGGTCGATGGCACCGCTGCTTCCGGCAAGGGGACGCTGGCGAAGAAACTCGCGGAGCATTTCGGTTTTGCGCATCTGGATTCGGGGTCGCTTTATCGGCTTGTTGCGTTGGGCGTGACCGAAGCCAAAGGCGATCCAAATAAAGAAGAAGATGCGCTCGCCGCCGCGCGCGCGATCGATCCTTCGAAGGCAAACGACCCACGTATCCGCACCGCCGAAATCGGCCATGCCGCTTCGCTGGTGTCGGTGTTTCCGGCGGTACGCGCGGCGCTGCTGAACTATCAGCGTGATTTCGCGTCCCGCCCGCCCGGCGCTGTGGTTGATGGGCGCGATATCGGCACCGTCGTTTGCCCGCGGGCGCAGGCCAAGCTCTTTATTGATGCCGCCCCGGAAATCCGCGCCCATCGCCGTTGGCTCGAACTCGGCGGTTCCGAGGCCGCAATCCTCAAGGAATTGCTGGAACGCGACGCCCGCGACCGCTCGCGCGCCACCGCGCCCCTCAAGCCCGCGCCCGATGCCGCCTTGCTAGATACCACCGCATTGGATATAGACGCGGCGTTCAAGGCCGCTCTCGACCTCGTCGAGAAGGCGCTCAAGGTGCAGCCCCAGGGGTAAAGGAGACCCGGCAGCACTTCCCGAGCAGGCTCTAACATCCCACGCAAACCAACCGCCATGCATATGCATGGAAGTCCGCCGCATTCCTGCGGCCGGCACAAATCTATTGAACAGGAACTCATGGCCCGCGCCGCTACTGCAACCGCTTCCATCGCCACCCCCAGCCGCGACGATTTCGCCGCGATGCTTGAAGATTCTTTCCTCACCCAGTCGCCACAGGAAGGCGCGGTCATCAAAGGCCGCATCGTCGCGATCGAAAATGATTTCGCGGTTGTCGATGTCGGTTTGAAGACGGAAGGCCGCGTGGCGCTGAAGGAATTCGGGCTGCCCGGCATGGCGCCGACGGTGAAGGTCGGCGACGAAGTGGAAGTCTATCTGGAGCGCGTGGAAAATGCGCTGGGCGATGCCGTGCTGAGCCGCGACAAGGCGCGCCGCGAAGAAAGCTGGATCCGCCTCGAGCGCGCCTTCAACGAGCAGACGCGCGTCACCGGCATCATCTTCGGCCGCGTAAAAGGCGGCTTCACGGTGGATCTGGACGGCGCCGTCGCCTTCCTTCCCGGCAGCCAAGTCGATGTGCGCCCGATGCGCGATGTCGGCCCGCTGATGAATCAGCCGCAATTGTTCCAGATTCTGAAAATGGATCGCCGCCGCGGCAATATCGTCGTGTCACGCCGCGCCGTGCTCGAAGAGCGCCGCGCCGAGGAGCGCACCTCGCTCGTGGCATCCTTGCAAGAAAAGCAGGTGATCGAAGGCGTGGTGAAGAACATCACCGATTACGGCGCATTCGTGGATCTCGGCGGCGTCGACGGCCTGCTGCATGTGACGGACATCGCATGGCGCCGCGTCAGCCACCCGACGGAAGTTCTCAATGTCGGCCAGACCGTCACCGTGCAGATCATCAAGATCAATCAGGATACGCAGCGCATCTCCCTCGGCATGAAGCAGCTGCAGACCGATCCCTGGGAAGGCGTGGCCGCGAAATATCCGCCGGGCGTGCGCTTCAAGGGCAAGGTCACGAATGTCACCGATTACGGCGCGTTCGTGGAACTGGAGCCGGGCGTCGAAGGCCTCGTCCATGTCAGCGAAATGAGCTGGGTGAAGAAGAACGTGGCGCCGTCCAAGATCGTCACGCCGGGCACCGAAGTCGAAGTGCAGGTGCTGGAAGTCGATTCCAACAAGCGCCGCATCAGCCTTGGCCTCAAGCAGTGCATGGAAAATCCGTGGACGGGTTTTGCGGCCAGCCATCCGGCAGGCACGATCATCGAGGGCGAGATCAAGTCGATCACCGAATTCGGCCTGTTCGTCGGGCTCGAAGGCGATATCGACGGCATGGTGCATCTCTCCGATCTGTCATGGGACAAGCAGGGCGATGCCGCCGTTGCCGATTACAAAAAGGGCGACATGGTCAAAGCCAAGGTGCTCGACATCGACGTGGAGAAAGAGCGCATCAGCCTCGGCATCAAGCAGCTTGGCGAAGATCCGATGGAGAAGATGGCGCCGCTCAGGAAGGGCAGCGTCGTCACCGTCACCGTCACCGAAGTCAATGATGGCGGCATCGAAGTGAGCCTGGCCGATGGTGTCAAGGCGTTCATCCGCAGAGCCGATCTGTCGCGTGAGCGCGCCGAGCAGCGCCCGGAGCGTTTCGGCGTTGGCGACAAGGTGGATGCGCTGGTCACCAGCGTGGACAAATCCTCGCGCAAGATCAGCCTGTCCATCAAGGCGCGCGAAATCTCGGAAGAAAAGGAAGCCGTGGCGCAATACGGTTCGTCGGATTCCGGCGCATCGCTGGGCGATATCCTCGGCGCCGCCCTTCGCCGCAGCAAAACTCCGAAGGAAGAAAAAGAAGAGGCGGAAGAAGAGTAAGCTTCTCCCACTGGAATGCAGAAAGCGCGCGGCTAACCCCGCGCGCTTTTTTATTTCCTCCCCTGCGATAGCGGGGGAGGTGGCACGCGCGTCAGCGCGTGACGGAGGGGGAGAGTGGGTGGTGCAAGCTTTTCGCGGGCGGAGTCACCCCCTCCGCCTCGCTACGCTCGGCACCTCCCCCGTAAACGGGGGAGGAAAACTCGTGATGTCGCTTGATTGAGACGACGCCTTACTCGCGATACCGGTCCCGATCTTCATCCGGGCAATACACACCATATCCGTGCCACGGATCGAGCCGCTTGCGCGTATCCGATGCCACGCGCGTGACATCGCCGCCGGAAAAATGTTGCCGCCCATAACCATCGGTCCAGTAATCGCGGTCGTCGCGGTCATAGCCGCGGTCTTCGTGCGCGTAACCTTCGTCGGCTTCGCCATAGCCTTCGTATGAACCGCTCGACACGCTCGAAACCGAACTCGCGGACCGATACTCGTATTGCGCCATCTCGGCGCTCTCATATTCGCGATAGGAATGCGAGGAGTAGCCGTAACCGCGCGCCACATCGCGATGGTGATAATCGCGATGACGATAATGGTGGCGATAATAATGCGGCGCCGGCGGCTCAAGGCGCGTCAGATGCTCCGGCGCAGGCGGAATACAATTGCAGGGCTGCTGCGCGGCCGCGGCCGTGCGCACCGTAGGCGCATGCACCAGATCGCAGCCCGAAAGGATCGACAAAACCAGAATACCCAACGCCGCCACAAACACCGCGCGCATAGTTTTTCCTTCATCCGGAAAGTCCTGTCTTATTATGAGACAGATGGGAGGCGGGGGAGACTTGTCCTTCGAATGCTGGTTAACACACTCAACTTGAAGTTGTAGAATATATTCCTATATCGGACTCTGCATTTGGAGTTCGAAGCAATGGCACATCCCCGGATTCAGGGCCTTTCCGCCACCCTCATTTTGGCTTCGCTATCCCCCAAGGGGAGGGGGGTACCCCCCCTCCATTCTCCCAGAATCAATTCGCCAGATATTGTTGAGTGATGGCCAAAGGACCCACCAGATCTGGGAATCGAGACGCTTCCGGCGTTTGCCGCTTGCCGGTGGCTATCCCCCGCCGCGGTGCGCCCCAGCGCAATGCCAATGCGCTGCGCCATGGCGCCTTCGGGGCACCGGGCCGGGCCCGCCGCGCCGAGGTTTTGGCTCTCATGGCCGAGGTCAATGAGACCATTGCCATGATCGACGCGGTGGCAGAGGCGCGGCGCGCGGGGCTGCCCGACCCTGTCTTTGTGCTGCCGGCGAATCGGGAAAACGACGCACCCGCCGCACTGGCGCCATCGTCTCAAAAAAGCACTGTCTATTCAGTGACTTCGCGGAAATCCCATTGACGGGACATGACAGGTCTGACAAGGTTAAGCCGCTTGTCGAACGGTCTTTGGGCATTCGGCGCGCGGGGGAATGGGATGATCAAATCCGAATTGGTGGCGCGTTTGGCCCAGCGCTATCCGCATTTATATCATCGCGATGTCGAGCGGATCGTCACAACCGTGCTCGATCAGATCACCAAGGCATTGGCAGACGGGCACCGCGTGGAATTGCGCGGTTTCGGCGCGTTTTCCGTGAAGGTGCGTCCGGCGCGGCAGGGCCGCAATCCGCGCACCGGCGAGCCCGTGATCGTGGACGAAAAGCGCGCGCCGTTCTTCCGCACCGGCAAGGAGTTGCGCGAGCGGCTGAACGGAAACGGCCACTCGCAGTCCCCGTGAGATTCTCCACTTATGTAATCGCTGTCCCGATTGTCGTGGTGGCTGCTGTGGTTGCGGTCGCAAACCGCGGAATCGTGGATTTCAGCCTCGATCCATTCTCGGCCAATGCGCCGGCCTTCGGCGCGCATCTGCCGCTGTTTCTGCTGCTGTTTGCGGTATTCGGGCTGGGATTGCTGGTGGGCTGGATTGCAGCGGTGTGGACGCGAAATCCTTCCGCAGGCGATCGCCTCTTGCCGCCGCGCCGCAGCAAGATTAAACCGCCAAAAGCATGAGCAATCCGATCTATGTCGCGCTCGACACGCCCGATCTTCCCCGCGCGCTGGAGATCGCGAACGCCGTAAGGCCTCATGTCGGCGGGCTGAAAGTCGGGCTGGAGTTCATCACCGCGCTCGGCCCCGATGCGGTGCGCGAGATCGTCAAGCTCGGCCTGCCGGTCTTCGCCGATACGAAGTTCCACGACATTCCCAACACGGTGGCGGGCGCTGCGAAGGCGATCGCGCAATTGGGCGTGACGATCTTCAACATCCATGTTTCCGGCGGCGAGGCGATGATGCGCGCGGCGGTTGAGGAAGCGGCGCGCGTGCATCCGCGGCCCAAGGTGATCGGCGTCACCGTACTTACCAGCATGGACGATGCGGATTTGGAAGCCGTCGGCCAGCGCGGTCCCGCGGCCGATCAGGTGACGCGATTGGCGAAACTCGCCAAGGCCCGCGGCCTCGACGGCGTGGTCTGCAGCCCGCGCGAGATCGCGCTGGTGAGGAAGGCGGCGGGCGCGGATTTCCTCATCGTCACGCCCGGCGTCCGCCCCGCGGGCGCCGATGTCGGCGACCAGCGCCGCGTCATGACCCCGAAGGAGGCCGTGCGCGCCGGTGCCGACATCCTGGTCATCGGCCGCCCCATCACGGGAGCATCCGACCCGGCGGCCGCCGCCCGCGCCATTGCCGCCGAAATAGCGATGGCTAAAACCGCATGAAAACAGTGGGTTAATACAAAGCCGCGGCTTTGCTTGATTTCCGGCCCCCATGCGCGCGATAAGCGGCGCCCCATGTCCATTCTGGTCAAAATCTGCGGAATCAATTCGGCCGAAGCCGCCGACGCGGCCATCCGCGCGGGTGCGGATTTTGCCGGTCTGGTCTTCCACGCCGCCTCGCCCCGCAATTTGAATCCGGAGCAAGCCGCCTCGCTCGCCGCCCGCATGCGCGGCCGCGCCAGAATCGTGGCGTTGGTGGCCGATGCCGACGACGAAGCCATTGCTCTTGCAATGCGCACCTCTCAACCCGACATGATCCAGTTGCACGGCCGCGAAACGCCGGAGCGCGCCGCCGCCATCCGCGTTCAGTTCAATGTGCCAGTGATGAAAGCCATCGCCATCGCCGACGCCGCCGATCTGGCGCAACTGCCCGCCTATGAGAAGGTCGCCGACATGCTGCTGTTCGATGCCAAGGCTCCCGCGAATGCCGCGCGGCAAGGCGGCCATGGCGCAGCATTCGACTGGCAATTGCTCCGCGGCCGGAACTATACGCGTCCGTGGCTGCTGGCCGGCGGGCTCCACGCGGAGAATGTCGCCCGCGCCATCCACGCCTGCGATGCGCCAGGCGTGGATGTTTCGTCCGGCGTGGAAACCGCGCCCGGCATCAAGAGCCCGGACATGATCCGCGAATTCATCGCCGCCGCTCGTGCCGCGCATTATGCAGCGGAGGCGCGCGCGTGAATTCGACTCCGCCCAACTCCTACCGCAGCGGTCCCGACATGGCAGGCCATTTCGGCGCCTATGGCGGCCGCTTCGTGGCCGAAACGCTGATGCCGCTGGTGCTCGATCTGGAGAGCGCTTACGAAGAAGCGAAAGCCGATCCTGCATTCCATGCCGAGTTGAACGGCTTGCTGAAGCATTATGTCGGCAGGCCCAATCCGCTCTATTTCGCGGAGCGCCTTACCGCGCATTTAGGCGGTGCGAAGATTTATCTCAAGCGCGAAGACCTCAATCATACCGGCGCGCACAAGATCAACAACTGCCTTGGCCAGATATTGCTCGCGCGGCGCATGGGCAAGACGCGCATCATCGCCGAAACCGGCGCGGGCCAGCACGGTGTCGCGACGGCGACGGTTGCCGCGCGCTTCGGTCTGCCTTGCATCGTTTATATGGGCGCGGTGGATATCGAGCGGCAGAAGCCGAATGTATTCCGCATGAAGCTGCTCGGCGCGGAAGTGCGCAGCGTCACCTCTGGCTCGAAGACGTTGAAAGACGCAATGAACGAAGCGTTGCGCGATTGGGTCGCCAATGTGCACGACACATTTTACATCATCGGCTCAGCGGCTGGCCCGCATCCCTATCCGGCGATGGTGCGCGACTTCCAGCTTGTGATCGGCAATGAGGCTCGCGCGCAGACATTGGAAGCCGAAAATCGCTTGCCTGATCTTGTCGTTGCCTGCGTGGGCGGCGGATCGAACGCGATCGGCATGTTCCATCCCTTTCTGGATGACAGCGATGTCGAAATCCACGGCGTGGAAGCAGCAGGCGACGGTGTGGAAACGCAGCGTCACGCTGCCACGCTGACCAAGGGCACGCCCGGCGTGCTGCATGGCGCGCGTTCCTATCTGCTGCAGGACCGCGACGGACAAATTCTGGAAGCGCATTCGGTTTCCGCAGGGTTGGATTATCCCGGCGTCGGCCCCGAGCATTCCTGGCTGCGCGATTCCGGCCGCGTGAAATATTTTTCGGCGTCGGACAAAGAAGCGCTGGAAGGCTTCATGCTTTTGGGCAAGCTCGAAGGCATTATCCCCGCGCTTGAACCGTCGCATGCGATTGCCCATGTGATGCGCGTGGCCCCGCAGATGCGCAAGGATCAGATCATCGTGGTGACGCTGTCGGGCCGCGGCGACAAGGATGTGTTCACCGCGGCCGACGCACTGGGCGAAAAAATATGAGCCGCATCGCCGAACGCTTCGCCGCCCTGAAGCGCGAGAACCGCGCGGCGTTCATCCCGTTCATCACGGCGGGTGATCCCGATGCGGATACCAGCTTTGAAATTTTGCAGGAACTGCCTGCCGCCGGCGCCGATCTCATCGAGATCGGCATACCGTTCTCCGATCCGATGGCGGATGGTCCCGCGATTCAGGCATCGTCGCTGCGCGCTTTGCAGGCGGGCATGACGCTGCCGAAAGTTCTCGAACTTGTGCGCCGCTTCCGAAAAACGGATTCCAAAACGCCGATCGTCCTGATGGGCTACTACAATCCCATCCATGCCTACGGCACTGCGCGTTTCGCCAAGGATGCCGCACAAGCCGGCGTCGATGGAATCATCACGGTTGATCTGCCGCCGGAAGAAGACGAAGTACTGCGCGTGCCCGCCAATGCGCATGGGCTGGATATCGTGCGGCTCGCCACGCCCACCACTAATGACATCCGTCTCAATACAATCGTGAATGGCGCGAGCGGCTTTCTTTATTATGTGTCCATCGCGGGCGTCACCGGCACAAAAGATTTCGCGCAAAGCGAGGTCGAGGCCGCCGTCGCGCGCGTGAAGGCGCAAAGCGGTCTTCCTTGCGCGGTGGGCTTCGGCATCAAGACACCGGAGCAAGCCGCTGGAATTGCTCGCTTTGCAGACGCCGCAGTGGTGGGTTCCGCGATTGTGACACACATCGCCGAATGCGCCGCACATGGCGCATCGCGCGCCAATCTGGTGAAAGACGTGCTTAAATTTTGTACATCGCTCGCAAATTCCGTGCATGCGGCGCGGCGCGAGCCTGTGCTAGGCTAGGGCCATGAACTGGATCGCCAATTTCGTCCGTCCACGGATCAAGAGCCTCATGGCGGGCCGCACAGCGGAGACGCCGGAGAATCTCTGGAAGAAATGTCCCGCCTGCGGCGAGATGATTTTCCACCGCGATCTCGAAGCGGCGCAAAATGTTTGCCCGCAATGCAATCATCATTTGCGCATCGGCCCGGCGCAGCGCTTTGCCGCGATCTTCGATGCGGGTCTGTTTGAAGAATTGCCGCAACCCGAAGTGCCCGCCGATCCGCTGAAGTTTCGCGATGAGCGCCGTTATGCCGACCGGTTGAAAGATGCGCGTGCAAAAACCGCGCGGCCCGAAGCACTCTCCGCCGCGCGCGGCACCCTGGATGGCATGCCGGTGATGATCGCAGTGCAGCCCTTCGATTTCCTCGGCGGTTCGCTCGGCATGGGCGTGGGCGAAGCGCTGGTGCTGGCGATGCAGGCGGCGGTTGTCGAGCGCAGGCCATTCATTCTTTTCGTGTCTTCCGGCGGCGCGCGCATGCAGGAAGGCATTCTCTCGCTGATGCAGATGCCGCGTGTGACCATTGGCGTGGACATGCTGCGCGAGGCGGGCCTGCCTTACATCGTCGTGCTTACTGATCCCACAACCGGCGGCGTCAGTGCGTCTTACGCGATGCTGGGCGATGTTCAGATTGCCGAACCGGGCGCGCTTATCGGCTTCACCGGCCAGCGCGTCATCGAACAGACAATCCGCGAACGCTTGCCGGATGGTTTCCAGCGCGCCGAATATCTGCTGGATCACGGCATGGTGGACATGGTCACGCATCGCCATGAATTGCGGCCCACACTGTCGCGCGTGCTGCACCTATTGATGAAGCGCCCGCGCCCGAAAACGCGCAGCATCCCCACCATCATCAGCGCCAATCCCACCAAGCCCAATCCGCCGAAACAGGCCGTGGCGCCATGAGCGTGGCTGCCGCAAGCAGCGACGCGATCCTCCAACGGTTACTCTCGCTTCACCCCAAACGGATCGACCTTGTTCTGGACCGCATCGAGCGGCTGCTCGCAGCGCTCGGCAATCCGGAAAGGCGCTTGCCGCCGATCATCCATGTGGCAGGCACCAACGGCAAAGGCTCAACTTGCGCCTTCTCGCGCGCGATGCTGGAAGCCCAAGGGCTGAAGGTTCATGTCTACAGCTCGCCGCATCTTGTGCGGTTCCACGAACGCATCCGGCTGGCAGGCATATTGATCACCGAAGAAGAACTCGCCGCATGTCTCGACGAATGCGAACGCGCCAACGAAGGTGCATCGATTACTTTTTTCGAAATCACCACGGCGGCGGCATTGCTGGCCTTCTCGCGCCACCCCGCCGATGCGTTGGTGCTGGAAGTGGGATTGGGCGGACGGCTCGATGCAACCAATGTCGTCATCCCGCGCGTCAGCGTCATCACGCCGGTGGGGTTGGATCATCAGGAATTTCTGGGCGACGAATTGCCCGGCATTGCGGGCGAGAAAGCGGGCATCATCAAGAAAGGCGTGCCGGTGATTGTCGGGTCGCAGGAAGATCAGGCCCGCGATGTGATCCTGCGCACAGCGGAATCGCTGCATGCGCCCGCGCTGTTTTTCGGTCAGGATTTTTTTGCGCACAATGAACATGGCCGCATGGTCTATCAGGATGGCGATGTGCTGCTGGATCTGCCGATGCCGCGATTGCCGGGCCCGCACCAAATCGAGAATGCAGCAACCGCGATTGCAGCGCTGCGCCATGCCGGGCTCGGTTGGGGCAGTGAAGGCGCAATCGAATTTGGTTTGCGCAATGCCGAATGGCCCGCGCGCTTGCAGCGGCTGTCGCGCGGTCCATTGATCGATCTCGCACCCAAGGGCGCCGAAATCTGGCTCGACGGCGGACACAATCCGCACGCCGCACTCGCCATCGCGCGCGCCATGGCCGATTTCGAAGAACGCTCGCCCAAGCCGCTCTATCTGATCTGCGGCATGCTGAAGACGAAAGACGCGGCGGGTTATTTCGCGCCATTCCGTGGGCTCGCGCGCCACGTCACGACCGTCACCATTCCCGGCGAAGAGGCGAGCCGCGGCGCGGGCGAGCTTTACGACGCCGCGCGCATGAGCGGTCTGGATGCGAGCCCCGCCGACGATCTGGAAGATGCGATGATGCAGGTCGCGGCATGGTCGCGCGCACGGCCCAAAGACGGGCCGCCGCGCGTACTCATTTGCGGATCGCTATATCTGGCGGGAAAAGTGCTGGCGAAAAACCAGTGATCAGATCGAAGCTTCGATCCATTCCTTGATCTTAGATTTCGGCAGCGCGCCCACTTTGGTGGCAGCAACCTGGCCCTGCTGGAAGATCATCAGGGTCGGCACACCGCGCACGCCATATTTGGTCGGCACGCCGGGGTTTTCGTCGATATTGATCTTCACGACCGTGACCTTGCCTTCGAGTTCGCCGGCAAGCTCTTCCAGCGCTGGCGCGATCATGCGGCAGGGCCCGCACCATTCCGCCCAGAAATCCACCACAACGGGCTTTTTGGAATTCAGCACATCGTTCTGGAAGGAAGCGTCGGAAACCTTGAGCGGAGCGGACATTTTGTATCCTTGGGACTGATGGCGACTGTTCCCATGGAATCTAGGAACGAGCGGCCCCGGAATCAAGGCGCGTACGAATACGTAGTATTTCGGCGTCCAAAAGCTCTGTGGGCAGTTCCATCAGCCGGGGGCCTTCCGTCCAGACCAGCGCGCAGGCGATTCGCTTGCTCGGGAAAACCTTGGCGAGTGCTGCCCGGTAAAGCGCCATTTGAGCGACATAAACGGGCGCCACGTCCTGGGCGTGGGCGGGCGGCGGGCGGTTGGTTTTGAAATCCACGGCCAGTACTTCGCCATCCGTGACTGCCAGCCGGTCGATGCGGCCATTGATGCGGGCACCCAGTTCCGGCAATTCCGCGACGATTGCAACTTCGGCGCGTGCATCGCCGGAGAAGGCGGCCGCAAAATCGGGATGCTCGATGACGGCGAGCGTTTCCGCCGCCAATGCATCGGCTTCTTCAGGAACAACGCCGCGCGCGGCGAGGAATGTGCGCGCAATGTCCCGGCGCTTTTCCGGCGCGATAGCAGGCAGCCGCGCAAGCATGGTGTGGACCAAAAGTCCGCGGCGAAAACGCAACGCTTTGCGAGCCGTTAGCGGTGGCAATATCTGCTCTTCCGGATTCACGGCATCGGATGGACGAAGAAGGCGCAGCGCTTCCATTTCTTCGGGTGGCGGTCGGCGCGCCCAATCCGGCAAGAGCAAAGGTGAAGGCTGCACCGCTGCCTGAACCGTTGCCACTTCCATGTCGGCATCACCGATCACATGCAATGTCTCATCGCCACGCTTAACAGCCACGCCAATCGATTGCGCAGCCTTTTGCATCAGCTCATACCAGGAACCCGCCGACACGCCCCTCTTGTTTTCGAAACCGCAAATATAGAGCCGGTCCTTCGCACGCGTCAGCGCCACATAGAGCAGGCGGCGGTGTTCTTTCAGCGCTTCCGCCTCAGCGGCAGCCTTGGCCGCTTTCACCGCTTGCGGCGCCTTGCCCTCTGCAATCGGAAATACGGCGCCATCATCCGTATAAAGAAGATTGCCGCGCTTGCCCGGCGAGTCGGGCAGTGTCGTCGTGTCGGGCAGGATGACGATATCGGCCTCAAGCCCCTTGGCGCCATGCACGGTCATCACGCGAACTTCGTCGCGCCCGCGCTCCATGTCGCGTTTGATTTGCGTATCGCCGCGCTCGATCCAATGCAGGAAACCTTCCAGCGACGGCGCGTTCAATGTCTCGTAAGCCAGCGAAAGCGAAATGAATTCATCGATGACATCATTCGCCTCCGGCCCCAGCCGCGCCAGGAGCCGCGCGCGCATGCCATGTCCCGTCAACGCCGAGGCGTAAAACTCATGCGGCGGCACGAAATCGGCCCGCCTCTGCATATCCGCGAGAAACTCATAGGCGAAAGCGAATGAAGGCAATTCATTGCGTCGATTGCCGAGTGCGCGCCACAGCGTACCCTCACGATGGACGCTCAGCGCGAAAAGCTCTTCCTCGCTGATCTCCAGCAAGGGCGAACGCAGCAGCGCGGCCAGATTGAGATCGTCTTCCGGTAACAGCGCAAAGCGACCCAGCGCGATCAAATCCATCACCGCGATCTGCTCATTGAGCCGGATGCGGTCCGCGCCCGCCACCGGCACGCCATGCTCCTTGAGCTGGCGGATGATTTCGCTGGCAAAGGGCTCGCGCCGCGGCATCAGGATCATGATGTCGCCGGGGCGTATCGGCTTTTCGTGACCGGGAAGCCGCGTGCGTCCGCCGGTCCAGGATTTGATCTGCGCTGCGATCTGCTCGGCGAGACGGCGCACGGGACTTGTTTCCGGCGCAACATCCACCGGCCGCCATGGATCGGTGTCCGGTGTGTCCGCCGGTTTCAGCGCGGGCCAGAATTCGACGCGGCCCTTCGCTTCGCTGCGATGAGCCGTGTGTGCGATCTCTGCGCCACCGGAGGTCAAGCCTTCGCGCGCGGTAGGATCGGCGAATACAGTGTCGACAAATTTGAGCACTTCGGGTGCAGAACGCCGCGACATGGTGAGCTGCATATCCACAAACGCCTCATCTTTTGCGCGCGAGGCAAAATGCTGGCGATTGACATCGAACTGCACAGGATCCGCGCCCTGAAAGCTGAAGATCGACTGTTTCTCATCGCCAACCGCAAAAACTGTGCGCGGCGGTTTGGCGGAGTCGCGCGCGGTCTCTCCGGCAAAGAATTCTTCCGTCAGCGCACGCACGATTTCCCATTGTTCGGGGCTCGTATCCTGCGCTTCATCGATCAGGATATGATCGAGGCCACCATCGAGCTTATATAGGACCCATGCTGCCGCTTCGCGCCGCTGCAGAAGCTTCAGCGTTTCGCCGATCAGATCGTCATAGTCGAGTACACCGCGTAACCGCTTTTCAGTTGCATATATACCGCGAACCGCATCGGCCAATGTAAGTGCCGCCTCTGCAAGAGAGGCTGCATGAGCCGCGCGCCGCCGCTCCTCTTCGGCGCGCACGCGAAGTGCAATTTCGGTCAAATATTCCAGCAGCACCGGTTCTGCCGCTGCGAGGCTTTTACTTGCGAGTGAAGCGAAGGGTTCGCCTTTTTCAGTGAGGAATGCCCGGCTGAAAGATGCGAATTCCGTCGCCGCGAACTTCGTTTCAATAAAGCGGGAAAGCGTTTCGGCGCGCTCTGCGTCTTTCTTTCCACCAGCGGAAAGCCAGCGAACGACAGCACGCAGCTTTTCTTCCTCTGTCTTTATTTGGGTGCAAAATTCCGCAGCTATGCGTTCCGGTGTGTCGCGCTCACCCGCTCCATGTGCCTTGCGTACCGCGCGCGCAAAGCCACCGCTCTTGTCCGGCAAACCCGCAAAGAAACGTTCGAGCTTGCGCCGATCGTTGCCCAATGCGGCATCGAGGATTTGCTGCAGCCGGGATTCGCTTGTCTGCGTGACGAGATGGGCCACAGCCGCTGCAAGTTTCACGTTCCCTGAACCCGCCTGCTCCAATATGCGTGCGCGTGCAGTGCCGATCAGTTCATGCGCGGTCTGATCGTCCAGCACGCGAAAGCCGGGTGGAATGCCTGCTTCCAGCGGAAATCGCGCGAGGAGATATTGGCAAAAAGAATGAATGGTCTGGATTTTCAATCCGCCCGGCGTTTCAAGTGCCTGTGCAAACAAGCGGCGCGCCCTGCGCAGATTTTCCTCATCGCGCAACCCGCCGCCGATCTTTTCGATGTGAGCAGCCAGTTGTTCGTCAGGAAGCATCGCCCAGCTGCCAAGCTGATCGAACAATCGGCCCTGCATCTCCGCGGCAGCGGATTTGGTGTAAGTGAGGCAGAGAATGCGTTCGGATTTCGCGCCGTCGAGCAACAGGCGCGTCACGCGATTGGCAAGCGTGTAGGTTTTTCCGGAGCCCGCATTCGCCGAAACCCAGGCGGAGCGTCGCGGATCGGCGGCGTCGCTCATTCTTCGCTCTCTTCCCAGCCGGTGAGCGACCATTCGCGCACGCGCGCCAGATGATCGTAATCGCCGGGCGCCCGTGCTTTCTCCACCATCACACGTGAGATATAGGGCATGGCTTCATCGTCGAATTCAGCGATGCGACGGGCAAGGTTTTCCGCTGCTTCCTTGGAAAGTTCCGCAGCGTCGCAATCGATGCGCAGGCATTCGACCGGTTCTTTTTTTCCCGCGAAGTGAATGTAGAGAAGTTCTTCCGGCGTGCGCTTGCCGAGAGGCGCGAAGCCGCCTTCCAGCAGAATTGCACCTTCGAGCGGCATTTGCGGCGACAGCAACGCATTCACCTGTTTGCCGGTCGGCGGCTTGCCGGTCTTGTA
Organism: Rhizomicrobium sp.; assembly: GCA_035944195.1. GTDB lineage: Bacteria > Pseudomonadota > Alphaproteobacteria > Micropepsales > Micropepsaceae > Rhizomicrobium. The sequence goes on along the minus strand of DASZBL010000031.1, from coordinate 191,341 downwards.
ATCGACAATGGCGACGCCGCCGGATCTCAACTCGTCGAGACGGTCGGCGCGACAGACGAGCCGGAATTCTCCGCTTGGCCCCGCGAACTTTCGTTCACCGCGCATTTCGATATGGGAGCGGACAATATCCGTGCGGCGCTTGCGCTCGATGTCCAAAAAATACCGGGCCGCGTGAATGAAGCGCGGCATCCACAGCGCCATCGTCGCGGCAGGCGTGCCGAGTTCGCGGAATACATTTTCGATTGCCGCGATCAATTCCAGTTCTGCGTCGTCGGGCAGAGCATTGGGATATTGCCCGATGAAACGCTCGAGCGCCCGATGGATGGCGCTGCCGCGCTCCGGCGGTCCGATTTCCGCATCCAGCGGATCGAGCGGGCGTAATTTCAGAATGTGTTTGGCATAGATCGCATAGGGATCGCGCAGCCATGTTTCGATTTCGGTGACGGAAAGGCGCCGCGGCCTGTCTGCAACCGGCGGGCGCGGGGCAGGGCGCTTGATCCGTCCCTTTGGCGCCTGCGGTTCGTCCATTATTGCCGCAAGCGCTGCATAAGATGTTTCGGGCGCGAGCATCGCATCAAGTTTCAAACCTTTTGTGAGCTGTGTAAGGCGCTGCAACCATCGCGAAGCGATTGTCGGCGAACCCTCCGTTTTGAGCGCACGTGTGAGCACGACCCGCGGCGCCGCAGCAAGCGTCGCAAAATCATGCGCCGCAAGTCCAATCGCGCGTTCCGGCTGTTCGAGGCCGAGTGCTTTGCGCATGGGGCGCGATAGCCATGCATCCGTCGCTGCGGCCGGCGGCCATGTGCCTTCGTTGAGACCGCTCAACACGACAAGATCGAAACTTTGCAGCCGTGCTTCTAGCGGACCAAGAATGGCAAGGCGCGGATGCCTTCCATAAGCGGGACGGATAGCGCGCTCCGCAGCCAATTCCCGGAACAAAGCGCCATAGGAGGATGCATCGATATTCGGCAGATCGGCCGCCGCTTCGGAAATTTCTGCGATTAATGTGGCGGCCGCTTCTCCAGCATCGCCTCGCCAGAGTCGATTTGAATCGGTTGCATCTGCTGCAAGATTCTCGGCAACGCCGGCGTGCATGGCGATAGCATCCGTGACCGCTATTTCACGGCGGCCGAATAGTTTCTCGAGCGGCTTCAGGATTTTCGCGATTTCCGCGAACCATGAATTCAATTCGCCTATGATTTTTCTTTCGTCTTCACTGCGGGCTTCGGCTGACGCGCGCAGGATTGCTTTTGTAATGCCATCAAGACCGGCGTCCGGCTTGGGGCCACGCAAGCAAAACCGATCCAGTTGGCGCACATGGCGGCGAAACTCCGCTTGCGTTACCCCGCCCGCCGCGAACGGATGTTTGAGCAAGGCGAGCAGCGGCACCGGCGCGAATTGCGCGTCGGCGGCTTCCGCGAGAAGACAGAGAAATGTTCCAGGCGGCGTGTGTGACAGCGGCCGGCCGGCGGAATCGTCGATTTCGATGTTCCAGCGGCGAAGCTCTGTGGCAACGCGGCGTGCGAGATTGCGATCCGGCGTCACCAGTGCTGCGGTGCGTGCCGGGGTTTCCAGAACTTCGCGCAACATCAACGCAATTGCAGCGGCTTCTTCGCCGGGATGTGCCGCCTCGACAAGCGACAGACCTTCCAGACCTTGTGCGATATCGCCCGCGCCACGATCCGCCAGCGCGCGCCATGCATCGGTGGTTGGCGCAGGCCGCAATGTTTCGCGCAGCAGCGTTTCGCGCGCGTGCGTCACGGGCAGTGCGGCCCAATCGCGCACGTCCTCGCGCGCTGAACCGATGCGCTCCAGCAATTGTTTCATGCCATATTGAGGGTGGCCGGGATCGAGTTCTGCCCAACTTTCTTCATCCAGTTCACGATCGAGTCCGGGCAGGACAACAGCGCCCTCGGGCAATCGCGCAATCGTGCCCAGCAATTGCGCCGTCGCCGGAATGCTGCCGGTGGAACCTGCGGCAATCACGGGACCGGTGGGCGGACGCTCCGCCAATCGCCGCGCGAGTGCCGCGAGCGAGGCATTGCGATGCGCGGCGCGGTTCATCGCCTTTTCCGCTTCAAGCAATCCCGGCCATTGATCGCGCAGAAGCTGCAGGAAATCTTTCACCTCAGCCCAATGTTCGGCCATGGTATCGGGCGCAAGGCTTTCGAGTTTCGAAAGATCGGCACTTTGCGTCTCGGCTTCATCGAGGAATTTCGCAAGGCCGCGCGCAAGGGCTGCGGCTTGCGCGAAAGTAAGCTTTCCGCCGCGCCGTGTGATGTCCCAACGCTGCACCAGTATCGCCAGCAGCAATTGCCGCCGCACGGGTTGAATGGCGGGCGGCAGATCGAGATTTTCCGAATAGGGATCGAACAGGAAATCGTCTTCATCGACATCGCCAAGCGGACGGATATCGGGCAGCAACGCTGCACCGCCGAGAAGGCGTGCAAAGCTTTCGGCCAGCATGCGCGTGGCGCGCCGTGTCGGCAAATAAATCGTAGCGCGCGAAAGGGCGAGGGGATCGCAGTCCGCGTTCAACCGCGCAATCAATCCGCGCGCAAGCGTTTCGGCAAAAGCTGCGCTTGCCGGAATCGTGAGAATATTTGGCTTCATCGCCTCAGGCCGGCGCCAGATCGGCCAGAAAATCCTCGGATTCGCTCACCGCTTCCGGCCGGTCGATATGCATCCACACGCCATCGAGGCGGATGCCGTACAAGCGGCCTTTCTCGATGGCGCGGTCCCACAGCGGATTGATCGAGAATTTTCCTTTCGGCGCGCCCTCGAACATGCGCGGATGCAGAATCTGCACGCCGATCCAGACAAAAGGCGCCACGCGTTGTTCGGGCACGCGGGCCAGATGACCCTCGGCATCCATCATGAAATCGCCCCGGCCCTCATAGCAAACCGCCGTCACCGTCGGCGAAAGCAGCATCAGCGAATCCATGGCATCGGGATTCCAGCGGGCCTTGAGCCGCTCGAGTGCCTGGCCGGTGCCCTCCACCCAGATGGAATCCGAATTGTGCGTGAAGAAGGGCTCGCCTTCGAAATGATGCAGCGCCTTGGCAATGCCGCCGCCGGAATCCATCAACTGATCGCTCTCATCGGAGATGCGGATTTCGACGTCCTTGCGTTTGGCAAGATGCGCCTTCAGCAAGTCGGCATGATAATGCACATTGACGACGATCATCTTCACGCCGGTTTGCACCAGCCGGTCGATGGCATGATCGATCAGCGCCTTGCCGCGCACCTGCACGAGGGGTTTGGGCCGGTCGTTCGTCAGCGGCCGCATGCGCGTGCCGAGGCCCGCGGCCATGATCATCGCGCGTGTGGGGCCGCTCAAATCGTCACTCCTTCGAGCTTGGGTGTGCCGCGACGCTCGCGCGGGACTGTTTTGTCATACCATGCTTTGAGCGGCGCGAGTGCGGGATGCTCCAGATCGCGATTGAGATAGTCCCAGACGCGCGGCAGATAACCGAGATAGCGTGGCCTCGCATCGCGTTTGTAAAGCCGCGCGAAAATGCCGGCGATCTTGGCGTTGCGCTGTGCCGCCATCACGGCCATTTCGGCGCGATAGGATTCCTCATGGAGCGGCGTTCCATGCGCTTGCATGGCAGCGAGATAACGCTGTGTCATTGCCTCCGCGAGCGCAGGCGTGACATCGCGGCGCGCATCTTCCAGAAGAGAAATCAGGTCGTAGCTTTTCGTGCCTGCAACGGCATCCTGAAAATCGATGACGCCCACCCGCGCTGCACCATCGCGATCGGCCAGCCAGAGCAAATTCTGCGCATGATAATCGCGATGCACGAAAACGGGCGGCGACGCCAGCGTCGGCCGCAATATTTCCCGCCACAACGCGCGGTGCTCGAAAACTTCCTCGTCTCGTGCATCGCGACCCAGCGCCACGGGCACGAACCAGTCCGTCATCAGGTCCACTTCCGCCAGAAGTGCGGTTTCATCGTAGCCATGCAGCGGCTTGTCGGGCGGCAGGATATCAGGCGCGTTTTGTGTGTGCAGTTTGGCTAGGGCATCTATGGCCGAGCCATAAAGCGCCTCTTCGGCGAGCCCGCGCGAAAGCACATCCGAATAAAGCGTGTCGCCGAAATCCTCAATCAGTACGAAGCCCTTTGCGGTGTCGGCGGCGTAAATCTGCGGCGCACTGAGGCCTCGCCCGCGCAGGAATTCCGCCGCCGCGATGAAGCGCGCACAATCCGCGCCGGCAAGCCGCGCAACGGCGTTGTAACCAAGCGCGCGGCGTTGCTCCGCGCTTGCATCCGGCGGGCAGGCAGGCGCTTCCGCATCCTGCGGCTGATCCATCAGCAGGGCCTTGCGTCCATCGAGATCCAGACGAATGTAGTGCCGCGTGGACGCATCGCCCGGCAATGGCGCGCGCTTCGCAGCATCCCAGCCCGTTTCGCGAAGGAATTTCTGCATGGCTTCGCTGCGATCAGTTTGCATGCATCGTCTCTGAAAAAGCGGCGGCCCAGCGCGCCGGTCCGGCAACGCGCGCGTGACGCGTGCTTTCACCCGTGATCGTCAATTGCACATGCAGCGCATCGCCCGGCAGACGCGCGCCCGCACGCTCCGGCCATTCGATGATCGCCGCCCCTTCGTTCACTGCTTCATCCAGCCCCAATTCGTCCAGCTCCTGAGCGCGTTCGATTCGATAGAGATCGTAATGACGCACGACAATCTTGGCGGTTTCATAGCATTGCACCAGCGTGAAGGTGGGGCTGGGTACCGGGCCGTCCACGCCGAGCGCCCTGAGAATCACCCGCGCCAGAGCCGTTTTTCCGGCGCCCAGATCGCCCTCCAGCGCCACCGCATCGCCCGGCCTCAGCCCTGCGGCAATCCGCGCGCCCAATGCCTCGGTTGCGGCCATGCCGGGCAGCGGCAGGTCGAGGGCAAATCCCCTGATATCCGTGCTCATCCAGAGGGTTGTAGCCTGACCGGACGGTCCCCTCAACGCGGGGCGTGGCGCGCCCGGAGCGGGCATGCTAGCCACCGGCCCGCAACCCCTTGCGCCGTGCCGGACAGACCGGACAAATTGAGACATGCAGGAACGGATCGTCATTATCGGCGCTGGCCAGGCTGGCGCGCAGGCCGTCGCGACCCTTAGGACCGAGGGCTTTGCGGGCACGCTCACCATGGTGGGCGATGAGCCGTTTGCGCCCTATCAGCGCCCGCCGCTGTCGAAGGCTTATCTGCAGGGCAAGCTGGAGCGCGACCGGCTGTTTCTGAAGCCGGACGCTTTTTACACCGAAGCCAGATGCGAATTGATCATTGGCGTAGCGGCCACCGCGATCGATCGCGCGGCCAAAACGGTTGCGCTGTCCAATGGCCGCAGCATCGCCTACGACAAGCTGTTGCTCGCGACCGGCTCGCGCGTGCGCAAGATTCCAGTGCCCGGCGCCGATCTCTCCGGCGTTCATTATCTGCGCGGCATTGCGGATGTGGACGCGATGCGGCCGGCCTTTGTTCCGGGCGCGAAACTGGCAGTGGTCGGCGGTGGCTATATCGGGCTTGAAGTTGCTGCCGTCGCCGCAAAAGCGGGCGTTGATGTCACCGTATTCGAGGCGGTGGACCGCGTGATGGCGCGGGCGGTGTCGCCGCAATTGTCGGAGTTCTACGAGAAAGTGCATCGCGATGCCGGCGTGAAATTCCATCTGAACACGGTCGTAAGATCATTTGAGGGCACGGGCCGCTTGCAAGCCGTGCGGATAAACGGCCAAGCCTATCCGGCCGATATCGCGCTGGTGGGCATCGGCATCCTGCCGAATATGGAACTGGCGAAGGATGCGGGGCTCGCCTGCGATGACGGCATTGTCGTCGATCAGAACTGCGTCAGCGTCACCGATCCGGCCATTTTCGCGGCCGGCGATTGCACGCGCCATACGGGCCGCAACGGCAAGCCGATCCGGCTGGAATGCGTGCAGAACGCTATCGATCAGGCTAAGCACGCGGCTCTTGCGATGGTGGGAAAGCCCACGCCCTATCGCGAGGTGCCGTGGTTCTGGTCGGATCAATACGATCTGAAGCTGCAGATCGCGGGGCTGGCGTGGCCGGGCGACCAGCTGGTGCTGCGCGGCGATCCGGCGGCCCGCAAATTCGCGATTTTCCATCTGCGCGAGGGTGCCGTTGCGGCAGTCGAGGCCGTGAACGCCGCGCCGGAATATATCGTCGGGCGAAAGCTGATCAATGACGGCGCGCATGTCGCGCCCGAACGGCTTGCCGACACCTCCATTCCTATGAAAAACATCGTCTGACGGGCGCCGCGCGATAAGCGGCCTTCAGGGAGCATTCATGCCCAAGATCAAATATGTCGAGCACAACGGCAAAGAACACGAAGTGGACGTGCCCACCGGCTGGTCGGTGATGGAAGGGGCGGTGAAGAACCTCATTCCGGGCATCGATGCCGATTGCGGCGGCGCCTGCGCCTGCGCCACCTGTCACGTTTATGTCGATCCGGCGTGGGAAGCAAAAATTCCACCGAAGCAGGACATGGAAGAAACCATGCTCGATTTCGCGCAGGAGCTCGAACCGACAAGCCGGCTCTCATGCCAGATCAAGGTGACACCGGAACTGGACGGCCTTGTCGTGCGTATGCCGAAGAGCCAGCATTAGAGTCATCAAACGTCATCACCATCAATCCGTCATCACCCGCGAATGCGGGTGATCCAATTATCCCGAGGACTCACGCGGAGATCGCGGAGGCGCGGAGTTCTTCTAATCTCCATGTGCTCCGCGGCTCCGCGTGCGAAAATGGACGGCCGGGACTTCGCCCGGCCATGACGTATGAGGGTGTGATCCACCAAAACCAAAACGGCTCTAAATCCGTTCCTTCAACGCTCTCACGCGTTGCTCCGCTACAACAGCGCAACGCTGCAGGATTCGATTTTCCCAATCAAATCAGACGTGAAAAAATACTTATCCCTGTTGCTTGAACCGCCCCCATATTAGTCGTGTCCCCGCCCGACGAGGGAAGCGTTGTCGACCGTCTTCACGCTGGGCAGGGATCGGCGTTCATGGAAGGAGCGGAATAACGGCCCGCTGCGGACGTGAAGGTTGCGCCGTCCTGCGCCATATCCTCTAACCGGACGACGGGTGGGGCAAGCTGGCACGGGGACGCCCGCGAAGCCCGCCGGATGCGACGACGCGCGAACGTAACGGGCCTTTACGGACCCCTCGCCGAGCATCCGGTCTGCCTAACGCGAGGACGGAAGCGCGCCAAAAATCGCCGGGTGCGGGGCGCCGGAGACGGCACCTTTTTCGAACAATTGTGGCTCGCTGTTCCGGCGTCCCGCACCATCCCTCATGCCCGCGGGCGAAAACCGGCGGTGGCGAAAGCTTGTGTGAAGCGAAGGAGAGAAATTCAATATGCGTCCGCTTTTTCGCGCTTGAAGAAATTCTTGAAGAAGCTCGAAACGCCGTGCCGCTTCTTCTTGCGGTCGATGTCTTGCTGGCTGCGCACCCAGGCGATCTGCACCACGCGCCGCTCGCCGACGAAGGGCGTGTGTCCATGCCAGGAATGATCGGCGCGCTTGAACGCGACTATGCTTCCCATCTCGGGGCTCACTTCGGCGACGTAATCGTCGAAGTTCTTGCCGTTCTTGAGAACGCGGAAGCGGCCGTCCGGCGAAAGCCAGCCTTCATTCATGTAGATCAGCAGCGTTGCGATCTTGCTTTCGGAATCGCAATGGATGCGCCCCTCATGCGCGGCCGAAACCTTACGGATCGTGATGAGCGTGGGATAGGGCCGCAAATCCACGCCCAGCGTATCGGACACCGCAGCGGTAAATTCCGGGCTTTCGATTTCGCCGATGAGTTCGGCAAACGCGCCTTTCACCACCATTTGCTCCAGCGGATGAAAGCCTGTCGCCTTGATGTCCGGAAAATCTTCGCGCAACCGCGGGATCGCTTCGGCGCGAATGGCGCTTTTGCCCATCATGTAATCATAAGGCGTGTGCCGCACATCGCTGGCGCGGATGGCGTCGAGATCGAGAATGGACATGCCGCGGACCGTTTCGTTCACCCGCGTTATAGCGCTATCGCCGCGGTCGAAGAAGGCTTATGCGACCTTGGTTTCGCCGTGCGGTGCATTGTCGTGATAGCGACGCGGCAAATGGCAGCGCACCAGCGTTCCGCGGCCCGTGCCGCTGTCGATTTCCACCCAGCCGTCATGCAGTTCGATAAAGCGGTTGACCAGTGCCAGCCCAAGGCCCGCGCCCGCGCGTTGGCCCGCGCGGCTCTTGGCGGAGAAGCGCTCGAAAACATTGGCCTTCACTTCCGGCGCAATGCCGGGGCCAGTGTCGGAGACATAGATCTGCACGTCTTCGCCATGGATGGAGCCGCCGAGCGTGATCGCGCCGCCGCGCGGCGTATATTTGAAGGCGTTGGAGAGAAGATTGAACACAACTTGCCGGATGCGCCGCTGATCCACGATCACGATACCGGCATCGGGCGCGCAATCGAGCGTGAATTCGATGTCGAGGCTTTCGGCATGTTTGCGCAAAGGCTCGGCCACGCGCGAGAGCATGTCGTACAAATCCACGCGGCCAAGCTCCAGCCGCATCGCACCGGAATCGATCATCGCCAGATCGAGAATGTCGCTGGTCACTTCGGCGAGCTTGTTGGAAGCCTGCAGAATACTGCCGACATAATCCTTCTGCCGATCCGTGAGCGCGCCCGCATGGCCGGATGCGAGAAGATCGGCGAAACCATGCACCGCATTCAGCGGATCGCGGAACAGGAACGAGGCGTGATGGATGAAATCGGATTTGAGCTGATCGGCCGCCTCCAGCGCTTCGTTGCGGTCGCGCAGCGCGCTTTCGATACGGAAGCGATCGGTGACATCCGCGAACGTTAACAGCGTCGCGCCATCGGGCAGCGGCGCCAGCGACAGCGCGAGAATGGTTTTGTCGTTGCGCTCCATCTCGCCCCAATCGCGGCGGCGCTCGGAGCCCGACGAAATGCTGGCAACAAGCCGCTGCCATTCATGCCCGTCGCCGAAACGTGCGATGCAGGCTTCCGCGATGCGCGAGATATGCGGCTCGCCGAGCAACTCGCCGGGTTCAAGTTCCCACATGCGCGCGAAAGCCGCGTTATGGAGTTTCAGTTTTCCGTCCGGCCCGAACACGGCGACGGCTTCCTGCAATGTATCGAGCGTAGCCGATTGCACCTTGATGAGCGTGTTATAGGAACTTTCCAGCGCCAGTTTTTCGGTGACATCTTCATAGAGGAACGACAACCCGCCAAACGGATGCGGCTGCGCCACCACGCGCAATGTCTTGCCACCGGGCACATGCCACAGTTCTTCCGGCAGATATTCGCCGGGCTGTTCATAGAGGGCCAGGCGCTGGCGCTTCCAGACCTGATAATCGCGCTGTTCCGGCAGTTTGCGGGCTTCGCGCAACCGGTCGAGGATTTCGCCGTCGCTCGGATGTGTGTCGAGCCAGGTTTCCGCGAACCCCCACAGCCGCGCAAATGCGCGATTGTAGAATGTCAGCTTCTGGTCGCGCCCGAAAATGGCGACGGCGGTGGCGAGCTTGTCCAGCGTATCGGCATGCGCATCGATATGCTGCTGCAATCGCGCTTCGGCGTTGGAGATTTCGGTGACGTCGATTGCCGAGCCGACGATGCCGCTTTCGATAGGCGCATGCGTGAAGGCGAGCGCGCGGCGATGTCCGCCGACCACCGCGAAGCGCTTGGCCTCCAGCATCTGGCCTTCGGAGCGCGCAGCACCCGCAAGATCGCGTTCGGATTTGTCGAGCGCGATTTGCGTCGCCGTCGCCACTTCCACGTCCGGCGCGCCACTGGCGGCAAGGAATGCGCGGTTGCCCCAGATCAGCGACAGCGTTTTATCGCGCAGCCAAACCGGAATCGGCAGCGCATCCAGAACGCTGCGGAAATCCGGCGCGTTCGATTTGGCTTCGACTTCCGGCTCAAGCCACACCGCCGCCATGCCGCCAACGGCGCGGCCGCGGATCGAGACGGCGCGCGCATTGCGGTCATGCGCCGTCAGCGAAAACGCTACGCCGCGATCGCTGAGCGCATCGATGGCCTGCGAAAGCACCGTCGCATCGGAACCGGCGAGGCAGGAATCGAGAAGCAATTCACCGCCGCCATAGGAATAGGGCGCGGTGCCGTCACGCCCCCACACCAGCAATGCTTCGCGGCCCGCCGCCAACAGCGCATCGCGCGCACTCGCCGCTGCACGGGCGCGCGTACCGGAGACGCGCAAGCTCCGGCGCAAATGGCCCGCGGTGCGCTGCTCCGCGATAGCCCAAAGCCCCGCACCCAGCGCCAGCGCCACAGCACCCGTCGCGACCGCTGTGGCGATCAGCGAGATATCGGGAACGGGCGTGTCGGCTGCAAGAGCGGGGAGGGGAAACAGCGCCGCTGCGGGGACGATGGCGAACAGGGTCCGCGGAGAGGCGAAGCGTCCTGCCCGAACCCCACGGCGTTTGCTCTGTCCCGGAATGGGACTCATTTCTGGCCGCCCCCGATTCCTGCCGCGCGCGGCGAATCACATTGGAATCAATATGATACGGGGATCAGGCGAGTCCGCCTAGCGAATGTAGTTAAGAAATCGTAAACCACTGGATATTGAGCGCGCTGCCAGATGTCGCAACAAATCCGGCAATTACCGAGTCCGGCCAAAGGCTTGAAAGATCGGTGTACGGAGGAATGGCACCGCACACCGCGCGAAGTCGCGGCGTGCGGCGCAGGCTTGATTATTTCAGGATCACTTCGCGGGTGAGTACATCGCCCATCAATGTGCGGATGGAGCCGCGGTCGGCCTGTTCTTTGCTGGTCTTCTCCAGCGGTCCCATCGTCTTCTCGGCGAAGGCGTAGCTGTCGGCCACCGAAACATCCATCGCCGCCATGTTTTTGTATTCGGTGGCGAGCACGATATCGGGATCCTCGCCGCGCGGATCGGCTACGACGAAGACCTTGTAGTCCATGATGTAGCCGGCCTTCTTCAGCGCTTCCTGCTGCCCCCGCCAGCTTGTCGAAAGCCATTTCATGTATTCGTCGAAATGACCGTCCTTGCTTTTGACCTGTGCGAAATCCCACACCGGACCATTTTCATAGGACGGACCTGCTGCAAGCGCAGGCGTAACCAGCAGCGCTGCCGAAACGGCAAGCGACGCGAGCAAAACTCTCATCGAATATCTCCCTTTTCCGATTTTGTTTTTGACGCGTGGCGAACGCCCGCGCCCCCGCGCACACCCTGACGCGTGCAGCAACAATAGGCTTGATGGAGCGGATGGCAAAGCGAGCGAGCGCAGCATCGTCAAAATGACGGATGCTGCGATGCACACCGTAATTTCATTCGCCGGAAGCGCTCCGGCCTATGGAGAAATTGCTTAGTAGCGGTAGCTGTCCGGCTTGAACGGGCCCTGCTGCGCGATGCCGATATAGGCGGATTGCTTGTCGGTCATCTTCGTCAATTTCGCACCGATCTTGTCCAGATGCAGGCGCGCCACCTTCTCATCGAGATGCTTGGGCAGCGTGTAAACCTTCTTCTGGTACTTGCCGGGATTTCCGAACAGTTCCATCTGCGCCAGCGTCTGGTTGGTGAAGGATGCGCTCATCACGAAACTCGGATGGCCCATCGCGTTGCCAAGATTCACGAGGCGGCCTTCGGAGAGAAGGATCAGCCGCTTGCCATCGGAGAATTCGATCTCATCCACCTGCGGCTTTACATTGGACCATTTGTAGTTGCGCAGCGCCGCCACCTGAATCTCGGAATCGAAATGTCCGATGTTGCAGACGATGGCGCGGTCTTTCATCGCGCGCATATGATCGATGGTGATGACATCCAGATTGCCCGTGGCGGTGACGAAAATATCCGCGCGCGGGGCGGCCTCTTCCATCGTCACGACTTCATAGCCTTCCATCGCGGCCTGCAGCGCGCAAATGGGATCGATCTCGCTGACCATCACGCGGCACCCCGCCTGGCGCAGCGACGCGGCGGAGCCTTTGCCGACATCGCCGAAACCCGCAACCATGGCCACTTTGCCGGCCATCATCACATCGGTGCCGCGGCGAATGCCGTCAACCAATGATTCGCGGCAGCCATAGAGATTGTCGAATTTCGATTTGGTGACGCTGTCATTCACATTGATGGCGGGGAAGAGCAGCTTGCCTTCCTTCTCCATCTGATAAAGGCGATGCACGCCGGTGGTGGTTTCTTCCGACACGCCCTTGATGTTCGCCGCAAGCTGCGCGAACCAGCCGGGCTTTTCCTTCAGCGTGCGCTTGATGAGGGCGAAGAAAACTTCCTCTTCCTCATTGCCCGGCTCTTCGAGGAATTTGGTGTCGCCCTTTTCGGCGCGCAATCCGTGATGCACCAGCATCGTGGCGTCGCCGCCATCGTCGAGGATCATGTTGGGCGTGCCGCCGTCGCTCCATTCCAGGATCTTGCGGGTGTATTCCCAATAATCCTTCAGGCTCTCGCCCTTGATGGCGAAGACCGGCGTGCCGCCCGCGGCGATGGCAGCGGCGGCGTGGTCTTGCGTCGAATAGATGTTGCAGGAGGCCCAGCGGATATCGGCGCCCAGCGCTGCCAGCGTCTCGATCAGCACGGCCGTCTGGATGGTCATGTGCAGCGAGCCCGCGATGCGCGCGCCCTTCAGCGGCTGGCTGGGGCCGAATTCGGCGCGCGTGGCCATCAGGCCCGGCATTTCGGTTTCCGCGATGGAGATTTCCTTGCGGCCCCATTCGGCGAGCTTGATGTCGGCGACGACGTAATCCTGGGCCATGGCGGGCTCCTGTTTGCGGCGGGCGGGATATAGCAGCGGGGCCGGGCCGGGGCAAGAAACATATAAAGAAATATGCATGTCTTTATCTGATGGGTATTCGAACCTCGGAAAAGTGGAGGGGGGTGGGGGTGCCGGATTCTACAGTTCCTATTCGTTTTAGAAATTTCGCCTACTCCCTCCCCCTGCCGGGGATTTTCCCGTTGGCAGAGGGCCGGAGGCAGGGTGAGATGGGGACCGCGACCGTGGATAGCAAGGGGGGAGCCATGACCCAAAATCTTTTCGCATTGGCGGATGCCGACGATGCCGATGGGCTGATGGCGGCGCTGGGTGGGCGCGAATCGTTCCGTGTACGGAATGATAATGGCGAGACGATCTATCTTTATTGTCTCTATCTTGGCCGCGCGAAATGCACCGATGCGCTCGCCAAGCGCGGCGGGCTGACGCTGCAGGAAGCGGCAGCCGCGGGCGACACCGCGCGTGTGACCGCGTGTGTGAAGGAAGCGCCGTGGGCAGTCCAGTCGCTCTCCGGCGACGGCTGGACGGCGCTGCATCTGGCGGCATTTCTCGGGCGCGATGAAACGATGCTGAAGCTGCTCGATCTCGGCGCGGATGCACGCCAATGGGGCAGGGCGTTCGATCCCAATCTGCCGCTGCACGCAGCTTGCGCGGGACGGCGTTTGGGCAAAGCCGCATTCGTGAAATTGATCGCAGCAACCGGCGATCCCGATATCGCGCAGAAGGGCGGCTTCACCGCGCTGATGGTGGCGGCCGGAAACGGTTTCATCGATGCAGTGGATGCGCTGCTGGAAGCAGGTGCAGATCGCGCCCGCAAAACCGATGCCGGAAAAACCGCGGCCGATTTCGCGCGGGAACGCGGCCATGCGGAGATTGCCGCGAAACTCTAATCTTCCCCAAACTTCGCTTCGATCAGCGCCAGAATCGCGACCATCGCTTCTTCGCTGTCTTCACCTTCGGCGGCGATCTCGATCTGGCTGCCCATGCTGCCTGCCAGCATCATCAATCCCATGATGGAGCGTGCATCCACGCATTGGCCATCCTTGGTGACGGTGATGTGCGATTTGAAGCGCGCCGCGGCCTCGACGATCTTCGCCGATGCGCGTGCGTGCAGGCCCCGCTTGTTGCGGATCGTGGCGACAGCGTGCCGCCGCTCCCCCTCGCTCATCTATTTCATGCTCCGCCGGCGAGATCGGCCGAACCCGCGCGCATATATTTGCGGCCCGATTCGATGGCCTCTTTCACGGCCTGATCGAGGGGCAATTTCGTGCGCACATCGACGAGCTTGATGAGGCTGGGGAGATTGGCGCCGGCAAGCACTTCGATTTTTCCGCGCTCCAGCAACGTGAGCGCGAGGTTGCACGGCGTGCCGCCATACATGTCGGTGACGATCACCACGCCGTTTCCCATGTCCACGGATTTCGCGGCCGCCGCGATTTCGCGCTGGCGACGCTCGATGTCGTCTTCGGGCCCGATGCAGACGGCGCGCAGATGGGTTTGCGGTCCCACCATATGCTCCATCGCGGAAATCATTTCCTGCGCCAGACGGCCATGCGTAACGATGACAATGCCGATCATACCGGTTCTTTGTTTGTTGAGGCGGCGAACCATATCAACCTTGCGCCGCGATGGAAGCCCTCAATTTCGCTTGCTGTCCTCGCGGAAAAGCCCATGCGCAAAAGCCGCAGCCGCCGCGGCGATTTTGGCCGGAGCCGAGATTTCAAAGGCGGAAAGCCGCAGCAGCGGAGGGCAGAATTCCTCCACAAGATTAATGCCGGCCGGCGGGCGGTAGCGTTCATGTTCGGGCAGGCGCGGCAGGTTTTCGCCTGTGCCAAGAAGAGCCGCCAGTGCCACGCGGGCCTCAGCGGCATGGGGCAGGGCGACGATGCCGACATTCCTGATCTCGATCAGTCCCGCAAGATTTGCGGGCGCGCGCGCGATGAGGAGGTTGTTTTCCACCGAAAGCTCCACGCGGTCATCGGCGACGAGTGTTGCACCGAGCGCGATGAGCCGCATCGCAAGATCCGATTTTCCAACGCCGCTTTCGCCGAGAAGAAGAATGCCTGCGTCTGCGGGCGCACCGAATGCTTCGCCTGCGCGCGCGAGAAGAATGCAAGTGGCGTGGATGTTAGCGGAAGGCATCACGCAATACTCCTACCCTCCCCTTGAGGGAGGGTCGAAATTTGCGAAGCGAATTTCGGGGAGGGGTCATATCTCAAGCGGCGGTGGAATTTACCCCTCCCCGAATTTGTCTTCGCGCTGACGCACGAATCCAAATTCGACCCTCCCTCAAGGGGAGGGTAGGGATTTGATGCAAGCTTCAACAATCCTGTCCGGTGCATCACGTTATCCACCACTCACCAGCGGCAACTCAACCACGAACCGCGCGCCACCGCTTTTCTCCATCGGGCCCAGACGATTCTCCGCCCAGATGCGTCCGCCGACGCCGTCGGCGATCTGGCGGGCTATCGATAATCCGAGGCCGGAGTTTTTTCCGAAGCCGTGTTCGGCGGGGCGCTCGGTGTAGAAGCGGTTGAAGATGCTTTCGAGATTGTCCGCCGGTATGCCGGGGCCTTCGTCTTCCACGCTGATCTGCGCGCGGCCTTCGATTTTGCGCGCGGCGATTTTCACGGTGCCGTTGTCGGGGCTGAAAGAAAGCGCGTTGTCGATCAGATTGCGGAAAATCTGTCCCAGCCGTTCGTCGCGCCCCATGACGATGGCGTTCGGCGGCAAATCGAGCGCAAGTTCCAGTTTGATTCCGCGCGGCAATTCCACGAGCCGGTAAACCTCGACAATCGTTTCCAGCAGATGCGCCAGATCGACTGGCTCGCTGGTTTCGCGGCTCAGTTCCGCATCCAGCCGCGAGGCATCGGAAATATCGGTGATGAGCCGGTCGATGCGCTTCACATCGCCCCGGATGATGGTCATCAGCCGCGCGCGGGTTTCATCATCCTTGGCGCGGGTCAGCATTTCGGTGGCGTTCTGCAGCGAGGTGAGCGGGTTCTTCAATTCATGCGCCACATCGGCGGCGAAACTTTCGATGGCGTCGATGCGGTCGTAGAGTGCGCGCGTCATCTCCGAAACGCTTTCGGAAAGATCGCCGATCTCGTCGCCGCGATCCGACATCAGCGGAATCGTTTCGCGGCCCGCGCGGCGGCTGCGCACATTGTCGGCCGCCGCCGCCAGCCGCCGCACGGGTGCCGCGATAAAGCCCGCCAGATAGAGTGACGACAATATCATCGCGATCAGGCTGACGAGAAACACTTCCATCAGCGTGGCGCGTTCCTCGCGCAACACATCGTCGATATCGCCGCTTTCGGTGGAGACCATCAGCACGCCATAGATCGCCTTGAAGCGTTGCACCGGTGTGGCAACTGACAGCACCAGTTTGTTCTGCTCGTCCACGCGCTCCGCCGTTGCGGTGTCGCCGTTCAGCGCCGCATTCACTTCGGAATAGACGCGCCCATCATTGCCCGCTTCGAAATAGGGATCGAGCTTGGCAAAAGGCCGCACGCCCATCACGCCGTCATAGAAGCGTTCCCATGCCTGCCTGACGCGGCTCCAGAAATCGAGCGACGGCAATTCCACTGTCTGCACCACATTGCGCGCGAGCAGATTGCGCGTGTCGAGTTCCAGCCTGCCATTGGTGCCGTAAAGCCGCGCGCGCAGATTGGTCGGCGCGATGAGCTGGCTCAGCAGCGGTTCGGCGTCGCTGATCCGAATGCGCTGGGTTTCTTCGGTGGTCGTATATTCGGCAAGCGTGTTGGCGACGATCAGCGCCTGCTGCTTGATGCCCGTCAACCGCTCATCCACCAGCCCCACGCGGCTCGATTGCACGAGGATCACGCCGCCAATCAGGATCAGCAGCACGATGCCGTTGAAGAAAATGATTCTGCGCGTCAGCGCGGAGAAACGCTTGCCGCGCACGCGCGCCTCATGCCTCGCGGTAGCGGTAGCCCACGCCGTAAAGCGTTTCGATGGCGTCGAAATCGTCGGCGACGACCTTGAACTTCTTGCGCAGCCGCTTGATGTGGCTGTCGATAGTCCTGTCGTCGACATAGACCTGATCGTCATAGGCCGCGTCCATCAGATTGTCGCGGCTTTTCACAAAGCCGGGCCGTTGGGCAAGGCATTGTAAAATCAGGAATTCGGTCACAGTGAGGCGGACGGGCTTGCCCTCCCAGGTGCATTCATGGCGCTGGGGATCGAGCGCCAGCTTGCCGCGCACCAGCGCTTCCTTCTTGGGCTCGCCATTGGCAGCGGCGCCCGCCTTGTTGCCTTCGGCACGGCGCAGCACCGCCTTGACGCGCTCCAGCAGCAACCGCTGCGAGAAGGGTTTGCGGATGTAATCGTCGGCGCCCGCATTCAGGCCCATCAATTCGTCGATCTCTTCATCTTTCGAGGTGAGGAAGATTACCGGCAGATCGGCGTTCTGGCGCAGGCGGCGCAACAATTCGAGGCCATCCATGCGCGGCATCTTGATGTCGAGGATGGCCAGATCCGGCGGGGAGGCGGAGAGCGCCGTCAGCGCCGAAGCCCCGTCCGAAAAGGTGCGGACGTGATAGCCCTCCTGCTCCAGCAACATGCTGACGGAGGTCAGTATATTCTTGTCGTCATCGACAAGCGCGATGGTCGCCATGCAGATTTCCGGTTCCCAGCCCGATTTCTCCAAACTCTAGTATAGTGGAGCGGAACCCGAAGCAAAGCGGCCTCCAGAGCCAAATGGACGAAACGCTCCCCGTTTACGATGCCCGCCTTTTCCGCAGCACCGTGCCCTATTACGCCCGCTACCGGCTTGGCTATCCCGATCTGCTGATCAAGCGGGTGATCGAGCGGGCGGGCCTGAAATGGGGCGACGCGGTGCTGGATCTGGGCTGCGGGCCGGGGCTGCTGTCCATCCCCTTCGCCAAGGCCGAGATGCGGGTGCGCGGGCTGGACCCGGAGCCGGACATGCTGGCCGAGGCCAAAGAGGCTGCGCGCGAGGCCGCCGTGGCGGTCGATTTCCGGCAGGGCAGCTCCTTCGATCTGCATGAGGGCAGTGGGCGCTTCAAGATGGTGGCGATGGGGCGCTCGTTCCACTGGATGGACCGCGCCGCGACCTTGCGCGCGCTCGACCGCATTGTGACGGCGGACGGCGCGGTGGCGATTTTCAGCGACACTCACCCCGCGACGGCGGAGAACCGCTGGCGCGAAGCCGTGCGCGAGATCGCCGCGCGCTATGGCGCGGAATATAGCGGATGGCGGCGCGCCCGGCGCGAACCGCAATTCCGCTCGCATGAATCGCTTCTGCTCGCGTCAGATTTTTCGGTGGTGGAGTCGGTCGGCATGTTCGTGCGCAACACCCTTGCGATCGACGACATCATCGGGCGCGCCTTATCGTTCTCCGCCACATCGCCGGAAAAACTGGGCGAGCGGCAGGCGGCATTCGAACGCGATCTGCGCAACGAGTTGGCGCGGCTTTCGCCGGGCGGAAGTTTCACCGAGATCGCGGAAATCTACGCGCTGGTGGCGAGAAGGCCATAGCTTCTCACTCCGTCATCACCCGCGTATGCGGGCGATCCAATTTTGTCGAAGGGCCTAATGAGGCGAGAAAGACGTTTCTACACATACATCGTTACCAACAAACCTTGGGGCACGCTCTATATCGGTATGACCAATGATATTATGCAGCGCGTGCATCAGCACCGCGAAGGATTGGTTGACGGATTTACCAAGAAATATGGATTGAAAAACCTCGTCTATTTTGAAGAACACGCAACTGCGCTCGGTGCGATCCACCGAGAGAAGCGGATGAAAAAATGGCCACGGGTCTGGAAGATAAATTTGATCCGCACAAATAATCCCGACTGGAAGGACCTCGCGGCGGATTGGTTTCCGAAGATGATGACGCCTGAAGAAATTGGGAAGTGGCTTGAGTCCATCAGTCCCTAAACAACCCAACCTTTTCGTCATCGCCCGCGTATGCGGGCGACCCAATTTTCTTCTGCTGGAAAAATGGATGGCCCGCATTCGCGGGCCATGACGGATTGGGTTGGGTGAGTGGGCTTTCAAGATGTTGATTGATATCCCCTCGCTCCGTCATCACCCGCGAATGCGGGTGATCCAATTTTCTTTGCGCAAAAAATGGATGGCCCGGACAAGCCGGGCCATGACGGATTGGGGTGAGCGAGTGAGTGGAACTTAAACGAACTCGACCTTCAGTATTTCATACGACCGCGCCCCACCGGGCGCCGCCACTTCCACCGTGTCGCCCTTGCTCTTGCCGATGAGGGCGCGGGCGATGGGGGAGGAAATCGAAATGCGACCCTTCTTCGCGTCGGCTTCGTGATCGCCGACGATCTGGTATTTGCGCTTCTCTTCGGTGTCTTCGTCCACCAGTGTCACCGTCGCGCCGAATTTCACATTGGTGCCCGACAACTTCGACACGTCGATCACTTCGGCGCGGCCGATCTTGTCCTCAAGCTCCATGACGCGGCCTTCGATGAAGCCCTGGCGCTCTTTGGCGGCGTGATACTCCGCGTTCTCGGAGAGATCGCCATGCGCGCGCGCCTCCGCGATCATCTTGATCACGGTGGGGCGCTCCACCGTCTTGAGGTGATTGATCTCTTCTTCGAGGGCCTTCAAGCCGCCCGCCGTCATCGGAATGCGTTCCATGAATCGTCAAATCCCAATAGGGGCAAAACAGTTCCCTCCAGCGGGCCTTGGGGCCGGACCGGATCAGGCAGGAGCGGTGTTTCGCCTTAAACCTTTGTCACGCCTAGCTTTTAAGTTCCCTTGCAGGCCGGGTGCTTCAGAAACTGTATGACTGCAGGGGGGCGACTTCAAGAGAACCCGCACGCAGTGCGGCAATTGCTTGCGTGACGGCGGCGGCCCCCGCCATGGTCGTGTAATAGGGGACCTTCATCTGCAGGGCCGTGCGGCGGATGGAAAGCGAGTCGCCCAGCGCCTGCGCGCCCTCGGTGGTGTTGAAGACGAGCTGCACTTCACCGTTCTTCAGCGCGTCCACGATATGCGGGCGGCCTTCCAGCACCTTGTTCACCAGTTTCACCTCAACCCCCTGTTCCTTCAGGAAGCGCGCTGTGCCGCGTGTGGCGATGATCTCGAAGCCCATCTCGATGAGCGCCTTGACGGGTGGCAGCGCGAAATCCTTGTCGGCATCCTTCACCGAGACGAAAGCGACGCCGCCGAGCGGGAGCTTGAGCCCTGCGCCGATCTGGCTTTTGGCGAAGGCGCGGCCGAAATTCTCGTCCAGCCCCATGACTTCGCCGGTGGAGCGCATTTCGGGGCCGAGGATCGTGTCCACGCCGGGGAAGCGCGCGAAGGGAAGCACGGCTTCCTTCACCGCGATGTGTTTGAGCTTGGCTTTCTTCAGTTTGAAAGACGCGAGCGTTTCGCCCGCCATGACGCGCGCAGCGATAGCCGCGACCGGCAGGCCGATGGCTTTCGCCACGAACGGAACGGTGCGGCTGGCGCGCGGGTTCACTTCCAGTACGTAAATGTCATCGCCCTGCACGGCATATTGCACATTCATCAGCCCGCGCACATCCAATGCGCGCGCAAGCTCGATGGTTTGGCGTTCGATTTCCGCGATGGTTTTTGCACTGAGCGAATGGGGCGGGATGGCGCAGGCGGAATCGCCGGAATGAACGCCCGCTTCCTCGATATGCTCCATGATGCCGGCGATGAACACATCGCCCGTGCCGTCGCCGATGGCATCCACATCCACTTCGGTTGCGTGATGCAGGAAGGCGTCGATCAGCACGGGATTGTCGCCGGAAATGCGGAAGAGCTCGCCTGATTGCACATTGGTTTTGAGTGCTGCTTCATCGGCCAGCACCACCATGCCGCGCCCGCCCAGCACGTAGGATGGACGCAGGATCACCGGATAACCGATCTCCGCCGCGGCAGCGATGGTTTCTTCCGCCGTCATCGCGGTGGCGTTGCGTGGCTGCTTCAGATGGAGCTTGTTCAGCAGAACCTGAAAGCGTTTGCGGTCTTCCGCTAGGTCGATTGCGTCCGCCGATGTGCCGAGGATCGGCACGCCCGCTTCAACCAATGTGTTCGCAAGTTTGAGCGGCGTCTGCCCGCCGAATTGCACGATCACGCCGGTGAGCGTGCCTTTCGATTGCTCGACGCGCACGATTTCCAGAACGTCTTCTGCCGTTAGCGGTTCGAAATAGAGGCGGTCGGAGGTGTCGTAATCGGTGGAGACGGTTTCGGGATTGCAATTGACCATGATCGTTTCGAAGCCGCGCTCCGAAAGCGAGTAAGCCGCGTGGCAGCAGCAATAATCGAATTCGATGCCTTGCCCGATGCGGTTTGGCCCGCCGCCGAGAATGATGATTTTCTTTTTGTCGGTGGGCTTGCTCTCGCATTCCACCACGCCGCCGATTGGCGATTCATAAGTGGAGTACATATAGGGCGTGATCGCCGCGAATTCTGCCGCGCAGGTATCAATGCGCTTGAACACGGGGCGCACGCCGAGTGCCGCGCGCGCCGCACGCACATCCTTTTCTTTTTGGCCGGTGAGTTTCGCCAGCCGCGCATCCGAAAAACCCATGCCTTTCAGGCGGCGCATATCCGCTGCGTCCTTCGGCAATCCGTTCTCGCGGATTTCGGATTCGGTTGAGAGGATCGCCGCCATTTCGTTCAGGAACCACGGATCGTATTTGGTGATCGCCGCAACATCTTCCTGCGGGAAGCCGTAACGCATCGCCTGCGCGGTCACGCGCAAACGATCCGGCGTGGCTTTCGCGAGTGCGGCGCGGATGGAATTGGAATCGTTCGGCAAGTCTATCTCGTCGAAGCCGGTGAGGCCCGTTTCCAGCGAGCGCAATGCTTTCTGCATCGACTCCGCGAAAGTGCGCCCGATGGCCATCGCTTCGCCCACCGATTTCATGGAGGTGGTGAGGTTCGGTTCGGCGCCGGGGAATTTCTCGAAGGCGAAACGCGGGATCTTCGTCACCACATAATCGATGGTGGGTTCGAAGCTCGCGGGCGTGACCTTGGTGATGTCGTTGGTGAGTTCGTCCAGCGTGTAGCCGATGGCGAGTTTCGCTGCGATCTTCGCAATCGGGAAGCCCGTGGCTTTCGACGCCAGCGCAGAAGAACGCGACACGCGCGGATTCATTTCGATGATGACCATGCGGCCATCTTCCGGGTTCACTGCGAATTGCACATTCGAGCCGCCGGTTTCCACGCCGATCTCGCGCAGCACCGCAATGGAAGCGCTGCGCATACGCTGATATTCTTTATCCGTGAGCGTCAGCGCGGGCGCTACCGTGATGGAATCGCCCGTATGCACGCCCATCGCATCCACATTCTCGATGGAGCAGATGATGATGGCGTTGTCGGCGCGGTCGCGCACGACTTCCATCTCATATTCTTTCCAACCGAGAACCGATTGCTCGATCAGCACTTCGTTGGTGGGGGAGGCGTCGAGGCCCTGTTCCACGATGTCGAAAAATTCTTCGCGATTGTAAGCGATGCCGCCGCCGGTGCCGCCCAGCGTGAACGAGGGCCGGATCACCGCAGGCAATCCCACTTCCTCCAGCGCCTGCAATGCGTGCGCGAAGGCTTCCGGGGAAAGCTCCATCAGCGGATTGTTCTGCCCGTCATAGAGGAAATTGCCGTGCTCATCTTTCTTGTGGCGCAGATAGCCTTTGAGCGTTTGCCCGCGCGGAACATCCAGCCCGATCTTCATCATGGCGCGGCGGAAGAGTTCGCGGTCTTCGGCCTTGTCGATGGCGTCCGCGCTCGCGCCGATCAGTTCGATGCCGTATTTCTCCAGCACGCCGCGCTTGCGCAGAGACAGCGCCGTGTTGAGCGCGGTCTGCCCGCCCATCGTCGGCAGCAGCGCGAAGACGCGGCCCTCCGGCACGTTGGGCTTTTCGCGCGCAATGATCTTTTCCACGAATTCCGGCGTGATGGGTTCGATATAGGTTGCGTCCGCCAGCCCCGGATCGGTCATGATCGTGGCGGGGTTGGAATTGACCAACACCACCCGGTAGCCCTCGGCCCTCAGCGCCTTGCAGGCCTGCGCCCCGGAATAATCGAACTCACAGGCCTGACCTATGACGATAGGCCCCGCGCCGATGATGAGGACGGTGTGGATGTCGGTGCGTTTGGGCATCTTTTCTCACGCTTGGGCAGACACGCGTCGATGACGCGTGCCGGTTCCGGCCGAATTGCAGGTTAAGGGGATCGTTTAACCGTGACCGGACAGGCGCGCAACCCTTGTGAATGGATTTGTTGGGGAAGGTATGAATCTGAGGTGGTTGCTGGGGATGCGGTGCCGTGAGATGAGGGCTATAATTGCCACACCTGCGGGGCATGGGCTCTTGGCGAACTTTCTCCAGAATTATTTTCCGATAATTTTTCCACTGTTTTTCGCGGTGATGTGGCTGGCCGTCACTTCGATTCTCGCCGCGAAATCCGGGTGGTACAGACTTATGCAACAATACCCTGATCGAAATGAAGATCCCGTCTTGGCCCTTAGATTTCAGTCCGGGCGGTTAGGCGGGGTCAGCATGAGCAGAATATTACGGCTTGACCCATGTCCCTCGGGTTTGCGCGTCGGCATATGGAAACTTTTCGGGCCTTTTAGCAAAGATTTTTTTGTACCTTGGGATGAGATCAGGATCGAAAGAAAAAATTGGTTTCTTTTTAAAGTGGCTGAGCTGCGATTCGGTAATGATGTTGGAAAATTGAGCCTATTCGGTCACGTAGCTGATCGGTTAGCGAGATCAGTTCCTGGGCATTGGCCCGAGGCGGGATCGTTTCCAAAAGAAAGCAAATCACAGGCATTGTGGGAAGTTCTGAAAGTCTGGGCAGCGGGCACAGTTTTTGCTGCGTTGTTCTTTACTATTGTACCTATGTTTGCAGCGCCAAAGGGGGCTCGTCCGCCGATTGCAGTCGCGATCTTCTTTCCAGCGATCGTCCTGGGTGTGCGGGCTCTTTTTAGTTATTTCGCGCGAATAAGACGAGATCCGTTGTAATTAGCTTCGCCATTTCAGTACGCGTTCTTTTATGGGGTTTATGAAAGCCGTGCCGCTTGCGGTCGATTCGGCCCACGCCTTCTTGAGGCGGTGGTACCACATAGCGGGAACGTCGGAATCCTGAATGAGCATCAACGCCGGGTTAAATTTGAGCCCCTCGCGCTGGAGCTCCACCATCTGTCGGTCGTCATTGAGGAAGGTGCGGCCGAAAGCCCAGAAAAACGGCAGCAAAAACGTCATCCAGCCGGGCCAGTAGAATATCTGCGTCACCTGCGTCGTTTCGGCGTCGATGGGCGTGCAGGTGGTCAACCCCACCACATCCACCTGTTTTCCCCCGATTATTCCGCGGATGTTTTCGAAGCGCGTGCCGGGAAGCTCGAACGTGATCTCAGTCGTCACGTCGCCGAGGAACTTGTAGGCCACCTTGCTGGGCTGATGGCGCGTCATCACGAAACCTGTGGGTAAAGGCGCGTAGTGCTTTTCCTTCACGCGCGGCGCCACCTTCCACCACCAGCGGCCATGCACGTAGGGCGCGTGCGCGGGGTCCATCAGCCCGATCACGGCATGATCGATGGCGCAGGCGAAACTCTGGCTTTCATGCCAGCGCGGACGCGCATGTTTCACGCCCACGCGCGGCGGCTCGCTTTTGGGCGCGGCACCTTCCTGCGACGGCATGTAAATCCAGATGAGGCCGTCCTGTTCGCGCACCGGATAAGAGCGCACGCGGATTTTCGCCGGGTCCATGTCCTGCCCCTCCACCAGCGAGGGGATCGCGGCGCATCCGCCATCCGCCTTGAAGCGCCAGCCATGATAGGGGCATTCCACGGTGCCTTCCGCCATCACCCGCCCGGCCGACAGCGGCACGCCGCGATGCGGGCAAATGTCGCGCAGCGCGAACACGCTTCCATCCTGCATCCGGCCAATGAGAACGGGTTCGCCCAAAAGGATTTGGCGGCGCAATTGCCCGCGGCGCGTATCGGCGGCGAGGCCGGCCATATACCAGAGGTCGCGCAGAAACAGCGGCGTGTCGGTGCCCAAAGATGAATTGGCTGCGGCGCTCATTTTGCGCCCTTGGCGGCCTTCGGCTTGAGCAGGCTTTCAAGGCTCGTCATGAATTGCTGGCCCTTATAGGCGGGAAGCTTATAAGCCCAACCGGAGGTGTGCGCGTCAATCTCGCGCGCTTCGCGGGCGGCATCGGCCTGTCCCGGCACGGCATCGGCGTTGATGGTAGCCCAATATTCCGGACCCTGCTGGATCACATGCACGGTGACGATCAACCCGTCGAAGGTGCGCGTGACCACGCGCGCGGCATCGGTGAAATCGAAATCGCGCGCCGAACGCACATCGTCGAAGGTGAAGCCGACAATCGCCGCGGCAATCCCGTCGGGCACGGTTTCCTGCGCCAGCTCGCGGCCCGCGGGGATCGGCGTCAGCTTGAAATCCGGATCGGAGGGCTTCTCGCGGCTCACATTATAGGAGGGGCCGGACGCCGGATCGACATCGGCCTCGCGGATGCGCGCGCGGTCGATATCCAGCACATTCTTGTCCATCCAGTCGGCGGAATCCGCTTTCGGCTGGAAGACGCTGCGCACCAGCCAGCTTTGCGTCTCATTGGGGCGGCGCACATACAGCCCCATCGCGCCGGAGGCATCGCCGATGTCTTCGCCTTTGCCCGTAATCAACGCAGCGAGCACGCGCCCCTTTTCATCGAGCAACGAGATCGACACGCCACTGCCCTTGGGCGGCGCATCGAGGCCGATGTAATGCAGCCAATCGGGCCGCGCAGTTTTTGGCGCGAGCGTTTGCAGCGCCGCAAAACCTACGACCGTTTCGCGCACCGTATCGAAATCGGCCGGATAATCGTTCTGCTGCGGCAGCACCCAGCCTTTCGACGGTTTGAAGGCAATGTCGAAGGACGATTTTTTCGTTTCGATGTGGATACGTGCGATCTCGCGCACCTGCGAGGCCAGATTGGGAAAGAAGGATTCCGGCGCGCTGCGCGGCGCCATCTGTGCGGCCTGATGCCAGAGCGCGAGTGCGGCGAGCAGCACCATGACGATGGCGGTTGCGGCGAGGGCGGCGAGATTGCGGCGGCGCGGATCGAGTTTCATCGCGCCCTCACAAAGCCAGCGCGCGGGCGCGGCGGCGGCGGCGCAGGAAGGCGAGCACGATGGCGAAACCCGCCACGAATATCGGCACCAGCGCGATATTGATGAAGGCAAGGAAGCTGCCGAGCAGATCCACTTCCTTGCGCAGATTGCGCTGCACATCGCGCAATGCGATGCGGGTCTCGACCAACTCGCGCTTGAAGCGCTGGATTTCGGCCTGCTGTTCGGGCGTCAGCGATGTGGAGGTGGACGGCGTGCCATTGGTCGAGCCGCCCTGTTCCAGCGCGTGCAGGCGGTTCTGCGTATCGGTGAGGCGGGCCTGCAGCGCATCGGCCTCCATCTGGAATTGCGCCTGGGCTTGTGCCTGCAAATCACGCACGACGGTGAAGGGGCGGTCGTTGCTTGCACGCGTGCGCAACGAAATGAGATCGCTGGAGCCGGTGAGATTTTCCACCGCGTTCAGCACGAAGGCCGCGTTGTCCGCGAAGGGTGCCGCCACGCGCTTGCCATAGATATTCTCCACGCGCACCCAGAAGCGGTCGTTGAAGACATCGCTGTCGGCCATGACGATGATGTTGATGGGGCCGCTGGATTGCTTGATCTGCGCTTTCGCATTGCCGTCCGGTGGTCCGTTGGGGAATGCGGTTTTCGCCGGCCCCGAAATACGCGCGGCGATGGTGAAATTCTTGCCGGTAGGTTGCACCGCCGCCATCAGATCCTGCGGACGCGCATTGAGGCGCACCTGCGCCGCATCGAGCAGCGAGGCTTCATTGGAAGATGTGAGCAGCGGCGTGAAATTTGTCGTCGCACCTTTGACGGGCGCAAGCGCGCCGGCGCTTGCGAGATTCAGCGCCTGCAAACTCGCTGTCACCTGATCCTTGCGGTCGAAATGCTTGGCATCCAGATGCAGCCACACCGGATAGCGCGCGGTGGGATTGCGCGGATCGGCGGAAACCTGAACCAGTTGCGCCAGCGCGCGGTCGCCGATTATTTTCTCCGGATCGTAGGCCACGCCCCAGGCGCGCAGAAGCTGCGGCAGGTCCGATGCGTTCGGGCCGCTCGCCTGCGGATCGAAACCGGCATTCGCATTCGACAGTTCCGAGTAAGGATCGACGAACACCAGCGCCCGGCCGCCGCGCAGCACGAACTGGTCGATGGCGTAAACCTGCTGCGCATTCAGATTGGGCGGCTGCGCGATCATCAGCACATCCACGCCCGCGGGGATCGCCGCGAAATTGGGATCGAGGATTTGCGTTGCATAAATCTGGGTGAGCTGTTCGTAGATCGCGAATGGCTGCGCGCCACCTTGCAACGCCGCCGCCATTCCGCCCGCGCCGGTATCGAGCGGCAGGCTGGAGATGATCGCCAGTTGCGGCTTCTTCGGCGTGGAGAGACGATAGATCAGCGATGTCAGATCATATTCCAGATAGGGCTCGCGATCCTGCGTGAAGAACGGGATCACTTCCTTGCCGTCGATGGTGTTGGTGCCGACGAGGCCGAAATAGACGCTGTCGCCGGTATCGGTGGGCGCCGCCGAAAGCCCGCTGGCGGAGGCTTCGTCTTCGGCCTGCGTATAGGGCTCGGGATCGACTTCCTGCAGGATGATCTTGCCGTGGCTGAGTGCTGCATATTCGCCCAGCAGATCGCGCACGCGCGCCGCATAGGATTGGATCTGCGCGTAATCGGACGCCACTTTCTTCGAATAGAAGAATTTGAGCGTGACGGGTTCCTGCAATTTCGCGATGGTATTTTTCGTGCCGGGCGCCAGCGTGTAGAGCCCGTTCTCGGTAAGATCGAGGCGCTCGGTGGTGAGCGTGGCGTCGGCGGCGATATTCAGCGCCACGAAAATGATCGCGGCCAATATAATGGCGCCAAGCGCATAAAGGCGGCGGGAGAGGGGCTTCATCGCGCTCATCTCCTCAGATCGATGAGCACGACATTCGCCGACAGGAACAACGCGATCAGCGACAAGAAGAAGATCACATCGCGCAAATCGATCACGCCCGACGAGATCGCCATGAAATGGGTGAGGAAGCTGAAAGATGAAATCGCCGTCACCAGCGTCAGCGGCGCCCAGGCGCGGAAGAACTCGATCACCAGCGGCGCGCCGGAAATCGTGAACAGGAAACACACGACCACGCTAACGACGAACGCGATCACCTGATTGTCGGTCGCCGCCGAAATACACGCGCCGATGGCGAGATAGCCGCCCGCCATCAGGAAACTGCCGATGTAACCGGCGAGGATCACGCCATTATCGGGAGCGCCGAGGAAATTCACTGTCAGCCAGATCGGGAATGTCAGCGCCAGTGCGACGCCGGTGAACGCCCACGCGGCCAGATATTTGCCGAGCACGGTCGCCCATAGCGGCACCGGCAATGTCAGCAGCAATTCCATCGTGCCGCTGCGGCGCTCTTCCGCCCATAACCGCATCGCGATGGCCGGCACGAGGAACAGATAAAGCCACGGGTGATAACCGAAGAACACCGAAAGATCGGCCACGCCGTTTTCGTAGAAATTGCCGATGTAAAACGTGAACGCGCCCATCGCGAAGAGAAAGATCACGATGAACACATATGCCAGCGGTGTGGCGAAATAGGCGGCGAATTCGCGCCGGAAGATGGGCCAGACGTAATTCACGCGCTTCGCTCCCGCGCACGCGCCGCGTCATGGGTGGTGATGGCGCGGAAGACTTCGTCCAGCCGTCCGGCTTCGGCGTAGAGTTCCCGCACATCCCATTTTTCGGCGACGGCGAGCGCGCTGACATCTTCGATCAGCAGCGCGCCGTTTTTCGGGAAGGCGGTGAGTTCGGCGGTGCCGTCCTGCCGCTTCACCTGCTCCACGCTTCCCACGCTGTTCAGCGATTTCAGTTTGGCGCGTGCGATGTCGGCCTGCGCAATCGGCAGCGCCAATGTCACGGCATTGTGATGGCGCGAGCGGGCGAGCAATTGCGCAGGCGTGCCGTCCGCCACCACGCGGCCGCGGTCGATGATCACCGCGCGGGTGCAGATCGCTTCGACTTCTTCCAGCAAATGCGTGGAGACGATGATCGCTTTTTGCGGCGCCATGGCGCGGATCAGCGCGCGCACCGAATGTTTCTGATTGGGATCGAGGCCGTCGGTGGGCTCGTCCATGATGAGCACGGGCGGATCGTGCAATATCGCCTGCGCCAGCCCGACGCGGCGCTTGAAACCTTTCGACAGCGTGTCGATGGGCTGTTCCAGGACGGGATCGAGTTCGGTTTTCGCGATGGCCGTAGCAACCGCCAGTTTCGCTTGCTCGCCGCGGAAGCCGCGCACATCGGCGATGAATTTGAGGAACTGGCGCGGCGTCATATCGCCGTAAGCGGGTGCGCCTTCCGGCAGGTAACCGATCTCGCGCTGGGCGGCGAGCAGATCGCTCTCGATATCGTGACCGCAAATCCGCACGCGCCCGGTTGTCGGCGTCAAATATCCCGTCACCATCTTCATAGTGGTGGATTTGCCCGCGCCATTGGGGCCGAGAAAACCCAGCACCTCGCCTTTCGCCACCTTGAGATCGATCCCGGCGACGGCGGCGATGGGGCCAAACTTTTTGGTCAGTCCCTCGATTTGGATCATATGTTTTAGGTGCGCCCGAACATGCTGCCCCTTAGAGAAAACACTATGCCCCCGCAAGGCCGGAATCGTTACGTATAGGTCATCACCCCCCGCGGGCGCCCGCAAGCGTCATGGTTTGGCCGCGAGGATGGGGGCAAAATGGGGCGGTGGGGATTCGAAGTCACATGGGAGACGAATTTTGATCGATTTCAAACCCCTGCAACGGGCGATCATCGTGGGCATCGTGCTTCAGGTCGTGATGTATGTTCTGGGCCATTACAGCAAATGGGTGGTGATCAATGTGTTCGGCTTCGGGGGCATGATGATCTCGGCCATCGCCGGTTATCTCTTCGCGATGGAATCCGGCCGCGGCTATTTCCCCAGCGCCACGGGCGGGGCCATCGCGGGCGGACTTTGCGGGCTGCTCGGCATCGCGCTGTCGGTGATGCTGGGCGACACGCTGCCGACGTTCATCGCCACGGGCGCGACGATCTCCGTCTTCATCGGCGCCATCGGCGGATTGTTCGGACAGATGGCAGCGAACATGCGCGCGATGGGGCATTGACTAGATTTATTTTACGAATTGGAAAAGGAGGGCCGCCATGAGCCGTATGTTGCGAGGAACCGAAGAGCTTGAGCGCTATGTCGGCGCCACCGGCGCGCGCGAGGCGCCTGCGCAGATCCGCTGCCGCACCGAAACGCAGGCCATGCCGCTTGGCATGATGCAGATCGGGCCGGATCAGGGCGCGTTCATGGGGCTGCTGGCGAAGCTGACCGGCACGGTACGCTATCTCGAAATCGGGACGTTCACGGGTTACAGCGCGCTGTCCGTGGCACTCGCGCTGCCGCCGAACGGCAAAGCCGTCTGTCTCGATGTCAGTGAGGAATTCACGGCCCATGCGCGCGACTACTGGAAGGAAGCGGGCGTCGCCGCGAAGATCGATCTCAGGCTCGGACCCGCGCTCGACACGCTCGATGCGATGATCGCGGCGAGCGAAGGTCCGTTCGATTTCGTATTCATCGATGCCGACAAGCCGAATTATGACGGCTATTACGAACGCGCGCTCAAGCTGTTGCGCACCGGCGGCGTGATTGCGCTCGACAATATGCTGTGGAGCGGGAGCGTGGCCGACCCGTCCAACAACGATCCGCAAACCGTCGCCTTGCGTACGCTGAACGCCAAAATCCATGCCGACGAGCGGGTGGACATGGCGCTATGCACCGTCGGCGACGGCGTGATGCTCGCACGCAAACGCTGATTTGGGAAACGCCGGCTGATCGCTGGAGAACGCAGGGCAGGGGCTGGGGGGCTTGGTTCGTGTCCGGCGCTCCCTCAACGCGATCAGCCGACAATTCGAATATGGGTGCAAAAACCGGCGCTGCAATGGCCCGTTCGTGACCTTTTCGTGGCCGCGGATGACAAAGGATTTATTCCGGCTTGGCGACTCATCGCGAAAGCGTCACACTCGCGCCATGGAAGAGGAAGCAATAGCGTTCCTCCGTGCGGAGCCGGCCGCGCGGACAGGCATAGCGAGCGGCACGCCACAGGTGCGTTTCGAGCGGCACGAACTCAATCAAATTCTCTCGATTTACGGCCGCATGGTCGCGGCCGGCGAATGGCGCGATTACGCGGTGGATTTCCTAGAAGACTATGCGGCGTTTTCCATCTTCCGCCGCGCCAGCGAAATGCCGATGTTCCGCGTGGAGAAACGTCCCAAACTGAAATCGCGTCAGGGGCAATATTGCGTGATCGCGGCCGGCGGCCATGTGCTCAAGCGCGGCCACGATCTGGCGCAGGTGCTGCGCGTGTTCGACGCGAAGCTTTTCAAGGCGCAGGCCGCACAAGCCTGAAAAACAAAGGCCCCGATGTTTCCACCGAGGCCCGTTTGTTTTAGCGCCGATTGCCCATCAGGCGCAGCAGCATCAGGAACAGATTGATGAAATCGAGATAAAGCCGCAGCGCGCCGAACACCGCCTTGCGCCCCGCCACCGTGCCGTCGTCGCTCTCGACATAGCTTTCCTTGATGGCCTGCGTATCATAGGCGGTGAGACCCGTGAAGATCAGCACGCCGGCAACCGAAATCACCCACTGCATCATCGAGGAATGCATGAACATGTTCACGACCGATGCGATGATGATGCCGATCAATCCCATGAACAGGAACGAGCCGAAGCCCGAAAGATCGCGCTGCGTGGTGTAGCCATAGAGGCTCATCGCGCCGAAGGTGGCCGCAGTGATGAAGAAGGTCTGCGCCACGCTCGCGCCGGTATAGACCACCAGCAGCGACGCCAGCGATACGCCGATCAACCCGGCATAGACCCAGAAGGTCGTCTGGGCTGCGACCACGCTCATCCGGTTTATCCGGAAGCTGAGGAAAAGCACCAGCCCCAGCGGCGCGAGTATCAGCAGCCACATGAGCGGGCCGGTGAAGACCGTGACGCCGAGGCTCGTCAGCATCACGCCGTTGCCGAGCCGCGCTGCGGCGGCGGCCGGATCGGTGGTCACTGCAAGCTGGTAGGTGGCCCAGGACGCAAAGCCGGTGATGCCCAGGCCCACCAGCATGTAATTGTAAACGCGCAGCATATAGGCGCGCAGACCGGCGTCGATTGCGCCCGCCACGCCCACGGAGCCGCGCAGGGTCCGATCGTCGTAGTCAGCCATAAATCCTCCATGACCGGCGCAAACGCCGGTTCGGGTCTAATATCGGGTTTCGGGGCGCCAGTATCAAGACAAGGCGGATAGCGCGGAAAACCGGCCTATTCGGCCATCGTTTCGCCCGAGCCGCCGAATTCCTTGGGGAAGTCCTTCATCTTCGGCAGGCCATCGGTCATTCGCAGAACCGTCTCGGAATAATTCACATGCAGGCCGGGCTCGAAATTCAACTGGGGCAGGACCGCCGCGAACACGTCGACGAGCCCCAAACCGGGATGCTCCGTCATCACATGCCCGCCGCATTTGGTGCAGAACTTCCGCACGCTGCCGGGCGTCTTGGCGTAGCTCGCCAGATGGTCCGCGCCCTTGGTCACCTGAATTGCACCGGGCTCCCAGAGCGTGAAGGCATTCACCGGCGCCGCCGACCATTCGCGGCACGACGCGCAATGGCAATAACCCATTCCGGCGGGCGCGCCCGTGGCCTCGATCTGAACGGTCCCGCAGAAACATTTCCCGTGATAGGTGCTCATGGTTTTCTCCGTTCCAGAACGGCAGCGTGCACCCGGCCCTACGGATTGCGCAAGAGTGAAGCCGGGCGGGCGGAAAGAGCAGCCCAGGCCGCGATCAGGCCGAAGATCAGCGTGGCGGCGCCTCCGCCGATCACCGTGAACAATGCGGCTGCCAGATCGAAGGCGAAGGGCACGTCAAACACCTGATCGGCGACGATTGCCGCAGCCAGCGTTCCCGCACCCAGCGCCAGCAATCCGGTGAGGATGCCGATGAGGCCATATTCGGTAGCGTAGATGGTAGCGATCCGCCAGCGCGTGGCGCCCAGCACTTTGAGTACCGTGGCGTCGTAAAGCCGTGCGCGCTGGCCCGCTGCAATCGCGCCCGCCAGCACCAGCAGTCCCGCCAGAATGGTGACGAGGCTGGCGGCGCGCACGCCGTCGCTCAATTGCTGCAGCAACCCGTTCACCTCGGCGATGGCGTCTTTCACGCGCACGGTGGAGACGTTCGGGAATTTGTCGGTGATGGCGCGGTAGAGCGCTTCTTCCTCCGCGGGAGCCACGCGCGTGGTGGCGAGGAAGGAATGCGGCGCGTGGTCGATAATGCCCGGCGAAAGGATGAGAATGAAATTCTGCCCGCCATTGGAGAAATCGACATTGCGGAGGTTGGCGATTTTACCCGCGATCTCGCGTCCGAGAACATTCAGCGTGATCGTGTCGCCGATCTGCAGGCCCATGCCCTTGGCGAGATCGGCATCGAAGGAGATGAGCGTGGGGCCGGTATATTTCGCGTCCCACCATTTGCCTTCGGTGATTTCGGTATGCGCAGGCATCGCGCCCGCATAGGTGATGCCGCGGTCGCCATTCAGCGCCCAGCGCGAACCGGGATCGACAACCGCATCCTTCGCGGGCACGCCCTTCAGCGCAACGATCCGTCCACGGATCATCGGCGTGCGCTTGTAATCCTCGGCGTGAAAACGTGCGATGACGGCATCGAAGCTGGCGGTTTCATCGGGCTGGATATCCACGAAGAAGAAGGTCGGCGCCTTGCCGGGCAGATTGTCTTTCACCTGTGCGGCGATGGTGCGATCCAGCAGCGAGACGGCGGTGAGCAATGTGAGGCCCAGTCCCAACGCCACGATCACACCAGAAGTTGCCGCTCCCGGCCGCGTGAGATTGGCGAGCGTCAGCCGCAAACCCGGATTGCGCGGGCGCGGAAGTCTGCGCAAGACGAAACGCAATCCCGCTGCCGCGATGCGCAGCACGATTAATCCACCCGCAATGCTCGCGAGAAACCACAGCGCAAACATCGGCGAGGGCGAAACCAGCAACGCCAAAGCGATGACGATGGCGGCAGCACCTGCCGCTGTGGCCAGATAGGGCAGGCGTCCGCGCGCATTCGTGGGTGAAACGATATCGCGGAACAGGCTCGCCGGCGCGATCTCTCGCGCACGCGCCAGCGGCGGAATGGCGAAGGCAGCGGCAGAGAAAATTCCAAATACAGCGGCCAGCAATAGCGGTCCACCATAAACCGCGAATTTCGCGGGCGTCGGCAGCGATGTGCCGTAGAGCGCCTGCACGCCGAAGGGCAGCGCCGCGCCCAGCACCAATCCCACTGCAACGGCAATCGCCGCAATTGCCATCACCTGCAGAAAGAATGTGAGAAAGATCAGCCCGCCTTCCGCGCCCAGCGCCTTGAGCGTGGCGATTTCGGTGCGCTTGCGGTCGAGGAAGGCGCTTACCGCTTGCCCCGCGCCTACGCCACCCACCGCCAGCGCCGTCAATCCCACCAACGTCAGGAACATCGTCACCTGTTCCACAAAACGGCGGATGCCGGGCGCTGCATCGTTGCGGTCGTGGATTTCCCAGCCGCGATCCGCGAATTTCGCGGCGGCGTCGCGTTTGAAATCCACGATGGATGCGGCAGGCGGCATCGCCACCCGATAATTATATTCAATGAGACTTCCGAGCGTGACGAGGCCGGTGTGCGCCAACGCGGCTTGCGATACCATCACATGGGGACCCAAACTGAAGCCGCCGGAAATGCGATCCGGCTCTTTCGTCAGCACGGCGTTGATGCGGAAATCCTGCGTGCCGATGCGCATCATTCCGCCCGGCGCAAGATTGAGACGATAGAGCAGACTCTGTTCGACAATTGCGCCGCAGATGTTTTTATCGCAAGCGAGTGCAGCCGCAAGCGGTTTGTTGGGCGTCAACCCGGCGACGCCATAAAGCGGATAGAGGCCGTCCACCGCTTTCAATTCGATCAACTGCCGTTCGTCTTCCTTGCCGCCCTTCAGCGCATAGGCCATGGCGCGCATGGAAATTGTTTCGGAAACACGGCCATAATGCGCAAGGAACGCGCGCTCATCCGCATCCGCCTGGCGATGCACGATCTGCACCGAGACATCGCCGCCGAGCAGCACGCGTCCCTGTTCGGCCAACCCGGTGAGCATCGCATCGGCCAGCGAACCCACGCCCGCAATCGCCGCCACGCCCAGAACGAGACAGGCAAAGAAAATGCGGAATCCCGAAAGGCGCCCGCGCAATTCGCGCCGCGCAAATCTCCAGGCCAGCGCGAGCGTATTCACGCGCGCTCGTCCGCCACGATGCGGCCATCCTTCAGTTTCACGATGCGCCTGCAACGCCGGGCCAACACTTCCTCATGCGTGACCAGAAACAATGTCGTTTGCGCGCGCGTATGCAGCGCGAACAGCAGATCGGCGACGTCCGCGCCCGTCTGCCCATCGAGATTGCCGGTAGGCTCGTCGGCGAAAAGAACTTTCGGCTGCGGCGCCATCGCGCGCGCCAGCGCCACGCGCTGCTGCTCGCCGCCGGAAAGTTGTCCCGGATAATGGCCGATGCGCGCACCCAGCCCCACCGCTTCGAGTTCGGCCTTCGCGCGCTCGAATGCATCGCGCGCACCGGCGAGTTCCAGCGGCACGGCCACATTCTCCAGCGCCGTCATTGTCGGGATCAGATGAAAGGATTGAAACACCACGCCCACATTGCCACGCCGGAATCGCGCCAGCGCATCTTCGCCCATGCGCGTGAGATCCTGTCCGGCCACGATCACGCGCCCCGATGTCGGCGCTTCGAGGCCCGCGGCCACCATCAGCAGCGAGGATTTGCCCGAGCCCGACGGCCCGAGCAGCGCCAGCGTCTCGCCCGCCGCCACTTCCAGCGATACGCCGGACAGGATGTTGACCGGCCCCGCGGCGCTCGCCAACGTAAGACGAACATTTTCGAGAACAATAGCGGGCATCGATCGGCCTTCCGGGCGCTCTAGGCGATATGGCATGAAATCCGGCGCATTCAAGCTCCTCATTAGCATGATCGCGAGCGTTGCGTTCGCCGCATCGGCCGTTGCCGCGCCTGTGAAGATTCTGGCGCTGGGCACGAGCCTGACTCAGGGCTATGGCCTGCCGCCCGGCACCGAATTCACCACCGTGCTCGAGACCAAGCTGAAACAAGCGGGCATCGATGCGACGGTGATAAACGCTGGCGTTTCCGGCGACACATCGGCGGGCGGCCTCGCACGGCTCGACTGGTCACTCGCCGACCATCCCAATGCGGCGATCATCGAGCTTGGCTCCAACGACGCCCTGCGCGGCATCGCACCCGGCCAGACGGAAAAGAATCTGGCCGCGATTCTCGCGCGCCTGAAGGGGGCGCATATCCCGGCCCTTTTGTGCGGCATGAAGGCGCCGCGCAATCTCGGCCCCGAATATGCCGCGCAATTCGACGCGATCTATCCGAAACTGGCAAAACAATATGGGGCGATTCTCTATCCCTTCATTCTGGATGGCGTGGCGCTCGATCCGAAGCTCAATCAGGCCGATGGCATGCATCCCAATCCGGCAGGCGTGAAGATGATCGTGACGAAGATGCTGCCTTATGTGAAACGGCTGGTGGGGCGCTGATGTTCCGCAAGCTGCTTTCTGTGGGCGGTTTCACGCTGCTGTCGCGCATCACCGGATTTGTGCGCGACATATTGATGGCGTGGATTCTCGGCAAGGGCATATTGTCGGATGCTTTCATCGTGGCGTTTCTGTTCCCGAATTATTTTCGCGCGATCTTCGGCGAGGGCACGATCAATCCCGCCTTCCTGCCGCGCTATGCAGCACTCCATGCGAAGGGCGAACACAAGGCGGCAGCACAATTCGCGGATCGCGTCTTTTCCTGGCAGATCTCGGCACAGCTTGTCATTCTGATCGTGGCACTGATCGGTATGCCATGGATCGTGCGCGTGCTGGCGCCGGGATTTGCGGACAATCCCGGCCAGTTGGCGGTGACCGTGCATCTTTCGCGCATCACCTTTCCCTATCTTATCCTCACTGTCGTTGCCGTGCAGTTTTCGGCGATGCTGAACGCCATCGAGAAATTCTGGGCGGCTGCGGCGTGGTCGAATTTCCTCAATCTGGCGATGATCGCGACGCTGTTGATGACGCCGCTGTTTCCCAACGCGGCGTTCGCGGCTGCCTGGGGCGTGCTGATCGGCGGCGTGGCGCAGCTCGTTTTCATTCTGTGGGCGGGCAGGGCCGAAGGGCTTTCGCTGCATATCGCATGGCCGCGCTGGACGCCGGAGATCAAGGAATTTTTCGCGGCCTTCGGCGCGGTGACGTTCGGCGCAGCAAGCGTCGTCATCGCGCCTTTCATCGACACGGTGATCGCGAGCCTGCTGCCGACGGGAAGTCGGACCGCGCTTTATTATGCCGACCGCATCAATCAGCTGCCGCTCGGCGTGCTCGGCATTGCGCTCGGCACGGTGCTGCTGCCCGAAATGTCGTCGCGGCTGGCAATCGACGATCACGGCGGCGCGCATGCTGCGCAAAATCGCGCGGCGGCCCTCTCGCTGCTGCTGACATTGCCCTTCGCCGTCGTATTCGTGGCGATCCCCGACACGATCATGCACGCGATTTTCGCGCATGGCGCGTTCGACCGCAAAGCCGCCGAACTTTCCGCGCTGGCGCTTTCGACTTATGGCATCGGTCTGCCGGCTTTCGCGCTGGTGCGGATCGTGGCCTCCACCTTTTACGCGCGCCACGACACGATGACGCCGATGCGCGCAACGGTAACGGCCATCGCTGCCAACATCGCGCTCAAGCTGATCTTCGTCTGGGGCTTTCATTTCGGCATTGCAGGCGTGGCGCTCGGCACCTCACTCGGCGCTTGGGTAAATGTCGGCATTTTGTTCTGGATGGCGCGCACGCGCGGGCTGATCGAAATCCATTCCAATTTCCTGCGTTCGCTCGGTCCCATTGTTCTTGCAGCAACCATGGCGGGCGCGGGCGCGCTTGCGGGCGTCATGCTCGGCGGAATGATTGCAACGAAATTTCAGGATGAAGCGATGCTGGCACTGGCCGTTGCCCTCGGTGCCATCGGCTATGTCGGGGTGGCCTTTTTCTTCCGCAATGCGTTACCGCTTGGACGTTTTGCAAAGGCGGCATGATGCGTTTGTTCGTGGGCCTTTCGATTCCCGATTCCGTCGCCGCGGGACTCTTCCTGTTGCAAGGCGGCGTGCCCGGCGCGCGCTGGAGCCGCCGCGAGCAATTGCATCTCACGCTGCGCTTCATAGGCGAAGTGGATGGGCGCGACGCGGCGGCAGTGGACGATGTGCTGTCCGCGATTGCGGCGCCTCGTTTCTCGCTGGAGCTGCACGCGGTGGGAACTTTCGGCGGACGCGACCCGCGCGAGCTATGGGCCGGTGTGCGGCCGAGCGAGGCGCTGATGCATCTGCAGCGCAAAATCGAAACTGCGATCCAGCGCATCGGCCTTGCCGCCGACGCACGCAAATTCACCCCGCATGTGACGCTGGCGCGGCTGCGCGGGAGCCCGCGCGGCCGTGTGCTGGACTATCTCACCGATCACGCGCTTTATTCGAGCCCGCCCTTCGAGGTGAGCGAATTCCTGCTTTATTCCAGCACGCTGACGCCGAACGGGAGTATCTATACGCCGGAGCGGGACTACAAACTGAGGTGACGCCATGAAAAAACTCGATGCCGCCAAACGCAACGCCGCACTGAAGAAATTGCCGCAATGGAGCAAGGTCGATGGCCGCGACGCCATCACCCGCAAATTCGAGTTCAAGGATTTCAACACGGCATTCGGATTCATGTCCCGCGTCGCGCTGCTCGCGGAAAAAATGGACCACCATCCCGAATGGTTCAACGTCTATAACAAGGTGGAGGTGACGCTTTCCACCCATGATGCCGGCGGCGTAACCGACAACGACATCCAAATGGCCAAGGCGATGGATTTCTACGCCGATCGCTAACCTCGCACCTTCGCGAGTCTCCCGCCCAATACGCTCAGCACGGGCAGCGAGACGAGGAAGGTGAGATGATACCAGACGGGAAACTTGCTCCAGATCGAATAGTGGAACGGCAGAAATACCAGAAGCAGGATCACACCCGCGACCAGGGCGCATGATCTGCGCTTGCCGATCGAAGCTGCGGCCCAGCCGCCGGCCAAGGAACTGATGCCGCTTTCTGTGAGGCGCGCGATCATCATCGCAAGCGTGAAGGTCATCGCTTTTTCGACCGCTGCGTAATCATGCCAGCCATAACGCAGCCCGAGATTGAGCGCTGTGACGACAACGATCCAGATCCCGATACCGCCGGCCGCGCCGCCAATGATTTTCAACATATCCATCTCCCCGAACGGCATTTGCCGCCTTTCGATTTCGCACCTGCAAGCATGGCGCGGTTTCGCCGCAAAAACGAGGGGTGGAACCTTTCGCGCAGGTAACCCGTTTCCCATAGAGTTTTTGAGGCTACACAAATGGCAGATGGTTCCGACAGCGGCGCAACTCCCTGGTTGGCATTTCTCATCGGCGGACTGATCGTCGCGGTGGTTGTGCTGGGATTTTTCATGTATGGCGGCGGCCATTTTGGCGGACAGCCGTCAACATCGTCCGTCAATCTCACCGTTCATACGCCCAAAGTGCCCGCACCCAGCAATTCGGGCGGCTAGGCTGTCTTCGCGTTCTTGACGAGATCGGCGACCACGCCGGGATCGGCGAGCGTCGAGGTATCGCCGAGATTGGATGTGTCGCCCTCTGCAATTTTGCGCAGGATGCGCCGCATGATCTTGCCGGAGCGCGTTTTCGGCAGGCCGGGCGCGAACTGGATCACATCCGGCTTGGCAATCGGCGAAAGATGCTTTGACACCCATGCTTTCAACTCATTGTTGAGCGCATCGGTGGGCGCGACGCCGAGCTTCAGCGTCACATAGGCGTAGATGCCTTGTCCTTTGATATCGTGCGGGAAGCCCACCACCGCCGCTTCCGCCACCTGATGATTTTCCACCAGCGCCGATTCCACTTCCGCGGTGCCGAGGCGATGGCCCGATACATTGATCACGTCGTCCACGCGCCCGGTGATCCACCAATAGCCGTCCTCGTCGCGCCGGCAACCATCGCCGGTGAAATATTTGCCGCGATAGGTTTTGAAATAGGTGTCGATGAAGCGCTGGTGATCGCCATAGACGGTGCGCATCTGGCCGGGCCATGAATCGAGCAGCACGAGATTGCCGCCGGTGGCACCCTCCAGCACCTTGCCATCCGCATCGACAATCTGCGGCACGATTCCGAACAGCGGCAGCGTCGCCGAACCTGGCTTGAGATCGGTCGCGCCCGGCAGCGGCGAGATCAGGATGCCACCGGTTTCCGTCTGCCACCAGGTATCGACAATCGGGCAGCGGCTGTCGCCGACATTGCGATAATACCAGAGCCATGCTTCCGGATTGATGGGTTCGCCGACCGAGCCAAGCAAACGCAAGCTCGCGCGCGAAGTCTTCTTCACCGGCGCTTCGCCATCGCGCATCAATGCGCGGATCGCGGTGGGCGCGGTGTAGAAGATATTCACCTTGTGCTTGTCGATCACCTCCCAGAAACGCGAAACGGTGGGATAATTCGGCACGCCTTCAAACATCAGCGTTGTCGCGCCATTCGCCAGCGGTCCATAGACGATGTAGCTATGCCCCGTGACCCAGCCGACATCGGCCGTACACCAGTAAATATCGCCTTCGTGATAATCGAACACATATTGATGGGTGAACGCGGCATACATCAGATAACCGCCGCTGGTATGCAGCACGCCTTTGGGTTTGCCGGTCGAACCGCTGGTGTAGAGAATGAACAGCGGGTCTTCCGCGTTCATTTGTTCCGGCGGACATTCCGCGGAAACTTTCGCCGCTGCTTCATGATACCAGACATCGCGGTTCTTGTGCATTTGCACCGTGCAGCCCGTGCGCTTCACCACAATCACCTTTTTCACATCAGGACATTGGGTGAGTGCAAGATCGGTGTTCATCTTCAGCGGAACGGGCTTGCCGCCGCGCATGCCTTCATCTGAGGTCAGCACAATGGTTGAAGAACAATCCAGAATGCGCCCCGCAAGCGAATCCGGCGAGAAGCCCGCAAACACCACCGAATGCACTGCACCGATGCGCGCGCAGGCCAGCATTGCGTAAGCGGCTTCCGGAATCATCGGCAGATAGATGGTGACGCGATCGCCCTTCTTCACATTGTGCGCCTTCAGCACATTGGCGAAGCGGCAAACCTCGTCATGCAATTCCTGATAGGTGATGTGACGGCTTTGCGAGGGATCATCGCCTTCCCAGATGATGGCGGTCTGTTCGGCGCGCTTGGCCAAATGCCGGTCGATGCAATTGGCCGCCACATTCAGCGAACCATCTTCGAACCATTTGATCGAAAGATTGTCCGGGTCCCACGAAACATTCTTCACCTTGGTGAAGGGCTTCATCCAGTCGATGCGCTTTGCCTCCACGCCCCAAAAGCCATCGGGGTCCTTGATCGAACGCGCATACATCTCTTCATATTTGGCGCGGTCGATGAAGGCTTTCGATTTCCACTCGGTGGGAACGGGCAGCAGCGTATCGGACATGGCGATTCCTCAGGTTCAGTCGGCGATATTGGCGGGCGAATATCACCGCATCAAGACGATTTGATACTCTCGGTATCCGCTCCCGGCCGCGGGGGATCGCGGCGGATGGAGGCGGGAGTTTTGGAGAATTTCACCGGCGGTTTCATGGCGCGCCATTTGCCTTCGGTAGGATGTTCGCGCATTTGGAAGAAATCCACAGCCTTCAGATGCGGATCGTCCAGCACTTCATCCAGACTGTTCGCGCGCATGATGGGAATGCGGTGTTCATCGCCCAGCTTCATCCATTCTTCAGTCGTATGCGCCGCCGCTGCCTCACGCAACATTTCGTAATAGACGCCCACGCGCGTGCCCTTCGGCGCTTTGGCGAAGCGGTCGCTTTCATAGGCGTCGGGAATGCCGCCCAGTTCCAGAAACTTCGCCGACGCCGCGCGGCTCACCGGCTGAATGGCGATGTGGCCGTCTTTGGTTTTCAGCGGGCGGCGGTCATTCGCCAATGCGGGCGTGTGGCCGATCCGGCCTTGCGGCGGTTCGAATGTTTTGCCGTAGAGATGTTCGATCATCATGAAATGCGTGAAGGCTTCGAACATGGGCACTTCCACGAATTGCCCTTCGCCCGTGCGCTCGCGATGGAACAGTGCCGCCAGCGTCGCCCAGATCGCATGCTGGCTCGAAACCTTGTCGGCGACGAAACTCGGCAGCAGCCGCATGTCGGGATTGCCGTCCACGCGCGGCAACAGATCGGAGGCGCCGCTCGCCGCCTGCACCAGATCATCGAACGCCTGCCGCCCCGCATAAGGACCGTCCGAGCCATAGCCTACGCAATGCACATAAACGATGGACGGATTGAGCTTCGCCACATCCTCGTAGCCGAAGCCCAGCCGCGCCATCGCATCCGCGCGCACATTGTGGATGAACACCTGCGCGTTCGGGATCAGCGCGCGCAATTGGGCGCCACCTTCCTCCGATTTCAGATCCAATGTGATGGAGCGCTTGTTGCGGTTGAGCGCCATATAGGTCGCGCCCATATCTTCATGCACCGCGCTCTTGGCGCTATAGCGCTGACGGTCGCCGCCGGGATTTTCCACCTTGATGACATCGGCTCCCAGATCCCCCAGCGTCTGTGTGGCATAGGGCCCGAAGATGAATTCCGTGAGGTCGATGATGGTGACGCCCTTGAGCGGCCCCTGATTGGTAGTCATGGCATTTCCTTCCGAACGGATAGCGAGGGGCCGCAGATTACGGCGATCCAAACTCCCTTGTCATCCCCGGCGAGCGTGAGTGCGAAGCGCGAGCGCGAGGGAAGGGGACCCAGGTGCTGAAAAACGTGCGGTTTTGCAGAACAAGAAAATCTCGCATGATCTTCGGCATAATATCTGTTTAGCTACCTGGGTCCCCTTCCCCTCGCTTCGCTCGGCCGGGGATGACAAGCGTGAGTTCGGAAAAATCAATGCAGCTTCACCTTTCCACCTGGCCGGAAATCGAGGCGTATCTCGCCAAATCGAAGGCCATCATCATTCCCATCGGCTCCACCGAGCAGCATGGGCCGAACGGTTTGCTTGGTACCGATGCAATCTGCCCGGAAGTGATCGCCAAGCGCGCGGGCGATGAGGCGGGGTTTCTGGTGGGGCCTACATTCAATGTGGGGCAGGCGCAGCATCACATGGCCTTTCCCGGCACGATCACCTTGCGCCCCACCACCATGATCGCGGCGATGGTGGATTGGGCGCAGTCGCTGTCGCGCCACGGCTTCGAGCGCATCTATTGGCTGAATGGCCATGGCGGCAATGTGAACACGATCAATGCCGCGTTCTCGGAAATCTATCATGCCATCAGCTTCGACCGCGCCGGCGCGAACCATCCGCCGTTGCGCTGCACGCTGCGCAATTGGTGGGAGCTTTCCGGCGTGATGGATTTGTGCCGCCAGCTTTTTCCGGTGGGCGAGGGGCATCACGCCACGCCCTCTGAAGTTTCCGTCACCTATTTCGCTTATCCTGAAGCGCAGAAGCGCGTGACGATGTCGCCGAAGATCGCGCCCATGGGCCCGATCCTCGATGCGGAGGATTATCGCCGCCGCTTCCCCGATGGCCGCATCGGCTCCGATCCCACGCAGGCCAATGTCGAAGCGGGCGAGAAAATCGTCAACGCAGCCGTGAGCGCGGTGATCAGCGAGTTCCAGCGGTTCGCAGCGGCCTAAACTTCCGGCCGCGTCGCGGGCCACACGTACAGCGCGTCCGGCAATTTCTCTTCATTGCCTTCGCCGTTCGTCACGCGCACCAATGCGCAGCCGTGCCGCTCGTAAAACCGGCGCGCGCCGAGATTGGCCTGAAAGGTCCATAGCTGGAAGCCATCAGGTTTCGCCGCTTTCACCTGATTGAGCAGCGCGCTTCCGGTTTTCGTGTTGTGCCGCGAGGGATGGACGTAGAGATGCGCCAGCCATTCGCCGTCCATACAGGCCATCCCCACGATCTCGCCATTGCGCTCGGCCACCCAGACTTCCGCCCGCCCGATCAATCCCGCAATCAGCGCGCGGGTTTCCTCACGAGTGTGCAGCTTCGGGAGGAAACGCATCGATTCTTGCGAGGCGATGAAGACCTCCGCA
The DNA here is from genome assembly GCA_035944195.1 of Rhizomicrobium sp. GTDB lineage: Bacteria > Pseudomonadota > Alphaproteobacteria > Micropepsales > Micropepsaceae > Rhizomicrobium. The sequence continues at coordinate 147,212 of DASZBL010000031.1, read as the reverse complement.
GTTTCGTTTGCATCTGCGGCGGTCGCGAGTCGGATTGTGGTGGCCATGGGGCCCTTATAGCGCATTGCGCTTGACTTGGAATATGCGCCGTTCATGATCCGCGCCGATCCCAGGGGCGCTTTCGAGCTGAGATCGGCATCCCGCCGAGTCCCTTTGAACCTGATCCGGTTAGAACCGGCGTAGGGAGAGGCCACATGAACAAGCCAGTCCTGAATCCGAAATCCATGGAAATCACGCGGGGGCCGCTGCCCGGCTCGCGGAAGGTTTTTGCAGACGGCGTGCCGTTTCGCGAGGTGGCGTTGTCGGGCGGCGAGGCGCCGGTGCGCCTCTACGACACATCCGGTCCGTACACGGATGATTCCGTGAAGATCGATATCGAGAAGGGATTAGCACCGCACCGCCGCGACTGGATTTTGTCACGCGGAGACGCGGAGGAGTATGAGGGCCGCGAGCGCAAGCCTGAAGATGATGGGCTGAAGCGCGGTGAGCTTCTTTCCGTTCCGCAATTCAACCGTGCGGGCGTGAAGCCGCTGCGTGCGAAGCCGGGCAAGAATGTCACGCAGCTCCATTATGCGCGACAAGGCCTCATCACCGAGGAAATGAAATTCATCGCGAACCGCGAAAATCTCGGGCGTTCAAAGCTGCGCGACGGCAATTCCTTCGGCGCGTCTATCCCCGATGAGATCACACCAGAATTTGTGCGCAGCGAAATCGCGCGCGGCCGCGCCATCATTCCGGCCAATATCAATCATCCCGAAACCGAGCCGATGATTATCGGGCGGAATTTCCTGACCAAGGTGAATGCGAATATCGGCAATTCGATTGTCACCTCGGGTGCGGCGGAGGAAGTCGAAAAACTCGTCTGGTCGATCCGCTGGGGCGCGGACACGGTGATGGATCTGTCCACGGGCCGCCACATCCACACCATCCGCGAATGGATCATCAGGAATTCGCCCGTGCCCATCGGCACGGTGCCGATCTATCAGGCGCTGGAGAAGGTTGGCGGTGTTGCGGAAGAACTTACGTGGGAGATTTATCGCGACACGCTGATCGAGCAATGCGAACAGGGCGTGGATTATTTCACCGTCCATGCGGGCGTGCGCCTTGCGCATATTCCGCTGACGGCAGAGCGCGTGACGGGCATCGTCTCACGCGGCGGCTCGATATTGGCGAAATGGTGCCTCGCGCATCACAAGGAAAATTTCCTCTACACGCATTTTGAAGAGATTTGCGAATTGCTGGCGCAATATGATGTGTCGTTCTCACTGGGCGATGGCTTGCGCCCCGGCTCGATTGCGGACGCCAATGACGCGGCCCAATTCGCCGAACTCGATACGCTGGGCGAGTTGAACAAGATCGCACAGCGCCACGATGTGCAGGTGATGATCGAAGGCCCCGGCCATGTACCGATGCACAAGATCAAGGAGAATATGGATCGCCAGCTTGCCGCGTGCGACGAGGCGCCGTTCTACACGCTGGGCCCACTCACCACCGATGTGGCGCCGGGCTACGATCACATCACCTCCGCAATCGGCGCGGCCATGATCGGCTGGTTCGGCTGCGCGATGCTTTGCTATGTCACGCCGAAAGAACATCTGGGATTGCCGGACCGCGACGATGTGAAAGCCGGCGTCATCGCCTATCGCATCGCCGCCCACGCGGCAGACCTCGCGAAGGGCCATCCGGCAGCGCGCATCTGGGACGATGCGATGAGCAAAGCCCGCTTCGAATTCCGCTGGCGCGACCAGTTCGCGCTGGCGCTCGACCCCGAAACCGCGCAAGCCTATCACGATGAAACGCTGCCGGCCGACGGCGCAAAGGTCGCGCATTTCTGCTCGATGTGCGGCCCGAAATTCTGCTCGATGAAGATTTCACAGGAAGTGCGAGATGCGGCCAAAGGCCAAAATGATTGGGGCCAGAGCGGCGGCATGTCCACCGCTGAAATCAAGGCCGCCATGGAAAAGAAATCCCGCGAATTCCGCGAACACGGCTCGGAGATTTATCTGCCGAAGGACGCGGCGGAGTAACTACCGCAGCGTCTTTCGCCCCGTCAGCGAATGGTAGAGAAACAGCACGATCACGGCGCCGAGGATCGCCACGAACATCGATCTCAGCGAGAACTCCCAGAAGATCGGCGTGCCGAGCAGCGAGAACAGTGTGCCGCCCACCAGCGCGCCCACCAGCCCCAGCGCGATATTGAGGATACAGCCTTCGCCGCGACGGTTGACGATCTTGCTGGCGATGAAGCCGCTGATCAGTCCCAGAAATATCCAGCCCAGTACGGACATGCATTTTCCTCCCTGCCTTTTGGAAAGATGGGATTGGCGCGGCCCAAGCGCAAGGCCATAGTGAATGGGGGCTGCCGAATCGCTTGAGGACATCATGACGGATTCGCCTCGCAGCAAATCCCCCGGCAGTTTCCTGCGCTCGCTGGGTCCGGGCCTCATCACGGGGGCGGCCGACGACGACCCCAGCGGCATCGCCACCTATTCGCAGGCCGGCGCGCAATTCGGCTATTCGCTGGCGTGGACGATGTTTCTCACGCTGCCCTTCATGGCGGCTATCCAGATCATCAGCGCGCTGATCGGCTGGCAGACGCAAGCAGGCCTCGCGCGCAATATCGCCAAGCGGCTGCCGCGCGTGGTGCTCTATGTATTGGTCGCGCTGCTGGTGATCGCCAACACGGTCAACATCGCCGCCGATCTGGCCGCCATGGCGCAATCGCTGAAGCTGGTGATCGACGGACCAGCGCTGCTTTATGCGGCCGGTTTCGGCATCATCTGTCTGGTGGCGGAAGTTTTCATTCCCTATCACCGCTACGCCGGTTACCTGAAATTTCTGACGATGGTGCTGTTCGTCTATGTCGCCAGCGCCTTCACCGTGCATATTCCGTGGGGGCAGGTGGCGATCTCCACGCTGCTGCCCGCCATTTCGCTGCATGGCGATTATCTGCTGACGATCGTTGCCGTGTTCGGCACCACGATCAGCCCCTATCTGTTTTTCTGGCAGGCCTCGCAGGAGGCGGAGGAATCGCGCCTCAGCCATCGCCATCGCTTCAAGGCGCAATCCTATACGGATGCGCAGGCCTACCGGCATATCACGCTGGATACGTGGACGGGGATGATCGTCTCCAATCTCATCGCATTTTTCATTATCGTCACCACAGCGGCGACGCTGCATGTCAAAGGCATTACCAATATCCAGTCCGCGGCGCAGGCGGCCGAAGCGTTGCGGCCCATTGCAGGCGAACTGACGTTTGCGCTGTTCGCTGCGGGCATCATCGGCACGGGATTGCTGGCGGTGCCGGTGCTCGCAGGCTCCGCGGCCTATGCGGTGGCCGAAACATTCGGGCTGCGCGGCAGTCTGGAATTGCCCGCCAGCCGCGCGCTAGGATTTTACGGCATCGTCGGCGCCTCCACGCTGGGCGGCGTGCTGCTCACCGCGACGCAACTCGATCCGATCAAGATGCTGTTCTGGACAGCGGTGATCAACGGCATCATCGCCGTTCCGATCATGGGCGCGATGATGTTTGTAGTGTCAGGCGGCGTGATTGCATTGCCGCGCTGGCTGCGCTGGCTCGGCTGGCTTGCGACCGCGTTGATGGCGTTGAGCGTTGTTCTGCTGGCGTGGTCGAGCCTGCGGTAGTGCCGTTTTAGATTTGATTTATCCATTATCGTCATGGCCGCCCTCGTGGCGGCCACCCATTCCTCCGTCTGGAAAGGTGTTCATGGGTGGCCGGGACAAGCCCGGCCATGACGTATGTGTTTCAATTAATCCGAAACGATTCTGGTCGCTCACATCGTTACAACCACTTTGCCCTGCGCCTTCCTGTCCATCAGCAAACGGATCGCTTCGCCGGCGCGCGCCAGCGGAATGCGTTCGGAGACATGCGGTTTCAGCTTTCCTTCCGAAATCCAGTTGGTGAGCTGCATCAGATCGCCGAAACCTTTTTTGGGATCGCGCATCATGGCAGCGCCCCAGAACACGCCGACGATATCGCAGCCTTTCAGCAGCGTGAGGTTCAGCGGCACCCGCGGAATGTCACCGGCCGCAAATCCGATCACCAGATAGCGTCCCTCCCAATTCATCGCGCGCAGAGCGGGCTCGGCGTAATCGCCGCCGACGGGATCGTAGAGAACGTCCGCGCCTTTGCCGCCGGTGAGGCGCTTGATGTCTTCGCTCATCGCCTTGCCCTGATCTTTCGACAGCGCGCCGGTGGGATAGACGAAGCCGTCATCGGCGCCGTGCTTTTTCGCAAGATCGACTTTTTCCTGGCTCGATGCGCCCGCGATCACGCGCGCGCCCATCACCTTGCCAAGTTCGCAGGCCGAGAGCCCCACGCCGCCAGCGGCGCCCAGCACCACGAGATTGTCGCCCGCTTTCAAATGCGCGCGGTCCTTCAATGCATGATACGACGTGCCATAGGTGACGAAGAACGACGACGCAATCGCGTAATCGAGATTGGCGGGCATGGGAATGCAGCGCGCGGAATCCGCAAGCGCTTCCTCCGCGAAACCGCCCGAGCCGATGGAGACGATCACGCTGTCTCCCACCTTCACATTGCTCACGCTTTCGCCAAGCTCCTTCACCACGCCCGCTATTTCACCGCCGGGCGAGAAGGGCAATTGCGGCTTGAACTGGTATTTGTCCTGGATCATCAGCACATCGGGAAAATTCACGCCGCAGGCTTTGACGCTGACGACCACCTGGCCTTTGCCGGGCTTGGGCGAGGGGATTTCCTCCACCACCATCTCTTCCGGCGGACCGTAATGTTTGCAAAGGGCGGCTTTCATTGGATAACTCCGGGTTGCGGTTCGGGCGGGACCTTAGGCAAGGATCGCGCCCTCGCCAAGCGGTGGGCATGGAGGTTATAATGGGCATTGGAGGGGCACTTGTTTTCCGAAGGAAAATTAGTGCCATGAAGACGAGACTTCTGCTCGCGGCGGGGCTGGCCGCGATGATGTCCGCTCCGGCGCTGGCGCAGCAGGCCTGTTTGCGCGTCGGCCAGATTTACAATTGGAAAGTCCTCGATAATCAGACGCTGGTTGTCGAAGATCTCACCCACAACAAATTCCGGCTGAGCCTGATGGGCTATTGCCCGAATCTCGCCTTCAAGGAGAAGGTCGGGTTCAAATCCATCGGCGGCACGCAGCTCAGTTGCCTCACGCCGGGCGATCAGGTGCTGATCCGCGACCGGGTGACGGGCGGGCCGTGCCCCATCCGCACGATCGAAACCTACACGCCCGAAATGGAAAAAGCCGACAAGGCGCTGGAAGCGCAGAAGCCTTGACGGAATTTAAATTTGCAGGCCCTGCAGTGCCGCTGCAGGCCTTCTCTCGCCGACAACCGCATTGCGCGTGTTGGTGATCGGCGCGCGGATGATTTCCCGCGGCGTTTCGATACCTAGTTTTTCGAGGATCGCCGCAATGGCCGTTTCGGCGGCGCGGCCCGCTCCATCGTCGATTTTCACCGCAATGCCGAGTCCACGCTCCGGAATGATCGCGGCGTAAACGCCCTCTGCACCTGTTTTGACAGCGGCGCGTCCGTTAGCGGTGCGCATCAGCGCGGTGCAGGCGCGTCCAGTTCCGGCGACCAATTCGGGATGCGCAATCATCGCCCGCACTACACGCGGCGACCGGCCGATGAGTTTCGCCAGCGCCCGCGCAAACGCCGAAAGCGGCAACGCGAAATTCGGCGCCGCACAGCCATCGATGCCCCAGGCGAAATCCTTTATGCCCGTCAATTCCGAAAGCGTTTTCGCCACGGCCCGCTGCACGGGATGATCGTGATGCTCATAGCCTGCGGTCGCAATCTCCCAATGTTTGGCCAGCGTCAGAAATCCCGTATGTTTGCCGGAACAATTGTTGTGAAGGCGCGTGGGTTTCTCGCCGCGCTTCACCATTTCCTGCCACACCGGCTCATAGCGCGGCGGATGCGGCCCGCAGGCAAGATCGCCTTCGCTCAATCCGATACGCGCCAGCCACGCCGCAACGCGCGTCGTGTGTATCGGCTCGCCAGAATGCGAGGCGCAGGCGAGCGCGACTTCTTCCTCGCTGATTGCCGCTCCCGATTCCACCAACGGCAATGCCTGAATGGGCTTGAGGGAGGAGCGCGGATAGATCACCGCCTCCACATCGCCCATCGCGAAGATCAGCGCGCCGCCAGCATCGGCGATGGCAATCGCGCCCCGGTGGACGCTCTCCACCAGCGACCCGCGCGTGATTTCCACAAGAACCGGATTGGCCATGATGCACTCTACAACATTTTGGCTTAGCGTTGGTGCCATCTGACGGAGTGATTTGCATGCGTGGCTATTTCGCGGTGGGTGTGGATGGCGTGTCGAAGCCGATGAATCTCGGCAATCTCCTGCGTATCGCCCATGCTTTCGACGCAAGTTTCTTTTTCACGGTGAATGCGCGGGTGAAACTCTCCGAGGCGCAATCTGACACCTCGGATGCATCCGGCCATCTGCCCTTCTATCAATATGCGAGCGCCGAGGAGATGCGCCTGCCGCAGGGCTGCCGGCTGGTGGGCGTCGAAATCACCGATGACGCAACGGAACTTCCCCGCTTCAAGCATCCGCTGCGCGCGGCCTATGTGTTCGGTTCCGAGCGCATGTCCCTTTCCAGCGAGGTCCTTTCGCGCTGCGAATTCGTGGTGAAGATTCCCACCAAGTTTTCGATAAACGTCGGCATGGCGGGCGCAATCGTGATGTATGACAGGCTGGTGAGCCTGGGCGGCTATCCTGCCCGGCCCATCCGCCCCGGCGGCGCCGACGAAATCCCGCCGCCGCACAAATGGGGTGCGCCGGTGATCAGAAGCAGGGGCGAAAAAGCATAACCCGTCTGCAATGACAAAATGCGTTTCGTCCCTATATAGTGCGAGTCTCAAACAACATCCCGGCCACATGACCCCCGCACTTTCCATTTCCCATCTTCGCAAGGTCTATCGCAGCGGCACCGTTGCGGTGGAGGATCTGTCGCTGGAAATCCAGCAGGGCGATTTCTTCGGATTTCTCGGGCCGAATGGCGCGGGCAAATCCACCACCATCCATTGCGTCACCGGCATCGCAACCGTCACATCGGGCACGATCAAGGTGTTCGGCATCGACGCGGTGAAGGATTACCGCGAGGCGCGGCGCCTGATCGGGCTTTCCCCACAAGAATTCAACGTCGATACATTCGCCACCGCCACGCAGATCATCGACTGGATGGCGGGCTATTTCGGTTTGCGCGCGGCGGAGCGCAAGGCGCGCACAAAAATGCTGATCGAGCGTTTCGATCTTGGCCCGCATGCCAACAAACAATTCCGCGAACTCTCCGGCGGGCTGAAGCGCCGCGTGATCCTGGCGCGCGCGCTGGTGCATGATCCAAAATTATTGATCCTCGACGAGCCGACTGCCGGCGTGGATGTGGAATTGCGCCGCGATCTGTGGCGCTATCTTCAGGAACTCAATCGCGACGGCAAAGCCATTCTGCTCACCTCGCATTATCTCGAGGAAGTGGAGCGCCTCTGCCGCACCATCGCGATCATTGCGGGCGGAAAAATCGTGCGTAACGGCCCCAAGGCCGAATTCCTCGGCACGCCAGGCGGGCTGGAAGATGCTTATCTCACGGCAACCGGCGCCGAACCCGATCACATCGCTGCGGCAGGTGCAAAATGAGCGAAATTTCGATCAGCGAGAGCCGGACAAGCACGCCGCTCGGCATCAACTGGATCGGCCTCTGGACGATGATCCGCCGCGAATTTTCGCGCGTGATGCGCGTGCCGATTCAGGCTTTCGTTGCGCCGTGGATTTCGGCGCTGATGTTTATTTTCGTGTTCGGTTATGTCGTGGGCGGACGCATTTCCACCATCGCGGGCCATCGCTATATCGAATTCGTGCTGCCGGGCATTTTGATGCTGAACGTCGTCAACGCCGCGTTTCTGCAATCCACCTCGCAGATCTATTTCCAGCGCTTCCTGCGCTACATCGAGGAAACGCTGGTAGCACCTTTCTCCTATGTCGAGATGATCGTGGGTTCGCTGGCGATGACCGTTGTGCGCTCCGTCATCACGGCGGTAGGCATTCTCGCCATCGGTGCCGCCTTCGGCGCAACGTCCATGTCGGGCCTTCCCGAATTCCTGTTCTGGATCGTGGCGGTGTCGATCATCTTCGGGTTGCTGGGCATCATCGTCGGACTATGGGCCAACAATTTCGAACAGCTCACGATGCTGAACGTGTTCTTCATCGCGCCGCTCTCCTTCGTTGGCGGTGTGTTCAACACCGTGAACATGCTGCCCTCATGGTTGCGCTGGATCGCATGGGGCAATCCGTTCTTCTATTTCATCAACGGTCTTCGCCATTCGATGCTCGGCTTTACCGAAGCGCCGGAAGGCCTGGGCGCGGGCGTGACGCTCGGCCTCATCGCGGTGCTCGGCGTGATCGTGTGGCGGATGTTCACCATCGGCTATGGATTGAGGGAATAGATGCAGCGAAACGCGACAGCAGCGATCGTGGGCGCGGGCGATTTCATCGGTTCCGCAATCGCCAAGCGCTTTGCCGCCGAAGGCTACATCGTGATGGCGGGCAGGCGAACGGCCGAGAAACTCGCGACCCTGAAATCCGAAATCGAATCTGCTGGCGGGCGCTGTGTTACGCGCGGGCTGGATGCACGCAAGGAGGAAGATGTCACCGCGTTTCTCAAAGAAGCCGATACAATAGCGCCGCTGGAAGTCTGTATCTTCAATCCCGGTGCGAACGTGAATTTCCCCATTCTGGACACCACTGAGCGCGTGTTCCGCAAAGTGTGGGAAATGGCGTGTTATGGCGGTTTTCTCACAGGCCGCGAGGCCGCGCGTCTGATGCTGCCGCACGGGAAGGGCACGATCATTTTCACGGGTGCAACCGCCAGCCTGCGCGGCGGCGTCGGCTATGCGGCGTTCGCCAGCGCCAAATTCGGATTGCGCGCGGTGGCGCAGAGCATGGCGCGCGAATTGGGGCCGAAGAACATCCATGTCGCCCATCTCATCATCGATGCGGGCGTGGACACCGCCTTTGTGCGCGAACGCATCAAGGCGCGCGGTGGCGAGGAAGCGCTGGCCCATTTGCAGCCCGATCAATTGATGAATCCGGAATCGGTCGCTAACACCTATTGGATGCTGCACACACAAAGTCGCGACGCCTGGACCTTCGAACTCGATCTGCGCCCCTATCGGGAGACATGGTGATGCGCGTCGAATTCCTCTTCGATTTCGGCAGCCCGAACGCCTATTTCGCCCATCGCGTGATCCCGCAAATCGAAAAGCGCACCGGCGTCAGTTTCGAATATGTGCCCGTGCTGTTGGGTGGCATTTTCAAGCTTGCCAACAACAAGGCGCCGATGATCGCGTTCGGCGGCGTGCGCGGGAAGATGCAATATGAGCAATTGGAAATAGCGCGCTTCATGAAGCGCCACGCCATCACCAATTTCCAGTTCAACCCGAATTTTCCCGTCAACACGCTGACGCTAATGCGCATGGCGGTGGCAGCGCAAATGGCGGGCGAATTGCGCGCCTATGTGAACGCCGCGTTCCATCATATGTGGGAAGCGCCGAAGAAGATGGACGATCCGGACATCATCCGCGCCGCCTTCACCGAATCCGGCCTCGATGCGGAGCGCCTGCTGGCGGCGGCGCAAACGCCCGAGGTCAAGCAGCAACTCATGAACAACACCGAAGCGGCGGTCGAGCGGGGCGTTTTCGGTATCCCGTCGTTTTTCGTGGGCGGGGAGTTATTCTTCGGCAAGGATCGCCTGCGCGACGTCGAAGAGGAAATCCTGCGTTAAACGCCGTCCACATCCGCTCCGCTGCCGCACAGCGGAAAGAGCGACATTGCGATAACGGCGATAATCATCAGTTTGCGGAAGAAGAACATCGGTTTCACTCCCCGTCGCGGTTTCCCGCTTTGGGCCCCACAGGGAGAAAGATAAGCACCGCGCAAGGCGGAACTCCGGCCCAATCGCGTTCATTTTGTGCCCGGCTGGTGGACGAAGCGTGGCGGCCCCTTTATCCTTACGCGCGCGTCACCACATAAACGCCCGAATTGCCTTGCAGAACGCGCATCCGCGCAGCCTTGAGGAAACCATGAACCGAATCGCCACAGCTTCGATCGCAGCCATCGCTCTGTTCGCCGCGGCCCCCGCGCTTGCCGACGCGCCCACATTGCTCGGCGCCTTCAAGGAATGGTCCGCCTACACGACCGGCAGCGGCAATGCGAAGGTTTGCTACGCGCTGTCGCAGCCCAAATCGGTCGATCCGAAAAAAGCGGCGCGCGATCCCGTCTATTTCCTGATCAGCGATTGGCCCGGCCGCAAGGCGAAGGCCGAGCCGGAAGTCGTGCCTGGCTATGCCTACAAGGATGGCAGTGTGGTGAATGTGCGCGTCGGCGCCGACAAATTCGAGCTGTTCACCAAGAACGATGGCGATTCCGGCGGCGCCTGGGTTCAGAATCCGGCGGATGAAACCCGCCTGATCGATTCCATGAAGCGCGGCTCGCAATTGATCGTAACCGGCACGTCTGATCGCGGCACGCTGACGAAGGATACTTACTCGCTCTCCGGCATTTCCGCGGCGCTGGACAAGATCCATTCAAGCTGTGGAATGTAAGCGTGAACGCCAATCTGATCGGTCTTGATTTCGAAGCGCTGAAGGTGGCGCTGGCGAATGCGGGCATCGAGCCCAAAGCTGTTCCCATGCGCGCGCGGCAATTGTGGAACTGGATTTATGTTCATGGCGCGCGCGATTTCGCCTCCATGACCAATCTGGCGAAGGATTTTCGCGGGGGCATGAGCGAGCGCTTCACGCTGGCGCGGCCAGAGGTGGTGACCGAACAGATTTCGTCGGACGGCACGCGCAAATGGCTGCTGCGCAGCGGTCCGGGCGTGGAATTCGAAACCGTGTTTATTCCAGAGCCCGGCCGCGGCACGCTGTGTGTGTCGTCGCAGGTCGGCTGCACACTGACTTGCCGCTTCTGTCACACCGGCACGCAAAAGCTTGTGCGCAATCTCATGCCCGGCGAGATCGTCGGCCAGTTGATGATCGCGCGCGATGCGCTGGGCGATTGGCCGAGTACGGGCACGAACCGCCGCATCACCAATGTGGTGATGATGGGCATGGGCGAACCGCTCTACAATTTCGAGAATGTGAAGACCGCACTTGGCATCGTCACCGATGGCGATGGTCTTGCGCTGTCGAAGCGCCGCGTCACGCTCTCGACCGCTGGCGTGGTGCCGATGATCAAGCGCGCAGGGGAGGAAATCGGTTCGTCGCTGGCGATTTCGCTGCATGCGGTGCGCGACGAAATCCGCGATGTGATCGTGCCGCTCAACAAGAAATATCCGATCGCTGAATTGCTGCAGGCCTGCCGCGATTATCCCGGCGTCTCGAATGCGCGGCGGATCACGTTTGAATATGTGATGCTGAAGGGCGTGAACGACAGCCTCGCCGATGCGAAAGAACTGGTGCGCGTCATCCGCGGCATTCCGGCGAAGATCAATTTGATCCCGTTCAATCCATGGCCCGGCGCGCCCTATGAATGCTCCGATTGGGACCAGATCGAAAAATTCGCCGAGATCGTCAACCGCGCAGGCTACGCCTCGCCAGTCCGCACCCCGCGCGGACGCGACATCATGGCCGCCTGCGGCCAGCTCAAAAGCGAGAGCGTGAAACTCCGCGCGAAGGAACGGTTGGCGGAAATGCGGTCTCAGGAATTGGCAAGGATGCCGGGCTAATTTACGCCGCGCGCAATGTCACATCCACATGGATGGCATCGAACGGAAAAACCACAAGCCCTTCATCGGTCTTGCGTAGAACGCCCGCATTCAGCAACGCATGAATATCGCCGTGCACGGCTTTGACGTCACGTTCCACGCGACGTGCGGTTTCACGAATTGTCATAGGCCCAGCCCCCGTCATGACGCGAACCAACTCCCAGCGCTTGGCGGTCAGCAGCCGGAACAGAAGCTCGGGGCTGGCGAAGCTGATGCGCGCGCCCTGCTTGCGGCCTTTGAAGGCGTCAAGTGCGCGGCGCTCCATGGCCTTGTGGTCAGAAACATCCAGGATCACGGTTTTCATTTCACTTTCTCCTTGCGCTTACGTCGCGCCAGAAATCGGCTAGCAACTTTTCAGCACTCACGAAGCGGTAGGGCGTTTCTGAATTGCCAATATGGCGGTGATCGCCTTTCCCCGCTTCGTTGTCATAGCGCAAAGCGCAAACGCCTCGCTCAATCAGCGCCAGCCGGTATTTGAAGCCATGTGCCGAACCGCGTGTTGGTTGCGGCAATCGCCAAACGACGACCTCGACAAACGCATCTTCAGCCAGAATATGACGCTCATCGAGTAGCAGTTCAGCTTTCATGTTGGAGAACATACCAACACCTGAAGAGCGTTGTCAAGTACTCCAACATTTAGGCAAGCGCTACCGCTTTGGCCACTCAATTGCTTCTTCCAGCCGATCATTGCCCCAGAAGAGTTCGTCGCTCACCGTGAAGCTCGGCGCGCCGAAAATGCCGAGGGCGATGGCTTCGTCGGTTTGTTTTTTCAGGCGGTCTTTGTTTTCCGATGTGTTCGCTGCGGCGATGGTTGCTTCGGTGTCGATATCCAGTCTGCGCAGGATGTCGCCTAGCGTGGCGTCATCGGAGATGTCGCGGCGCTCTGCGAAATTGGCGGTGTAAACCGCGCGCGTGAAATCTGCGATCCAGCCCTGGCTCTCGCCTACGAGCGCGATGCGCGCGGCCTTCAATCCATTCTGCGGAAAGCGCAGCGGCGGCAATCTGAGGGCGAGGTTTTCCGCCTCGCAGATGCGCTCCAGATCGCGCCACATATAGCGGCCCTTGGCGGGATAGATGTTGAACGGGGAATCGTTCCAGCCCTGCGCGCCGAAGATCGGCCCGAGCAGGAACGGCCGCCAGCGCACATCCACACCCGCTTCCTCCGCCACGCGCGCCACACGCATCGCGGCGGGATAGGAATAGGTGCTGGCGAATTCGTACCAGAAATCCAGTGTCGGCATTGTCATCCCTTTGCGCTGCAACTCGCCCCGCCCAGCACGCAGAATTTCGCGCAGTGCGGATGATTGAGCGCCACCGCGCGGTTCGCTTGCGCCAGCGTTTCGCCCAATTCGAATTGAGGATCGTAAGGAATGAGCGTGCAGGCAAGTACCGCTGGTCGTATGACGCCCTTGCGTTTGACGACCATGCGGCTCGTCGCACACATCACATCGGACGGCGATTTGTGCAAAATTCCCCAGCAGGCGGTGGTGATTTCAGGCACGTCGATTTGAGAATCCATTTCCGGAAAAATTACAAGCTGAGAAGGGTCGTACGCATCCGCCGGCCAATTGTGTGCAGCAATCAATCGCGCGAACCCGCCCCGTAATTCCGCATCGCTTTCGCCGGTGAAATGCCGCCCCGCCAGCGCCATGCGAAAACCATGCTTCGCCAGCCAATCGATTCCCGCCACGGTCTTTTCATATGTGCCCGCGCCGCGCTCGCCATCATGGATCGCGGGCGAATAATGATCGAGACTCACGCGCAAGGTGAGATTCGTGTCGAATTCCTCGCGCAGCTTCAGCAGACCGCGCTCGAAGCGGCGCATTGGTCGCATGGCATTGGTCAGCACCAGCACATCGAACCTACGCTCCAGCGCCGCCTGCAGCATCGCCAATATGTCTGGGTTCATAAACGGCTCGCCGCCCGTAAACCCAATCTCGCGCGTGGCCCAGCCAAGGCTCGCGATTTCGTCGAGATAGGCTTCCACTTCCGCGGCGCTCAGATAGGCAAGCCGGTCGTTCGCAGGGCTGCTCTCGATATAGCAATGGCCGCATTCGATGTTGCAGAGCGTGCCGGTGTTGAACCACAGCGTCTCGAGCCGTTCGAGCGCAACGCTGGCGCGCGTCTCGCCCTTGGCCGTGATAAACGGATCGCGGAATTTCGCCGGATCGAGCGGCGGTTTCACAGGCAGGTTCAAGAGCGTCTCCCTTGCGGCGCTTGACCTTCCCGCGCGCGCCTATATCTAACCCATTCTTCCTTCGTGCGTGCGCCGGGTGGAAGTGCCGCGGGGGAGGGGGTACCCCCCTCGAATTTTCGAGGTTCGAATAGGTTAAGCCTTTGAATTTGCTACATGCAAGGAATGGTTTCGTGGCTGAGAAGAGCATAAAGAAGGTGGTGCTGGCCTATTCGGGGGGGCTGGACACCTCCGTTATCCTCAAATGGCTGCAGACGGAATATGGCGCCGAGGTGGTGACGTTCACCGCCGATCTGGGGCAGGGCGAGGAGCTGGAGCCCGCGCGCAAGAAGGCGCTGCTCTTGGGCATCAAGCCGGAAAACATCTTCATCGAGGATCTGCGCGAGGAATTCGTACGCGATTACGTGTTCCCGATGTTCCGGGCAAACGCGCTGTATGAGGGCGTGTATCTGCTGGGCACTTCTATCGCGCGCCCGCTGATCGCGAAGAAGCAGATCGAGCTTGCGGAAAAAACCGGCGCCGATGCCGTGGCCCATGGCGCCACGGGCAAGGGCAATGATCAGGTGCGTTTCGAACTCACTTATTATGCGCTGAAGCCGGACATCAAGGTGATCGCGCCGTGGCGGGAATGGAATCTCACCAGCCGCACCAAGCTGATCGAATTCGCCGAGGCGCACCAGATTCCGATTCCGCGCGACAAGCGGGGCGAAGCGCCGTTCTCGGTGGACGCGAACATTCTGCATTCGTCGAGTGAAGGCAAAGTTCTGGAAGACCCCGCGGTGGAACCGGATTCGATTGTCTATCAGCGCACGCTCTCCCCTGAGGAAGCGCCGGATAAGGCAACCTATGTGGAAATCGGATTCGAGCGCGGTGATGCGGTGTCGGTGGATGGCGCGGCGTTGTCGCCCGCGACGCTGCTGGCGAAACTGAACGAACTCGGTAAAGCGAATGGCATCGGTCGCCTCGATCTGGTGGAGAACCGCTTTGTCGGCATGAAATCGCGCGGCGTGTATGAAACGCCGGGCGGCACGATAGTGCTGGCCGCGCACCGCGCCATCGAATCCATCACGCTGGATCGCGGCGCGGCGCATCTGAAAGACGATCTGATGCCGCGCTATGCGGAACTGATCTATTACGGTTTCTGGTTTTCGCCAGAGCGCGAAATGCTGCAGACAGCCATCGACAAATCGCAGGAGTTTGTTTCCGGCACCGTGCGGCTGAAGCTCTACAAGGGCAATGTGATTGTGGTCGGCCGTTCCTCGCCCAATTCGCTCTATTCGCAGGATCTGGTGACGTTCGAAGACGATCAGGGCGCCTACGACCAGAAAGACGCCGCGGGCTTCATCAAGCTGAATGCACTGCGCCTGCGGACACTGGCGATGCGGAAAAGGAAATTGAAGAAATAGGCGGGGTCAGACGTCCAGCGCCGCATAAAGCGCGTTTTCCTGGATGAAATCGCGCCGTGGTTCCACCACATCGCCCATCAGCTTGGCGAAGAGGTCGTCGGCTTCGTCGGCGTGTTCGACTTTCACCTGCAGCAGCGTGCGGGCGTTTTCGTCCAGTGTGGTTTCCCAAAGCTGCTGCGGATTCATTTCGCCCAGGCCCTTGTAGCGCTGCAGCGTCATGCCTTTGCGGCCCCAGTCGAAGATCGCCTTCAGCAACTGCGTGGGCGAGCGCACTTCCACCGTCTCATCCTTGCGCTTCAGCGTGCCGGCCTTCAGATACGCCGCCTGCAATTCGCTTGCGAGGCGGTCGAGCTTGCGTGCGTCCGCACTGGCAATCAGCGTGCCGTCGATGGCCACGGCCTCGCGCACGCCGCGCACATCGCGCCAGAATTTCAACCCGCCGTCCGGTGTCGGTTCGCCGTGCCAGCCGCGTTCGGTTTCATCCGACAAATGATCGAGCCTGCGCGCGATGTAATCCGCAGCATCCAGCGCCTTTGCGGAATCATTCAGGATTTCCGGGTTCAGCGCGCCCGCAATCGCGGCCTGTTCCAGGATGAAATGGGGATAGTGGCGCGGAAAACCGTCCAGTGCGGCTTTCGCCGCGCGCGCCTTTTCCACCAGCACATCGAAATCGGACCCTGCCAACGCTTCGCCCGTGTGCAAAATGAAACTCACGCCCGCGGAGCCTTCGGCTACCAGATATTCCTCGAATTCGCGCTCGTCCTTCAGATAGCGCTCGGATTTGCCGCGCGCGGCTTTGTAGAGCGGCGGCTGGGCGATATAGAGATGCCCGCGGGTGATCAGCTCCGGCATCTGGCGGTAGAAGAAGGTCAGCAGCAGCGTGCGGATATGGGCGCCGTCCACATCGGCGTCGGTCATGATGATGATGCGGTGATAGCGCAATTTGTCGGCGTTGAATTCCTCGCGTCCGATGCTGGTGCCAAGGGCGGTGATCAGCGTGGTGATGGATTCGCTGGAGAGCATTTTGTCGAAGCGCGCCCGCTCCACATTCAGGATCTTGCCGCGCAACGGCAGCACCGCCTGATTGTTGCGGTTACGTCCCTGCTTGGCGCTGCCGCCGGCGCTGTCGCCTTCGACGATGAAGATTTCGCATTTGGAAGGATCGCGTTCCTGGCAATCGGCGAGCTTGCCGGGAAGCGAGGCGCCATCGAGCACGCCCTTGCGCCGCGTGAGTTCGCGCGCCTTGCGGGCGGCTTCGCGGGCGGCGGCGGCTTCCACGACTTTGCTGACGACAGCTTTGGCTTCGCCGGGATGTTCCTCGAACCAGCGGCCGAGCTGCTCGATCAGCGCGCCTTCCACTGCGGGGCGCACTTCGGATGAAACGAGTTTGTCTTTCGTCTGCGAGGAGAATTTCGGATCTGGCACTTTCACCGACAGCACGCAGGTCAGCCCCTCGCGGCAATCGTCGCCGGTGAGCGCAACCTTTTCTTTTTTTGCAATGCCGGAATCCTCGGCATATTTCGTCACCACGCGCGTCAGCGCAGCGCGGAAACCGGCCAGATGCGTGCCGCCGTCGCGCTGCGGGATGTTGTTGGTGAAGCAGAGCATGCTCTCGTGATAGGAATCGTTCCACGTTAGCGCTGCCTCGACAACGATGCCCTCGCGCTCCGACGCGATCATCACGGGCGAAGGGATCAGCGGATTCTTGGCGCGGTCGAGATAGCGCACAAAGGCTTCGAGCCCGCCTTCATAATGCAGCGTGACTTCCTTTTTCTCCACGCCGCGAATGTCGGCCAGAATGATCGTCACGCCCGAATTGAGGAAGGCGAGTTCGCGCAGGCGATGCTCCAGTGTGGCGTAATCGAATTCGGTTTTGGTGAAGGTTTTGGGTGAGGGCAGGAACGTCACTTCCGTGCCCTTCTTGGGCTTGCCCACGACGAGAGGCGCGTCGCCCACGATGCGCAGCGGCTCGACGGGATCGCCGTCGCGGAATCGCATGTAATGTTCCTTGCCGTCGCGCCAGATGCGCAGATCCAGCCATTCCGACAGCGCATTGACGACCGAAACGCCCACGCCGTGCAGCCCGCCGGAAACCTTGTAGGCGTTCTGCTCGAATTTTCCGCCCGCATGAAGCTGGGTCATGATCACTTCGGCGGCGGAAACGCCTTCGCCTGCGTGAATATCCGTCGGAATGCCGCGGCCATTGTCGCGCACGGTGCAGGAGCCGTCGGGATTGAGGATCACATCGATGCGGTCGGCATGGCCCGCCAGCGTTTCGTCGATGGCATTGTCCACGACTTCATGGACCATGTGATGCAGGCCCGAGCCGTCATCGGTATCGCCGATATACATGCCGGGCCGCTTGCGCACAGCATCCAGCCCCTTCAGCACCTTGATGCTGTCGGCATCGTAGGTGTTCATATTGGGCGACATATTGGGCGACGAAACCATCACATCACTCTTGCCATCAAATTTGAATAAGGCGAGGCCGCGAATCCGCGACCTCGAACAGATCGGCATGGGCGCGTAGCGGCGCGAACATTTCGATATCCGTGCCTGTCATCCAGGCCTGCGCGCCGAGCGCCAGGATTTCTTCGAAAAGTGCTGCGCGGCGATAGGCGTCCAGATGCGCTGCGATTTCATCGAGCAGCAGAATGGGCGCACGCCCTTCCCTTATATGGGAAAGCTCCCAGGCATGTGCAAGCACGATGGAGATGAGCAGCGCCTTTTGCTCGCCGGTGGAGCAATCATGCGCGTCGGTGCGCTTGGCGGTGTGGCGCACGGAAAGGTCGCTGAGGTGCGGGCCGAAGGTGGTGCGCCCGGCCTCGGCATCGCGGATACGGGCACGTTCCAGCCGCGCGCGCAAGGCTTCCTGTGCCGCTTCGCCGCTTTCCACAATCAAGGCATCCGCTTCACCGACGAGCGCGAGCTGTGCGCAAGGAAACGCGCCTGCTTCGCCGCGAGCCGCGAGAGCGCGGTTGAGACGCTCCACGGCCTCCGCGCGCGCGATGGCCATGGCGGTGCCCGCTTCCGCCATTTCGCTTTCAAGACCGTCCAGCCACGCCGGATCGCGCGGACCATATTTCAAAAGCCGCGCGCGCTCGCGCATGGCTTGCTCGTAACGTGCGGAGCGGCGGGCGTGGCTCGCATCGAAGCCGAGTACGAGGCGGTCGAGGAAACGCCTGCGTCCGCTGGCACCTTCTATGAAGAGCCGATCCATCGCAGGCGTCAGCCACGCCATCTGGATGATCTCGCCGAGATCGGCTGAACCCTGTGCAGGCGCACCGTTGAGGCGCACCTGACGGCGCTCCCCGCCATTGGGGCCCAGCGTCAATCCGGTGCCGATTTCGTAAGTCTCGCCGCCATGCGCAACGCTCGCGGCAACTCCCCACAGTGCTTCACCGGGCACCGCAGGGCCTTTGCGGATATGTTCGCTCAACTTGGCGCCACGCAGCCCACGGCCGGGCGAGAGCAGCGAAATCGCGTCGAGCAGATTGGTCTTGCCTGCACCGTTCTGCCCCGCCAGCACCACGGGACGTCCGCTGGTGACGAGTTCCAGCAACGCATAGGAACGGAAATTCGTCAGCATCAGCCGCATGACAGCGAGCCGTGCGCTTTCCACCACGGGAGAATTCGGCGCGCTGGGGCGCATGTCATGCGCGGCCGCCAAACTCACACCCTCATGGGCATGAGGACATACAGGGTTCGCGCGTCCTCGGTGTCTTCGATGAGCGTGGGCGAACCCGCATCGGAAAGCAGGAAGCGCACTTCCTTGCCTTCGATCTGGCCTGTGATGTCCAGTAGATAGCGCGCGTTGAACCCGATCTCGATGGGCGTTGCGTTGTAGCTGGCGCCGAGTTCTTCCGTCGCCGTGCCGGAATCCGGATTGATGACGGAGAGCGTGAGCTTGTCTTTCGCCACGTTGAGCTTCACTGCGCGCGTCTTGTCCGCCGAAATGGTGGAGACGCGGTCCACAGCCTGCGCGAATTCCTTGGAATCCAGCGACAGCGCCTTGTCATTGCCTGCCGGGATCACGCGCTGGTAATCGGGGAAGGTGCCGTCGATCAGCTTGGAGGTGAGTTCCACACCGTCCGAAACAAACTGGATCTTCGTATCCGACAGCGACACATCGATCGCGCCTTGCGCATCGTCCAGCAACCGGCGCAATTCGGCGATGGTCTTGCGCGGCACGATCACGCCGGGCATGTCCGAAGCGCCATCGGGCAGATCGAGTTCGTAACGCGCCAGACGATGGCCGTCCGTCGCCACCGCGCGCAACGTGTGCGTCTTTCCATCCTTTGCGGCGTGAACATAAATGCCGTTCAGATAGAAGCGCGTTTCTTCGGTGGAGATCGCAAAGCGCGTCTTGTCGATCAGATTTTTGAGATCGTCCGCGGCGAGGCGGAAACGATGGGGCAGGGCGCCCGCCGCCATCTGGGGGAAATCTTCCTTCGGCAAACACGCGAGTTCGAAACGCACCGAGCCTGCGGATACCGCCAAGCGACCGCCTTCGGAGGTGAGCAATTCGGCCTGCACTTGCGAGCCATCCGGCAGCTTGCGCACGATGTCGTAGAGCATATGCGCGGGTGCTGTGGCCGCACCATTGCGCAGCACGTCGGAAGGAATGGATTCCACGATTTCGATATCGAGATCGGTCGCCGTCAGCTTCAACCGTCCCTTGCCCGCTTCGATCATCACGTTGGACAGGATGGGGATCGTGTTGCGGCGCTCGACGACACTCTGGACATGGGAAAGCGCCTTCAGAAAGGCGCCGCGTTCGACGGTGATTTTCATGAGCTTTGCGCTGGTCCCGGCCGCTGGTTGACACCGCTTCCGGCGGTGCGGTTTTTCGCTCCGCGACGCAGCCGGAAACCCCTTGATTTGCTTGAGTTTCCGAGAGGAGGAGACTCAACCGCCGGACTATATCAAGGCGCGCTGGCGGAGCATAGCTTTTAGGCCGCTTTTTGCAGGCCTATTCCCCCTCCCACAAGGGAGGAGGAAAGCTCAATTTTCCCCCCGCCGCGACAGCACCTGCTTCAGGAAGTCCACTTCCTGCTTGAACAGGGGGTCCTCGGCGCAGAGGGCTGCGATCCGGCGGCAGGCGTGCAGCACGGTGGTGTGATCGCGCCCGCCGAAGCGCTTCCCGATCTCCGGCAGCGAGCGCATCGTCAGCTCGCGGGCCAGATACATCGCCACCTGACGGGGCCGCGCCACGCGCCGCGTGCGCTGGGGCGAATGGAAGTCGCGCAGATCGAGCTTGTAGAACTCGGCCGTCTTTTTCTGGATGTCCTCGATGGAGGTCTTGCGGCCCAGCACATTGCGCTGGCCGAGCGTCTCCTCGGCGACTTCCAGCGTCACCGGCTTCTTGGTGAGATCGGCATAGGTGGCGAGCTTGGTGAAGACGCCAATCAGATCGCGCGGGCTCGCATCTTCCATGTCGGCGATGCGTTCCAGCACTTCCGGTGGCAGGGCGGTGTGGGGGCGGGTGCGCGCATTGTCTTCGGCGCGCGATTTCAGGATGGCAAGGCGCATGGGGCGGTCGGGCTTGCCCAGAGCGATCACGAGCCCGCCAGAGAGCCGCGAACGCACATCCGCGCCCAGCGCATCCAGCGCCGTCGGCGGACGGTCGGCGGCGATCACAACGCGCCTGCGCAGATCGGCAAACGCATTCACCGTGTGCAGGAATTCGCTGATCGTGGCCGTGCTGCGGCAGATGTGCTGCAGATCGTCGATCACCAGAAGATCGGCGCCGCGCAATTCTTCCTTGAACGCCAGTGTGTCCTTGCGATGCAAAGCGCCGAGGAATTGGCGCATGAAATCTTCCGCGCCCAGATAGAGCGCCTTGCGCCCGCGCTTGCGGGCTTCCAGCGCACAGGCGTTCAGCAGATGCGTTTTGCCGTAACCGAAGCCGCCATGAATGTAGAGCAGGCCGATTTCGTTGGTCTCGCCTTCGGCAAAGGACCGCGCGGCGCGATGGGCAAATTCATTGATCTGCCCCGGCACGAAACTGTCGAATGTCTGTGCGGTATGCAGGATGCGGTTGGAAAGTCCGCGGCGCGGTTCTGCGGGATCGGGCTGATAGGAAGCGGGCGCAGGCGCTTCCTTGGCGAGGCTCGGCACCAGCACAGGCTTTGCGGGCGCAAGCACGATGGACAGCGAATTGGGATCGCCGCCCTCCGCGCGCAGCGCACGCTCGATACGCGCGGCGTAGTGGTTTGCCACCCAATTGCGGGCGAAGGGTTTCGGCGCACCGATCTTCACATCGCCCTTTTCAGCGCCGGCCAGCACCAGCGGCGCAATCCAGGCGTCGAATACCGCATCCCCCAATTCCTTGCGCAGCCGCTCGCGCGCGCTCATCCAAACAGCCGTCCAATCCAGCTCCGAAAATTTGGTCGTGATCTGTCCCATCGTCCCTTGTCCTTGTATGCGCGCGCACCGTTCGGCTGCTCCGCGCTACCCCGTACTTTTTGAGATCTTTTTTACAGTGAGCCGTTTGGGCTCACATCATCGTCGTCTTGCAGTACACCCAGAACCCATTTTCAAACCTCCCCGTTTGCGCGCCTATTCAATTCAACCCTGCTTCCATGGCAGCCCTTCGGCCTTCCAGCCATTGCGATTTCCACGATGGCGATCCTGATCGAGATCGCCTTCGAAGCCTCCGGCGATGTTGTAGGCGTGGGCGAAGCCCGCCGCCGCCATCGCCTTGGCCGCCGCGCGCGAACGCGCGCCCGAGCGGCAGAGAAAAAACACCGGCGTATTTTCATTGGCGCCCGCCTGGCGCAATTGCTCACCCGTGCGCCCCACGAAACCGGGATCGATGGCCATGTCGGGGAAGCGCTGCCATTCGACGCAGAGCGTCGCCCGGCCGATGCCCGACAGATCCGGCACGCCCACAAAGTTCCATTCCGCGCTCGTACGCACGTCCACCAGCTGCGCTTTGGGATTGGCCTGAAGCTGAGCCCAGGCGTCGTTGCATTCGACGTCGCCGGCATAGTCTGGCCTGGCATTCACAGACGTCATTGCAACCACTCCCCCAAACGCGACCCTATAGCCGGGCGCAATGATGCACCCACGCCTGCAGCGGTTCCTAGTATTCGTTAGATTATGGATTTGATCTGGATGCCGTTTGAGAACGATCTATTTGCCAATACTTTGATACTCTTATGATTAGTCTTTGGCATCTCTGTTCTCGCCCGTCACCAAGGAGGGGGACCTTAAGGCAACGCTCTTGCAGCTTCAAGCGAACAAAGTGCGATTCGGGCAATATTTGCACTCCGTGCGCCTTTCATGAATGCCCCGTGACGTCACATAAGTGTATGTGACGCATACGGAAAAACGGATGTTGCGCCGAATCAGTGGGTTAGGTCGTTTATGATTAATTAATCAAGGCCCGCCTGTGACGGATCGGTAAAGATCAGCACACGGACCAATAAAGAAGGGCCCGGTATTTGCCCCGGGCCCTGTCGAATCGGATTCACATAAGAGTTCGCGAGGGTTACTCAAGCCTTCAGCTTGGCAACGCGCTTGGTAAGGCGCGAAACCTTCCGCGAGCCCGTGTTCTTGTGGATAACTCCCTTGGAAACGCCGCGCATGATTTCGGGCTCGGCGGCCTTCAAAGCGGCCAGGGCAGCTTCCTTGTCGCCGGAGGCCAGCGCCTCTTCCACCTTGCGCGTGAAGGTGCGGATGCGGGTCTTGCGGGAGTGGTTCACGGCGGTGCGCTTGGCAGTTGTGCGCACGCGTTTCTTGGCCGAAGCGATATTGGGCATAGGTTTTCCTGAGAAATCCGGTTAGGGGCGGGCTTCTAGCCCGCGAGCACGGGAAAATCAATGATGGCGGCTATTTATCCTTGAATTGCGGCTTTCGCTTCTCCGTAAAGGCCGCCATACCTTCTTTTTGATCCTCGGTCGCGAACATGGCGTGGAACAGCCGCCGCTCGAAGCGGACGCCTTCCGACAGCGTCGTCTCATAGGCCCGGTTCACAGTTTCCTTGGTCATCGCGACGATGGGAAGGGACTGCTCGGCGATCTTGGCCGCCGCCTTCATGGCTTCCGGCAAAAGATCCGCCAGCGGCACCACGCGGCTGACGAGGCCGGCGCGCTCGGCTTCCGCCGCATCCATGTTGCGGCCTGTCAGGCACATTTCCATGGCCTTGGATTTGCCCACGAAGCGGGTGAGGCGCTGCGTGCCGCCGATGCCGGGCATGACGCCCAGATT
Organism: Rhizomicrobium sp.; assembly: GCA_035944195.1. GTDB lineage: Bacteria > Pseudomonadota > Alphaproteobacteria > Micropepsales > Micropepsaceae > Rhizomicrobium. The sequence continues at coordinate 123,609 of DASZBL010000031.1, read as the reverse complement.
GATCTCCGGCTGGCCGAATTTGGCGTTGTCGGCGGCGATGATGAAATCGCACAGCATGGCAAGCTCGCAGCCCCCGCCCAGCGCATAACCCGCAACGGCTGCGATGATTGGCTTGCGGATGGCCGATATGCGGTCGTTCGTGAATGCAAAAAGATTGGCTTTGAACACGTCGGAATAGGAAAGCGGCGCCATCTCTTTGATGTCCGCACCCGCTGCGAATGCGCGCTCCGAACCGGTGAGCACGATCGCGCGCACGGCATCATCGGCATCCCATGCTTCCAGCGCTGCGACCAACTCGCCCAGCAATTCCGCATTCAGCGCGTTCAGCGCCTTGGGCCGGTTGAGCGTGATGACGCCCACCGCGCCTTCGGTTTTGACGAGGATGTTGTTGTAGGTCATGACGCTCACTCCGCTGTTCAATCTTCAATGCGCTTGGACCGCGTTTTCTTCAACCGCGATTGTTTCTTCTTGTGCTCGATGCGCCGTTCCTTGCTGGCGCGCGTGGGCTTCGTCGCGCGGCGTACCTTGGGCGGGATCGCAGCCTCGCGGATCAGATCGATCAGCCGCGCACGCGCATCGGCGCGATTGCGTTCCTGCTCGCGATGCCGCCGCGCCACCAGCACCAGCACGCCATCCTTTGTGAGCCTGCGCCCGGCCAGCGCCATCAATCGCTGACGCACGCCGAAGGGCAGGGAGGGCGAATGCGCCACATTGAAGCGAAGCTGCACCGCGCTCGCCACCTTGTTCACATTCTGCCCGCCGGGCCCCGAAGCCAGCACGAATTGCTCGTCGAGTTCGTCCTCGGAAATGGCGATATGTGGCGTGATCGGAATCTGGCCCATGAACAATTTTCCCATGCCTCTTGACATGCAACCAAATGGTTGCATATTAGGGCCATGAGCATGGATGCGGTCTTCAAAGCGCTGGCGGACGAGAGCCGCCGTCATTTGCTGGACAGGCTGCATCACAAGAACGCTCAAACGTTGGGTGAATTGTGTGAGGGACTTTCGATGTCGCGTCAGGCGGTGACGAAGCATCTCGGGATTTTGGAAGGCGCGGGCGTTGTCGTCACCAAACGGCAGGGCCGCGAGAAACTTCACTTCATCAATCCCGTTCCCATCAACGAAATCGCCGAGCGCTGGATCGGAAAATTCGAGCGCGCGCGGCTGGCCGCACTTTCAGACCTCAAACGCAAACTGGAAAGGGAAGACAAATGAGCGACAAATTCGTCTACGTGACCTACATCAAAACGACGCCGGAAAAACTCTGGGACGCGCTGACCAAGCCCGAATTCACCAAGCAATACTGGTTCGGCGTGACGCTGGAGTGCGACTGGAAAGCGGGCTCGCCGTGGAAAATGATGTATGACGACGGCCGCGTGACCGATCAGGGCGAAATCGTCGAAGCCGACAAGCCCAAGCGCATCGTCATCAAATGGCGCAACGAATTCATGCCCGAACTGAAAGAAGAAGGCTGGTCGCGCTGCGAGATGGCGCTGGAGCCGGTGAACGACACGGTGAAGCTCACCATCACGCACACGATCGACAAGATCGGCTCGAAATTCATTCAGGCGGTTTCCGGCGGCTGGCCACGGATTCTTTCGAGCCTCAAAACCATGCTCGAAACCGGCGCGCCGCTTCCGTCAACGAAGTAGTGCAGAAGTAAAAACAACTGTCATCCCCGGCGAGCACGCGGCGCAAGCCGCGTGCGTGGGAAGGGGACCCAGGTGGTTAAAACAGCGCGGGCTTCGACGGCGTTGAATAATGCCAAATCTAATTTCGTCATCGCCGGGCTTGTCCCGGCGACCCATGAACACCCATCTGAAACGGTGTTCATGGGTGGCCGCCACAAGGGCGGCCATGACGTGGTGGTTTTATTTTCTGTGCACTGCGAGGTGTCGCCACCTGGGTCCCCTTCCGCTCGCTTCGCTCGGCCAGGGATGACAAGTGTTATTTTTGACAAGCCGGGCAATAAAACGTCGAACGCCCCGCTTGCACGATGCGTTTGATCGTGCCTTTGCAGGTTTTTTTCGAGCAGGGCTCGCCCGCGCGATCATAAGCCACAAAATGATGCTGGAAATTTCCTAGCTCGCCGTCGGCTTTGGCGTAATCACGCAAGGATGAGCCACCGGCTTTGATGGCTTCCTTCAGCACCGCCTTGATCTCGCGCACGAGCGGGGTGATCTGCGCCGCCGAAACCTTCGACGCGGATCGCTTCGGCGAAATGCCAGCGCGGAAGAGCGCCTCGCAGACATAGATATTCCCCAACCCCGAAACCACGCGCTGATCCAGCAGCGCCGATTTGATCGGCGTCTTTTTGCCCTTCAGTGCCGCCGCCAGATATTTCGCATCGAAATCGCCAGACAGCGGCTCAGGCCCCAGCCCCTTGAACAGCTTGTCGTCATTCTGTGTTGCCGTATCGATCAGCACCATCAATCCGAAGCGGCGATGATCGGTGAAGATGATCCGCGCAGGCGCACTGGTTTCGAACACCACATGATCATGCTTGCCCATGCCGTCGGAATGCCCCGCATTGTGCAGATAATTGCCGAGTTCGCCGGCCGCCCCTTTGGCATGCACGCTGATCCGCCCGCTCATGCCCAGATGGATCACCAGCGTTTCGCCGCTATCGAGTTCGGCCAGCAGATATTTCGCCCGGCGCGTGAGCCGCGTCACCTTGCGCCCCATCAGGCGTTTCACGAAATCCTTCGGGAACGGCACGCGCAAACCGGCGCGGCGCGTCTCAACGCTGGTGAAGCGCTTTCCTTCCAGCACGGGCTCAAGGCCCATGCGGACCGTCTCGACTTCGGGCAATTCGGGCACGAATAACAGCCATTAAGAGTCGCAAGTAAGGACCGTAGCCCAGCCGGGCCTCACGGGCTATTGTCCGGCCCATGACCAGCGCTCCCAAATCCACCGCTTCTTTCGGCTTCCGCGAGGTGCCGGAAACCGAGAAGGAAAAACTCGTCCGCGGAGTCTTTTCCTCGGTGGCCGAGCGCTACGATCTGATGAACGATCTGATGTCGGGCGGCGTCCACCGGCTGTGGAAAGACGCGATGGTGGAATGGCTGAACCCGCTTCCCGGCTGGTGCACGCTGGATGTGGCGGGCGGCACGGGCGATGTGGCGTTTCGTATTGCCGATGCCGCGCGCAATCGCGGCGGCGAGGCCGAGATCATCGTCTGCGACATCAATGCGGACATGCTGAACGAAGGTGTGGCGCGCGCTGAAGCAGCGGGCGAGGGCGCGCTGAGTTGGGTCTGCGCCGATGGCGAAAAACTTCCCTTCCCCGATGCCAGCATGGACGCCTATACGATCGCGTTCGGCATCCGCAATTTCACGCACATCCAGACCGCGCTCAACGAAGCGCGCCGCGTGCTGAAACCGGGCGGGCGTTTCATCTGCCTCGAATTTTCCCGCGTCGATGCGCCGGTGCTGGATGCGATTTATGATCGCTATTCCTTCAGCGTGTTGCCGCGTTTGGGCGAAATGGTGGCCAAGGATGGTGAATCTTATCGTTATCTTGTGGAAAGTATTCGTCGCTTTCCGCCACAGCTTCAATTCGCGAAGATGATCGAGAAGGCGGGGCTCGCCCGCGTGAAAATCCGCAATTTCATGGGCGGCATCGCGGCGATGCATTCGGGATGGCGGATCTGATGTTCCGGTCGCTCAAAAATACACGCCGCTTGCTTCACGCCGCCCGCGTGCTGGCGAAGCATGATGCGCTGATCCCGGCAGAATATGCCGCGATGATGCCGCCGTCTGCGAAATTGCTGCGGCGGTTCTTTGGCAGCCGCGCGGTGCAGGACGCGAGCGTATCGCCCGGCGTGCGGCTGGCGCGCGCGCTGGAAAGCCTCGGGCCTGCTTATATCAAGCTGGGCCAAATCCTCGCCACGCGCCCCGATATCGTCGGCGGCGACGTGGCGTTCGCGCTCGAAACGCTTCAGGACGGTTTGCCGCCATTTCCAACCGCCGATGCCAAAGCGATGATCGAAACATCGTTTGGCCGCCCGCTGGGCGAAATGTTTTCGCAATTCGCTGAGCCCATCGCCGCGGCTTCCATCGCGCAGGTTCATGAAGCACAGACAACCGATGATCCGCAGCGCCGCGTGGCGGTGAAGGTTTTGCGCCCCAAAGTCGAACTGGAATTCGCCCACGACCTTTCGGCTTTCGCATTTGCCGCGCGCATGGCGGAGCGCGTGTCGAAGGAGGCGCGACGCCTGCGGCTCATTGCGCTGGTGGATACGCTGGCCGCATCCGTCGCACTCGAACTCGATCTGCGTATGGAAGGGGCGGCTGCCTCCGAACTCGCCGAGCGCACGCGCGCCGACGAAGATTTCCACGTTCCCGCCGTCGATTGGGACCGCACGGCGGGGCGCGTGCTAACCACCGAATGGGTGGATGGCACGCCGATCCGCGATCCCGCCGCACTCGAAGCTGCCGGCCACGATCCCAAGCGTATCGCGCTGATCGTGGTGCAGAGTTTCCTCACGCAAGCGCTGCGCGACGGCTTCTTCCACGCCGACATGCATCAGGGAAATCTGTTTGTGGATGCGGAAGGCCGCCTCGTCGCGGTCGATTTCGGCATCATGGGCAGGCTGGATCCGCAGATGCGCCGCTTCCTCGCGGAAATCCTGCTGGGCCTGCTGAACCGCGATTATCGCGCGGTGGCTGAGGTGCATTACGCGGCCGGTTTCGTTCCATCCATCCATCCCATCGACACATTCGCGCAAGCCATGCGCGCAATCGGCGAGCCCGTTTTCGGGCGCACCGTACGCAATGTCTCCATGGCGAAATTGCTGCAGCAATTGTTCGACACCACGCGCCGCTTCGACATGCAGCTCCAGCCGCAACTCGTGCTGCTGCAGAAGACGATGGTGGTGGTGGAGGGCGTGGCGCGCAGCCTCGATCCCGATTTCGATATATGGGAAGCGTCGCGCCCCGTCGTCGAGAAATGGATGATGGCGCAGGTGGGCCCCGAAGCGCGGCTGCGCGATGCGGCCGAAGGCATCAGCGCATTGGGGCGCGTCGCGCAGAACCTGCCCGAACTGCTGCGCAATGCCGAAGTGGTTTCAACGATGTTGGCTGAAGGTGGGCTGAAACTTCACCCCGACACCGTGCGCCAGATCGCGGAAATGCAAGCTGCACGCACGCGCTATACGCGCGTCGCGATTCTGATTGCGGCAGGTGCGTTAGGAGTGCTTGTCTTTGGCGGGCTGCTTTAGGCCGTCGGCGATCTTGAGATGCCCTGCGCTGCAGGCCTGCGAGCCCGTTGCGTTCACCACATAGATGTTCAGATCGACCGTGTGGTTCTCGAGATCCGGCACATTCGGAATCTTCACGCTCACTGCGCCCTGAAGCATTTTTTCGTCGGTCGCCAGAACCTTGCGATAGCCCATTGTGTCGACATCGGTGGGCGCGGCTGAAACCGTCAGCACCACGCGCACATCGTCGGCAGCTTGCGACGGTGCGGACAACGCATCGCACGCAATAGAAATCTCATCGCCCGGTGCGACCACCGGCACGTCTTCATCGCTCACATCGGGAGCATGATTGATAGTAGTCGGCTGCATCGGCGCGCCTTGCGCAAATGCTGCTCCCCCAAATACGAGTACAGCCGTGAAGCTTGCCGCTCCGGCCCATTTATTGCGCATTGTCAGGCTCCCTCCCGCCTTCCCCGCGGGCTCCTCGAAGCGACTCTAGTTTACCTGTCTATCTCGTCCTTCCCAATAGGGTTTTCGCAATTCTCTGCGAAGAATTTTGCCGGTGGGGTTGCGGGGCAGGGCCTCGATGAAATCGACCGATTTGGGGAGCTTGTAGCCGGCGATGCGCTCGCGTGCCCAGCCGACAATCTCCTCAGCCGTGGCGGAAACGCCCGGTTTTGTCACCACCACGGCCTTCACGGCCTCGCCCCATTTGGCGTCCGGCACGCCGATGACGGCCACATCCGCCACGGCAGGATGGCCGAAAATGGCGTTTTCTACCTCCGCCGGATAAATATTTTCGCCCCCGGACACGATCATGTCCTTCACCCGGTCGTGGATATAGAGGTAGCCGTCCTCGTCGAAATAGCCGGCATCGCCGGTATGGAACCAGTCCTCCACGACGGATTTGGCGGTGGCGTCCGCCTTGTTCCAATAGCCCTTCATGACGTTCGGCGCGCGGATGGCGATCTCGCCGACCTCGCGGGGCGGCAGCGTGCGGCCGGAATTATCCACAACCCTGATCTCGTGGCCGGGGGCGGGCTTGCCGCAGGAGCGCAGCTTGCCGCGCGCCGGATCATGATCCTCGGGCAGCAGCACGGTGCCGCCGCCGGTCGTTTCGGTCAGGCCGTACACCTGCAGGAATTCGCAACCCATGATCTGTTTGGCGCGCAGCAGAAGATCCTTGGCGATGGGCGAGGCGCCATAGGAGATGATCTTGAGGCTGGAGAAATCCGTCTGCTGCACATTGGGCTGCTGCATCAGGAACAGGATCACGGCGGGCACGAGGAAAGCGTGATTGATGTGCTTGGTTTCGATCAGCTTGAGGATTTCCCGCGGATCGATATCGCCGAGCACAATGCCGCGCGCGCCATGGCTGAGCGTGAGCAATCCGATATTCACGCCTGCGACATGGAAGAACGGCATCGCGATCAGCACGACATCCTCCGGCGTGTAACTGGCAAGGCCCATGCGCTGCGCGGAATCGATGATCGCGAGATAATTCGCGGAAGTGAGCTGCACGCCTTTGGGATGGCCCGTGGTGCCGGAGGTGTAGAGCTGGATCACGTCGTCGTCCGGCGCAATAGGCAGCATGGGATCGGCGAAGGATTGCGCATCGCGCCAGGTGCGATAGTCCGGCCAGTTTTCGTGACCACCGTCCATCGCGATCACATGCTTTAACCTGGGGCAATCGGGCAGGATTTTTTGAATCGTTTCGTAATAATCCTTGCCGACGAAGAGCACTTCGCAGCCTGCATCATTGAGCACATAGGCGATCTCCGGTGGTGCCAACCGCCAGTTCACGCCGACGATCACCGCGCGCGATTTGAACGCGCCCAGCAGCACTTCGAAATAACGGTCGATATTCTTGCCGAGATAACCAACGCGCGCACCTTGTTTCTGGCTCAGAGAAATAAGGCCCTGCGCCACTTTGCTCGCGCGTTCGTCGAGTTCGCGATAGGTGGTGAGGCGGCCGTTGAAATCGAGCGCCACCGCGTCCGGCCGCTCGGCCGCGTGCAGGCGCGGAATATCGGCGACCGAATTCAGCCGCGAAACAATGGACATGGACTGGCTCCCGTTGCGTATATGTTTTGGGAGCAGTGTAGCGGCTTGGCGCGCGCGGGCAAGAAACGCCTGCCGCGCTCAACGCCGCCGCGACAGATAATAAAACCGCGTCAACATCGCGCCTGCAGCAACAAACAGTCCGAACGCAAGCCCAAGCCAGATGCCGAGGCCCTTCATGTGCAGCGAATAGGCAAGCCACAGGCACATCGGAAATCCCGCCAGCCAATAGCTTGCGCCCGCGATCCACATCGGCGCGCGCGCATCCTTGAGCCCGCGCAACGACAGCGCGCCCACAACCTGTACCCCATCGAAGATCTGGAACGCCGCGGCCACATGCAGGAACAATACGGCCAGTGTGATCACGCCCGCATTCGCCGCGATATCGGTGAAGTAAAGCTCCGCAATCGCGCGCGGGAACACCCAGATGAGAACGCTGGTGCAGGCCATGAAGCCCACGCCCATCAACATGGCGGTGTAGCCCGCGCGGCGCACGCCATCGCCGTCGCCCGCGCCTGCAGCCATGCCTACGCGCACCGTCGCCGCCATGCCGATGCCGAGCGGCACCATGAAGGTGATGGACGGCACGTTCAGCGCGATCTGGTGCGCATCCAGAAAATTCGTACCGAACGTTCCCATGATGAGCATCGAAGCATTAAACAGCATCGCCTCGAACATCATCGTCAGCCCGATGGGCATTCCCAGCCGGAACACTTCGGCCAGTTTCTCCCAATGCAGCCGGTGGAAGCGGCGGAAGATGCGGTATCGGCGCAGGCCCGGCGTCAACCAGATGATCACCAGCATCGCAACGAAGCTGAAAATATAGGAGCTTGCGCTTGCCATCGCCGCACCCGTCAGCCCCAGCCGCGGCATTCCGAAATGGCCGAAGATGAACGTGTAATCGCCCATGAAATTGAAGAAGATGGCGAGCACCATCACCCACAGCGAAGCCTGCGGCCGCGACAGCGCGGTCGAGAAATTGCGCAGCACTTGATAAAACAATGAAAACGGCAGGCCCCAGCACAGCACGCGCATGAATTCGCCGGCACCTTCCGCAAGCTCCGGCCTCTGGCCGAGAAACAGCAGCGTCTGTTTGGTCAGCAGCAGGAAGCCGATCAGCGGCACGGACAGAATGATCACCGACCAGAATCCCATGCGCGTGACGGCGCGCACGCCGGCGCGATCCTTCGGGCGCGCACCCAGAATATGCGCGATCATCGGCGCGATGGCCGCCACCGGCCCGCAGCCGATCAGCCAGGTGAAGAAGAACACCGTGTTGCCGAGTGCCGCACCCGCCAGCGCGTTGGCGCTGTAATGGCCGAGCATGATCACGTCCGTGGTCATGATCGCCATCTGCGCGAGTTGCGTCAGCGCGAGCGGGAATGACAGCTTCGCCAATTCCCACGCTTCGGCCTTCCACGCATCGAGGCCGTGACCCGTCACCGGGCGGCCTGCATGGGCAAGATCAAGTTCAACGATATCAGTCATGACACGGGCTTTATCTTATGCCCGAACCCGGACGGCGAATGGGGGATATAAAAATCCCCTCCGAAGCGCCGGACGGGCTCGGGAGGGGTGGAACCACGAACGCGCAAGGCAAAACCTAGACGGCGTTCTCCTCTCGAGCGGCGGCAGCACACTCATCGCCAAAGGCGAGAGGTACCGGCTTACGCACCATTGAAATGCTGCTGTGCATCAAGGCTCACTCGAAAAAACGCGCGGCCCCATGCCGCGGTTCAGGCTTGCTACGCTTGGCCTTACGTGAAGTCAACACCGGCGCGTCGATATCAATCCTGTGTTGCGCGCCACACACATCTGGGGGCTAAATCGCGGCGACGCTATCGAAGGAACTCGCCATGGACTTCGCAGTCCCCAAAGAAATCACCGATCTTTTGATCCGTATCGACGATTTCATCGAGCGCGAGATCAAGCCACTGCAGGCGCAGGATGACAACGAGCGCTTCTTCGATCACCGCCGCGAATGGGCCCGCACCGATTTCGAGCATGGCGGGCTGCCGCGGCATGAATGGGAAGCGCTCTTGGGCGAGATGCGCCGCCGCGCCGACAAGGCAGGCTTCCTGCGCCTGGCGCTGCCGGAAGAATTCGGCGGCAAGAATATCGGCAATCTCGCCATGGCCATCATTCGCGAACATTTGGCCGCGAAGGGGCTCGGCCTTCACAACGATCTGCAAAACGAAAGCTCCATCGTCGGCAATTTCCCGCAAGTGCTTATGTTCCGCGATTTCGGAACCGAGGAGCAGAAGAAAACCTATCTCGCCCAAATGCTGGAAGGAAAGGCGCGCATCGCATTCGGCCTCACCGAGCCCAAGCACGGTTCCGACGCAACCTGGATGGAAACCCGCGCGGTTCGCGACGGCAATGGCTGGTGCATCAATGGCGAGAAAATGTGGAACACGGGCGTGCATGTCGCCACACACGACATGGTGTTCGTGCGCACCAGCGGCGCGGACGGCGATGCGCGCGGGCTTACTTGTCTCATCGTACCAATGAATGCCGATGGCGTGAAGATCGAGGAATATATGTGGACCTTCAACATGCCCACGGATCATGCGCGCGTCTCATTCACGAATGTCTGGGTGCCGGACAGCGCGGTGTTTGGGCCGGTGGACAATGGCCTCGTGCTGGCGCGCCATTTCGTGCATGAAAACCGCATCCGTCAGGCGGCCTCGGGCGTGGGCGCCGCGCAATACTGCATCAATGAAAGCGTCGATTACGCCAACGCCCGCAAACCCTTCGGCAAGCCGCTCTCGCGCAATCAGGCGATCCAGTGGCCGCTGGTGGAATTGCAAACCGAATGCGAAATGGTGCGCTGGCTGATCTATCGCACCGCCTGGGAAATGGATCGCATGACGGGGCCGGAAATCCAGCTCTATCTCTCCGACAAAGTCTCGATGTGCAATTACCGCGCGAACCGGCTTGTCTGCGAAGCCGCCGATCAGGCGATGCAAACCCATGGTGGCATGGGCTATTCGCGCCACAAGCAATTCGAGCACATCTATCGCCATCACCGGCGCTATCGCATCACCGAAGGTTCGGAAGAAATTCAAATTCGAAACATCGCCGGCCATCTTTTCGGCTTCATCGGCAAGAATAAACCACGGAATTAGCGGCTTTCCGCGAGGCATCCATTCAATTTGAAGGAAACAACCCCCAGTTTCAGAGGCAGAATTAAGAAAGCCGCAAGAGTTGAGCGCCTACGAATTGCATAAGGTCGGCGACCGCGAGATCGGTGCGTATCCGCCAGCCTTATGGACACATGATGCAAGCTCTTGGACAGGTGTGGGGCGGGATCGACCCCAAAGCGGAAGACCTTGTCGAAAAGCGCACCTTGATCGCGGCGCCTACAAATTTTGGCGCGCAATTGCTGCTGGAGACGTGGCGCAAGCGCGCGGCCGATGGCGGCTTCGTGGTGGGGCGCGATCTTCCTTCGCGCGCACTCAGCAGCATCCTGCGCAATCTGGCGGTGTTCGAACCCATCGACAATCAAACGGATTTTCATGTGCGGCTCGCCGGCACGGGCATGCTGCGCCGTTTTGGGCGCGATATCACCGGCGTGCGGCTTTCGGAGGTTTTTCCGCCGCAGCTTTTCGAACGCCGCAAGGCGATGCTTCTGGCAACTATCCATTCGGGCCAGCCCGTGATGGGCGATATCGAACTGGCGCATGGCAACCGCAAGCCGCTCCGCTTCGAGATTGTCGCGCTGCCGGTGCTGGCGCCGGATCGCGTCACGCCCTGGGTACTGGCGGGCCTTTTCTATCATGACTGGGAAAGCTGAAGCGTTTTACGCGCCCGCGAACCCTGATATCTCTCCTTCATGAGTGTACTGAACATCGCCCATCGCGGCGGCGCCGGATTATGGCCGGAGAACACGCTTGCGGCGTTCCGCAATGCGGCTGCCATGGGCGCAGATGGCGCTGAGCTGGATGTGCAGCTTTCCAGCGACGGCGAAGTCATCGTGTTCCATGATTACCGCCTGAAGCCGGAAATCTGCCGCGGGCCGGACGGCAAATGGTTGACGAAGCCCACACCGCGCATCAAGGACCTCACATTCTCGGAATTGCGCAGCTATGATATCGGCCGCGCGAATGCGGCGAGCGATTACGCGCGCGAACATCCCGATCTGAAGCCGAGCGATGGCGAGCGCATTCCGTTGCTGGCGGAAGTGATAGCAATCGCCAAAAGCGCGGCCAAGCCCTTTCGCCTGTTCATCGAATTGAAGACATCCTTTGCGGATCGTGCGGTGTCCGCATCGCCCGAAGCGCTGGCTGAACGCACGCTTGCGGTCTTGAAGGCGCAGGATTTCGTGAGCGGCGCGATTCTGGTTGGCTTCGATTGGCCGGGCTTGCTGCACGCCAAAAAACTTCTGCCCGAAATCGAATGCTGGTTCACGACGCTGCCGCAAAGCTGGTTCGCCGGCGGCGAGCCGCCGCTCGAGGACGATCCTCCTCCGCGCCCGCAACTCGAAGCGCTGCGCTATTGGGCAGAGAAGGGGATTTCGCCCTGGGCCGCGGGTTATGACGCGGTGAACTACGGCGGCTCGATTCTGCACGCGATAAAAGCCGCAGGCGGCGATGGCTGGTTTCCCATGCATCGCGACGCGACAGATGAAGCGGTAGCAGAAGCCCGCGCGCTGGGATTGAAAATCGGCGCATGGACCGTGGATGATCCCGCCGGCATGCGTGCGCTTATCGCACGAGGCCTTGATGCGATCTGCACCGACAGGCCCGACATTTTGCTCAAACTATAGTCGCGCTATTTACACGGATATTTCTTCTGAATATCCCGAATGGCTTTTTCAATGCCATATTGCCGGGACGTTTCTTCGCCCATGCAAACGCCGTTCGCGGCGAAATCCCAGTCTATGGGCTGAAACTGTCCTGCGGGCAGTTGTTCCACGAGAAGGAAAATTTCCGGATGCGGATCGCCATGCGGGGCATCCGTTATAGTGAGCGTCAGATGAAGATTGGACTGGCGCGGCTGGCCTATCAGAACTTCGGTGATGGCGAGATTGACCCGATAATCGCCGCCTTCGATAAATGGCGCATTTCCACTAGGCGCGGAGGGGATGAACCCGTCGAGATATTCGGCGTCCGCGATGCGGCCCTTGACGAATAAAATCTGTCCATCGTCCGCCATCGCCGGATGATCGGTGGTCGTTCCCGTAATCAGCAACAGAAGAAGAGGCGCAGCGGCCTGCGCCCATCTCCGCATCAGCCGATGCCCTCGAACAGCGCGGTGGAAAGATAGCGCTCTGCAAATGAGGGAATGATCGCGACGATCATCTTGCCCGCCATTTCGGGACGCGCGCCGACTTCCAGCGCCGCCGCAATCGCCGCACCCGAGGAAATGCCGACCGGAATGCCCTCGATGCGCGCCACTTTGCGCGCGGTTTCGAACGCGGTTTCATTGGAAATGGTGATCACTTCGTCGATCACCTTGCGGTCGAGGATCGCAGGCACGAAACCAGCGCCGATGCCCTGGATCTTGTGCGGGCCTGGCTGGCCGCCGGAAAGGATCGGCGAATCTTCCGGCTCCAGCGCGATCATGCGCACGCTGGGCTTGCGCGCTTTGAGAACCTGTCCGATGCCGGTGATCGTGCCGCCGGTGCCGACGCCGGAAATCACCGCATCGACGCCGCCATTGGTGTCGTTCCAGATTTCTTCCGCCGTCGTGCGGCGATGAACATCCGGGTTAGCAGGATTTTCGAATTGCTGCGGCATGATCGCGCCGGGCGTGGCCGCGATGATCTCCTGCGCTTTTGCAATGGAGCCTTTCATGCCCTTCGCCGCTTCGGTGAGCACAAGCTCCGCGCCCAACAGAGCCAGCATCTTGCGCCGCTCCAGCGACATGGAATCCGGCATGACGAGAATGAGGCGATAGCCCTTCGCGGCCGCGACGAACGCCAGCGCAATGCCGGTGTTGCCGCTGGTGGGCTCGACGAGCGTGGATTTGCCGGGCGCGATAATGCCCTGTGCTTCCATCACCTCGATCATGGCGACGCCGATGCGGTCCTTCACGCTCGAAAGCGGATTGAAGAATTCGAGCTTCAGCAGAATGTCTGCTTTCGCGCCCGCCTCTTTCGGCATGCGGTTCAACCGCACCAGCGGCGTGTCACCGATTGTTTCGGTGATGGAATCGTAGATGCGTCCGCGGCCCGGTTTGCGATCGGTCATGTTGCTCTCCCGTTATATGGTGAAATCCGCGCTGATGCGCCCCCCGGTGTCCACGCCGGCGCTGCGCGCGCGCTGGCAGAGATCTTCGATGGAAATGGCGTCCAGCCGCTGCATCACTTCTTCCTGCAGCGTTTGGATGAGCGGGGTAACGATGCGTGCGCCGAGATCGGAGCGCGGCGCCACTTCCTCGTTTTCGGCATCCTCGATGCTTTCGGCCACGCGCACGACATCTCCTACGGAAATGCGGCGGCGCTCCTTGGCAAGGCGATATCCGCCCCGCGGCCCACGCACGCCTTTGAGCACGCCTGCGCGCACAAGCTGCTGCATCACCTGTTCGAGGTATCGCTGCGGCACGCCCTGCCGCGCGGTGATCTCTTTGGCTTGCACTGGCTCGGGACGCGCATTGAAGGCGATATCGATGACGGCTTCGAGAGCAAGCAATGTTTTTCGAGAAAGTTTCAGCATGGTCACGAATTGGTTGGAGTGTGGATACCGGTGGACCCGAAACCGCCCGCCCCGCGCGCGCTTTGCGGCAGTTCGGCAGTTTCAGTGAGTTCGGCGCGTTCATGCCGCGCAATGACGAGCTGCGCGATCTTCATTCCCCGTGCAATACGAAACGGCGCATCGCCATGATTGATGAGGATCGCCTTCACCTCGCCGCGATAATCGCTGTCGATGGTGCCCGGCGTGTTCAGCACGGTGACGCCATGATTGAGCGCCAACCCCGAACGCGGCCGCACCTGCGCCTCCGCACCTTCCGGCAGCGCCAGCGCAATGCCGCAAGGGATCGCCGCGCGCGCGCCGGGCTTCAATTCATACTCCACATCGTTTGCCGCAAGCAGATCGAGCCCCGCCGAACCCACCGTTGCATAAGCGGGGAGCGGAAGATCGCGAGCATGGTCAAGGCGCATGATGTCGATCTTCATGCAGCTTTCCCAAGTGCTGCAGCGATCCGCGCGGCGAGGCGAGCGCCCACTTCGGTCTTGTCGAGTTCCGGCCAGCTTTCGGTGGCGCACGCGGTGATGAGATGCACGGAATTCTTGTCGCCGCCCATGATGCCGGTTGCGGGGCTCACATCGTTTGCCACGATCCAGTCGCAACCCTTCTTCGCGCGTTTGGCTTGGGCGTGTGCGACGACGTTTTCGGTTTCCGCGGCAAAGCCGATGACGAGTTGCGGGCGTTTTGCGCCGCGCGCGATGCTTGCCAGAATATCGGGATTGGCGATGAGATTGACGTTCGGCGCGGCGCCACCGTCCGTTTTCTTGATCTTGTTGTTCGCCGCAAGTTCGGGCCGCCAATCGGCAACGGCAGCCGTGAACACGCCCACATCCACCGGCAAAACGGATTCGCAGGCCGCCATCATTTCGCGCGCCGTCTGCACCTTCAGCAATTTCACGCGCGAGGGTGCGGCGATCTCCACCGGCCCGGAAACTAGGATCGTTTCGGCGCCCGCGCGCGCCAGCGCGTCCGCAATCGCATATCCCTGTTTGCCGGAAGAACGATTGCCGATGAAGCGTACGGGGTCCATCGGCTCGTGCGTCGGCCCCGCCGTCACCAGCGCTTTGATACCTGAGAGCGGGCCGGGTGCGGCAAGCACCTGTTCAATCGCATCGGCGATTTCGTTGGGCTCGGCCACGCGGCCCGGCCCGAATTCGCCGCAAGCCATTTCGCCGTCGTTCGGCCCAACGAAAATCACGCCATCTTTTTTCAGCGTTTTCAGATTGCGCTGCGTGGCGGGATGCTCCCACATCCGCACATTCATCGCGGGCGCCATCAGCACGCGCTTGTCGGTGGCAAGCAACGCCGTGGACGCCAGATCGTTCGCGTGCCCGTTCGCAAGCTTCGCCATGAGATCGGCGGTTGCGGGCGCCACCACTACCAGATCGGCGCTGCGCGAAAGCTGGATATGCCCCATCTCTGCTTCATCGGTGAGGCTGAACAAATTCTGGAAAACTTTCTCGCCCGTGAGCGCCGAAACCGACAGCGGCGTGACGAATTCCGCACCCGCATTGGTGAGGATCGCGCGCACATCCGCGCCGCGCTCTTTCAACCGGCGGATCAGTTCAAGGGACTTGTAGGCAGCGATGCCGCCGCCGATGATGAGAAGGACGCTATTGCCGCGCATGTCGCGCACCTTTGTGAGGCGGATGAAAATACCGTTTCCAAGGGGACAATATAACGAATAACGGCTGCGGAGTGTAGTTCTCCGGGCCCGGGAAGGAAAGCCATGAATTTGCAGGTAAAGACTGGAGAATTGCCGCCCTTCAAGCCACTTCAGCAGAAGCCGCCATCCATCGACGTGACCCGCAAGCCCGACGGCACGATCTACATCCGTTCGCGCCATCCGCTGGGGCCGATGCATCGCTCGGTGGTGCATATGCTGGAAGAGAAGGCCGCAGCGCACCCTGACAGAAGTTTTATCGCCGAGCGCACGCCGATGCCGGACGGCAAGCTGGGCGATTGGCGCTTTATTACCTATGGCGAGGCGAACGCGCGGGCTTCTGCGATCGCGCAGGCGTTGCTGGATCGCGGGCTCGGGCCCGATGCGCCGCTGATGATCATTTCCGGCAATTCTATCCGTCATGCTGTGATGATGCTGGGCGCCATGAAGGCGCGCGTGCCGGTGGCGCCTGTGTCGGTGGCCTATTCGCTGATGAGCGGCGACCACGGAAAGCTGCGGCATGTGTTTGAAACGACAAAGCCGAAAATGATCTATGCCGAACAGGGACCGTTTTACGGTCGCGCGCTGGCGGCGTTGGCGCGCGACGGCGTGGAAATCGTCACGGCCATTCCCGCGCCTGATCTTCAAACGACGCCTTACGATGAATTGTTGAAGACAAATGCCGGGCCAGCCGTCGCCGCTTCCATGGAAAAAATCCATCACGGCACGGTGGCGAAATATCTCTTCACCTCGGGTTCCACAGGAATGCCCAAGGGCGTGATCCAGACCCACGGCATGATGTGCGCGGTGGTGGCGGCGCAGGAAGCGCTGCGTACCGATCAGCTCGATGAAGTGCCGCAAAGTCTGGAATGGATGCCGTGGAACCACATCTCTGCCGGCAATATCGGCTTCAACAGCAATCTGAATTCGGGCGGCACGGTGTATCTCGATGCCGGCAAGCCGCTGCCGGGCATGTTCGATGAAACGATCCGCAATCTGCGCGAGATTTCGCCGTTGGTTTTCGGCTCCGCGCCAATCGCCTTCGGCTGGCTCGCTGAAGCGATGGAGCGCGATAGTGCGCTGCGCGACAAATTCTTCTCCAAGATGCGGTTCGTCGGTTACGGCGGCGCGACGTTGAGCCAGGATATCTATGAGCGCATTCAGGCGCTCTCGATTGCATCCACGGGTTTTCGCATTCCGCTGACGACCATGTATGGCGCGACCGAAACGCAAGGCATCACGGTCGTGCATTGGGTGACGGAGCGCGTGGGCCTGATCGGGCTGCCGCTGCCGGGTATCACGCTGAAGCTGGTGCCGAATGGCACGAAGCTGGAAGTGCGCGTTAAGGGGCCCACCGTGACGCCGGGTTATCTGAACCGCCCCGATCTCACCAAAGCGGCGTTCGACGAGGAAGATTTCTATTGCCTCGGCGATGCCGCGAAATTCGTGGACGAGAACGAGCCTGAGAAAGGCCTCGTGTTCGATGGCCGCGTGACGGAGGATTTCAAACTGGATTCCGGCACCTGGGTTTCGGTCGGCACGTTGCGGGCGCAAGCGGTGGGCGCCGCGTCGCCGCTCATTCAGGATTGCGTCGTCTGCGGCCAGGACAAGCCCTTCATTGCGCTGCTCGCATGGCCCAACATGGCGGCGGCGCGCGAGATTTGTGCCGACACCGTGCGCTCATCTCCCGAAGAAGTGATTCACTCGCCGAAGGTGAAGGAATTCATCCGCGCGCGCTTTGCCGAGCACAACGCAAATTGCGGCGGCTCGTCGGGCCGCATCAAGCGCGTGATGCTGATGCTGGAGCCGCCTTCGGTGGATGGCCACGAAATCACCGACAAGGGCTACATCAATCAGCGCGCCACGCAGGACCGGCGCAAGAAGCTGGTCGATCTACTCTATGTGAACACGCCTCCCGAGGATGTGATCGAGATCGCGTAACGGGCGTTGCTAGGATGGCTCGAGGGAGGCCATCCATGAACATGCGTATTCTGATTGCAGCGGCGCTGATTTGCAGCGCGATGCCAGCCTGTGCGGGCGAGATTCGTTATCCGAAATCGGGTAATCCAGCCGTGACCGCTGAGATTCCCGATGCTTGGAGGACGGAGTTGCGCGACGACGGATATCTGCACATTTCTTCCATCGATCGCACGCTAGAAGTTCTGTTCTCCATCGTTCCATTCACCGGAACGCTGGATGAGGCCGCGTTGGCGGCGACGAAAGCCAATCACGCCACCACGCCCGGCCGCGGCGATGCGGTCACGATCTCCGGCCGCGAGGGCTACTATTATTATTCGCTGATGGCCGATGACAGCGGCAAGGTTCTGAATTTGAAGATGATCGTGGTGCAGTTGGATGCGGGCAATGTCGGGATTTTCGTGCTCATCAGCCCCGATAAAGCCAATGCCCTTCTGATGCGCGCCAGCCAGGCGGTGCTCGATAGCATCCGGCTGGCCCAATAGCGGTTTCCGTTAACGGAATGCTCACCTGATTGCGCTTTGATATTGGAGCATCAGCGCAAGCAGGCATTCTCGTGCGGGTCGACGAACTCAGACATATCGCAGCCGGCCTTGTATTCGAGCATGGCGACGAAGCGGGCAATTATGCGCGCCGCGTGATCGCCGATTACGAATCCCGCGGCGTACATGATCGCGCGCAATTCTGGCAGCTTCTGTGCGTCCTGCTCGACGATATCGCGGCCAACCGCCTCGATCCCGAAGCGACGATCACAATTCACTGATAGGCCTTGCTAATCCGGCACGCTTGCGTGCGCAGCGGCCGCGTGCAAACTCATGTCTGCATGACCGGAGTTTGCGATGCCGCTCGATCCCGTTGTGAAGGCATTCCTCGACCAGATGGCGGCCCAGCCCGCGCCCAAGATGTGGGAGATGAGCGCCGCGGACGCGCGCGCGATGTTTGCCGCGATGATGCAGATGGTGGGGCCGCAGGATGTTCCCATCGGCAAGACCGAGAACGTCGCGATCCCCGGCCCGGGCGGCGATATTGCGGCGCGCATCTATACGCCGGTGGCCGCCGGCAGCGAGGCATTACCGGCGCTGATCTTCTTTCATGGCGGCGGGTTCGTCATCGGCGATCTGGAAACTCATGACGGGCTTTGCCGCATTCTGGCGAATGAGGCGAACGCGCGCGTGATCGCGGTGGATTATCGCCGTGCCCCCGAGCACAAATATCCCGCAGCGGTAGAGGATGCGGTTGCCGCGCTGAACTGGATCGAAGCCAATGCCTCCAATCTCGGCGTGGACGCGAACCGGCTGGCGGTGGGCGGAGATTCCGCGGGCGGCGCTCTCTCGGCAATTCTGGCGCAGGTGGCCAAAGAAAAGGGCACGCCGAAACTCGCGCTGCAATTGCTGATGTTCCCGGTCACGCAGATCGGCAGCGAAACGGTTTCGTTGCGCGAATTCGCGGAAGGCTATTTCCTGGAGCGCGCAACGCTGGACTGGTTCTACGCCAATTATCTCCCGCAGGACGCCGACACATCCGATCCGCGCATTTCGCCGCTGAATGCGAAGGATTTCAGCGGGCTTGCGCCGGCCTATGTGATGCTGGGTGGTTACGATCCGCTGCATGACGAAGGCCGGCAATATGCTGAAAAACTGCGTGCAGCAGGCGTGCCCGTAACCGTCGCGGATTATCCGGACATGGTGCATGTGTTTATCTACATGCAAGCCGTTCTGCCGCAAGCACCCGAAGCGTTGAAGGCGGCGGCGCTCGCGCTCAAGGCGGCGTTTACGGGATAAGTTTTCCCGGATTGAGAATGCCCTTGGGATCGAGCGTGTGCTTGATCGCACGCAAGATTTCGATTCCCAGCGCGCCTTTTTCCTGCGCCATCCACGGCAAATGATCCTCGCCCACACCATGATGATGACTGATCGTGCCGCCATTCGCCGCGATGGCGTCGGAGGCCGCTTTCTTGATCGCCTGCCATTGCGCGATTTCGCCGTCGAGCGCACGCGGAAAGATGTAGGTGAAATAGAGGCTCGCGCCGTCGGGATAGGAATGGCTGATGTGGCACATGACGATACCGTGCGCGCCGGGGCGGGGCGCGGTCTCGCGAATGGAATTTTCCAGCGCAGTTCGCACGGCGGAATAAAGTGTTTCGATATTCGACCAACGCGTGGCGGTTTCCAGCGTATCGACGCCGACGCCCCGGCCCATCAGCGGTTCGCGCAAATATGGACCGTGGAAGCGGCCCGCGCGCCAGCGCTCACCCGGTCCGCGGCCGATGGAGATTGCGCCGAGATCTTTCGCGATCTTTGCAAAGCGTTTGCGTGCGCTGCCGACACTTTCCGCATCGCCTTCAAACACCGCGATCAGCGCGGAGGGCTTTCCACCAAAACCGCGCGCGTCGAGATAGGCTTTGGCCAGCTTGCCCGCGATACCTTCCTTTTTTCCAATCGCACCGAACGCGCGATAGAAATGGGTTTCATCTGCATCGGAAAGGCGCAGCATGGAAAAAGGCAATTCTTCCTGCACGGCTTGGCGGATGGCGGCAGCACCAGTGGTGAAATCGCGGAACATGAAGCCGCGGAAATCGGATTCTTTTGGCACCGCATGCACGCGGAATGTCGCTTCCGTGATGATGCCGAAAGCGCCTTCGGAGCCGATGAAGAAATCGGTGAGGCGAGGGCCCGCAGCCGATTTCGGAAAACTTTCCGTCGAAAGGCTCCCGCGCGGTGTCGCGATCTTCGCGGAGATCAGCCAATCCTCCGCCTTGCCGTAGCGGCCCGATTGCTGGCCCGCGCCGCGATGGGCGATCCAGCCGCCGAGCGTAGAAAATTCGTAGCTCTGCGGATAATGGCCGAGCGTGACGCCTTTTGCCTGCAAGGCTTTTTCGAGCGCAGGTCCGTAAATGCCCGCTTCGGCGGTCGCGGTGCCGGACATTGTATCCACATCCAGCAAGCGGTCCATGCCCGAAAGATCGAGGGCGACAACCGCCTTGAGCGGGCCGCTGGATGCGCTCACGCCGCCGACGACACTGGTGCCGCCGCCGTAAGGCACAACCGCAATGCCGCGTTCGTTCGCATATTCCAACGCCGCCTGTACTTCGTCGGCGCTACGCGGATAAAGCACTGCATCGGGCGCCAACGAAAGATCGCCCGCGCGCAGATGCAGGATGTCGTGATAGCTGCGCCCACGCGCGTGGAAGGCGCGTTCGTAAGTATCGTCGCGCACACGATCCGCACCCAGAAGGCTCACGAATTTCTCGCGTTCCATCGCATCAAGCCGTGCTGGCGCGATGCTCACGTCTTCAATCGGCCGGGCGGGAGTGGCCAACAGGCTCGGCATGCCCAGTTCGTTCGCAAGCCACGCCCATAAATCCTCGCGCTCGGCCATCGCATCCTTGTGGGCGGCCCAGCCCCAGCCATTCCATTGCAATTTGCTGCGCTCGATGCTCATGATTCCTCTAACAGCGCAAATTCAGCGCGCGCGGCAGGATTTCAAACGTGGCGGGCAATTGTCCGCAATTTTCGCCGTCCACTTCGATCAGAACATGCCGGCCCTTGGTTTCGGCGACCGGCGCGGCCGTGACTTTTCTGCCGCGCATCGCGCGCACGCCGGGATTTTTCAGATGCTCGCCCGTGTAGATCAGTTTCATGTCGGCGATGGCCTGACGCTTCGGTGCGCCGCCCATGATGATCACGTCGAACACGCCATCGTCAGGCTTGGCATTGGGCGCCACGCGCATGCCGCCGCCGAAATATTGCCCGTTCGCCACCGCCACCGTGGAGATGGTGGCGATCTCATCATAATCGGCGTCCACGCGGATGCGTACCGCGCGGTCGCGATAGGTCAGAAGACCCACTGCGCTGTGAAAAGCAAAAGCGAACTGCCCGCCGAACAATTTGGCAATGTGCGCGCGGTTCACGGAATCCACAATCACACCGGAAAGCCCGAAGGAAGCGATGTTGATGAAATAGCGCACACTGGGTTCGCCGCGCATGGAAAGGCATGACACGCGGCCCACATCCACGGCGCGGGGAGACGCATCCTTCAGCCGTGCAATCGCGGCTGCATAGCCGGGCGCGATGCCGAAGCTCTTGCGGAAATCGCCGCCCGTGCCACTGGTGACGAAGCCGAACGCCGCGTCGGGCGCGATTGCGCCGTCCGCATCGAAGAACCCATTCATCGCTTCATTGATGGTGCCATCGCCGCCCACGGCCACCACTTCGCTATGGCCTTCGGAGAGTGCATTGCGCACCAGTGTCGTGGTATCGCCGCGCCGCGCGCTGAACGCCACCGACATTTGCGGATAGGCGGCACCCAGCAGGCGCGAAATCTCCGGCCATTCGCGCGCAGTGCGGCCACCGGCGGAGCGCGGATTGACGACGACGAAAGCGCTCATGTCGCGCTCACAGGCCGCGTGGGCTGCGTGCGGAAATTCGTCATCAGCGCATCGAGTTCGGATTGCTTGCGCACGGCGTTCCATTCGAGTTCGCTCGCCATCAGCCAGCTCACTTCGTCGAGTGCTGCTTCACCCGGATCGCCAAGCTGGCCGATGCCGGTACGCCGCATCACGACATCTTCCAGTGTCACCGCCATTTCTTCTTCGATGGCGTAGAGGATTTGCGCGCCGATATCGCCGGTGGGCGCGAGTTGCGCGCGCATGCCGGGCTTGTTGCCCGCGCATTCCAGGACCTTCGGCAGCCGCGCACCATAGAGCCGCGACAGATGTTCGATATTGCGCACACTTTCGAATTCTTCGGATTGCTTGCGGACGAAATCGACAAACGGACCTTCCGGCGCGCCGGGCAAGGGCGCGGTCGCAGTCGTGCAATCGGCATAGGTGCCGCCGAGTTTTTCCGTGATGGCGTTGACGACTTTTTCGGCCAGATCGCGCGAGGTCGTCCATTTGCCGCCGACAGCGGAGAGCAAGCCCTCGAGCCCGTCATCCTTGTGATCGATCAGTTCGGCATGGCGGCTGGCGCCATAGGTGTCTTTCGAACCGTCATCCACCAGCGGGCGCAGACCGGCATAGAAATGCTGGACCATGTCGCGCGTGACATGCGCGGAGGGCAGATGCTTGTTGATGTAGTCGATGAAGCCCGCGATGTCGGATTCCGTCACCCCCACGGAATCGGGCAGCCCGAGGAAATTGGTGTCTGTGGTGCCGAGTATCGAATGACCGCGCCATGGCAACACAAAGAAATGGCTATGGTCCGCCGCGACCGTCAGCGCGGTGTTGCGCGTCATCGCGGGCACGATCAGGTGAATGCCTTTGGAACGCAGCAGCCGATGCACCGAAGGTTTCCCCAACGACCGCTCGATGAAAAGATCGGCCCATGGCCCTGCAGCCAGCAGCGTAAGTTTCGCGCGGATATCGAAACGCGCGCCGCTAAAGGCATCGCGCACGGCAGCGCCTTCTACGCGGCCTTCACGGATGAGCAGGCTTTCGGCCGCCATGTGGTTGACCGCGGCTGTGCCATGCTCAACGGCATCGATCACGCATTCCAGCGCGAGGCGCTCCGGCTGATACATCTGCGCGTCGTAATAAAGAAACGCGCCGTCGAGCCCTTCGTTATCAACCAAAGGTTCGCGCGCAATTGCCTTCTTCGCATTCAGCCAGGAATGGCCTTTGAGTCTTTGGCCGGGATCGTCCAGCCAACCGCGATCGAACGAAAGGCCATCATAGAGTGTGAGCCCCGCGGTCAACTGCGCGCGCGCCTTGAACCCGCCATTGTAAATCGGGATCATGAAAGGCAGCGGCTGCACCAGATGCGGCGCGATGCGCTGCCAGATGCGGCGCTCTTTCAGCGACTCCCGCACCAATCCCAACTCGAAATTTTTCAGATAGCGAAGCCCGCCATGGATGAGCTTGGAATTGTGGGCGCTTGTTGCGTGCGCGAAATCATTTTTCTCGACGACCGCCACCTTCAGCCCGCGCAAGGAAGCATCGCGCGCCACGCAGGCGCCCGTCACCCCGCCGCCGATAATCAGCAGGTCGAAAGTTTCGTTGGCAAGGCGTTCCGGTTCGCGGCGCATGGGTTGGCTTCGTGTGGCGGGCAGGCGCTCTTGTCAATGCCGAGCGTTCGCTGCCAAGCTTGGCCTCGAACGCCATCAAATCCAAGGGGAGTGAAAATATGCCTCAGATCAAGGCTAACGGGCTCGATATCGAATATGAATCCTTCGGCCGTCCCACCGATCCGGCGCTGCTGCTGATCATGGGCTTTGCCGCACAGATGACGATGTGGCCCGTGGCGCTATGCGAAGGGCTGGCGGGACGCGGTTTTCGCGTCATTCGCTTCGACAATCGCGATGTGGGAAAAACCACACATCTTTCCCAATTCGGCGCGCCCAATATCAGCGAGGCGATGGGCAAGGTCATGAACGGCCAGCCCTTGACCGCGCCCTATACGCTCGACGACATGGCGGCGGATGCGGCCGGGTTGCTGGATGCGCTCGGCATCGCGGATGCGCATATCGCGGGCGCGTCCATGGGCGGCATGATTGCGCAGCTCGTGGCTGTGAAATATCCGCAGAAGACGCGCAGCCTGATCTCGATCATGTCCACCACGGCGCGGCGCGGTCTGCCGCCCGCCAAGCCCGAAGCGATGGCCGCGTTGATGACGCCGCCGCCCAGCAACAGCCGCGCGGACCGCATCGCGCAAGGCAAGAAAAGCTGGCGCGTCATCGGCAGTCCCGGTTACGCGGCGACGGAGGACGAACTCACCGCCATGATGGAGCGCGAGGTCGATCGCGTGCCATACGATCCGGCGGGGTTCGCGCGGCAGATGGTTGCGATCATTTCGGCGAACCCACGCAATGAAGCGCTGCAGAAACTTCATGTTCCGGCGTTGGTGATTCACGGCGCCGACGATCCGCTGATTCCGGTGGAAGGCGGCAAGGATACGGCGGCGAGCATTCCGGGCGCCGAACTCGTGATCGTGCCGGGCATGGCGCATGATTTCACCAATGCGCTGGTGCCGGTTTATCTCAAGCACATCGGCGATTTCGTGAGTGCTGTGGAAGCGCGCAAGAAAGCCGCCTGAAAAACGAAGCCCCGCTGCTCGCGCAACGGGGCTCCGGTCCGCTGTAAGGGGGAAGCAGAATTACTTGATCTTGCCTTCCTTGAATTCCACATGCTTGCGCAGCACGGGATCATATTTCTTGATGGTGAACTTCTCGGTCATGGTGCGGGTGTTCTTCTTCGTGACATAGAAGAAGCCCGTGTCGCCGGTGCTGTTCAACCTGATCTTTGCCGTAGTGGGCTTCGCCATGGGCGCGCTCCAAAAAATTTCGCCGAAGGGCCGGTAACCTAGCCATCGGCCCTTCGAAGTCAAGTCAGAGGTGCGTAACGCTCGCCTTGCCCCGCAGAAACTGGAAAAAGGGCACCGGGCGGGCGGAATCCCCGCCGAGCCGGGCCTCGACCTCATCCAGCACGACGCGCGTGATGGAGGGCAGGTCCAGCGCGCGCGCCTCGGCCAGCGTCACCCAGCAGGGGGTGAGCAATTCCTCATTGGCGGCGGCATCGAGCTGGTGCGCGATGGCCTCGGCATCCGCCATGAAGAACCGCGCATCGAAACGGCGCGTGCGATTGGGCGGCGTGATCGCGCGTGCGATGAAATCGAGGCGGTCCAGACGCGGCGCGATTCCATGCGCGAAGAATCGCTTCCACGCTTCCGCGCGGGTGCGGGGAATCTTATCTGAACGCTCGCCGATCAGAATGCCTGCTTCCTCGAAGGTCTCGCGGATGGCGGCGAGTGCGAGGCCTCGCGCTTTTTGAGGTGTCGCGCCGAAACTCGCCTTGACCGACACTTCGGGGCGCAGATCGCCGCCGGCCGCGATGCGCGGATCGGCGGGGTCCATGCGTCCGCCGGGAAACACATATTTGTTGGCCATGAACGCCATGCCGCCATGACGCTTTCCCATCAACACGCGAGGAGCGTCGCGGTCCTTGCGCACAAGGATCAGCGTCGCCGCATCGCGCGGGCGCAGCGCGCCCTTGACGACGGGTTCATTGTCGGAATCGAATGGCGCGTTCATTTTTCAACATATAGCGGGTTCAAAGAGCATCGTCGCACAAAACCTTGCGAATTGAATCTGGAAAATTGGAGGGGGTATCCCCCCGCTTTCTCCCCATTTCCGTTTGAGCGCAACGCTCCTGCAGCAACATAAATGGTTATGAAGTGCGCGGATTCCTAGCGCCCTCGCTTGCCCTTGCGGTAATTTTTCTTCGTGGTGACGCGGGGCTTGAACATGGGGTTGCGCTTGGGCGCTTCTCCGGCTTCGGCCAGTTCGAAGCGCAATCCGCCCGTGAGCGGGGCTGCTTCCAGCAGGCGCACTGTGAGGCGGTTTCCCAATTTGTATTCGGTGCCGCTGCGATCACCGATGAGAGCGTGCTTGCGCTCATCATGACGGAAATATTCGAAGCCCATGCTGCGTGCGGGGATCAATCCTTCCGCGCCCGATTCCGGCAGGCGTACGAACAGGCCAAACCGTGTGACGCCAGTGATGCGTGCCTCGAACGTCGCGCCCACGCGATCTTCCATGAAGGCTGCCACATAGCGGTCGGTTGAATCGCGTTCCGCCGCCATGGCGCGGCGCTCGGTCATGGAAATGTGGTCGGCGGTTTCGCCAAGCTTGCCCATTTCACCGTCACTGAGGCCGTCGCTGCCGAGTTTCATCGCGCGGATCAGCGCGCGATGCACGACGAGATCGGCATAGCGCCGGATGGGCGAGGTGAAATGCGCATAATGCGTGAGGTTCAAACCGAAATGGCCGATATTGTCCGGCGAATAGATAGCTTGGCTTTGCGTGCGCAGCACCACATCGTTCATCACTTCGGCGTAGGGGCCGCCCTTCACATTCGCCAGAATGCGATTGAAGATTCCGGGCTTGACCACTTGTCCTTTGGCGAACGTCACATTGATCGTGCGCAGATAGTCGCCGAAGGCGAACAGTTTTTCCTTCGAAGGCTGCTCGTGAATGCGGAAGATCAGCGGCAGGCGCGCGCGCTCCAGACTTTCCGCGGCAGCGACATTGGCCTGGATCATGAACTCTTCGATCACGCGCATAGATTCCAGCCGTTCGCGGAAGGCGATGGACGCAACCTTGCCGTTTGACCCGATGATGATGCGCCGCTCCGGCAGATCGAGATTCAGTGGATCGCGTTTGTCGCGCGCCTCGGCCAGCGTCTGATAGGCCGCCCATAGAGGCATCAGCGCATTTTTTGCGATGTCTTTGTGATCCGCATCGGGTGTACCGTCGAATGCACGCTGCGCCTGCGCGTAAGTGAGGCTTGCAGCAGAACGCATGATGCCGCGCAGGAATTCATGGCGAAGCTTTTTGCCATGTTTGTCGAAGATCATCCGCACGGCGAGGCAGGGGCGATCTTCATTCTCCATCAGCGAACACAGATCGGCGGATAACCGTTCCGGCAGCATCGGCACGACGCGGTCCGGGAAGTATGCGGAATTTCCGCGCAGCAAAGCTTCGCGATCCAATGCCGAACCGGACCGCACATAATAAGCGACGTCGGCAATGGCCACGATGGCGACATGCCCGCCGGGATTTTTTGGATCATCATCCGGTCCCGCCCACACCGCATCGTCATGATCGCGCGCATCTTCGGGATCGATGGTGACAAGCGGGAATTTGCGCAGATCGGTGCGTCCGCGCGCATCCACCGCGCGTGCATCTTCCGCTTCATCGAGCACGGCTTTGGGAAATTCCGTCGGGATGCCATGCGCGTGAATGGCGATGAGGCTGACGGTTTTGGGCTCGCTCATGCTGCCCAGCCGTTCGATCACGCGCGCGCGCGGCAGGCCGGACGCCTTACCCGAAAGCGGTTCGGCCATCACCAGTTCATTCGCCACCGCGCCGCCGCGATCGCGGCTATCGACAATGAATTCGTAGCGAGTTTTGCGATCGATCGGCGCGATGCGGCCTTCGCGCGGGCCCTGCTGATAGACGCCCAGCACGCGATGCACGCTGGCGCCCAGATGTTTGATGATGCGCGCTTCATAGCCGTCGCGCGTTTCGGTGAGGCGGGCGAGGATACGTTCGCCTTTGCCGAGGGCCGCGACGTTTTCCTGCTCTTTTCCCGGTACGACATAAATCTTCGGCGGTTCGCCTTCGAAATGCTGCGGCCGCGCCAGCAATTCGCCGTCCGGATCGGCGCCGATGATTTCGAGAACGGAAACTTCCGGCAGCGCGCCGGGCTTTACGAAACTGCGCTTGCCGCCACGTTCGACAATGCCTTCTTCGGCGAGTTCTTTCAGAATTTGTTTCAAAAGAATGCGGTCATTGCCTTTGACGTTCAGCGCGCGCGCGATGTCGCGCTTGGCACCGCCGGGCGCTTTGGCGAGCGCTTCGAGAACGCGCTCCCTGTCCAGCGGTTTTGAATCGTCACGCGAGCCCTTGCGCGGCAAGATCTACTCGCTTTCTGCAGCGACGGGCTTGCGCTTCGCTTTGGCAGCGGGAACAGGCTTGGCTTTTGCCTTTGCTGGCGTCTTCGCCTTGGCCGCAGGTTTTTCCTTCGCGCCGTTTTTCGCTTTGGCTGCGGCTTTCGCCTTTTTCGGTTTCTTGCCGCCGCCCTTGGCAACGCGTTCTGCAATCAGCGTAGCCGCGCGTTCCAGCGTGATCGTCATCGGATCGGAGCCGTTGGGGATCGTGGCGTTGGTCGAACCATCGGTCACGTATGGTCCATAGCGGCCTTTCATGACCTTGATCATCGCGCCGCCTTCGGGATTTGGTCCCAATTCCTTCAGCGCTTCGGAGCCGCGCGCGCGGCCTTTGGATTTTTTTTCCGCCAACACGGTGACCGCGCGATTGAGGCCGACGGTGAAAACTTCTTCGGCGGAATCGAGCGATGCATATTGGCCGTTATGCGCGACATAAGGCCCATAGCGGCCGAAATTCGCGGTGATCATTTCGCCGGTTTCGGGATGCTTGCCCACTTCGCGCGGCAGCGACAGCAGTTTCAGCGCATATTCGAAATCGACATTCGCCGGATCGACGCCCTTCGGGATGCTGGAGCGTTGCGGTTTTTCCGCTTCACCAAGCTGCACATAGGGCCCGAAGCGGCCGGTGCGCAGCGAAATGGTTTCGCCGGTTTTGGGATCCTTGCCGAGTTCGCGCGGTTGCGAACTTGCGGCATCTTCCGCCTTTTGCCCGAGCTGGCGGGTGTAGCGGCATTCGGGATAATTCGAGCAGCCGACGAACGAACCGAAACGTCCGAGTTTCAGGCTCAGCTTTCCGTCGCCGCAATTGGGACATTTGCGCGGATCGCTGCCATCGGCGCTGCGCGGGAAGATGTGCGGGCCCAGAATCTCGTCCAGAGTCGTGATGACCTGCGAGATTTTTAGGTCCTTCGTGCCCGCTATGGCCGCGGAGAAATCCTTCCAGAAATCGCGCAGCAATTGCTTGTAGTCGAGTTCGCCCGCGGAAACCTCGTCCAATTTTTCTTCGAGATTGGCCGTGAAATCATATTCCACATAACGCCCGAAGAAATTCGCGAGGAATGTGGT
The DNA here is from genome assembly GCA_035944195.1 of Rhizomicrobium sp. Lineage (GTDB taxonomy): Bacteria > Pseudomonadota > Alphaproteobacteria > Micropepsales > Micropepsaceae > Rhizomicrobium. The sequence continues at coordinate 94,504 of DASZBL010000031.1, read as the reverse complement.
GACGAGGCGGCCCTTGTCTTCCGGAATAAATCGGTTGCGATCCATGCGCACGTAAGCGCGGTCGCGCAGCGTGGAGAGAATGCTGGCGTAAGTGGATGGCCGCCCGATGCCGAGTTCTTCCAGCTTGCGCACAAGGCTTGCTTCGGAATAGCGCGGCGGCGGCTCGGTGAAATGCTGCGCGGGAATGATCTTCTCCACGCCGAGGGATTCGCCTTGCGCCATCTTCGGCAGCTTCGAACCGTCTTCGTCGCTCTCGTCGTCGCGGCCTTCCTGATAGAGTGTGAGGAAGCCATCGAACAAAGTGACCGAGCCCGTGGCGCGCAGGGTGATCTTGCCGTCGCCGGAAACCGCATCGACAGTGGTGCGCTCCAGTTCCGCGCTTTCCATCTGGCTCGCGACGGCGCGTTTCCAGATCAATTCGTAGAGGCGTGCCTGATCGGCATCCAGCGCGCGCGAAACCTTGTCGGGAATGCGTTCGAAGCTGGTGGGGCGGATGGCTTCGTGTGCTTCCTGCGCGTTCTTCGCCTTGCTGGTATAAAGCCGCGGCGCATTGGGCACATAGCGGTCGCCATAGCGCGCGCCGATCATCTTGCGCGCTTCGGCGATGCCTTCGCCCGCCATCTGCACGCCGTCGGTACGCATATAGGTGATGAGGCCGACGGTTTCGCCGCCCACATCCACGCCTTCATAAAGCTGCTGGGCGATCTGCATGGTGCGTTTGGCCGCGAAGCCCAGTTTGCGCGATGCTTCCTGCTGCAGCGTTGACGTAATGAATGGCGGGGCAGGGTGGCGCTTGACCGGCTTGCTCTCGATCGAGCCGACGCTGAAGCGCTGCGCATTGATCGCCGCCACCGCGCGCGTCGCATCGGCTTCGGTGCCGAGCGAAAGTTTTTCCAGCTTTTTGCCGTCGAGATGGGTCAGGTGCGCGGTGAAGCCGCCGGCACTTGCCTTCAGATCGGCATCGACCGACCAATATTCCTGCGTCTTGAAGGCTTCGATCTCGTCTTCGCGCTCGCAAACCAGACGCAACGCCACCGATTGCACGCGCCCCGCCGATTTCGCGCCGGGCAATTTGCGCCACAGCACCGGCGACAGCGTGAAGCCCACCAGATAATCCAGCGCCCGGCGCGCCAGATAGGCGTCCACCAGTTCGGCGTTGATCTCCCGCGGGTGCGCGATGGCGTCCAGCACCGCGGATTTCGTCACCGCATTGAAGACCACGCGCTCGACAGGAATTTTCTTCAGCGCATGGCGCTGCTTCAGCACCTCCAGCACATGCCAGGAAATGGCCTCGCCCTCGCGGTCCGGGTCGGTGGCGAGGATCAGCTTGTCGGCATCCTTGAGCGCGTCGGCGATGTCCTTGATGCGCTTCTGGGCCCGGTCATCGACCTCCCAGAGCATGGTGAAATCCTCGTCCGGCTTCACCGAGCCGTCCTTGGCGGGCAGATCGCGGATATGGCCGAAACTCGCCAGCACCCGGTAGTTGGGGCCGAGATATTTGTTGATGGTTTTGGCCTTGGCCGGGGATTCGACGACTAGAACATTCATGCGGGATATGGCTGGCGCCGTCTCTTTAAGGGGTCAGGGCGGCGGACACTGGGCGAAGCGGGGAAGCGGTGTCAACGCCCGGTTGGGGCACTGAGTAAACCTATAGGTTGAATAATAGCGAAATTGCGGCGAGTTACTTACTTATGGTTGAATAAGTCGAGAACCCGAACTAGATTGAAAAGTATAAGCTGAATGTCGAGTTTCACCCGATGAATGCAACAACACGCGATATCGCTGCCGACAAGACCCTTGCGGGTATGACGCCGGGAGAGACCGCGCGCTATACCAAAGAACTCCTTGAATCGCTTAGAGGAATTGCCATACGGCAGGAGCAGTTCGTGCTGGCGGGTCTGCTGGAGGCGGCGGCCCGCGAAGCCAAGAAACTGGTCGCGGCGTCTTATTGAATTGAAGGATCAGGCCAGCGAAACCCGATTCCCCGGATGGCGGGACAACCGCCCCGCAAGCTCCAATTCGAGAATCACTGTGAGAACGGCCGCAGAAGGCGCGCCGGTCTGGCGGATCAGCTCGTCCACGTCGATGGGCGAGGGGGCGAGCAGTTCCTCGATTCGGCTCCGGATGCGGTCGGCTTCTGCTTCGATGGCGGCGGTATCCGGCGACGGCGGCGTGTGCGCGCTATCGGGCTCGCGGAAGGCGCTCCCCAGAATTGGGCGCAGGGCATCGAGGATGTCTTCAGCGGATTCGGTGAGCGTGGCGCCGTCGCGGATGAGGCGGTTGGAGCCCTTGGCGCGGGGATCGAGGGGCGATCCGGGCACCGCAAAAATCTCGCGGCCCTGTTCGAGTGCATAGTTCGCGGTGATGAGCGAGCCCGAGCCGATGGCCGCTTCCACCACGACCACGCCGCGCGCCATGCCGGAGATGATGCGGTTGCGGCGGGGGAAGTGACGCGCCTGCGGGGATTGTCCCAAAGGCATTTCGGAAATGATCGCGCCTTCTTTCTTCATGCGCTCGTAGAGTGCGGCGTTTTCCGGCGGATAAATAATGTCGATGCCGCCGGCGACGATTGCGACTGTGCCCGTCGCCAGCGATCCTTCATGCGCCGCCGCGTCGATGCCGCGCGCCATGCCCGAAACAATGGCAAGGCCCGCAGCACCCAATTCCGCCGCCAGAGTATTTGCGAATTTGCGGCCTAGCGCGGAAGCATTGCGCGCACCGACAATCGCCACCATGTCGCGGCGCAATAGCGTGGTGTGACCCAGCACCGCGATCATCGGCGGTGGTGCGTCGAGGGCTGCAAGCCCCGGCGGGAATTCAGGCTCGACGGACGCGATCAGTTTTCCGCCAAGGCGCGCCAGCGCTTCGATTTCTTTTTCCGCTTCTGCGTTTGTGGGCGTGCGCAAATCACCGCCGCCGCGTCTGGCCAGATGCGGCACGGCCTCGAGCGCCGCAATTGCCGAGCCGAAACGCTCGATCAGGGCGGCAAACGTCACCGGCCCCACATTCGCCGTGCGAGCCAGCCGCAACCATGCGCGGCGTTCGGTTTCGGTGAGAGTTCGCGTCATTTGACCAAGATCAAGGCTGGCGGTTCGCAATGGGGGTCTTCTTGGAGGGCAAAATTCAAGGGGCGTGAAATGAACACTGGAAATCTAATCTATCTGGCTTTGACCTCCGGCACGATAGCCGTGTTCGGATTGGCGCTGTTTGCCGTTTCCCTGTGGGAACGCGCGAGGCATTAGGTCTTTCTGCCGCCGATGCGGGGTTCTTCGCCGCGCAGCAGCCGGGCGATGTTCTCGCGATGCATGATGAAGATCAGCACCGCGAGGATCGCCGTCAGCGTGGCGTAGAGATGCTCGTTCAGCACGATCATGTAGACGGGAGCGAGGGCGGCGGCGACCAGCGCGGACAGCGATGAGATGCGCGCCACCAGCGCCACCATCAACCAGGTCGCGGCCACCATCAGCCCTACCGGCCAGTACAGCGCCAGCGTGACGCCGAGAAATGTGGCGACACCCTTGCCGCCCTTGAAGCCGAGCCACACCGGAAACAGATGGCCGAGAAATGCGCCGAACGCGGCGAACACCGCCATGTCGCTGCCATAGAATGCGCGCATCACCAGCACCGCGGCCGCGCCCTTTCCGGCATCGCAAATGAGCGTGGCGATGGCCGCCCATTTCTTTCCGGTGCGCAGAACATTCGTCGCGCCGATATTGCCGGAGCCGATCTTGCGCACGTCGCCCGCGCCCGCGAGATACGAGAAGATGAGCCCGAAGGGAATCGAACCGAGCAGATAGCCGAACAGAATCGCGCCCGCAAAATACGGCCCCTCCATCGACCAGTTGATGGGATGCACGAAATCGAACATCAGTTTTCCTTCGCGCGATCGAACACGCATTCGCCGCCGACGAATGTCATCTGCGCGCGGCCCTGGAATTTCTTTCCTTCGAACGGCGTGTTGCGGGCGCGGGAGTGGAGATCGGCGGCGTCGAGCACGAAAGGTTCGTCGGGATCGAAGAGCACCAGATCGGCGGCAGCATTTTTGGCAAGCCGCCCGCTTTCGAGGCCGAGAATTTTTGCGGGCGCGGATGTGAGCGTTCCCAGCACATGCGCGAGCGTCGCGCGGCCATTGTGATAGAGCGTCAGGCTCGCAGGCAGCAGCGTCTCCAATCCCACCACACCGAACGCGGCGGATGCGAAAGGCAGGCGCTTGGTATCGGCAGCCTGTGGATCATGGCTCGACACGATCACGTCAATTTCGCCCGCGGCCACACCTTCCACCATGGCGGAGCGGTCGGCCTCGGAGCGCAGCGGCGGCTTCACTTTGCGGAAGGTGAGGTATGAGCCGACATCGAGTTCGTTGAGTGTGAGGTGATGCGCGGAAACTCCGCAGGTGATGGGAAGCCCGCGCGCTTTCGCATCTACGATTGCGTCCAGCGATGCGCGCGTGGAGATTTGCCCGAAATGATAGCGTGCGCCCGTCAACTCCACGAGGCGGATGTCGCGCTCCACGATGATGGTTTCGGCGGCGGGCGGGCTTGCAGGAATGCCGCGGCGCGTGGCGAATTCGCCTTCGTTCATCGCGGTGCCTGCGGTGAGATCGGGATCTTCAGCATGACCGACGACGAGCGCGCCGAAGGTGGCGGCGTAAGAGAGTGTGCGGCGCATGACGCGCGCGTTCGCGATGGTGCGGTCGCCATCGGTGAAGGCAACCGCGCCCGCTTCCTTCAGCAAGCCGATTTCCGTCATCGTTTCGCCTGCGAGATGGCGCGTCAACGCCGCCATCGGCAACACGCGCACGCGCGCAGTAGCCGCGGCGCGGCGCTTGGTGAAATCCACCAGCGAAGGCTCGTCGATCACCGGATCGGTGTTGGGCATGACGACGATGGTGGTGACGCCGCCCGCTGCTGCCGCTTCACTGGCTGAGGCCAGTGTTTCGCGATGCTCGCTGCCGGGCTCGCCGGTGAACACGCGCATGTCGATCAGACCGGGCGCGAGCACGAGGCCTTTGCAATCGATGATTTCACAATCGGGTTTGCCCGATTTGAAAAGATGCGGTCCGAAATCGGCGATCTTTCCATCTTCCACCAGCAACGCGCCCTTCTCATCGAGCCCGCTTGCGGGATCGATCAGGCGTGCATTGATGAAGGCCGTTTTGCTCATGGCGCGTTGCGCCCTTCTGCGGCGAGCCCGCGCGCCAGCGCATCCAGCACCGCCATGCGGATGGCGACGCCCATTTCCACCTGTTCCTGAATGACGCTGACTTCGATGTCGTCGGCCACATCGGAGTCGATTTCGACGCCGCGATTCATGGGGCCGGGATGCATCACCAGCGCGCCCTGCTTTGCGAGCTTCAGCTTTTCGCGGTCCAGCCCATAGAAGCGGAAATATTCACGCGTGGAAGGCACAAACGCGCCCGTCATGCGCTCAAGTTGCAGGCGCAGCATCATGACGATGTCCACGCCTTCCAAACCTTTGCGCATGTCGGTGAAGATTTCCACGCCGTAGCGTTCGGCATCCGCAGGCAGCAGCGTGCGCGGCGCGATGAGGCGCACGCGCGCGCCCATCTTCGACAGCAGAATAATGTTGGAACGCGCAACCCTGCTGTGGGCGACATCGCCGCAGATGGCGACGGTCAAGCCTTCAAAACTTTTCCGCCGCCGCCGAATAGTCAGCGCATCGAGCAGCGCCTGAGTGGGATGCTCATGGGAGCCGTCGCCAGCATTCACCACGCAGCAATCGACCTTGCGTGAGAGCAGTTCGGCCGCGCCAGAATCCTGATGGCGTACCACCAGAATGTCCGGGCGCATGGCGTTGAGCGTGGTTGCCGTGTCTACCAGCGTCTCGCCCTTGGAGACCGACGAGGTTTTCACCGACATGTTCAGCACATCCGCGCCCAGCCGCTTGCCCGCCAGCTCGAAGGAGCTTTGCGTGCGGGTGGAAGCCTCGAAGAACAGATTGATGAGCGTGCGGCCCTTGAGCAGCGCGTTCTTCTTTTCGGCGGAGCGGTTCAGGGTGACGTAGGTTTCGGCCAGATCCAGCAGCCCAACGATCTCGTCCACCGAAAGACTTTCGATGCCAAGCAGATGGCTGGTTTTCAGGATGGCTTGCGGCACAGCGCGCATTTGAAGACCGGCTTATAGGGGCAGGTGGGGACGTCTGCAAGCCATATCATGGCAGGACGCGCCCATTATATATGTGGAGAAGCGGATCATGGGATATTGTGCAAGCGGTCGAGCGCGCCCTGCAGGATGTAGGCGGCGGCCATCTTGTCCACCACTTCGGCGCGGCGTTTGCGCGAGGCATCCGCGTCGATCAGCGTGCGCGTGACGGCGGCGGTGGAGAGGCGCTCGTCAACCATCACGATGGGAAGTGCGGAACGCGCCGCGAAATTGCGGGCAAAGGCGCGCGCCGATTGCGCCGAGGGGCCGTCGCTGCCGTCCATGTTCAGCGGCAGGCCGACAATCAATCCGCCGATGGCATGTTTTGCGATGAGGGATTCGATGATGGGAGCATCAGCGGAGAACTTCCCGCGCTTTAATGTTTCGAACGGCGTGGCGACCATCAGCAGCGTGTCGGAGAGCGCCAAACCTATTGTCTTCTCACCCAGATCGAGTCCGAGCAGGCGCGCCTTCGATTGCAGCGCCAATTTCAATTCCGAAAGCGAAACGATGCTCATCTAGAAAACATCTCCCTCGCCCCCGCAGGGGGAGAGGGCGGGGTGAGGGGGTGGTGCAGCGAGTGCAGTTTTGAAATTTAGTGAAGCGGAGAGACCGCCCCCCTCACCCTTACCCTCTCCCCCTGTGGGGGAGAGGGAATGCAGATTGTTCTGCATCACCGCTGCCCGATCTCGATGCGGTTGTTGGCGGGGTCGCGAATGAAGAAGCGGTGCAGGCCTTCGGCGACACCTTCTTCTTCTATGACTATGCCCTTCGCCACCACGTCCGCGCGTGCGCTCGCCAGATCGTCCACGCGAAAGCAGACATGGCGTTTGCTTTTGGGCGAGGGCTCGGCGTCCACGCCGATATGGAATTGCACATCGCCCACCTGAAACCATGCGCCGCCGCGGGCGCGTAATGCTTCGGGCTTGGGGATTTCGGGCAACGCCAGCACCTCGCGGTAGAAGGCGAGGCATTCGGCCTCCAATGCGCGGGGCACGGCCATTTGCACGTGATCTATGCCGGTGATCTTCAATGCGCGTCCTGTCGCTTGCCAGTTTTGCCCCCGATTGCTAGGCAGGGCGCGCAATTCTTAGCACATGAAGCCCCATGTCCGTCGACAAGGACACCGTTAGGCGCATCGCCCGTCTCGCCCGCCTCGCAATCGAGGAAGAGCGGGTCGAGCCCATGGTCAATGAGCTGAACCAGATGCTGGCCTGGGTGGCGCAACTGGAGGAAGTGGACATCGCGGGCGTCGAAGCCATGACCAGCGTCGTGGCCCAGAAGCTGAAAATGCGCGAGGACAAGGTGACGGCAGGCGGCGATGCGCGCGCGGTGACCGCCAATGCTCCGCAGGCCGAAGACAATTTCTTCGTCGTGCCGAAGGTGGTGGAATGAGCCTTCCCGCCGCCCCGACAGAATTCACGCTGGCCGACGCGCGCGATGCGGTCGCCGCGAAGAAGATTTCCTCGCGCGAATTGACCGGCGCGTTCGTGAAAGCCATCGAGGCCGGGCGTTCGCTGAATGCCTTCGTCACTGAAACGCCGGAGCGTGCATTCGCGATGGCGGACGCATCCGATGCACGCATCGCGAAAGGCGAGGGCCGCGCGCTGGAAGGTTTGCCGCTCGCGATCAAGGATTTGTTCTGCACCAAGGGCGTTCGCACCACCGCTGGAAGCCACATCCTTTCGAACTTCATCCCGCCTTACGAATCCACCGTTACGCAGAATTTGTGGGATGCGGGCGCGGTGCTGCTCGGCAAGACGAACATGGACGAATTCGCCATGGGTTCGTCCAATGAGACGAGCTGGTTCAAGCCGGTCATCAGCCCGTGGCGCGCGAAGGGATCGAACGAGCATTTCGTGCCCGGCGGATCGTCGGGCGGATCGGCAACATCGGTCGCCGCGAATATGTGTCTGGCAGCGACCGGCACCGATACGGGCGGCTCCATCCGCCAGCCTGCGGCGGTGACGGGAACGGTTGGTTTGAAGCCGACATATGGCCGCTGCTCGCGCTGGGGGATTGTGGCGTTTGCATCCTCGCTGGATCAGGCAGGTCCGATGACGCGTACGGTTCGCGATGCGGCGATCCTGCTGAAACATATGGCGAGCGTCGATGCGCTGGATTCCACCAGCGTCGATGTGCCGGTGCCGGACTACGAAGCGGCGGTGAATTCCGGCGTGAAGGGTTTGCGCATCGGCATTCCGAAGGAATACCGCGTCGATGGCGCGCCGCCGGAAATCGATGCCCTCTGGCAGAAGGGTGCGGAGTGGCTGCGCGCGCAGGGTGCGGAGATCGTGGAGGTCTCGCTGCCCCACACGAAATATGCGCTGCCTGCTTATTATATAGTGGCGCCTGCGGAGGCCTCCTCCAATCTCGCCCGCTATGATGGCGTGCGCTACGGCCACCGCGCCGAAGGCGTGCGCGATGTCATCGAGCTGTACGAGAAATCCCGCGCTGAAGGTTTTGGTGCGGAGGTCCGCCGCCGCATTCTGATCGGCACCTATGTGCTGTCGGCGGGCTATTACGATGCTTATTACACGCGGGCGCAGAAAATCCGCACGCTCATCAAGCGCGATTTCGAACAGGCGTTCGAGCATTGCGACGCGCTGTTGACACCGGCAACACCGGGGCCTGCGTTTGCCATCGGCGCGAAAACCGCCGATCCCGTGGCGATGTATCTGAACGACGTGTTCACGGTGACGGTGAACCTTGCTGGCCTTCCCGGCCTCGCGGTGCCCGCCGGCCTCACGCCGGACGGATTGCCGCTCGGCCTTCAGATCATCGGCAAAGCCTTTGATGAAGCGACCGTTTTGCGCGCCGGCCGCGCCATCGAACAGGCCGCGAATTTCACCGCCAAGCCTGAAAAATGGTGGGGCGCATGAGCGGCTCGAAATACATCAAGGGGCAGACCGGCGATTGGGAAGTCGTCATCGGGCTGGAAGTCCATGCGCAGGTGCTGTCGGAGGCGAAATTGTTCTCCGGCGCCTCCACAAAATTCGGCGCCGAGCCCAATGAGCAGGTGAGCTTCGTGGATGCCGCGATGCCCGGCATGTTGCCGGTCATCAACGCCAAATGCGTGGAGCAGGCTGTCCGCACCGGGCTTGGGCTCAAGGCGCAGATCAATCTCAAATCCATCTTCGACCGGAAGAACTATTTCTATCCCGATCTGCCGGCCGGTTATCAGATCTCGCAATACAAGAACCCCATCGTGGGCGAGGGCGAGGTGTTCATCGACATGCCGGGCGGCGAAACCGTGCGCGTCGGCATCGAGCGGCTGCATCTGGAACAGGATGCGGGCAAGAGCCTGCACGACCAGCACGCCGATTATTCCTATGTGGACCTCAACCGCGCGGGCGTGGCGCTGATGGAAATCGTCTCGCGCCCGGACATGCGTTCATCGGAAGAAGCCGCGGCTTTCCTGAAAAAATTGCGGGCGATCGTGCGCTATCTCGGCACCTGCGACGGCAATATGGACGAAGGCTCCATGCGCGCGGATGTGAATGTGTCGGTGCGCAAGCCCGGCGGGCCGCTCGGCACACGCTGCGAGATAAAGAACGTGAACTCGATGCGTTTCATCGCCAGCGCCATCGAATTCGAGGCGCGCCGCCAGATCGACATCATCGAAAACGGCGGCACCATCAAGCAGGAAACAAGGCTTTACGATAACCGCGCGGGCGAAACGCGCTCCATGCGCTCCAAGGAAGAAGCGCATGATTACCGCTACTTCCCCGATCCCGATCTGATGCCGCTGGTGCTGGATCAGGCATGGGTGGACGGCATCAAAGCATCGCTTCCCGAATTGCCGGACGAGAAAAAGGCACGCTTTATCCACAGCTACGGACTTCAGGCTTACGACGCGGGCGTGATCGTGGCGGAGCGCGAACTTGCGGATTATTTCGAGGAACTGGCGAACGGTATCGACGCCAAGCTCGCCGCGAACTGGCTGAACAATGAAATCCTCGGGCGGCTGAACCGCGATGGGTTGTCCATTTCGCAGACACCGGTGAGTGCATCTGCGAACAATTCCATCCTGCGCATGATCGCGGACGGCACCATCTCCGGAAAGATCGCCAAGGATGTTCTGGACATCGTGTGGAGCGAGGGTGGTGATCCAAAATCGGTCGTCGAGGCGCGCGGATTGCGTCAGGTGACGGACACCAGCGCCATCGAAGCCGCCGTTGACGCCGTGATCGCGGCGAACCCGGACAAGGTCGAAGAGGTGAAAGCCAAACCGAAACTTGCCGGATGGTTTGTCGGTCAGGTGATGAAACAGACCGGCGGAAAAGCGAATCCGGCGGCGGTAAATGCCATCCTCAAAGCGCGACTCGGATTGCCCGACGAGGGGTGATTCGCACATTTTCAAGACATTGACGCGCGCGCGCGGCTGATGCAGCCAAATCACTCCGTGTACTGAATAACGCGTTTAACATGCGGAAAATAAGGCTTTTATGCAATTCGCCATTTGCGCGTCCGGCGTGCGGGGTGGGGGAGTATTGCGCAATCCGCATGAATTAGCCCATATTCTGCGGCGTTTTGGGGGTGCGAGTCGCACGACCCTGAAATGTTAGAGGAGTCGTTTCACATGCCAATGACTGCAAAGAAGAGAAAGACGAAGAAGCGCACCGTCCGCAAGGCGGCTGCGAAGGGCGCGGCGCGCAAGACGAAGAAGCGCCGCAAGGCTGGCAAAAAGAAAGCCGCCAAAAAGACGAAAAAGAAAGCTGGCCGGCGCAAAGGCCGGAAAGCCAAAAAGGCAGCCCCAGCCGCTCCGGCGATGTAAGGCTGACTTTAATGGTGAAGGCAAAGGCCGCGGCCTCTGGCGGGGGGCGGGAACGTACCTCGCGGAAGGCCGCGGCCAAGCCCAAGAAGAAAGCGGCAAACCGCTTCAAACGCAGAACTGAAAACAAGGCCGCTTCGGCGGCCTTTTCCTCATCAAAAACCCCGATAAAACTCTATTACTGGCCGACGCCGAACGGCTGGAAGATCTCCATTTTTCTGGAGGAAGCGGGGCTGCCATACACGCTGGTGCCCGTGAATATCGGCAAGGGCGAACAGTTCACGCCGGAATTTCTGAAGATATCTCCGAACAATCGCATGCCTGCCATCGTCGATCCCGATGGGCCGGGCGGAAGGGAGATCTCCGTGTTCGAGAGCGGCGCGATCCTGCAATATCTCGGGCGCAAGACGGGCAAATTCTATCCCGCCGACGAGCGCAAACGCGTGGCGGTGGATGAATGGCTGTTCTGGCAGATGGCGGGACTCGGTCCCATGGCGGGGCAGGCGAGCCACTTCCTCAATTACGCCAAAGACGAAAATGCCTACGCCGTGAAGCGCTACACCGACGAAGTGAACCGTCTTTTCGGGGTGATGAACACGCAGCTCGCAACGCGCAAATTCCTCGCAGGCAGCTATTCGATTGCCGATATGGCGTGTCTCGGCTGGGTGCTTGCAGGCATGCGGCAGGGTCAGGACATGAACGAATTCCCGCATTTGAATGCATGGGTCGAGCGCTTGCGCGCACGCCCGGCCGTGCAGCGCGGTCTTGTTCTGGGACGCGAATTGCGCAAGCCGCAGGACGCCAAAGCGCAGGAAGAAGCGCGTAAGATATTGTTCGGACAGCGCGCCCGGACCTGACCGAGTTAACAATTGCTGAACAACAGCGTTAACGGGTCTTTAGCTTAAACCTCGCCAACATTCACCCAGCGGCAGACGGCCGCATCTGAGGGAGAGTGTCATGGCGTGCGTAGATGTCGGCGCACTGGCGCAATACGAGTTGGAAGCCAAGCAGGGGCGGGCAGAAGCGCTCTACAATCTCGGTTTGGCGTATTCCACCGGCCAGGGCGTGAATGTGGATTTCGTGGCGGCGCATAAATGGTTCAACCTCGCCGCCGTCAAGGGCAGCGATATCGCGAAAGCCTGGCGGGCCCAGATTTCACGCGAGATGAATTCGAACCAGATTGCCGAGGCCCAGCGCCTCGCACGCGAGTGGCTCTCGGTATTTCACTGAACGGGTTTTGTTTTCGGCAGCGCGCCCGGATCGGCTTTGCCGCTGGCGATTTCCTGCGTTGAACCGCCCGCTTGCGAAGGTTTCGGTTCGGGAACGGGTACCGCGCCCGGAATTGTCCCGGCAGGCGGCGGCGGAACATAAGGCAAAACTTTCACCACAGGCGCGCGCGGCCGGTAGAGATCGGCCATGATCTGCAGCGGCTGATCGCGGCCCGCGAGCCGGTTGCGATAGACTTCGGTATTCTCCAGCACCCGCTGCACATAATTGCGCGTCTCGCTGAACGGGATTTGCTCGATCCAGTCGATGGGATCGGTGGTGGGGCTGCGCGGATCGCCATAAAGATCGAGCCAACGCTTCACATTGGTCGGTCCCGCATTGTAGGCGGCCGCCGACAGCACGATCGATCCGCCCCAATCGGCGAGATTGCCGGAGAGTTCGGTCATGCCGAGCTGGATGTTGTAATCGGTGTCGGACAGCAGAGCGTTGGGGCGATAGGGCATGCCCGCCTGCGAAGCCGCGCGCCGCGCACTTGCCGGCATCATTTGCATGATGCCCATGGCGCCCGCGCCGCTCACCGCATTGGCGTCGAACTCGGTCTCCTGACGGATGAGGCCCAGCACCAGCGCGGGCTCCGGCGCGGCTCCAGGGCCTTTATACGCGGGCAGCGGGATCACCGGATGCGAATAGGCCAGCATCAGCACATTGTTGTAGCTGGCGGCCTTGGCCACGCGCACCGCGATGTCGCGGAAACCCATCTGCACCAGATCGCTCGCCAGCGCTTTCGCATATTTGGCATCGGGATGCAGCTCCACATAATGCGCCGCGAAACTGCGCATGAGGTTGTCTGCGCCGAGATCCGCCAGCACCCGCAAGCCCCGAACCACATCGTCATTTTCATAAGCCGCGCGTATGCTGGCGGCGTCCACATTCGTATCGTTCAGATGCAGCGTCGGCGTGGCGTCGATGCGGGCGAGCGCCAATTGGCCGTAATAGGTTTCGGGGTTCTGCGCCGCCGCGCGATATTCGCGCCACGCGCCGCCCAGATCGTTCTCAGCCTCATAGGCGCGTCCGCTCCAGTAATGCGCGCGCGCGGCGCTGATGGGCCGCGAGACGCCCGCGCTGAGCTTCTGGAAATGCGATAGCGCGGCGACGGGGTCTTTGAGATAGCGCAGCGCAATCCACCCGGCCATGAATTCCGCTTCGGCGAAATTCTCGCCCGTCGAAAGGCCGGTATCCTTCACCAGCGAATAGGCGGTGCGGTAGTTCGTGTCTTGCAGCGCCTGACGCGTGGCGATGTTCAGCTCCGCCCACCAGCGGCCGGGATTGATCTTCGCAAGCTCTCGTGTCGGCGCGCGCAACAACAGGTCCGGTTCGTCATCGGGATTGCCGCTCCGGCGCAGCAAGCGGGCGCGGTCGAAGAGAATGCCGGGATCGCTGCGCAGCGTTTCGGGTAGTTCCGACACCAGCTTCCTACTTGCGGACGAACCCGATTGCAGCGCGATGCGGGTCTGCGCGAGTTGCTGGCCACTGGCCGTGACGCGCGCCATCTCGCGCCGGGCCGCACCCGTCTCATCGCGCCACAGAAGATTGTTCAGCCGCTGCTGGTCGATATCCGGCGTGAAGAGATCGGCGTGCCGCTGCAGCACGGCGAATTCCTGATCGGGCTCGAAGGTGTTTTCCACCCACGCCTTGCGGATGAGATCGCGCCCCGCCGAAACGCGTCCCAGCGCGATCATCGCTTCGCCCAGCCGCACCTTGCCGATGCCGGTGAGCGGATCGCGGTCGCCGAACCAGCTCAGCACCGCGCCCGGCGCCATCATGTCGGACATGGCGCGCTCGGCCCGCGCAAACAGCGTATCGCGCAGCGGCCAATCGGGATTGGCTTTCAGGAAGGCATTGATCTCGTCAAATGATGCGCCGCTGTTCTTGTCCAGCAGGTAGCGCCACTCGATCAGCTTGCGCGCCGTGGGATTGTGCCCCTGATCGGCGAGCCCCTTGGCCGCGATCCAGTCGCCGCGGTCCGCCGCATCGAACGCCTTGGAGTAGAGATCGTGATCGGCGGCACTCAGCACATGATATTGGGAGGCGTGCCGCTCCGAGGGTCCGGTCAGCCCGCGCTCGGCGGGCGAATCCGAATCGGAGATCGGCGCCATCATCACCACGCCGCCCGATCGGGTGAGGCCGGGAGGCAGCGGACGTGCATTTGCGGGCACTGCAGGCGTCTGCGCCGCCGCACTTGCCCCCGCCAGTACCAAAGCCGCCGACAAGCAACAGGCGCGAATTAACGACATTCTGCTCAAAACCCGTTATCACCGGCTCTGTTCGCCGGATCCCGCGAAGCATAAAGGCCGCGGCCCCACCTTGCCAGCGATGGTGCTTGCCGCGCCGATCAAGGCCACGTTATTTTGCGGTCCGTTTTAAAATTGGAACACATCATGCGCGATATGCGCGAAAAAATCCGCGGTTCGATGCCGGCGCTCATTACGCCGATGAAAGATGGCGCCATCGACGAGGGCGCTTTCCGAAAGTTCGTGTCGTGGCAGATCGCGGAAGGCAGCCACGGGCTGGTTCCGATGGGCACCACGGGCGAATCCGCCACCGTCAGCCATGATGAGCATATGCGCGTGGTGGAACTTTGCGTGGAGGAAGCCAATGGCCGCGTGCCGGTGATCGCGGGCGCGGGCTCCAACGCCACCGCCGAGGCGATCCGGCTCACGCAGTACGCAAAGGATGTGGGCGCCGATGCGGTGCTCTCGGTTACGCCCTATTACAACAGGCCGTCGCAGGAGGGCATCTATCGCCATTTCGCGGCGATTGCCGAAGCGGTGGATATTCCCATCCTCGTCTACAACATCCCCGGCCGCAGCGTGGTGGAAATAACGGTCGAGACGATGGCGCGGCTGTCGCGCGTGGCCAACATCATCGGCGTGAAGGATGCCACTGCCAACATGATGCGCCCGAGCCGCGAGCGGCTGGCCTGTGCGAAAGGCTGGCGATTGATCTCCGGCGAGGACGGAACCGCACTCGGTTACATGGCGCATGGCGGCTTCGGCTGCATTTCGGTGACGGCGAATGTAGCGCCGAAATTGTGTTCGCAATTTCAGGAAGCCTGCATGAAAGCCGATTTTGCTTCGGCATTGGCGCTGCAGGATCGTTTGATGCCGCTGCACGATGCGATGTTCGTGGAGCCGAGCCCCGCGCCCGCGAAATATGGCGTGTCGCTGCTCGGCATGTGCGCCAATGAGGTGCGCCTGCCTATCGTGACGGCGAGCGAGGCCGCGCAAACGCGCGTGCGCGAAGCGATGGTCATCGCCGGCATTTTGTGATGGCCAAAAAGGCCGATCCCGAGCGCCGCGTCGTCGCCGACAATCGCAAGGCGCGCTATTCCTACGCGATCGACGATGTGATCGAGGCGGGGCTGGTGCTGATGGGTTCGGAGGTGAAATCGCTGCGCAGCGGCAAGGCGACCATCGCGGAATCTTACGCTCATGCGAAAGACGGCGAGATATTCCTCGTCAATTCCTATATCCCCGAATATCTCATGGCCAACCGCTTCAATCACGAGCCGCGGCGGGTGCGGAAAATCCTGGTCCACAAGCGCGAAGCGGCCAAGCTCGCCGCCGCCGTGCAGCGCGAGGGCATGACGCTTATTCCTTTGCGCATCTATTTCAATCCCAAAGGCACGGCCAAGATCGAACTCGGCATCGCGAAGGGCAAGAAGCTGCACGACAAGCGCGAAACGGAAAAAAAGCGCGACTGGCAGCGGGATAAAGCGCGGCTGATGCGCGCGAAAGGCTAGATATGGCCGATGACGAAAAACCCGATCTGATCGGCAAGATCAAAGACAAACTCATTCGCTCGAAAGAGAAATGGGCGGAAGAGGGCAGGTTGCTTACCGGCAAAGTCGATCTGATGCGCGAGGGGCGGTTGCCGCCGGGCCAGCGGCTGGTGACGAACTGGCCGGTGCTCGATCTCGGCGCACAGCCGGACGTGAAGCCGGAGAATTGGCGCTTGCGCGTCGGCGGGCTGGTGGAAAATCCGCAAGTGTGGACGCTGGAGCAATTCCAAGCGCTGCCGCAGGAAGATTTCACCAGCGACATCCATTGCGTCACCGCCTGGAGCCGCTACGACAATCATTGGCGCGGCGTTTCCGCGCGCACGCTTCTGGAACTGGTGAAGCCGAAGCCGGAAGCGCAGCATGTGATCTTCCAGTCTTACGACGGCTACACCACGAATGTGGCGCTGAATGTTTTCTCCGAAGCCAATGTTCTGCTCGCCCATTCCTGGGAAGGAAAGCCGCTGGCGCGCGAACATGGCGGCCCCGTGCGTGTGGTGATTCCGGAATGGTATTTCTGGAAAAGCGCCAAATGGGTGACGCGGATAGAATTCTCAGCGCAAGACCGCCCAGGCTTCTGGGAAGTCCGCGGCTACCACAACGAAGGCGATCCGTGGAAGGAAGAAAGATATAGCTCTTAAATTTACCTCTCCCCCATAGGGGGAGAGGGCAGGGTGAGGGGGATGGTCACACCACGCACAATCCAAAAAAGAAAATCCGGATCGACCGGCTTGGCCCGCGCACGCCGGATGCGGAGCAAGCCGGTCAGCGCGGAAAAACTGTTCTGGTCGATGGTGCGTAACCGAAAATTGGGTGGCTACAAGTTCAAGCGGCAATATCCGATCGGGCCATACATTGCCGATTTCGTTTGTTTGGAAGAAAGATTGATTGTGGAACTTGATGGACCGTTTCATGCCGCACGCCAAACCTACGATGCAGCAAGGGATGAATTTCTGCGCTCGAAGGGTTTTCGTGTCATTCGTCTTACCAATGACGACTTTGGCGGTGATGCCGCTACTGCGCTTCTGATTGTGAAGCATGCGCTTGTGTCAGCCACCCCCTCACCCTAGCCCTCTCCCCCGATGGGGGAGAGGGGATTAATGGGACTCCCTCGCCCCCACGAAGTGGGGGAGAGGGTTGGGGTGAGGGGGTGTTGAAAGCGACACTCCGTCGTTCAAATCTGCGGCATCGCTGCGATCTTGGCTTCCTTCACCACCGCGTCGAACATTTTTTCCGTCAGGACGCCGGTGTTGGTGTTGTAGCGCGAGCAGTGATAGCTCGATATCAGCGCGATGTTTCCCGCTTTGTAGTTTGTGCCGTGACCGAAGGGGTGCGCGCTTTTTTTCAAACTCAGCGCCGTGCACACGCTGTCATGCGCGATTTTGCCTAGCGCCAATATCGCCCGCAGATTTGGCATGCTTTCGATTTGCGCGATCAGAAACTGGCGGCAGGTGTTGATCTCCACCGGCAGCGGCTTGTTTTCCGGCGGCACGCAGCGCACGGCATTAGCGATGGCGCAATCCACCAACTCCAAGCCATCATCGGCGCGCTCGTCGTAAGTTCCGCGCGCCAGACCATGCTTCAGCAGCGTCGCATATAACAAATCCCCCGCCCAATCTCCGGTGAACGGGCGCCCAGTGCGGTTCGCGCCATGCAATCCCGGCGCCAGCCCCACGATCAGCAGCCGCGCATCGCGCGCGCCGAAAGTCGGCACCGGATCGTTGAAATAATCGGGCAGCGTTTTGCGATTGCCCGCGCGGAATTTCGCAAGCCGCGGACAGAGCGGGCAATCGTGCTCAGGCTCGGACTTCACGCCGTCTGGGCGTAGCTGGGCGAGGCGTCGTGTGCAGCGTGCGCGGTGCGCGGCCCACCTTCGCGCGCGATCATCGGCTTCAGTTCTTCCAACTCGATGAAATTGTCGGCCTGGCGGCGAAGCTCGTCGGACACCATGGGCGGCTGGGTGCGGATAGTTGAGACGACGCTGACGCGGCGGCCCTTGCGCTGGGCCGCTTCCACCAGCTTGCGGAAATCGCCGTCGCCGGAAAAGATCACGATGTGATCGACCATATCGGCCATTTCCATGACGTCGATGGCGAGTTCGATATCCATATTGCCCTTCACGCGGCGGCGCCCCTGCGCGTCGGTGAATTCCTTCAGGGGCTTCGTCACCACGGCAAAGCCGTTATAGTCCAGCCAATCGACCAGCGGGCGCAGCGGCGAGAATTCCTGATCCTCCGCCACCGCCGTATAATAGAATGCGCGCACCAGAACTCCTTTGCGCGCGAAAAGCTCCAGCAGGCGCTTATAGTCGATGTCGAATGCCAGACCCTTCGCCGCGCCATAGAGATTGGCGCCGTCGATAAAGAGTGCGAGCTTTTCCTGCGGATAGAACAACATGGCAATACCTCCTGATACTATAGGGCCCGATCCGGTAATTCTCCCGCCGGGCGCGGCGTGTTCTAGGACAATTGCGGCGATACGCAACTTAAGTTTGAGTACGGTTCGATGATTTTAATTGCGCTCGGTGCCAATCTCCCTTCGTTAGCCGGCCCGCCGGAACAAACATTGCGTGCGAGCCTTACAAGGCTTTGCGAAAACGCCGTCAACCCGGTTTCAGTTTCAAACTTTTATGCCTCGCCCGCCTGGCCCGATCCGGCCGATCCCGTGTTCGTGAACGCCGTGGCGCGCATAGAGACAACGCGCGATCCCGCGAACCTGATGCAATTGCTCGCAGAGATTGAGAATCAGTTCGACCGCGCCCGCGGGGTGCGCAATGCGCCGCGCACGCTGGATCTGGATTTGCTGGATTATGACGGGCGCGTGGAGGCGGGGCCGCCCGTGCTCCCCCATCCGCGCATCGAAGCCCGTGATTTTGTGCTGGTTCCCTTGCGCGATGTGGCGCCGGGCTGGCACCATCCGGTTTCGGGGCGGAGCGTGGACGAACTGATCGCGGCGCTGGGGCCCACGGCCGTCAAACGCCTCTAAGCCCCGGATATTCCCCAATATTCGCAGGGGCTTTGCGCGGGCCCCGCCTATACCTACCTATAGCAAGCCCGTTTCCGGGCGATTTGTTGCGCGCCCGTTCCGGGCGACGGAGGACATCATGGCATTGCTGATCGTGGTTGGCGTCGTCATTTTTCTGGCGTTGTCGGGCTTTCGCGTTGCCCAGCAATATGAGCGCGCGCTGGTGTTCCGCTTCGGGCGCTATACGGGCACGCGCGGGCCGGGACTCTTCTGGATCATTCCGCTGGGTATCGAGAGAGCCACCAAGGTCGATATGCGCGTGCTCACCGATGGCGTGGAAGAGCAGGAATCCATGACGCGCGATAACGTGCCCGTGAAGGTGAATGCGGTGATCTGGTATCGCGTGGTGAAGCCCGATCTCGCCATCATCGAAGTGCAGAATGTGCGCAATGCGGTGATTCAGATGGCGCTGACGACTTTGCGCAATGTCATCGGTCAGCACACGCTGGATGATGTGCTGAAGGAGCGCGAGAAATTGGCGGGCTTGCTCAAGGAGCGCGTGGATTCAATGACCGAAGCCTGGGGCGTGGAAATCCAGAATGTCGAAATGAAGAATGTGGAGATCCCGCAATCCATGCAGCGCGCGATGGCGCAAGAAGCCGAGGCGCTGCGCGAGAAGCGGGGGCGTATCATCAAGGCCGAAGCCGAAATGGAAGCCGCGCGCAAACTGCGCGAAGCGGCGGACGAAATCATGAAAACGCCGGCGGCACTCGAACTGCGCCGCATGCAGATGCTCACCGAAGTGGGCGCCGAGCAGAACACCATGACCATCGTCATGATGCCGAGCGAGTTTGTGGAAGCCGCGCGGGCGATTTCGGAGAGAAAGTAAAAGCTGCACGGCGTCTCCCTCTCCCCCTCCGGGGGAGAGGGCAGGGTGAGGGGGACGTAAAAGCAAACACAATTCCTACCAGCGAAAGACGCCGCGCGAAAACTTCCGGCGATAGCGCAAACGGAGAAACCCCCTCACCTAACCTCTCCCCCGATGGGGGAGAGGGAATCTAGGCGGAAGTAATTCGGGATAAAACGATACTGCTCTAATGCCGTGAGGGCGCGCGATATTGCTGGGCGCGTGTCGCGCGCAGGCCCGCGATGCCGTAGCGGTTGATCGCGTTCTGCCAGCTCAGGAATTCTTCCGCCGTGAGGCGATAGCGCTCGCAGGCTTCATCCAGCGTGAGCAGTCCGCCCTTCACCGCGGCCACGACTTCGGCCTTGCGGCGGATCACCCAGCGCTTGGTATCGGGCGGCGGCAGGTCCGATAGCGAGAGGTGATGGCCATCGGGCCCCATGACATAGGTTGCGGCGCTGCCTGCGTGTCCCATCGACTACTCCCAGATTGATTCAATTTCTGAAATGCGGGGATAGGCGAGTCGTTCCAGACACAGGGAATCCGAATCGCGCGCAGGCTTAACGAATATTCACCGGGATATTTAGAGTTTACTGATTCTACATCCGCGCGCGGGATTTCGTTCAAAACATGGGCTCAAAGCGCCGTTAAATTACGCGTGCGCTTCCATGAAACAACAAGAGTCACGATGCCGAGCGCGAGCGACCAGAGGTTAATAAGAAGCTCGAAACGCATCGGCGGCGAATGGGGCACGAGCGCATACAACCCGTTTTCGATGTCGAAGGTGATATCCATCGCGGCGAGATAGAGGAGCGCACTCGCCGCCAGCAGTCCCGCTCTGGCACCCCAACCGCGCCCGCGCCACAAACCGATTCCGGCAACGAACGCCGTCGCCGCCAGCCACGCATCGGCAACCGGAAAACTCGATTCGAACGCGCTGTACCACCGCGCATCCACCACCCGCACATCGCCGCCGGTGAAATAACTCACCCAATACGCCACCGTGACGAGCGCGGTGAGGATGAGCAGGGCGGGGAGGAGGCGGAGGGGGTGGTTAGTGGACATGAATCGCTCCAGTGTGTGCGGAATTGGATCATACAAGCATTTCTCCCGCTGGACTTATGGGCGCCATTGGCGTATAGCGCCTGCATGGCGGTTCGCCCGGTTACTGTCGCAGAAACAGACCTGTTTATTCGGCAGGCTGCTGATATTTGGAATTCGCCGGAGCGCGAAGCGTTTGTGGATTTCATCGCACGCAATCCGGAAGCCGGCGATGTCGTGCAGGAAACCGGCGGCGTGCGGAAGGTGCGATGGCGCAGAGCGGGAAGTGGAAAACGTGGCGGCGTTCGCGTGGTCTATTTCTATTACAACGAAAACTTGCCGCTTTATCTGTTGATGCTTTACGCGAAATCCGATCGCGAGGATATGACTGCTGAAGAAAAGAAAGCCGCCCGAAAATTAACTGCCGCACTGAAAATGAAAGCCTACAAGGGAGTACCAAGATGAGTAAGTTCGGAAAAGATTTGCTGACGAGCCTTCAGCAAGCCGTCGATCATGCCAAAGGCAAGAAGGTGCCCGGAATGCGCGTGACGGTGGTTGAAGTGGAAGTGCCGGACGTGAAAGCAATCAGGCGCTCGCTTCGTATGTCGCAACAGCGCTTCGCGTCTGCGTTCCGTATTCCGCTGGCGACATTGAAAAACTGGGAGCAGGGCCGCCGCAATCCCGACGCGCCTGCCGCAGCCTATCTGATGGCGATCCGCAAGAAGCCAAAGGAAATCATGGAAGCCGTGAAGGGCAAGGCGGCCTGAGATTGGGCGAAAATCCAACCCGGCAGACAGCGGAATTAAAGCGTAGATTTGTGGTCGCCGCTTTAGCAATTGCGCTCACTGTACTCGCCGGATGCACGCGCCCTACAACAGATCAATCAACGTTGAAGGCGATCAAAGCCGAATGCCAAGCTCTAATGATGATTCCGCCGATTGAGAGCACCACTGATCCAGACGTACCAAAAAGCCGCTGGCCTCACGTTATCGCAAGCCTCAAGCCAGAATTTGTGATGATCCTGAGTCAGGGCGTCTTCATCACAGTGAAGCCGTATTTTGACGGTGGCTGGGGGTATTTTGTCCCGCGAAGCAAAGGGGACCGGCCGCCTCCAGGCGACCCACAATTTTCTGAAATAGGCCAAGGCGTTTATTGGTTTCATCCCTATTGAAAATTCAAAGAGCGTCTCAGCCGTTTTGCCCACCCTTGCCCCCTTGGCCCCAATTGTATAATGTCCCCGGCCTTCCAAAGCTTTGGCCCCTGCTTCGCGCCTAAGTCTTTGAAAGACAATACAAAAGGACCACCTGATGGCTCGCGTTACCGTTGAAGATTGCGTCGACAAGGTCCCCAACCGCTTCGATCTGGTGCTGCTGGCGGGTTATCGCGCGCGCCAGCTTTCGGGCGGGGCGGACACGATGGTGGATCGCGACCGCGACAAAAACCCGGTCGTGGCGCTGCGCGAGATCGCGGCCAAGGCGCTGAAGCCGGACGACATCAAGGAAGATTATATCAAGTCGCTGCAGAAGCATGCCGAGGTCGACGAGCCGGAGGAGCATCCCTCCGACGTGGACGTCCGCGAGGATGCGCAGCATCGCCAGGTGACGGAGGAGGAGTTGCTCCGCGCCCTCACCACCGAGGCCCAGCGCCGCGCCGAGCCCCAGCCCGAGCCGGAAGTCGACTACGAAGAGTAGGTTCGCCGCTCAGGAATTCGAAAAGCCGGAAGCCTCGCTTCCGGCTTTTTCTTTGGGCGCCACATGAAAAATCCGACATCACCCGCGACGCCCAAGCGCTTTGCCTGCAAGGGATTTCCCGTCATACTGACCGAAATTGGCACTCAAGAATGCCGGGAGGCTGGGGCGTATGCGTAAGGTTCTGATTTCGCTGCTGATGGTGCTGTTCGCGGGAAGCGCGGCTGAGGCGCAGCTATTCACCCATCAATATCATGGCAAGGATGCCGGCTGGCTGGTGATCTCCATCGGCGGGGGTGAGGACCAGGAAGCCAATCCCATCTCGCTGTTCTACGACCAGGTCGACGGCAGCGAGCATGGCTCGGTGCATTTCAGCAAGCCGAGCTGGACGGCGCTCTCCTTCGGCAGCCCCGATTATCGCGAGGGCGATGAGGCGGGGCGCGTGATCGTTCGCTCGCTGAAGCCCGGCCAATATCAGATGGACGGCTTCCTCACCCATCTGGCCAATCGCGATTTCAGCGACACGTTCCGCATGCCCTTCGTCATCCGCCCCGGGCAGACGACCTATCTGGGCAATTTCCGCTTCCGGGAGGCCCATCAGAAGGGCTTTGTCGGCTATCTGCGCGCGCGCGATTTCTATTTCGAGGTGAAGAACCGGGCCCGGCGCGATATCGGCATCGCCGACCATCAGGACAAGCCGCCGCGGGGCAAGGTGATCGTAGCGCTGCCCGATCTGGTGGCGGTGAACAGCCCGCTCTTCGCGATTCCGGATGATCAGCTCGCCAATCACTAAAGTCCCAATTCTTCTTATATACTGGGCCGCATGACGGCTCCTTTGAATGGCCTTGCCGAGACGGTGCGCGAACTGGCGCAGGCGGTGACGCGCCCGAGGCGGCGCAAGCTGATGCGCCAGACCGAGCTGGTGGAGCGCATCAAGGCCTATGATCCGGATGCGGACGAGGCGCTGCTGAACAAGGCCTATGTTTATGCCATGACGGCGCATGGCAAGCAGTTCCGCGCCTCGGGCGATCCCTATTTCGCCCATCCGCTGGAAGTGGCCGGCATCCTCACGGAGCTGAAACTCGATCCGCCGACCATCGTGACCGCGCTGCTGCACGACACGGTGGAGGACACCTACGTCACCATCGAGGACGTGAAGGCGAATTTCGGCGAAGAGATCGCCAATCTCGTCGATGGCGTGACGAAGCTTTCGCAGCTTGAGCTTTTTTCCGAGCGCACCAAGCAGGCGGAAAATTTCCGCAAGCTGATGCTGGCGATGTCCAACGACATCCGCGTGCTGCTGGTGAAGCTGGCCGACCGGCTGCACAATATGCGCACGCTGCAATACATCAAGAATCCGGAAAAGCGCCGCCGCATCGCGCAGGAAACATCCGAAATCTATGCGCCGCTGGCGGGCCGCATCGGCATGCAGGCGATGCGCGAGGAACTCGAAGATCTTGCCTTTGCGGAACTCGATACGGAAGCGCGCAATTCCATCGTCACGCGGCTGGCGCGGCTGGATGCGCAATCGGGCGAGCGCATCGGGCGCATCGCCGATCAGATCAAGCGCAAGCTCGCCGAACACGGCATCGAAGCGTGGGTCTATGGCCGCGCCAAGCGCCCCTATTCCATCTGGCGCAAATTGAAAGACAAGCAGCTCAATTTCGAGCAGCTCTCCGATATTTTCGGGTTCCGCGTGATCGTGAAAACGACGGACGATTGCTATCTGGCACTCGGCGTCTTGCACATGAACTGGCGCGTGGTGCCGGAGCGCTTCAAGGATTTCATTTCGAACCCGAAAACCAACGGCTATCGCTCGATCCACACAACCGTGATCGGGCCTGAGCAGCAGCGCGTGGAGGTGCAGATCCGCACGCAGGAAATGCACGACATCGCCGAGCGCGGCGTGGCGGCGCATTGGCGTTACCGCGAGCATGTCGATGAAAAGGAATCCGGCACCGATGCGGCCTATGAATGGCTGCGCGACATGGTGGACATTCTGGAGCGCGGGGATTCGGCGGAAGAATTCCTGGAGCATTCGCGCCTGCATATGTATCAGGATCAGGTGTTCTGCTTCACGCCGAAGGGAATGCTGATTTCGCTGCCGCGCGGCGCCACGCCAATCGACTTCGCCTACATGGTGCACACCGATCTCGGCCATCAGACGGTCGGCGCGAAAGTGAACGGCGTGCATGTGCCGCTGCATACGCCGCTGAAAAACGGCGATCAGGTGGAGATCATCCGGCAGAAGGGGCAGACGCCTTCGCCGCTGTGGGAGCAATTCGTCGTGACCGGGCGCGCGCGCGCGGAAATCCGGCGCTACCTGCGCAATGCGCAGCGCGACGAGCATGTGAAATTCGGCCGAAAGGTTCTGGAAAAGATTTTCGCCGACGACAATCAGCAACTCACCGACAGAGCGGTGGAAGACGTCGCCAAGAAATTGCGGCTGGCCAAGGTCGAAGATGTTTATGCCGAAGTGGGCCGTGGCGCGCTGCGAGCCCATGAAGTGCTGGAAGCCGTGTTCCCCGAAATGAAGCGCGACCGCACGCGCACCGCTGTTCCTGCTTCAAAGGAAAAAGCGATTTCCATCAGCGGACTGACCGAAGGCATCGCCTACACACTCGGCCAATGCTGCCATCCGCTGCCGGGCGACCGCATCGTGGGACTGATGGTGCCGGGGCAGGGCACGGTGATCCACACGGTGGATTGCGCCGAACTCGAAAAAGCGCAGACCAGCATGGCCGACTGGATCGACGTGAAATGGGGTGCGCACGCGGCCGATGGCGAACATGTGGGCCGCTTGCGCCTGCGCGTGAAGAATGCGCCGGGATCGCTTGCGGCGGTAATGGCGGTGATCGCCAGCAATGGCGGCAATATCTTCAACCTCTCCACGATTTCGCGCAATGCGCTGTTCTTCGAATTCCATGTCGATATCGAAGTGCGCGACGTTGCGCACTTGCAGAATATTCTGGGTGCGCTACGCGTGAATGCCGCGGTCGAATCGGTCGACCGCGTGCGCGAGGGGAGCGAGGCGTGACGCCGGAGCAAGTGTTGAACGAATTCCGAAAGGCAGGCGCGCTGCTCGAAGGACATTTCATCCTGTCGAGCGGGCTGCATTCCGATGTGTTTTTGCAGAAGGCGCTGGTGTTCCAGAACGCGAAGATCACCGCAAAGCTCTGCAAGGCATTGGCCGAAAAAGTACGCGACGAAGTGAAAGCGAAATTCACGGCCATCGTTTCGCCCGCGGTGGGCGGGATCGTGCCGGGCTATGAAATGGGCCGCCAGCTTGGCTTGCCCGCGATGTATGTCGAGCGGCAGGACGGCAAATTCCAATTGCGCCGCGGATTCACGCTTGAGAAGAACCAGCCGGTGCTGATGGTGGAAGACATCGTCACCACGGGATTGTCCTCGCGCGAATGCCTGGACGCGATCCGCGCGGCAGGCGGCAAGCCGGTGGCGGCGGCATGTCTGATCGACCGCTCCGGCGGCAAGGCAAAACTCGGTGTGAAATTCGTGGCCTTGGCGAGCTTGAAATTCCCTGCATGGGAAGCCGACAATCTTCCGCCGCATCTTGTGGGCACGAAAGGTGTGAAGCCGGGTTCTAGAGGTCTCGTGTAATGGACGAGGTGACCATCGCTCCGTCTCCACATATTGCGCGCTTTTGGGCGTTTGTTGGAACCGCTTTTATTCTGGGGCCGGTTTTCTCTTATTGTTTTGGCCTCGTAACTCAGTGGCCGATCTTCTTCGGCTTTCCAGCCGTCGCTATTGCTTTGTTCGCCGTGAGTATTGCCTTCAAATTATGGAATCGCGCTTCTAGCATTGCTCTCAAGATTGGTATCATTTTTTGGGTTCTCTTGCTGGCTTGGCTCTCTCCGAGCGTTTTAGTATTTGTGCTGGATTTGAGCTGCGCGGTTCAGAATAGCCGCGTGGGTCACTACGTGTGCGGCTTATGACCAAACTGCGCCTCGGTGTGAACATCGATCACGTTGCGACGATCCGCAACGCGCGCGGTGGCAAGTTTCCTGATCCTGTGCGTGCGGCGAAGCTGGCGGCAGCGGCGGGCGCGGACGGCATCACCGCGCATCTGCGCGAAGATCGCCGGCATATTTCAGATGAAGATATTGAGAGACTAAGCCGCGAGATCGATCTGCCGCTCAATCTGGAAATGGCGGCGACCGATGAGATGCTGGCGATTGCGTTGAAGCACAAGCCGCACGCCGCCTGCATCGTTCCCGAAAAACGCGAGGAGCGCACCACGGAAGGCGGCATCGACGCGCATGGGCAGCACAACCGCCTTGCGCCGATTGTCCGTATGCTGAGCAATGCGAAGGTTCGTGTGTCGCTCTTCATCGAAGCCGACCGTAAACAGATCGACGCTGCGAAATCTCTCGGCGCGCCGGTGGTGGAGCTTCATACCGGCGCCTATTGCGACGCGAGCGGTGCTGAACGCGAAAAACATCTCGCAGCCATCGCCGATGCCGCCGCCTATGGCGCATCGCTCGGCCTTGAAATTCACGCAGGCCATGGTCTCAGTTTTGAAACCGTCGGGCCCATCGCCGCCATTCCCGAAATCCGCGAATTGAACATCGGCCATTTTCTCGTGGGCGAAGCGATCTTCATCGGTCTGGATGCGGCAATCCGGCGCATGCGTTCGCTGATGGATGAGGCACGCAAATGATCATCGGCCTCGGCTCCGACCTGATCGACATCCGCCGCATCGAGAAGAGTATCGAGCGCTTCGGCGAGCGGTTTCTCGACCGCGTGTTCACCGATCTCGAGCGTGCGAAATCGGACGCGCGCGCCAACCGCGCGGCGAGTTATGCCAAGCGCTTCGCCGCCAAGGAGGCTTGCGCCAAGGCGCTGGGCACCGGGCTTCGGCGCGGCGTCTTCTGGCGCGACATGGGCGTGGTCAATCTGCCGGGCGGCAAGCCCACCATGCAGCTTACCGGCGGCGCGCTTCAGCGCGCGCTGGCCATCACGCCCGAGGGCTTCGGATACGCCATAGACCTTTCCATCACCGATGATTTTCCGCTGGCGCAGGCCATCGTTATCATTTCCGCTGTTGCGGCCCCGCCGCAGACGCCCGGCAAAGCTGGTTAAGCGCGTCTTGTCGCCTTGACCCGCCTATTGCCTTCCGGCTCCTCTCACCCCATGGCCGATACTATCGAGACGGGCGACACGACCGAAAAACACGCAGCGGATGCGCCGCCCGCGGAAGGCGAACACACGCCCGAAACGCAAGCGGTCGAGCCCGCGCCGGAACCCGCGCATGCAGCAAAAGCCGAACCTGCGGAACCCAAGAAAGCGGACGCAAAGAAAAAGGAAGAAGGCGAATCCTGGGTGGAGACCGTCAAGACGGTGGTCTATGCGCTGCTGATCGCGCTCGTCATCCGGACCTTCCTGTTCCAGCCGTTCAACATTCCGTCGGGCTCGATGGAGAACACGCTGCTGATCGGCGATTATCTGTTCGTCGAAAAATACGCTTACGGCTACAGCCGCTATTCCTTTCCTTTCGGGCTCGCACCCATTCCGGGGCGCATCTTTGAATCGGTGCCCAAGCGTGGCGATGTGATCGTGTTCAAGCTGCCGCGCGATGATTCCACCGATTACATCAAGCGGCTGATCGGCCTTCCCGGCGACCGCATCCAGATGATCAACGACCGGCTCTACATCAACGACAAGATCGTGCCGGAAAAACGCGTGGCCGATTACATCGAAAACATCGACGGTTTCGATCATCATGTGCCGCGCTATCAGGAAACCCTGCCGAACGGGGAGGTGCACTACATCCTCGACCGCGATCCCGACGGCCCGGCCGACAATACGGACGTCTATATCGTGCCGCCCGGCCATTACTTTATGATGGGCGACAATCGCGACAATTCCGACGACAGCCGCGCCGGAGTGGGCTACGTTCCCGCCGCAAACCTGGTCGGCAAGGCCGAATTCATCTTCTTCTCGACAAATGGCACAGCGCGATTCTGGGAATTCTGGAAATGGCCGTGGACGGTCCGCTACGAGCGGCTCTTCACGGTCGTCGACTGAGCTGGCCGAGCTGCAAGCCCGGCTGGGCCATGAATTTGCCGACAAATCATTGCTCGAACGCGCGCTGACGCATTCCAGCGCGAGTTCCATCCGTTCCAATGAGCGGCTGGAATTTTTGGGCGACCGCGTGCTCGGACTGGTGGTCGCGCAGAAGCTGCATCATCTGTACCCGGACGATGCGGAAGGCGCACTCGCGCTGAAATTCAACGCGCTGGCGCGGCGCGAGTCCTGCGCGAAGGCAGCGGAAGCGGCGGGACTTTCGACGCATCTGATATTGGCTTCGTCGGAAGCGGGCAGCGGCGGGCGTGCCAAGGCCGCGATATTGGCGGGCGCTTGCGAAGCGGTGATCGCCGCACTTTATCTGGACGGCGGATTGGATGTGGCGCGTGGGTTCATCGAGAAATATTGGGCGGAGATGTTTGCATCTCTCAATCCCGATATGCGCGACGCCAAAACCGCGCTGCAGGAATGGGCGCAAGGACGCAAGGGTGCGCGCGCAGCACCCGTCTATAAAGTGCAGCGCCGCGAGGGACCGGATCACGCGCCGCGTTTCGCCGTGGAAGTGAGCGTGGAAGGTCACGACCCGCAAACGGGCGAAGGCAATTCCAAACGCGAAGCCGAACAGGCCGCAGCACAAGCGATGCTGGAGAAATTAGGATTGATAGCGAAATGAAAATCGAAGCGTCGAGCCCTTCTTCACCTCCCCCTTTGTGGGGAGGTCGAAGCACGAAGTGCTTCGGGTGGGGGGCGGTGATTGGGTCGGGCACTGTCCCCCACCCGACGCATTCCGCTTCGCGCAATGCATCGACCTCCCCACAAAGGGGGAGGTAAAAGAGATGACCGAGCAAACACGCTGCGGTTTTGTCGCCGTGATCGGTGCGCCGAATGCGGGCAAATCCACGCTCGTCAATGCGCTGGTGGGAACGAAAGTCTCCATCGTCACGCAAAAGGTGCAGACGACGCGCATGCCGGTACGTGGCGTGGCCATGCGCGGGCAGACGCAGATGGTGATCGTGGATACGCCGGGCATCTTCAAGCCGCGGCGCAAGCTCGACCGCGCGATGGTGAAATCGGCCTGGGCGGGTGCGGGCGATGCGGATGCGGTGATATTGATCGTGGATGCAGCCGACATGGCAACGAACCCCGAAGGCCTCGCCGCGCGCGACACGCATGCCATCATCGAAGGTTTGAAAACATCGCAGCGCAAAGCGGCACTGGCGCTGAACAAGATTGACGGCATGAAGCGCACCGATCTTTTGCCGCTGGTGGAAAAGCTGAATGCGGAAGGCGCATTCGAACAGATATTCCTGATCTCCGCGCTGAAGGGCGATGGCGTCGAGGATGTTGCGGCGTGGTGTGCGGCGAAAATGAAGCCCGGTCCGTGGCTGTTTCCGGAAGATCAGGCGGCCGATATTCCCTCGCGTTTGCTGGCTGCGGAAATCACGCGCGAAAAACTCTATCTGCGCCTGCATGATGAATTGCCTTACGCAACCGCGGTCGAAACCGAGAAATGGGAAGAGCGCAAGGACGGTTCGGTGAAGATCGATCAGGTGATCTATGTCGAGCGCGAAGGGCAAAAACCGATTGTGCTCGGCAAGGGCGGGCACAATATCAAAACTATCGGCGAAGCCGCGCGCAAGGAAATGGAAGACATCTTCGCGCGCCGCGTGCATCTGTTTCTTTTCGTGAAGCTGCGCGAGAAATGGGCCGAAGACCGCGAGCATTACCGCGAAATCGGATTGGAGTTCCCGGAGGAATAATGCGGCGTGGAATGGTCTGACGATGCAATCGTGTTGTCGGTGCGGGCGCATGGCGAGTCGAGCGCCATTGTCGAGGCGTTGACGCGCGAGCATGGCCGTCATGCCGGGTTGGTGCGCGGCGGGGCCTCGCGCAAGTCGAAGGCCGTGTTGCAACCGGGCAATGCGATACATCTCGTTTGGCGCGCGCGGCTTTCCGAGCAACTCGGCAATTACGCGGTGGAAGCGGGGCGCGGACGCGCAGGGCGCATTCTGGAACATCGCGATGCGCTGGCAGGGCTCAATGCCTTCACCAGCGTCACGAGCGCCGCACTTCCCGAACGCGAACCGCATCAATCGGTGTATGACGCGGGCGAGATATTGCTCGAGGCGATTGCGGAGGACGGGTTCGCACATTGGGGCCCGCTCTATGTGCGCTGGGAGGCGGGACTGCTGGACGAACTCGGTTTCGGCCTCGATCTCTCGCAATGCGCGGTGACGGGCTCGACGGACGACCTCGTTTTCGTTTCGCCGCGCACCGGACGGGCGGTTTCGCGCGCGGCGGCCGCGCCCTACAAGGAGCGGTTGCTGGCGCTGCCCTCATTTCTGCTGGGTTCGCAGAACGCCACCGCTTCCATAGAGGAAATCGCGGCTGGCCTGCGCCTGACTGCGTATTTTCTGCTGGACCGGGTGCTGGCGCCGCACAACAAACCCTTGCCCGCGGCGCGTTTGCGGCTGGCAGAATTGGCATCGCGCGAATCGGATAAGAGTTAGACATGGCAGACATCAAAGACGACATCAGACCCGAACAGCTTTCGAGCGCACTCTCGGAGCGCTATCTGGCCTACGCGCTCTCCACCATCACGCAGCGCGCGCTGCCCGATGCGCGTGATGGGCTCAAGCCCGTACATCGCCGCCTGCTTCATGCGATGCGCGAACTGGGCCTGAACCCGCAGGCCGGGTTCAAGAAATGCGCGCGCGTGGTGGGCGATGTCATCGGCAAATTCCATCCGCACGGCGATCAGGCGGTGTATGACGCGCTGGTGCGCCTCGCGCAGGATTTCGCGGTGCGTTATCCGCTGGTGGAGGGGCAGGGCAATTTCGGCAATGTCGATGGCGATAATCCCGCCGCCATGCGCTACACCGAAAGCCGGCTCACAGAAGTGGCGCAATCGCTGCTCGAAGGGCTCGACGAAGATTCGGTGGATTTCCGCGCGACCTATGATGGCGATGACCGCGAGCCGGTGGTGCTGCCAGCGGCATTTCCCAATCTGCTGGCGAATGGTTCGAGCGGCATCGCCGTGGGCATGGCCACCAACATTCCGCCGCACAATCTCGGCGAACTTTGTGCCGCCACTATCGCGCTGATCGAAAATCCGAATCTTCAGGACAAATCGCTTCTGAAATTCATCAAGGGCCCGGATTTTCCGACCGGCGGTCTACTGATCGATACGAAAGAAGAAATCGCGGAAGCCTACAAAACCGGCCGCGGCGGTTTCCGCCTGCGCGCGCAATGGGCGCGCGAGGAAGGCGCGCGCGGCACCTATCAGATCGTCGTGCATGAAATTCCTTATCAGGTGCAGAAGGCCAAGCTGATCGAGCGCATCGCCGAATTGCTGGAGCAGAAGAAGCTGCCGCTGCTGGACGATATCCACGACGAATCCGCCGAAGACGTGCGCATCGTGCTGTCGCCCAAGAGCCGCACGGTGGAGCCCGCGCTGCTGATGGAGCAATTGTTCCGGCAGACGGATCTGGAATCGCGCATCTCGCTCAACATGAATGTGCTGGATGGCGGGCTGATCCCGCGCGTGATGAGCCTGAAGGATGCGTTGCAGGCTTTTATCAATCATCGCCGCAATGTGCTGGAGCGGCGCTCGGCGCACCGCCTCGCGAAAATCGCCGCGCGACTAGAGGTGCTGGAAGGCTATCTCGCGGTCTATCTGAACCTCGACAAGGTTATAAAAATCATCCGCACGGAGGATGAGCCGAAGCCGAAATTGATGAAGGCATTCAGCCTCACCGAAGTGCAGGCTGATGCGATCCTCAATATGCGGCTGCGCTCCTTGCGCAAGCTCGAAGAAATGGAAATCCGCGGCGAGCACACCAATCTCACCAAGGAACAGAAAGAACTGAAAAAACTTCTCGGTTCCGAAAAGAACAAATCCGAAAGGCTGATCGAGGAAATCAAGGCCATCGATGCGAAATTCGGCATCAAGACCAAGCTCGGCGCGCGGCGCACCGAAATCGCCAACGCCAAGGATGTGGAGCGCATTCAGGCCATCGCGGAAGAGGCCACCATCATCGAAACCGCGGTGGAGAAGGAACCGGTCACGATTGTCTGCTCCGAAAAAGGCTGGCTGCGCAGCTTCAAGGGCCATCAGGAAGAGAATGACGCGATCAAATATCGCGAGGGCGACCGGCGCCGCTTCTGGATCCATGCCGAAACCACCGATCAATTGATGATGTTCGCAACCGATGGCCGCTTCTTCACGCTGGATTGCGCAAAACTTCCCGGCGGGCGCGGTAATGGCGAGGCGATCCGCACGTTTATCGATTTACCGCCCGATGCCGATCTCGTTTCCATGTTCGCGCATGAGCCGGGGCGCAAGCTGCTGCTGGCGGCGACGTCCGGCCATGGCTTCGTCACCAATGAAGACGAAGCCGTCGCCATGAAGCGTTCCGGCAAGCAGGTGATGAACGTGCCCACCGGCACCGAAGCCGCCGTCTGCACCTTCGTGGAAGGCGACAGCGTCGCCGTCATCGGCGAGAACCGCAAGCTGCTGATCTTCCCGCTGGCCGATGTGCCGGAACTGGCGCGCGGACGCGGCGTCATCCTGCAGCGCTACAAGGATGGACATCTGCTCGACGCGTCCACTTTCACCTGGAAAGAGGGCCTGCGCGACCAGAACGGGCGCACCTGGACTCCATCCGAATTGAAGGACTGGAAGGGCGAGCGCGCGCAAGCCGGGCGCATCGTGCCGCGCGGTTTCGCCAAATCGGGCAAGCTTGGTTAATCAAGAGTTACTTGGTTTCCGTGCGTTAAGTATTCGATCCGTGCCATTACTGCACAAAAGCGCTATTTATTTGAAATACAACGCAAACTGCATTGCGACCTAGGGGAAAACCCTTACGGGTTTTACCGAACTTATATTTCGCGTCCCTCATAGGCATCTTCCTGAGTGACGGTCATGACCGGACCGCTGCTGTTTGGGAGTTGGCGTTATGAAAAATTGGAACGGAGATGCCTCTTTGACGTTTCGTCTCTGGCTTTCGGTGAAAGCCTGCGATTTGCGCGAGGCGGTGCTGAGCGGGGAAACCACGGAAGACGATATCGTGCTGTCAATTGCCGACGATCTCGAACGCATGGCCATGGGCATGTGCGTGGCCGAAGAGCCCGCAATGTCCGCGCCCCATGGCGCAATGCTGGCCTGATGCCATGATCCTGCTGCGCGCCATATTCTGGGTTGCGGTGGCGGTGATCATGATCCCGCGCGATCCGCATTTGGGCGTGGAGCCGATGCAAACGGCATCGATGAATAGCCCCACCGCTCTGCGCGATGCGATGCTGGTGCGGATTTATCAGGTCAAAGCCGATCTCGCCGCCCAGGAAGCGCGGCTCGCAAGTATCTCCAAATAAAATTCAGGTTTGCGGCATCGCGCGTGCGATGATCGCATCCACATCGATCTTCGCATCCAGCGCGCCATAGGCCAGCCCCGGCCGTTCCGACAAACGGGTCGCGCAAAATGCATCGCAAATTTCCTGCGGTGCAGTCTTCGCCAGCACCGCTCCCTGCAACGCCAAAGCCATCGCTTCCACCAGCCGCCGTGCGCCGGTTTCGCCGGCGGGATGGGCGAGGCGATCCTTCACGCCGTCAATCGCTACATCCAGCGCCGCGTTCGCGCCGCGCGCGGCTTCCAGTTCCGCGACAAAGGCCGAAACCGAATCCGGTTCGCGGCTCATCGCGCGCAGCACATCGAGGCAGATCACATTGCCTGAGCCTTCCCAGATGGAATTGAGCGGCGACTGGCGATAGAGACGCGGCATGATGCTTTCTTCCACATAGCCTGCGCCGCCATGCGTCTCCATTGCTTCATAGACGAGATTCACCACGCGTTTGTTGAGCCAGTATTTGCACACGGGCGTTGCGATGCGCGAGAACGCGGCGTCTTTTTCCTTGTCGTCGAAACTCTTGGCGATGCGAAAAGCGGTCGCTGTCGCGGCTTCGGATTCGATGGCCATATCCGCCAGCACCTGTCGCATCAGCGGCTGGTCGATCAAGCGGCGCTGGAAGGCGGTGCGATGCGCGGTGTGCCACAACGCATTCGCCACCGCCTGACGCATACCGCCGGCCGGCGCCAAAATGCAATCGAGCCGCGTATGATTGACCATCTCGATGATGGTGCGCACGCCGCGCCCCTCTTCGCCCACGCGAACGGCGTAGGCCTCATGATATTCGATTTCCGATGAGGCATTGGCACGGTCGCCCAGCTTGTCTTTCAAGCGCATGATGAACATGCGGTTGCGCTCGCCATCCGGCGTCCAGCGCGGCACGAGGAAACACGTCAATCCGCCTTCCGCATAAGCCAGCGTCAGAAACGCATCGCACATCGGCGCGGAGCAGAACCATTTGTGGCCGACGAGCGTGTAGGAACCGTCCGCATTGCGCGTGGCCTTGGTGGTGTTGGCGCGCACATCGGAGCCGCCCTGTTTCTCCGTCATCGCCATGCCGATGGTGACGCCGGATTTCTTTTCCGCCGGTTGCGAACTTGCATCGTATTTCGAAGCCACAATGCGCGGCTCCCAGATCGCTGCCACATCGGGCTGATGCTTCAGCGCAGGCAATGCCGCGTATGTCATCGTCATCGGGCAGCACACGCCGGGCTCTGCCTGTCCCATCAGGAATTCGATGGCCGTGTGCAGCACATGACCCGCTTCGAGCCCGCTCCATGCCGACGCGGCGATGCCATTGTCCAATCCGAGTGCCATCAACTGATGATAGGCGGGATGAAATTCCACTTCGTCGATGCGCTGGCCGTAACGGTCGAATGTTTTGAGCTGCGGCACATTCCTGTTCGCCTGTATCGCCCATTCGGCAACCTCCGCCGAACCCGCGCGCGCACCGAATGCCGCAAGCCGCGCGTGGTGTGCGTTCCCGCCCGCATGCGCCACCGCCTGCTGCAGCGCAATGTCCGAGGTGAAGAGGTTCACATCCTCGAATGGCGGCGGCTGGTTGGTGACGTCATGGGTCTCCAGACGTGTCGAGGGGCGAAGCGCGCTCATCGGGCAATCCTCTTTGCTTTATTATAATGCAGGCGGCTCTATCGGGGCCGCACGGTTCTGCTACGCTTTGACCCAGCCCGGCAAGAGGCGAAGCGAAAAGGGGTGAGCGTGTCCAATCCGATATCCGCCGCAAATGGCGGCGTGGCGGGCTTTTCGAACGCATACCGCCACTACGTTTTGGTGATCCTGACGGCGATGTATGTCGTCAATTATCTGGACCGCCAGATATTGGCGATCCTGCTGCAGCCGATCAAAAACGAATTCCATATTTCCGATACGGCGCTGGGCCTGCTCGCCGGTCCGACATTCGCATTGTTCTATGCAACGCTGGGCATTCCCATTGCGCGGCTGGCGGACAAGGGCAACAGGCGCAATATCATCGCGGTGTCGCTGGGCCTTTTCAGCCTGATGACGGTGGTATGCGGGCTGGCCGCGCAATTCTGGCAATTGCTGCTGGCGCGCGTGGCGACGGGTGTGGGCGAAGCTGGCACCGGGCCTTCGGCGCAGGCAATCATCTCCGATCTTTATCCGCCGCAAAGCCGCGCCACGGCGCAATCCTTTTATTCCGCAGGATTGAATATCGGTTTGCTGCTGGCGTTTTTCTTCGGCGGCTGGATCGCGCAGATCTATGGCTGGCGCGAGGCGTTTCTGGCGGCGGGCATTCCGGGGCTTGTGCTCGTTTTCGTCGTGATGTTCACGATGCGCGAGCCGGTGCGCGGGCACAGCGAAAATCTGCGCGACACCGGCGCCGCCGTGCCGCTGCGCGATGTGCTCCATATTCTGTGGTCGCAGCGCTCCTTCCGCTACATCGCATTGGGCAGCGCACTCGCTGCATTTTCCGGATATGGCGCGACGGCGTTCATCCCCGCGTTCCTCGTACGCTCCCATCACATGAGCATATCTGAGATCGGGCTGGTGTTCGCCGCACTCGCGGGCGTCGGCGGCTGGATCGGGACTTTTTTCGCCGGAATCATCGCCGACCGTATGGGCAAGCGCGATTCGCGCTGGAATGTGTATGTGCCGATCGCAGCGGTGTTTCTCGCCGTGCCGTTTGCGCCGGTGTTCTATCTGGCGCACAGCACGACGGTGGCGCTGCTCGCCGCCATCATTCCCGTCGCGATGGGCGCTGTGTTCGTAGGCCCTAGCGTGACGATGACGCAATGCCTCGTGCCCTTGCGCATGCGGGCGACGGCGGCGGCGATCCTGCTGTTCATCCTGAACATCATCGGGCTCGGGCTGGGGCCGCAGGCGGTCGGGTTCGTGAGCGATCTTCTGGCGCCTACGCTCGGCGTCGATTCGCTGCGGTATGCCCTCCTGATCGGGCCGGTGGCCGGGCTCATTTCGGCCTGGTGCTATTGGCGGGCCGCCGCCACGCTGACCGCCGATCTGGCGCGCGCCAGCGCCTGAACGCGCATTAAACATATGATTGTCGTTATACGCGGCTTGCCCAACGGGACGATTCCGGTAATTCTGTTAACCGGTTAGTGTACCGGAATAGAACAATTCTCCGCCAAATCCGTTACATTGCGCGGGTAGCGAGCGGCCTCGATTAATGGCGTCGTTAAGGCAGTTGAGTGCGGTCTATCTTCTGGCGGCGTCCGGTTTTGCCGTGTCGATTGCGCTTGCACAGCATCCCGATTGGGCGGCTACCGCGAAGCTCGTGGCGGACAATCTGCGCGAGCGCGGCGGCGAAGCGGCCGTGGCGCTGAATGAAGAGGCGCTGAAGCCCGGCTATGCCATGGCGCGCGCCGAAGCCGATGATCTGATGGGATCGGTTGCGCAACTCATGAACCCCGCGCCGGTTCGCGTCGCCGCGGCGAAGGCGCCAGTCGCGCAGATATTCCGTCCACGGACGATTCCGCCAATCACTGCGGAGCCGATTGGACAGCCGCGCGAACCGGATCTGGTGCAGGTCGTTCCTGCTCTTCCCCCTGTTGAAACATCCAAACCGGCGCCCAAACAGGTTGCGCGCGCACCGCTCGAGCTGGCGCCGGAAGCGACCGAACCTCCGCCCGATGCGAGCGCGCCGATGCCCGCGCTGAGCGATGCCGAACTCGCGCGCGTCGAGCAACGGCTGAAGGACAGCCTCACCGGCGATATGTTCGATCATTTCGAATTGTTTCTCTATGTGAGCAAGGCGAGCGCCGGGCCGTGGGCGCAGCATATGTATGTGTTCCAGAAAGCGGGCAGCGGATTTTCGCTGCTCTACAATTGGCCGGTATCCACGGGCCGCGAGCGCCTCGAAGACAATGGTTCGGGCAAGCCGCTCTCCAGCATCACGCCGACGGGATATTTCGAACTCGATCCGGACCGCTTCCACGCGCATTACAATTCCTCGCAATGGCATCATCCCATGCCGCACGCGATGTTCTTCAACTGGATGACCAACGGACTGCAAACGGGCATCGCCATTCACGGCGTGATGGGCGACGACATTGCGCATCTGGGATCGCGCGCCAGCGCGGGTTGCGTGCGGCTGGCCCCGGAAAATGCGGCGCTGCTGTTCGATCTGATCCGCGCGAATTACAAAGGCCTCGTGCCGCGCTTCGCCTATGACAAGAAAACCGCGAGCATCACCAATGACGGCGTGATGATGCACGACACCGACGGCCGCCTGCAGCTCACCGAAGGCTACAAGGTTCTCGTCTTCATCGAGAATTACGGCGGCGGGGATACGGTGGCGGCGCTGTTTTAGCTGCGTCTGATTTCGTAAAGCGCGATTGCGGCAGCGTTGGAGACATTCAGGCTTTCCATTTCCGCATCGATGGGAATGGTCGCGGCGATGTCGCAATTCTCGCGCACGAGGCGGCGCACGCCGTCGCCTTCCGAGCCCATCACCAGCGCGATATCGCCTGTCGAGACGGCTTCCTTCAAACTCTGTTCGCCATCGCCAGCCAGAGCCACGCGCCAGAAGCCGAGCTTGCCCAATTGTTCCAGCGCGCGGGAGATATTCACCACCTGAACGTAAGGAAGAATATCGAGCGCGCCGGACGCGGCCTTCGCCAGCGCGCCCGATTCCGGCGGCGCATGACGGTCCTGCACGATCACGGCAGCAACGCCGAACGCCACCGCCGAACGCAGGATCGCGCCGGTGTTGTGCGGATCGGAAATCTGGTCGAGCACCAGCACGATGCGCCGCTTTGCGCCCGGCTGCGGCAGGACATCTTCCAGATCGCGACGGGGCAGGGGCGAACATTGCAGCGCCGCGCCCTGATGAACCGCGCCCGGCGGCAGCAGACGCCCGACATGATCATTATCGACAATCTCGCTGCGCACC
The DNA here is from genome assembly GCA_035944195.1 of Rhizomicrobium sp. Lineage (GTDB taxonomy): Bacteria > Pseudomonadota > Alphaproteobacteria > Micropepsales > Micropepsaceae > Rhizomicrobium. The sequence continues at coordinate 55,568 of DASZBL010000031.1, read as the reverse complement.
CGCCCCAGCAATTTGGGCCCGATAGCCTCCGCCGCGCGTTCGCTCAAAACCGCGCGCTGCACCTTGCGCTCAGGATTGGCGAGCGCGGCGCGCACCGTATGCAGGCCGTAGAGCCAAAGCCCCTCGGCGGGTTTGGAACGTGGCGAATGACGATGATGGTTGCGGTCGTTGCGAGGCATGGCGGTGCTTATAGAGGGTGGGAGCGGCAGGACAACCGTTTCTTGAGTTGACGGATTTTGTTACATCTGTTACAGAAGTAACAGGTTAGGCAAGCAAGACAAGCAAGACAGGCAGATGAAAACGGAAACAAGTGTGGTACGGATTTCGCGCGCGCTGGACGAAAAGTTGACGGAACTGGCAGCGAAAACCGGAAGACAAAAGAGCTATTACGCTTCGAAGGCGATAGCGGAGTATCTGGAGGATCGCGAGGATTATTTGCTCGCGGTGGCGGCTTACGAAGAGAGCAAAGGTAAACGGAGATACACGCTTGACGAAGTCGAGAAACGGCTCGGGCTGGGCAGTCGCGCTGACACCAAAGGCGGAAAAGGAACTGGGCAAACTCGGCGCAGTCGACCGGGAGCGCGTACGAAAATTTCTCAGAGCTAATATCGACGGCACTGACAATCCCCGTAAGCACGGAAAACCCCTCGAGGGACCAAAATCCGAATATTGGCGTTATCGGGTTGGAGATATCCGCATTCTGTGCCGTTTGGAGTTCGACCGAGTTATTGTCGTTGTCGTCCAAATTGGCCACCGCCGGGAGGTCTACCGCTAGGCGCCAACTCGCGGTTGACAGGTCCGTTCAATTGACCGATATCCGCCGCCCGCGGCCGAATTTTGTATGGTTTCCCGGCTTTGGGGGAATGTCCCGAGTGGCAAAGGGGGCGGACTGTAAATCCGCTGGCTACGCCTTCGTAGGTTCGAGTCCTACTTCCCCCACCACCCTACGCTGCGCAGCAACGGAGGGTGGTGTCTCCCGAAGCGCGAAGCGCGTAGGGAGACTGTCTGACATCGCGCAGCTTCGGGTGGCGCGCCATCCTCCGCCGCGCAGCTCCGGGTGGCGCGCCACTTGTTCTATTGTATAAGCCGCGTGTCGCGGGTGTAGCTCAATGGTAGAGCCATAGCCTTCCAAGCTAAAGACGAGGGTTCGATTCCCTTCACCCGCTCCACCCTACGCTGCGCAGCAGTGGAGGGTGCCTCTCCCGAAGCTCCGCCAGGAGCGTAGGGAGACTCGTCCAGCTTCGCGCAGCTTCGGGTGGCACGCCAACTCTAACTCATATTCAGCGCGCCGCGAATTTCCGCAAACTCCCCCGCCGCGCTCTCCAGCCATGTCATTCCGCGCCTGATCTCGCCGCCATATTCCGTGCGCGCCTGATTGAGCACGTCGTCGCGCAGCTTTGCGTCATAGGCGTATTCCGGCGCCTTGGAGTAGCGGCTCATGTCGGGGCCGGAGAGGATCGTGGCGATTTCGTTTTCGGTGGTGGCGATGCCGAAATGGCTGAAAGCCGCCTGCAGCGCCGATTGCGGTTCGGCGAGGAATTTGTCGAAATCGATTAGCAGGATGCGGTCGCGCGCGTTTGTCATCGCGGCGTTGAGTGCGCTCATTTCGCAGGCCCAGCTCATGGCGATGGCTTCGCCTTCGGACAGCGAGGGTGAAATGTTGCGGCCCAACCGGCGTTGCAGCCGCGCCAGACGGCTCTCGGCCAATATTTTGGATTCCTGCCGGGAATTGGGGCCGCCGAGAATCGTCGCCAGATAGGTTTGCGGCGAGGCGGTCATGAAGATCGCTTTCGGTGCGTAGTTGCGTGCCATCAAATCTGCGGCGAGTTCGGATACGAAGCTCGTTGCTTTCACCAGCGCGCGCTGTTCGCTCGAAAAAGTCCGCGACCAGAGTTTCAGGAAGGCGCTCATCCGCGCTTCGAAATTGTCCCCCGTCCATGTGCTGCGCGCCTCGGCCAGTGTGCGCAGGATGGCCGGTTCGCGCAGGGAGAGAATGCGGGGATGTGCGCCCAGCAGGCGCGACAGCAGGGTCGAGCCCACATGGCCGATGTGGAAAATGAAGCCGCAGGCTTCGGGGAGCCCGGTCTCGGCCACGGCCTGTTCCACCTGCGGCCAGGGCACCGCGCGGCTGATGGTCTGGGGGGTGAGGAGGCGGCCGTCGAGGAAACTGGCCTGCCGGTAATCCCGCTCGGTTAGCCGGATGAAACCCACCGCCCCGGTTCGCGGGTCCAGCCCATGGGGGAAAAGCTCCGGCGAGCGGGCCAATGATTCGGCAAAAGGGGTCATTTTGACGGCTCTGCGGGGCGGCGCGCCTCCTTTAGCCATTCGTCAGGGCCAAACAAAGGCGCCGCCGCCGCCGCAATCCGGGCCGGGCAGGGTGGGCTTGCCCGAAAATCCAGCTTATCCCTGCAAAAAAACGGTCTTAATGGTGCTTGCGCAGTGCGGTATCGGCTGATAAACCCCTCCCCGAAATGGCATCGATACGCGCGCTGGCGGGCAGGTCGCTCCCGGCGTGCTGTTTTTTTGCCACTAGGAGTGTAGCTCAGTTGGTAGAGCGGCGGTCTCCAAAACCGTAGGCCGTGGGTTCGAGTCCCTCCACTCCTGCCAAATGATGCACGAAGAAGAAACGGATTCAATCGTGGCCGAAGCAACAAAAAAGACAGCAGACAATTCGGCCAAGGAACTTTCAGCGCCCGCCAGCGTCAAACGCGGCGGACCGATTCAGTTCCTTCGCGAAGTGCAGCGTGAAACCTCGAAGGTCACATGGCCAAGCTGGAAAGAAACATGGCTCACCACGACGCTCGTTTTCATCATGGTGGGGCTCACGATGGTGTTCTTTTTCTTCGTCGATTATGCGCTTGCCATGGGCGAGCGCTGGCTGATCGGCGCAATGGGTTGACCACATGAGCGAAGCAGGCACCGCCACGAAGTCCGACGGCAAATGGTACATCGTCCACACCTACTCGAATTTCGAGAAGAAGGTGGCCGAGGAGATCAAGCGTCAGGCACAGATTCAGGATCTCATGGAAGAGATCGAAGATGTGCTTGTGCCGACGGAAGAAGTGATCGAAGTCCGCCGCGGCCACAAGGTGAATGCGGAGCGCAAATTTCTCCCCGGCTATGTGCTGGTGCGCGCGAAGCTGACGGACGAGGTTTATCACCTCATCAAGAACGTGGCGAAGGTCACGGGCTTTCTGGGGCAGGGCAACAAGCCGATGCCGCTGCGCCAGGGCGAGGTCGATCGGATTTTGAATCAGGTTCACGAAGGTGCGGAGCGGCCGAAATCCTCCATCACTTTCGAAATCGGCGAACAGGTGCGCGTGGCAGATGGCCCGTTCACTTCGTTCAACGGCGTGGTGGAAGAAGTGGACGACGATCGTTCGCGCCTCAAAGTGGCCGTGTCGATCTTCGGCCGCGCAACTCCCGTCGAGTTGGAATTCACGCAAGTGGAGAAGGTGTAACAACAGCCGTCATCACCCGGTCGCGTGAGCGATCCGGGTGACCCAATTTAAAAATGGGTCGCCCGCATAAAGCGGGCGATGACGAATGAGAGAGATGCGGGAGGGCCGAGCCGGTCCGATTGCACCGCAAACCGCTAAGGAGGCGGATCAGAAGTGGCGAAGAAAATTACCGGTTACGTGAAATTGCAGGTCCCTGCGGGAAGCGCCAATCCGTCGCCGCCCATCGGGCCTGCTTTGGGTCAGCGCGGCCTGAACATCATGGAATTCTGCAAATCGTTCAACGCGAAGACGCAGGATCAGGAAAAGGGCATGCCGATTCCGGTGACGATCACAGTGTTCTCGGACAAGTCCTTCACCTTCGAGATGAAGACGCCGCCCGCGTCCTATTTCCTGAAGAAGGCCGCGAAAATTCAGGGCGGTTCGAAAGCGCCCGGTTTGAATTCAGCAGGCTCGGTCACGAAGGATCAGGTTCGCCAGATCGCCGAAGCCAAGATGAAGGACCTCAACGCGAACGATGTCGAAATGGCGATGCGCATGATCGAAGGATCAGCGCGTTCCATGGGCATCGATGTGAAGGGGTAAGCCATGAGCAAGATTTCAAAGCGCTTCAAGAAAGCCTCCGAAGGCGTGGATCCCATCAAAGCCTATTCGGTCGAAGATGCGGTGAAGCTGGTGAAGGCGCGCGCGACGACCAAGTTCGATGAGACCATCGAGCTTGCGATCAATCTCGGCGTCGATCCCAAGCACGCGGACCAGATGGTGCGCGGCGTGGTCTCGCTGCCGAACGGCACGGGCCGCTCGCTTCGCGTGGCGGTGTTCGCCAAAGGCGCGAAAGCCGAAGAAGCGAAGAAAGCGGGCGCGGACATCGTCGGCGCCGAAGAATTGGCCGAGAAAGTCGCCAAGGGCGAAGTCGATTTCGAACGCTGCATCGCCACGCCCGACATGATGGGCGTTGTGGGGCGTCTGGGTAAGGTGCTCGGCCCGCGCGGCCTGATGCCGAACCCGAAAGTCGGCACCGTGACGATGGATGTCGTGCAGGCGATCAAAGACGCCAAAGGCGGCGCAGTCGAATATCGCGTCGAGAAGGCGGGCATCGTTCAGGCCGGCGTCGGCAAGGCGAGCTTCACCGAAGACGCGCTGGTGCAGAACATCCGCACCTTCGTGGACAGCGTCATCAAGGCGAAGCCCTCGGGCGCGAAAGGCAACTACCTGAAGAAGATTTCGGTCAGCTCCACCATGGGCCCCGGCGTGAAGATCGCGCTGCCCAGCGTTGGCGCTGCACAGACTGGAGCTTGAAGAATTCTAGCGGACGATCGCTAGAACCTGTCCGAGACCGCTGGAGCGCTTAGGCGCTTAAAAGTTCCAGCGCAGACGGGGAGCAGAACCGGATTTGCGAAGGTGACTTCGCCATTTCGGGTTTGAACCCTGGGACAGAGTTGCGTGTCACAGGATGACAGCCGGATCGTCACGGTTGTCTGTTGGATGGCCTCAAGCAGCAATGCGGTAGGCCATTAAAAAGGAGAAGCAAGTGGAGAAAGCCAAGAAAGCTGAAGTCGTCGAAAGCCTCTCGGGGCTGTTCGCTGACGCCGGCTCCGTGGTTGTCGCCCACTATACTGGCATGACGGTCGCCGAAATGGGCGATCTCCGGTCGCGCATGGGCGCGGCTGGAGCTTCGTTCAAAGTGGCGAAGAACCGTCTTGCCATGCGCGCTCTGAAAGGAACGGCCGCAGAGCCGATCGCCCATCTTTTCAAAGGCCCCACGGGAATTGCGTACAGCAAGGATCCGATTGCGGCTTCGAAAGTGGCGGTGGCTTACGCCAAGGACAACAACAAGCTTGTGATCCTGGGCGGTGTGGTCGGAACGACGGCACTGGACGTCAATGGCGTGAAAGCCTTGGCGGCATTGCCGTCGCTCGATGCGTTGAGGGCCAAGCTCGTGGGATTGCTCGTTGCGCCCGCGACCAAGATCGCCGGGATCGTTCAAGCTCCCGCCGCTCAGCTTGCCCGCGTTATCGGCGCTTATTCCAACAAGGAAGCCGCGTAATCCCCGCGACAACATTCAAACTCGAAACCTCAAGGAACTGAAGAAATGTCGAAGATCGAAAAACTCGTTGATGACCTGTCCAGCCTCACGGTCCTGGAAGCCGCGGAACTCGCAAAGCTTCTCGAAGACAAATGGGGCGTGTCGGCGGCAGCTCCCGCGGCCGCTGCGGCGGCCCCTGTGGCCGGCCCGGCAGCTCCTCCGCCGGACAAGACCGAATTCACGGTCGTGCTCACGGAAGCGGGCGACAAGAAGATCAACGTGATCAAGGAAATCCGCGCGATCACCGGCCTGGGCCTGAAGGAAGCCAAAGACCTCGTCGAGGCTGCCCCAAAGGAAGTGAAGGCCGATGTGAGCAAGGACGAAGCGGCGAAGATCAAAAAGCAGCTCGAAGACGCTGGTGCGAAGGTCGAGCTGAAATAGCAAGGAGGCGTGGCCGGTTGAAAAGCGGCTCACGCGTGCATATCTGGCTTACCCACCCCCTGCGGAGGCTCGCGCCCCGCAGGGCCGGCGGTTTTCGCTCATTGGGAATTAGGCAAGGGATCGCGGAATGACACTTTCATTCACGGGACGCAAAAGGCTTCGCAAGTATTTCGGCAAGATCGTCGAGATCGCCGAGATGCCAAACCTCATCGAGGTACAGAAGACCTCGTATGATCAGTTCCTGCAAGTCGTAAAGCCCGAAGCCGGGCGGCTCGACGAGGGGCTGCAGGCGGTGTTTTCGTCCGTGTTCCCGATCAAGGATTTCAGCGAGAACTCCTTGCTGGAATATGTCGATTATCATTTCGAAGACCCGAAATACGATGTCGAAGAGTGCCAGCAGCGCTCCATGACCTATGCAGCGCCCCTCAAGGTGACGCTGCGCCTGATCGTGTTCGATACAGATCAGGAAACCGGCGCCAAGTCGGTGAAGGACATCAAGGAGCAGGATGTCTATATGGGCGACATCCCGTTCATGACCGAGAACGGCACCTTCGTCATCAACGGCACCGAGCGCGTGATCGTGTCCCAGATGCACCGTTCGCCGGGCGTCTTCTTCGATCATGACAAGGGCAAGACCCATTCGAGCGGCAAGCTGCTGTTCGCCGCCCGCGTGATCCCCTATCGCGGCTCGTGGCTCGATTTCGAATTCGACGCGAAGGACATCGTGCATGTCCGCATCGACCGCCGCCGCAAACTGCCGGCGACGACGCTGCTCTATGCGCTGGGCCTGACGCAGGAAGACATCCTGAATTATTTCTACAGCAAGATCGCATTCAAGCATGTGAAGGAAGGCGGCTGGACCACACCGCTCGAACCCACATGGATGCGCAACGCCAAGACGAACTCGGACTGGAAGAACGCCAAGACCGGCGAAGTGCTGGCCGAAGCGGGCACCAAGATCACCGTGCGCATGCTGCGCAAATGGCAGGAAGAGGGCGTCAAATCGATTGCGCTGTCCGACGACGAACTTGTCGGCCGCTATTCCGCGCTCGACATGGTCAATGTCGAGACGGGCGAAATCTATGTCGAAGCGGGCGACGAGCTGACGACCGCCAGCCTCAAGCAGCTTGTGGAAGCGCGCTTCCACGAGATCGACGTGATCAATGTGGACGGCATCACCATCGGCGCCTATGTGCGCAACACGATGGCGGTGGACAAGAACCACAGCCGCGAACAGGCCCTGATCGACATCTACCGCGTCATGCGCCCCGGCGAGCCGCCGACGCTGGACACGGCGGAAACGCTGTTCGGCCAATTGTTCTTCGACAGCGAGCGCTACGATCTTTCGAGCGTGGGCCGCGTGAAGATGAACATGCGCCTCAACCTCGACGCGCCGGACACCACGCGCATCCTGCGCAAGGAAGACATCCTTGCGATCCTGAAGGCACTGGCCGATCTGCGCGACGGGCGCGGCGAAATCGACGACATCGACAATCTCGGCAATCGCCGCGTGCGTTCGGTGGGCGAACTGATGGAAAACCAGTTCCGCGTCGGATTGCTGCGCATGGAGCGCGCCATCAAGGAGCGCATGAGCGCTGTCGATATCGACACGGTCATGCCGCACGACCTTATCAATGCGAAGCCGGTCGCAGCCGCTGTGCGCGAGTTCTTCGGCTCGTCCCAGCTTTCGCAATTCATGGACCAGACCAATCCCTTGTCGGAAGTCACCCACAAGCGCCGCATGTCCGCGCTCGGGCCCGGCGGTCTGACGCGCGAACGCGCAGGCTTCGAAGTGCGCGACGTGCATCCCACCCATTACGGCCGCATCTGCCCGATCGAAACGCCGGAAGGCCCGAATATCGGTCTGATCAATTCGCTGGCGACGTATGCGCGCGTCAACAAATATGGCTTTATCGAAAGCCCGTACCGCAAGGTCGTGGACAAGAAGGTCACCGATGAAGTGATCTATCTCTCCGCGATGGAAGAGGCGAAGTTCACCATCGCCCAGGCCAACGCGACCATCGACAGCAAGAACCGCATCACCGACGAACTTGTTTCGTGCCGCAAGGGCGGAAACTTCGTGATGACGACGCCCGATCAGGTGGAGTTCATCGACGTTTCGCCCAAGCAGCTTGTGTCGGTTGCCGCAGCCCTCGTGCCGTTCCTGGAAAATGACGACGCGAACCGCGCCCTCATGGGTTCGAACATGCAGCGTCAGGCCGTGCCGCTGCTGCAGCCGGAAGCCCCACTTGTCGGCACCGGATTGGAAGATGTTGTTGCACGCGACTCCGGTTCGGCCATTGCCGCGCGGCGCACGGGCGTTGTCGATCAGATCGACGCCACCCGTATCGTTGTGCGCGCGACGGAAGAAACCGATCCCACCAAACCGGGCATCGACATCTATCGCCTGAAGAAGTTCCAGCGCTCCAACCAGTCGACCTGCATCAATCAGCGGCCGCTGGTGAAGGTGGGCGATCTTCTGCAGAAGGGCGACATCATCGCCGACGGCCCTTCCACCCATCTGGGCGAACTGGCGCTCGGCAAGAATGCGCTCGTCGCGTTCATGCCGTGGAACGGCTACAATTTCGAGGACTCCATCCTCATCTCCGAGCGCATCGTGCGCGATGACGTCTTCACCTCGATCCATATCGAGGAATTCGAGACGATGGCGCGCGATACGAAACTGGGGCCAGAGGAGATCACCCGCGATATTCCGAATGTGGGCGAGGAATCCCTCAAGAACCTCGACGAAGCGGGCATCGTCTATATCGGCGCCGATGTGGTGGCCGGCGATATTCTCGTGGGCAAGGTGACGCCGAAAGGCGAAACCCCGATGACGCCGGAAGAAAAACTTCTGCGCGCCATCTTCGGTGAAAAGGCGGCCGACGTTCGCGATACGTCGCTTCGCGTGCCGCCGGGCGTGCAGGGCACCATCGTGGAAGTGCGCGTGTTCAATCGCCATGGCGTCGATAAAGACCAGCGCGCCATGTCCATCGAACGCGCCGAAGAAGAACGGCTCGCCGAAGACCGCGACGACGAACTCGCGATCCTCGAGCGCAACATCTTCTCGCGTCTGTCGGAGATCCTGCTGAACAAGACCGCCGCCCATGGCCCCAAGGGCATGGCCGCGGACACCAAGATCACGCAGAGCGTGCTCGATGCGATTGCCAAACATCAATGGTGGCAGATCGGATTGCGCAACGAAAAGTCGATGGGCGAGATCGAAGCGCTGCGCAAGCAGTACGACGAATCCAAGCAGCGCCTCGACAAGCGCTTCGCCGACAAGGTGGAAAAACTGCGCCGTGGCGATGAACTCGCACCTGGCGTCATGAAGATGGTCAAAGTGTTCGTCGCGGTGAAGCGCAAGCTGCAGCCGGGCGACAAGATGGCCGGCCGCCATGGCAACAAGGGCGTCATCAGCCGCATTCTGCCCATTGAAGATATGCCTTATCTCGAAGACGGCCAGCAGGTTGACGTCGTGCTCAATCCGCTGGGCGTGCCTTCGCGCATGAATGTCGGCCAGATTCTGGAAACGCATCTGGGCTGGGCCTGCGCAGGTTTGGGCAAGCAGATCGGCGATGCGGTCGACAAGGTGCGCCGCGACAACAAGCCGGAAGGCCTGCGTCGCGCATTGAAGAATGTCTATGGCGATGACGAACGCCTGAAGGAACTGGACGATCAAGGCTTGATGGAACTGGGCGACAATCTTCGCTTCGGCATTCCCATCGCAACGCCCGTGTTCGACGGCGCCAAGGAAAAAGACATCGTCGATATGCTCGAACAGGCGGGCCTCACCCATTCGGGTCAGGTCACGCTCTATGACGGGCGCACCGGCGAAGCGTTCAAGCGTCAGGTCACGGTCGGCTACATCTACATGCTGAAGCTGCATCATCTTGTCGACGACAAGATCCATGCGCGCTCCATCGGTCCGTACTCCCTCGTCACCCAGCAACCGCTGGGCGGCAAGGCGCAGTTCGGCGGACAGCGTTTCGGCGAAATGGAAGTGTGGGCGCTCGAAGCCTATGGCGCGGCTTACACGTTGCAGGAAATCCTGACCGTGAAATCCGACGACGTGGCGGGCCGCACCAAAGTGTACGAAGCCATTGTCCGCGGCGAAGACACGTTCGAAGCCGGTATTCCGGAATCCTTCAACGTGCTCGTCAAGGAAATGCGCTCGCTCGGCCTGAATGTGGAATTGCTGAACGGCTGATCGCCAAACTTATCGGACGTGTAGCCCCCTGCACGTCGTGTCATTGAGAAGAGAGAGGTTCGGATGAACCAGGAACTTTTGAGCGTCTTCAACACCGGCAAAGAGGCCCCGGCCTTCGACCGGATTCGTATTTCGCTGGCCAGCCCGGATCAGATCCTGCGCTGGAGCCACGGCGAAATCAAAAAGCCGGAGACGATCAACTATCGCACCTTCAAGCCCGAGCGCGACGGACTTTTCTGCGCGCGCATCTTCGGGCCGGTGAAGGATTACGAATGCCTGTGCGGCAAATACAAGCGCATGAAGTACAAGGGCATCGTCTGCGAAAAATGCGGCGTCGAAGTCACGGTGCAGAAAGTGCGCCGCGACCGCATGGGCCATATCGAACTGGCTTCGCCGGTGGCGCATATCTGGTTCCTGAAATCGCTGCCCAGCCGCATCGGCCTCATGCTCGACATGACGCTGAAGGATCTGGAGCGGGTGCTCTATTTCGAAAACTACGTCGTCATCGAGCCGGGCCTGACGCCGCTGAAGGACCGCCAGCTTCTCAGCGAAGACGAATATTACAAATCGCAGGATGAATACGGCGAAGACAGCTTCACCGCCATGATCGGCGCGGAAGCCATCCGCACGCTGCTGCAGGCGATCGATCTTGAGAAGCTTGCAACCGATCTGCGCGTGGAAATTGCCGGCTGCAATGGCGGCGAGAAGCCGAAGAAGCTTGTCAAGCGCCTGAAGGTCGTGGAAGCCTTCATCGATTCCGGCAATCGCCCGGAATGGATGATCCTCACCGTTGTGCCGGTGATCCCGCCGGAACTGCGCCCGCTGGTGCCGCTGGATGGTGGCCGTTTTGCGACGTCGGATCTGAACGATCTCTATCGCCGCGTCATCAACCGCAACAATCGCCTGAAGCGCCTGATCGAACTGAAGGCGCCGGACATCATCGTGCGCAACGAAAAGCGCATGCTGCAGGAATCCGTGGACGCGCTGTTCGACAATGGACGCCGCGGCCGCGTCATCACCGGCGCCAACAAGCGTCCGCTGAAATCGCTGGCCGACATGCTGAAAGGCAAGCAGGGCCGTTTCCGCCAGAACCTTCTCGGCAAGCGCGTGGACTATTCGGGCCGTTCGGTGATCGTGGTCGGTCCCGAACTGAAGCTGCATCAATGCGGCCTGCCGAAGAAGATGGCGCTCGAACTCTTCAAGCCGTTCATCTATTCGCGCCTTGAAGCGAAGGGTTTCTCGCAGACTGTCAAGCAGTCCAAGAAACTGGTCGAGAAAGAAAAGCCGGAAGTTTGGGATATCCTCGAAGAGGTGATCCGCGAACATCCGATCCTGCTCAACCGCGCACCCACGCTGCATCGCCTCGGCATTCAGGCGTTCGAACCCGTGCTGATCGAAGGCAAGGCCATCCAGCTTCATCCGCTGGTCTGCACCGCCTTCAACGCGGATTTCGACGGCGACCAGATGGCCGTGCACATTCCGCTGAGCCTTGAGGCGCAGCTGGAAGCGCGCGTCTTGATGATGTCCACCAACAACATCCTGTCGCCCGCCAACGGCAAGCCGATCATCGTGCCGACGCAGGATATCGTGCTCGGGCTTTATTATCTTTCGCAGGAGCGCGCAGGCGAGCCGGGCGAAGGCATGGTGTTCAACGACATCGGCGAAATCGAGCACGCGCTGTTCTCGGATTCCATCACGCTGCACGCCAAGATCAAGGCGCGCTACAAGACGGTGGATGCAGACGGCAAGCCCATCGTGCGCCGCGTGGATTCCACGCCGGGCCGCATGATGATCGCTGAAATCCTGCCGCGTCATCCCAAGATCCCGTTCGAGCTGGTGAACCGCCTGCTGCGCAAGCAGGAAGTTTCGCACATCATCGACGAGGTCTATCGCCATTGCGGCCAGAAAGAGACCGTGCTGTTCGCCGATGCGGTGATGGGGCTGGGCTTCCGCGAAGCCTGCAAGGCCGGCATTTCGTTCGGCAAGGACGACATGATCGTGCCTGCCACGAAGCAGAAGCTGATCGACGAAACGCGCCATCGCGTACGCGAATATGAGCAGCAATATCAGGACGGTCTGACCACCGACAAAGAGAAATACAATCTCGTTGTCGATACCTGGTCGAAGTGCACCGATCTGGTCGCAGCCGAAATGATGAAGGAAATCTCCGAACAGCGTATCGATCCCGAAACGGGCCGCGTCATGGAGATGAACTCCATCTACATGATGAGCCATTCGGGTGCGCGCGGTTCGCCGCAGCAGATGAAGCAGCTTGCCGGTATGCGCGGGTTGATGGCGAAACCGTCGGGCGAAATCATCGAAACGCCGATCCTTTCCAACTTCAAGGAAGGGCTCACCGTGCTGGAGTACTTCAACTCCACGCATGGCGCGCGCAAAGGCCTGGCCGATACCGCGCTCAAGACCGCGAACTCGGGTTATCTCACACGCCGCCTCGTGGACGTGGCGAATGATTGCATCATCACGGCCGAAGATTGCGGCACCAAACACGGTGTTTCCCTGCAGGCCGAAATCGATGGCGGACAGGTCGTGTCGTCGCTGACCGAACGCATTCTCGGCCGCACAACCGCCGAAGACGTGAAGCATCCCGACACCGGCGAAATCATCATCCGTCGCAGCAAGGAAGTCACCGAAGATATCGCGGAGAAAATCGAGAACGCGCATATCCAGAAGGTGCGCGTGCGCTCGGTGCTGTCGTGCGAATTGCCGGAAGGCGTTTGCGGCAAATGCTACGGGCGCGATCTTGCCCGCGGCACGCCCGTGAACATCGGCGAAGCGGTGGGCGTCATCGCGGCGCAATCCATCGGCGAGCCGGGCACACAGCTCACCATGCGTACGTTCCACATCGGTGGTGCGGCGCAGATTGCGGGCCAGTCCAAGATCGAGGCGTCGTATGACGGCAAGATCAAGGTCGTGAACCGCAATGTGGTGAAGAACTCCGATGGCGAATTGATTGCCATGAACCGCAACATGCAGCTGGCCATCGTGGACGCGAAGGGCCAGGAGCGCGCGGCCTACCGCATCACCTATGGTGCCAAGCTGAAGGTCGATGAAGGCGCATCGGTGAAGCGCGGTGATCGCCTCGCGGAATGGAATCCGAATGCGCTGCCGGTGCTCACCGAAGTCGAAGGTATCGTGCGATACGAAGACCTCGTCTTCGGCATTTCGCTGAAGGAAGTGGCCGACGAAAAAACCGGCGTGTCGAACAAGGTCGTCATCGACAGCCGTGGCACGGGCTCCAAGGCCTCGCAGGAACTGCGCCCGGCGCTGGTGCTGGTCGACAAGAAGGGCAAGGTGCAAACCCTGCCCAGCGTCGGCGAAGTGCGCTATCCGCTGTCGGCCGATGCCATTCTTTCGGTGGAAGACGGTTCGGAAGTGAAGGCGGGCGACGTGCTGGCGCGCATTCCTACGGAAGGTGCGAAGACACGCGACATCACGGGCGGTCTGCCGCGCGTGGCGGAACTGTTCGAAGCACGCAAACCGAAGGAAGCAGCCGTGCTTGCAGAACTCGACGGCTTCGTCGAATTCGGCAAGGACTATAAAAACAAGCGCCGCGTCATCGTGAAACCGAAGAACGAGAAGCTGGAGCCGGTCGAATATCTGATCCCCAAGGGCAAGCACATCTCGGTGCGCGAGGGCGATTATGTGGAGAAGGGCGATTACATCGTCGAAGGCAATCCTTCGCCGCACGACATCCTGCGCATCAAAGGCGTTGAGGAACTCACCGTCTATCTCGTGAAGGAAATCCAGGACGTCTATCGTCTGCAGGGCGTGAAGATCAACGACAAGCATATCGAAGTGATCTGCCGGCAGATGATGCAGAAGCAGGAGATCATCGACGGCGGCGACACAACGCTGCTCGCCGGCGAACAGGTGGACATGCTGGAACTGGAAGAGGCCAACAAGAAAGCGCTGGATATGAGCGGCAAGATTGCAGAAGGCCGCCCCATCCTGCTCGGCATCACCAAGGCGTCGTTGCAGACGCGTTCGGTGTTCTCGGCAGCGTCGTTCCAGGAAACGACCCGCGTGCTCACCGATGCCGCCGTCAACGGCAAGGTCGATATGCTGGAAGGCTTGAAGGAAAACGTGATCGTCGGGCGCTTGATCCCGGCGGGCACGGGCGGCGCTATCGCGCGTCTGCGCCATGTGGCGGCAGAACGCGACCGCGTCATCCAGGAAGAAAACGCCAAAGCCGTACCGGCGCAGATCGAAGGACCTGCACCGCAAGCAGCGGCGGAATAATCAGGAAACCCAGGAAGGAAAAGGGCCGCTCGCAAAGCGGCCCTTTTTCATTGGGCGACATGAAACGGGGAAATCAGGAGGCGGATCGGCGCGGCGCATCCTATATTACTCCTATGCTGCCAAAGCCCTTCACATGGGACCGCATCGCGGCCCGCGCCGGAAAGTTCAACGGCAAATTCATCATCGGCGTTCGCACGACCGGGATTTACTGTTTGCCGTCCTGCACCGCGCGCCAGCCCAATCCCGAGAATGTCACGATCTACAAAACCGAAGCGCAAGCGCAAGCAGCAGGCCTGCGCGCCTGCAAGCGCTGCCGCCCGGATTTGTTTTATCGCGGCGAAGACATCAACATTTCGCTGTTCGAAGGCTTGATCGAGCGCGTGCGCGGCGATGTTTCGGCATTCGCCGATACCGCGGCGCTGGCGTCGGCTTGCGGCGTCAGCCAGACGAAACTGGGCGATCTCTTTCGCGATCACGCGCATCTGGCACCTGCGGCATGGCTGCGCCGCGAGCGTGTGCGCATGGCCGCACAGGCATTGCTGGAAAGCGACGAGCGTGTGGTCGATATCGGTTTTTCGGCGGGCTTCGAAAGCGAATCGGTTTTCCACCGGCAATTCCTCGCCCTCACGCGCATGACGCCCGGCGCCTATCGCGCGCTGAAGGGCGCTTCGGTGTTCCTGCTGCAATTGCCTGCGTTCTATCGCGCACAGGAAATCATCGCTTATCACGACCGCGACAAGGAAAGCCCGTGCGAGCGCGTGGATGGCGAGCGCATTTTCAAAGCGCTGTTGACGCCGGATGGCGCGGCGGTGCTGGAGATTTCGCTGGAAGGCGAGGGCGCGTGGTGCCGTATTCATCCCGAACGCAAGCTCGGCCGCGAAAGCGCGGCACTGCTGCACAATTCCGCGCTGCGCATGCTGGGTCTCAACGCGGATGTCAGCGGTTTTGAGGCGCGTGTGGGCCGCAACGCCAAGACCGCCGCCTTCTTCGCCAAACGCCGCGGGCTTCGCGTGCCGCTGATCCCGACGGGCTTCGACGGGCTGTGCTGGGGCATCATCGGCCAGCAGATCAATGTGCCGTTCGCGGCAGCGTTGCGCCGCGAGATTCTGCATCTCGCAGGCGAACCCGTGGGTGACATGCGCACACATCCAACGCCGGAGCGCGTTGCCAATATCTCGATAAAGGAACTTTGCAGCCGCCGCTATTCGCGCTCGAAGGCCGACTATCTGATCGGTGCCGCCAAGGAGGTGGCCGAAGGAAAACTCGACATCGAAAATCTGGTGCAGGGTTCGGCCTTGGCGGCCGAAAAGAAACTCACCGCCGTGCGCGGCATCGGCACCTGGACGGCGCGCTACGCCATGCTGCGCGGCGGCTTTGCTGATGCAGCGCCGGTTGGCGACAGCGCACTCGCAACGGCGTTGCAGCGCTTGCACCAGCGTGAAGACCGCCCGGAACATGAAGAAGTACACGAAATGATGAAGGCCTTCGCGCCGCATCGCAGCCTTGCGACATGCCATCTCTGGGCAAGCCTGAAAGACGCGGCATGAGCGACAAGGTCTATTGGGCCAATATCAAAAGCCGCTTTGGCAGTTTTGCTGCGTGGGTAGATGGCAAGGGCCGTCTGCTGCGCTTTCATCTGCGCGCGAAAGGGGCGGCCTCGGTGGATCGCGATGCGGTTCAGGACGAGCGCGCACTCGCCGATATCCAGAAACAGATCGCCGAATATGATGCCGGAAAGCGCAAAACCTTCGATGTTGTGCGCAAGGCGGAAGGCACACCATTCCAGCATGACGTGTGGAATGCGCTGTGGGAAATTCCCTATGGCGAAACGACCAGCTACGGCGCGATGGCGAAGATGCTCGGCTATCCCAATGGTGCGCGGGCCATCGGTTTGGCGAATGGCAGCAATCCGATTGGTTTGATTGTGCCGTGTCATCGTGTGATCGGCGCCGATGGCAGTCTCACCGGCTATGGTGGCGGATTGCCGCTCAAGAAAGCGCTGCTGTTGCATGAAGCCGCGCATACCAAGCGCGCGGGAACTTTGTTCGGTTAAAGATCGCGGCTCACAAGCAAACCTACGCGCCAGCGTTCTGCGTCCGCTGCATAACCATTCTGGATGGCGCCCGGCGCGTGCGTGGAATCGTTCGCCCATGGCAACTGTGCCTGTGCGCCGAGGGAAATCGTCAGCGGCAGGCCTTTGTAGGAGATTGTGGGACCCAGATAATAGAGATTCGAAACCGGGTGGGCGCTCCCGACCAGGCCATCGAAATTGTTCTCGTTCGAAAATTCCGCGCAGAGCGACCATTCGGGCGTGAGATTGTAGGCAGCGCCCGCACGCAATTCGATGGTGCTGCCGCGGTGCCAGCCGCCGGACTCCTCTTGCCACTGGTCTTCGAAATTCGCGTTCAGCGCGAGGCGCAGATTGTCGTTGAAGAAGTTCTTCTGCAGCAGAATCTTTGCTTCCAGTCCGCGCTCATGGGCGCCGATGGATGGCTCGACATAGACCGCGAGCCCGATGGGATCGAAATAGACATTCAGGAAGCGATAGATTGCCTCGCCCGAAACGGAGAATTCGCGCTCGTTTTCCGCTGGCGCGGGCAGCAAATGTGTGTGCTCCCATTCGAAATTGGCGGAGCCCGACAGCTGGAAATCATCCGTCACGCCATATTCGAATTCGGTTTGGGAGAGGATGGAGGCGAAAGCCTGCCCCGGTTTCTGGGCGCTGAATAAAACCCGCTGTTCGATCTCGCGCTCCTGCGCGGTGACGATGTCGGTGGTGTAGAGGGACAGGAAGGGCTGGTCGTCGGCTAGCGCCGTCGAAGCCACTCCCGCCAAGCCCATCCCGGCCAGCAGCGCCACCCGCACGTAATTCATCGATGCCCCTCGGCAATTGAAAATCATTCGCATATGTCGCGGGCCAGCCCTGATATGTCAATGAGACTTATTCGCAAAATTGCCGCGGACAGCGAAAGCAGGGGATAGAGCGCGCGCGACCGATGCTGCGGGGGCAGACTCCCGTTAGGCTGCGTCCATAAAATTCCAATGGGAGGCATTTATGAATTCGATGCTCACGCCGGTTCTGGCGCTGATTGTTCTCACCCTGATTGTCTGGATCTGGATGTACCTGACCCGCATCCCGGCGATGCAAAAGGCCAGGATCGACCCACAAAACGCCCAGCATCCGGGCTCACTGGACGCCCTGCCGTCCTCCGTCCGCCGGGTGGCCGACAATTACAACCATTTGATGGAACAGCCGACGATCTTCTATGCCCTGGTGTTCTACATCCTGCTGGCGGGACATGCGGACCAGCTCCATATCTGGCTGGCCTGGGCCTATGTGGCGCTCCGGGTGGTCCACACTCTTATACAATGCACGGTCAATATCGTGATGCTGCGGTTCAGCGTGTTCACGCTCTCCACCATCGTGCTGATGGCCATGGCGGTGCGCGAATTGCTGATGCTGGGCTAGCTCGTTTTCTCCCATGGCAGGCGAAGATAAGCCGAAGCGGATTCAGCCCCGTCTTGTGGCCGCGCCCAAGATTCGCGGCCTGTATTGGTGCGATTTTTGGGCAGATGCCCAGCTTCCCGAGATGTGGAAAACGCGGCCGGTTGTGGTGATTTCGTACAAGAATACCCTATACGGGCCGTGCTTAGTGCTTCCGACATCGACTGACCCGCAGGAAGGCAATCCTTGGGCGCATAGATTGTCAGTCCTGTTTAATGGCGTTCAGTCGTGGGTGGTCTGCAACCACCCATCGACCGTCGCGCCTAGCCGCCTGTCACAGTTCAGAGGACGGATACCCTTTGTTCCGCAGGCGGATTTCGATGCGGTCATACAGTTACTGCTAAAGTGGATACCGACGCCCAGATGATGAGACGGCATCAATTCCTGCCCCCACTGTTGATCATCAACATTGAAAATTAGGGGTTCTGGGTGTATATAAGCTCCACATGCGGCCCCGAAAGGGTGACCGTCGCCCGCAAGGGAGAGACTCGACCGAGGGGAGCTGCAAGGCTCCCCTCAGGTTTTTCTGGGCAACCTATTATTCTCGCTGCAGATTTTGGCTGTCTTCCCCGCCACGAAATATCCTTGCCTTCGGCCTTGACCGGTTAAAATCGGCCTTCTATATAGCCCCACCTCTTGGACAGGCCGTCTTGCGCTCGCGCGCGGGAAACGCTGCCGGGAAGCCAGTTTTAGATGCGTTAGACCGCGCGACTCGAGGGTTCCTCCAGTCCTCCGCGATCACCGGGGCAGGCCTCAAGGGCCCGCGCCCCGAATTTGTTTTGCCGCGCGAGTGGCGCAAACGAGAGAGAGTTCGAAGCCGAATGCCGACGATCAACCAGCTCATCCGCAAGCCGCGCGGCGAAAAGCCGAAGCGCAACAAGGTGCCCGCTCTCACAGGTTGCCCGCAAAAGCGCGGCGTCTGCACGCGCGTCTATACGACGACGCCGAAGAAGCCGAACTCGGCACTGCGCAAGGTCGCCAAGGTACGCCTGACGAACGGCTATGAAGTGGTGAGCTACATTCCCGGCGAAGGCCACAATCTGCAGGAACATTCCGTGGTGCTGCTTCGCGGCGGCCGCGTGAAGGATCTTCCGGGCGTGCGCTATCACATCATCCGCGGCGTGCTCGACACGCAGGGCGTGAAAGATCGCAAGCAACGCCGTTCGCTCTACGGCGCCAAGCGGCCGAAATAGGAGACACGCCATGTCACGCCGCCGCCGCGCAGAACGCCGTGAAGTCATCCCGGACGCCAAATTTGGCGATCTCGTTCTCACGAAATTCATGAACAGCCTGATGTATGACGGCAAGAAATCCACCGCCGAGGGCATCATCTACGGCGCGTTCGATACAATCCAGTCCAAGACGAAGCAGGACCCGCTGGTGGTTTTCCACGAAGCGCTGCGCAATGTTTCGCCGGCCATCGAAGTGAAATCCCGCCGCGTCGGCGGCGCCACCTATCAGGTGCCCGTCGAAGTGCGCACCGATCGCGCGCGCGCGCTCGCGATTCGCTGGCTGATCATCGCCGCGCGCGGCCGCAACGAGCCCACCATGACGGGCCGCTTGTCGGGCGAATTGATGGACGCCGCCAACAATCGCGGCAATGCCGTCAAGAAGCGCGAAGACACACACAAGATGGCCGAAGCAAACCGCGCCTTCTCGCATTATCGCTGGTAATCGAAGTCATGCCCCGCACAACCCCGCTCGAACGCTATCGCAACATCGGCATTGCCGCGCATATCGATGCCGGCAAGACGACGACGACCGAGCGCATTCTGTATTACACGGGCAAGAGCCATAAGATCGGTGAAGTGCATGATGGCGCCGCCACCATGGATTTCATGGAGCAGGAACAGGAACGCGGCATCACGATCACGTCCGCGGCGACGACCTGCTACTGGAAAGATCACCGCATCAACATCATCGACACGCCGGGCCATGTGGACTTCACGATTGAAGTCGAGCGTTCCATGCGCGTGCTGGACGGCGCGGTTGCCGTGTTCGACGCGGTTGCCGGTGTCGAGCCGCAATCCGAAACGGTGTGGCGCCAGGCCGACAAATACAAAGTCCCGCGCATCTGCTTCGTGAACAAGATGGATCGCATGGGCGCGAATTTTCAGCGCTGCGTGGACATGATGATCGACCGCCTCGGCACCAAGCCGATGATCATCGGCTGGCCCATCGGCGTCGAAGCCGATTTCAAGGGCATCGTCGATATTGTCACGATGAAGGCGCTGGTCTGGCACGAAGAACAGCTCGGCGCGAAATTCGATGAAGTTGAAATTCCCGACGATCTGAAAGCGAAAGCCGACGAACTTCACACCCAGCTTGTGGAAGCTGCCGTCGAGCAGGACGAAGTGCTTCTCGAAGCCTATCTCGACGGCAAAATGCCGAGCGTGGAAGATCTCAAGCGCTGCATCCGCAAGGGCACAACGGGTTTCAAATTCGTGCCGGTGATCTGCGGCTCCGCCTTCAAGAACAAGGGCGTGCAGCCGCTGCTGGATGCGGTGATCGATTACTTGCCGTCGCCGCTGGATATTCCGCCGCTGATGGGCATCGTTCCGGGCACGGACAAGGAAGTCGAACGCCCCGCAGACGACAAGGCGCCGTTTGCCGGTCTCGCATTCAAGATCATGGACGATCCGTTCGTGGGTTCGATCACCTTCGTGCGCGTCTATTCGGGCACGATCACCAGCGGCACGGGCGCGCTCAATTCGGTGAAGGACAAGACTGAACGCGTGGGCCGCATGTTGCTGATGCATGCGAACAGCCGTGAAGACGTGAAAGAAGCTTTTGCCGGTGACATCGTTGCGTTCGCGGGCCTGAAATATTCCACGACCGGCGAGACGCTCTGCGATCCGAACAATCCGGTCATTCTGGAAAAGATGGAATTCCCCGATCCCGTGATCGAGGTCGCCATCGAACCGAAGACGAAAGCCGATCAGGAAAAGATGGGCATGGCGCTCAACCGCCTGGCGCAGGAAGATCCGTCGTTCCGCGTTTCCACCGATCAGGAATCCGGCCAGACGATCCTGAAGGGCATGGGCGAACTGCATCTGGAAATCAAAGTCGATATTCTGCGCCGCACTTATAAAGTGGATGCGAATGTCGGCGCGCCGCAGGTGGCCTATCGCGAAACGCTGTCGCGCCCCGTCTCCATCAAATACACGCACAAGAAGCAGACCGGCGGTTCGGGCCAGTTCGCCGAAGTGTCGATCGATTTCGAACCGCTGCCGCCCGGTTCCGGCTTCGTGTTCGAGAACGATGTGGTCGGCGGTTCGATTCCGAAGGAATTCATTCCGGCCGTGGAAAAGGGCCTGAAGAACCAGAAGGAAACCGGATTGCTCGCGGGCTTCCCGGTGATCGACTTCAAGGCGACGCTGACCGACGGCAAATATCACGAAGTGGATTCCAACGCGCTGACCTTCGATATCGCTGCGCGCGCCGCTTTCCGCGAACTCGCCAGCAAGGGCGTCGTGAAGCTGCTGGAACCGATCATGAAGGTCGAAGTCGTGACGCCCGAGGATTTCACCGGTGGCGTCATCGGCGATCTTCTGGGCCGCCGCGGCCAGGTGCTGGGACAGGACACGCGCGGCAACGCGCAAGTCATCAACGCGATGGTGCCGCTCGCCAATATGTTCGGCTACATCAACACGCTGCGTTCGATGTCACAGGGACGCGCGCAATACAGCATGGAATTCGATCACTACGCACAAGTGCCGCAGAACATCGCGGATGAAGTCAAAGCCAAATACGCCTGATAAGAAATCGCCAGACTAGGAGAGACTGACATGGGCAAAGCAAAATTCGAACGCAACAAGCCGCATTGCAACATCGGCACCATTGGTCACGTCGATCATGGCAAGACGTCGCTGACGGCTGCGATCACGAAGGTTCTGGCGGAAACGGGCGGCGCTACGTTTACGGCCTATGACCAGATCGACAAGGCGCCGGAAGAAAAGGCGCGCGGCATCACCATTTCGACGGCACACGTCGAATATGAGACGAAGAACCGCCACTACGCGCATGTCGATTGCCCCGGCCACGCCGACTATGTGAAGAACATGATCACCGGCGCCGCACAGATGGACGGCGCGATCCTCGTGGTTTCCGCCGCCGACGGCCCGATGCCGCAAACGCGCGAGCACATCCTGCTCGCCCGTCAGGTCGGCGTGCCGGCCCTCGTCGTGTTCATGAACAAGGTCGACATGGTCGACGATCCGGAATTGCTGGACCTCGTCGAACTCGAAGTGCGCGAACTTCTGTCGTCCTATGAATTCCCGGGCGACAAGATTCCGATCATCCGCGGTTCGGCGCTCATGGCGCTGGAAGGCAAAGAGCCGAAGATCGGCCATGACGCGATCCTGGAGCTGATGAAGGCGGTGGACGAGAATATTCCCCAGCCGGAACGCCCCATCGACATGCCGTTCCTGATGCCCATCGAAGATGTGTTCTCGATCTCCGGCCGCGGTACCGTAGTGACCGGCCGCGTCGAGCGCGGCGTCGTGAAGGTCGGCGAGACGGTGGAAATCATCGGCATCCGTCCGACCGTTTCTACCACCGTCACGGGCGTCGAAATGTTCCGCAAGCTGCTCGATCAGGGCCAGGCGGGCGACAACATCGGCGCGCTGCTGCGCGGCATCGAACGCGAAGGTGTGGAGCGCGGCCAGGTTCTGGCCAAGCCCGGCTCGGTTACGCCGCACACCAATTTCAAGGCCGAGATCTACGTGCTGACGAAGGAAGAAGGCGGCCGTCATACGCCCTTCTTCGGAAACTACCGTCCGCAATTCTATTTCCGCACGACGGACGTGACCGGCATCGTGAAGCTTCCGGAAGGCACCGAAATGGTGATGCCGGGCGACAACGTGTCGATCGAAGTCGAATTGATCGTGCCGATCGCGATGGAAGAGAAGCTGCGCTTCGCCATCCGCGAAGGTGGCCGCACGGTTGGTTCGGGCGTCGTTGCCTCGATCATTAAATGACGCGCTGACAAGCGCGTCATCCCCGGCGAGCGATGCCAAGGCATCGCGAGGGAAGGGGATCCAGGAGTTGAAGCTGTGGTGAAAGAAACAATGGGTGGCCGGGACGCGCTTCGCTTCGCTCGCTGCCCGGCCATGACGAGGTTCTAATGCAAGGCCAAAACATTCGCATCAGGCTCAAGGCCTTCGATCACCGCATCCTCGACAATTCGACGCGGGAAATCGTGAACACGGCGAAACGCACGGGCGCGCAGGTGCGCGGTCCCATTCCGCTGCCCACCGGCATCGAGCGTTTCACCGTGAACCGTTCCCCGCACGTAGACAAAAAGAGCCGTGAGCAGTTCGAAATCCGGACTCACAAGCGTCTCCTCGACATCATCGATCCCACCCCGCAAACCGTCGATGCTTTGATGAAGCTCGATCTTGCGGCGGGCGTTGACGTCGAAATTAAACTTTAAGGAGTAACCGCGGCGATGCGCACAGGCGTCATCACGCAGAAGGTCGGCATGACCCGTCTCTTTTTGGAGAACGGGACACATGTGCCTGTCACGGTTCTGAAGCTGGATGGCTGTCAGGTCGTGGCCAAGCGCACCGAGGAACAGGATGGCTACACCGCTGTCCAGCTCGGCTCCGGCTTTGCGAAAACCAAGCGTCTCACCAAAGCCGATCGCGGCAATTTCGCGAAGGCCGAAGTGGAACCGAAAAAGAAGCTCGCGGAATTCCGCGTCGATGCGGAAAACCTGCTCGAAGTGGGCGATGTGATCCTCGCCGATCATTTCGTGCCGGGCCAGAAGGTGGATGTCACCGGCATCACCATCGGGCGCGGGTTCACGGGCGCCATGAAGCGCTGGAATTTCCGCGGCCTTGAAGCGAGCCACGGCGTGTCGATCTCGCATCGCTCGCTGGGCGGCACGGGCGGCCGTCAGGATCCCGGCAAGACCTTCAAGAACAAGAAGATGCACGGCCATTACGGCGTGGACCGCGTGACGACGCAGAATCTCGAAATCGCGAAAGTCGATGTCGAGCGCGGCCTCATCATGGTGCGCGGTGCAGTGCCCGGCAGCAAAGGCGGCTGGGTGATGATACGCGACGCCGCCAAGCGCGAGCGTCCCAAGGATGCACCGATGCCGGCCTCCGTGCGCAAACCCGAGAAGATTGCAGCCCCGGCTGCACAGGCGGAGGGCGGAGCGTGAAAACGAAAGTCCTCAATCTCGACAAGCTGGACGCCAAATCGAGCGGCGAAATCGAGCTGAACGATTCCATCTATGGGCTCGAGCCACGCAGCGATCTCATCCAGCGCGTCGTCGTGTGGCAGCTCGCCAAGCGCCGCGCCGGTACGCACAAGGTTCAGACGCGCGGCGAAATCAACCGCACGAAGAAGAAAGTCTACAAGCAGAAGGGCACGGGCCAGGCCCGTCACGGCGCGCGCAGCGCTCCGCTGTTTGTCGGTGGCGCGAAGGCCATGGGCCCCGTGAACCACAGCCATGAATTCGATCTGCCGAAGAAGGTGAAGGCGCTCGGTTTGCGCCACGCGTTGTCCTCGAAGGCGAAAGACGGCTCGATCATCGTGATCGAAGATGCGAAAGCCTCCTCGATCAAGACGAAAGACCTCGCGGGCAAATTCGGCAAGCTCGGCTTTGCCAGCGCGCTGGTGGTGGATGGCGAGTTCGACAAGAACTTCTCGCTCTCCGCGCGCAACCTCACCAATGTCGGTTTGCTGCCGGTGTCCGGCCTCAATGTTTACGACATCCTGAAGCGCGACAAGCTGGTGCTCACCAAGGCCGCGGTCAAAGCGATCGAGGAGCGTCTGTCATGAGCGTGAATTATGACGTGATCCTTTCGCCGGTCATCACCGAAAAGGCGACGCGCCTCACCGAAGTCAATCAGGTGGTGTTCCGCGTCACGCTCGATGCGACCAAGCCCGCGATTGCCAAGGCGGTCGAAGGCCTCTTCAAGGTCAAGGTGAAAGCGGTGAACACCGTGCGCATCAAGGGCAAGTCCAAGATGTTCCGCGGGCGTCCCTTCAAGCGCAGCGATTACAAAAAAGCGATCGTGACCCTGGAACCGGGCCACCAGATCGACATCACGACGGGTCTCTGAAGATGGCGCTGAAACAATATAAACCGACGACTCCCGGCCAGCGCCAATTGGTGCTCGTGGACCGTTCGCAGCTTCACAAGGGCGACCCCGTCAAGTCGCTCACCGAAGGCCAGACGCGCCATGGCGGCCGCAACAATACCGGCCGCGTGACGGTGCGATGGCAAGGTGGCGGTCACAAGCAGCGTTACCGCATTGTCGATTTCAAGCGCCGCAAATTCGATATGCCGGCCAAGGTCGAGCGGCTTGAATATGATCCCAACCGCACCTCCTATATCGCGCTCATCAAATACAAAGACGGCGAACTCGCCTACATCCTCGCGCCGCAGCGTCTTTCCGCAGGCGATACCGTCATCTCGGGCGACAAGGTTGACGTGAAGCCCGGCAATGCGATGCCGCTCGCCGCCATGCCGGTCGGCACCATCGTGCACAACATCGAAATGAAGCCGGGCAAGGGCGGGCAGATCGCGCGCTCCGCCGGCACCTACGCGCAATATCTCGGCCGCGATGCGGGCTATGCGCTGATGCGCCTGAACTCCGGCGAAGTGCGCAAGGTTTCGCTTCTGTGCATGGCGACGGTCGGCGCGGTGTCGAACCCGGATCACATGAACGAAGTCATCGGCAAGGCCGGCCGCAATGTGTGGAAGGGCAAGCGTCCTTCCGTGCGCGGCACGGCGATGAACCCGATCGACCATCCGCATGGCGGCGGCGAAGGCCGCACCAAGGGCGGCCGTCATCCGGTCACGCCCTGGGGCAAGCCGACAAAGGGTGCCAAGACGCGCAAGAACAAGCGCACCACCAAGATGATCGTGCGCTCGCGCCACGGCAAGACGAATCAAGGGTAAAACGGCATGACACGTTCAGTTTGGAAAGGCCCGTTCGTTGACGGTTATCTGCTGAAGAAGGCAGAAGCCGCGCGGGGGAGCACGCGCAAGGAAGTGATCAAGACATGGTCGCGCCGCTCCACCATCCTGCCGCAATTCGTGGGTCTTACGTTCGGTGTTTACAACGGTCACAAGCACATTCCCGTGATGGTGACTGAAGACATGGTCGGTCACAAGCTCGGCGAATTCTCGCCCACGCGCACATTCCACGGCCATTCGTCTGACAAGAAGGCGAAGAGGACAGCGTAATGGGCAAGCAATCCCGCGCCCGCGTATTGGCGGACAATCAGGCGAAAGCCGTCGGTGTGATGATCCGCACATCGCCGCGCAAGCTCAACCTCGTCGCGCAATCCATTCGCGGCAAGCGGGCGGAAGTGGCGCTGCACGAACTCACCTTCTCGCCCAAGCGCGTGGCGAAAGTGGTGAAGAAGGTTCTGCAATCGGCCATCGCGAACGCCGAAAACAACCATGATCTCGATGTCGACGATCTGGTGGTGACGGAAGCAAGCGTCGGCAAGAACCTCGTGATGAAGCGCTTCCATGCGCGCGCGCGCGGCCGTGGCGCCCGCGTCGAGCGTCCGTTCGCTCAGGTCACCATCGTCGTGCAGGAAATGCGCGAAGAAGAGAAAAAACCGGAGCCCAAAAAGGCGCCGAAGAAAAAAGCCGCGCCTAACAAACACGCGGAAGCCAAAACCGAAACCAAGCCCGCCCGTAAGCGCGGCGCCAAGAAGACGGAGAAGGCCTGATGGGTCAGAAGGTCAATCCGACGGGGCTTCGCCTCGGCATCAACCGCACCTGGGATTCGCGCTGGTACGCCAACAAGCGCGAGTTCGGGAAGTTGCTGCAGGAAGACATCAAGATCCGCGCGCATCTGAGCGAGCGGCTGAAGCAGGCCGGCGTGTCGCGCATCATCATCGAGCGGCCGCACAAGAAGTGCCGCATCACGATTCATTCCGCGCGTCCCGGCGTCGTCATCGGCAAGAAGGGCGCCGACATCGAAAAGCTGAAGAACGAAGTGCAGCGCTATACGGGCGATGAGGTTCATCTGAACATCGTCGAAATCCGCAAGCCCGAAATCGACGCCAAGCTGGTGGCCGAGAATATCGCCCAGCAACTCGAGCGCCGCGTCGCCTTCCGCCGCGTGATGAAGCGCGCCGTGCAATCAGCGATGCGTCTGGGCGCACAGGGCATCCGCATCAATTGCGGCGGGCGTCTCGGCGGTGCCGAAATCGCGCGCACCGAATGGTACCGCGAAGGCCGCGTGCCGCTGCATACGCTGCGCGCCGATATCGACTATGGCGTCGCAACCGCCAAGACGACCTATGGCACTTGCGGCGTGAAGGTCTGGATCTTCAAGGGCGAGATCATGGAACATGATCCGATGGCTGTTGAGAAACGCCAGGCCGAAGCAGCCGATCAGCGCGGCGGCGGTCAGCAGCGTCAAGCTCAGCCGGCAGCGGAATAACGGATAACGATCATGCTTCAACCGAAACGAACAAAATTCCGCAAGCAGCACAAGGGCCGTATTCACGGCGCTGCGAAGGCAGGCACCTCGCTGAATTTCGGCGAATATGGCCTCAAGGCCCTCGAGCCCGAGCGCATCAATGCGCGCGAGATCGAAGCCGCGCGCCGCGCCATCACGCGTCACATGAAGCGTGCGGGCCGCGTGTGGATTCGCGTGTTCCCGGATGTGCCGGTGTCCAAGAAGCCCGCCGAAGTGCGCATGGGCTCGGGCAAAGGCGCGCCGGAATTCTGGGTGGCGAAGATCAAGCCGGGTCGCATCCTGTTCGAAATCGACGGCGTGGATACGGAAACGGCGAAGGAAGCGATGCGGCTGGGTGCGGCGAAGCTTTCCATCTCCACCAAATTCATCGCGCGCGCGCACGGTTAGGAAAAAGCGTCATGGCGAAGAAAAAAGCGACAGTGGACGATTTTCGCGGCAAGACCGGGGATGAACTTTCCGATCAGCTCGTGAAGCTGAAGAAGGAACAGTTCAATTTGCGTTTCCAGCGCGCAAACGGTCAGCTTGAGAATACGGGCCGCGTGCGCGCCGTTCGCAAGCAGATCGCGCGCATCGAAACCGTTTTGAGCGAGCAGCGCCGCAAGGCCGGATAAGGACAGAAGGAAGAATACATGCCTAAGCGCGTGCTCCAGGGTGTCGTGGTCAGCGACAAAAACGCCAAGACGGTGGTGGTGAAGGTGGAACGCCGTTTCACCCATCCCGTCATGGGCAAGACCGTGCGCCGTTCGAAGAAATACCATGCTCATGACGAGAACAAAGAGTTCAAGGTGGGCGACGTTGTTCGTATCCGCGAGTGCAGACCGCTTTCCAAATTGAAGACCTGGGAAGTCGTCGGCCGCGCGGGCGAAGAATAAGCCGGCCGGAGTTTAGACAATGATTCAGATGACGACCGAGCTAGAGGTTGCCGATAATTCCGGCGCCAAACTGGTGATGTGCATCAAGGTACTGGGCGGCTCCAAGCGGCGCTATGCCGATGTGGGCGACACCATCGTGGTGAGCGTGAAGGAAGCTATTCCGCGCGGCCGCGTGAAGAAGGGCGAAGTGTTGAAAGCCGTGATCGTGCGCACCGCCAAGGGCGTGCGCCGTCCGGACGGCAGCCTCATCCGCTTCGACACCAACGCCGCGGTGCTGGTGAATGCGCAAGGCGAGCCGATCGGCACGCGCATCTTCGGGCCGGTGACGCGCGAGCTTCGCGCCAAGAACCATATGAAGATTATTTCGCTCGCGCCGGAGGTGCTGTGATGGGCGTGAAGATCAAAAAGGGCGACAAGGTGATCGTCACCACGGGCCGCGACAAGGGCAAGAAGGGCGAAGTGATGAAGGTCCTGACGAAGGACAATCGCGCGCTCGTCTCCGGCATCAATGTGGTCAAGCGCCATCAGCGCCAGACCCAGAAGGTGCAGGGCGGCATCATCAACAAGGAAGCGCCGATCAATATGTCCAACCTCGCCCATGTCGATCCGAAATCGGGCGAAGCGACGCGCGTAGGATTCAAGGTGCTGGGCGACGGGCGCAAGGTGCGCTTCGCAAAGAAGTCCGGTGAGGTCATCGATGTCTGAAGCAGGAACGGAAAAAGCGGCGAAGCCCAAAAAAGAAGCCGGCAAGAAGCGCGTCGAGAAGAACACCGGCACGCAGGTGGCGGTCGGCGAAGCCTCGACCGATCCCAATTACGTGCCGCGGTTCAAGAAGCGCTACAACGAAGTGGTGAAGCCCGAACTCATGAAAGAGTTCGGTTACAGCAACACCATGCAGGTGCCGCGCATCAACAAGATCGTGCTGAATATCGGCGCGGGCGAGGCGGCGGCGGATTCGAAGAAGATTCAGCAGGCGCTGAACGATCTCACCGCCATCGCCGGCCAGAAGGCCGTCGCCACGCGCGCGAAGAAAGCCATCGCCACATTCAAGATCCGCAAGGATCTGCCGATCGGTGCGAAGGTCACGCTGCGCCGCGACCGCATGTATGAATTCCTCGACCGGCTCGTGACGATCGCTCTGCCGCGCGTGCGAGACTTCCGCGGGCTGAAGGGCTCCAGCTTCGATGGCCGCGGCAATTATGCGATGGGTCTGAAAGAACACATCATTTTCGTCGAAATCGACTACGACAAGACGGAAACCGTGTGGGGCATGGACATCATCATCAACACCACTGCGAAGACCGATGCGGAAGCGAAAGCGCTTCTCAAAGGCTTCCAGTTCCCGTTCATGAATTGAGGACGAAATGGCAAAACAGAGCCAGATCAACCGCAACAAGAAGCGCGAAAAGATGGTCGCGCAATATGCGGGCAAGCGCGCAGCGCTGAAGGCGATCACGGAAAACATGAAGGTCCCGCCGGAGGATCGCTTTGCGGCGCATCTCAAGCTGGCCAAGCTGCCGCGCAATTCCTCGAAGACGCGCATCCATCATCGTTGCGAGTTGTCGGGCCGCTCCAAGGGCTTTTACCGCAAGGTGAAGCTGTCGCGCATCGCACTTCGCGATCTTTCGAATTTCGGCCAGATCCCTGGCATGACCAAGGCGAGCTGGTAGGAAAGGAACAGGATATGGCGATCACGGATCCCATCGGCGATCTTCTGGCGCGCATCCGCAATGGGCAGCTTCGCGGCATGGCGAAGATCAAGTCCCCCAATTCGCGGCTTCGCGTGCGTTTGCTCGATGTGTTGCAGGCCGAAGGCTTCATCCGCGGTTATGCGGAAGTGGAGTTCAAGGGCGGCAGCCGCGAGCTGGAAATCGAACTGAAATATCACGAAGGCAAGCCCGTCATCCGCGAATTGAAGCGGGTGTCGACGCCGGGCCGCCGTGTCTATGCCTCGGTAACGGAACTGAAGCCGCACCGTCAGGGGTTGGGCCTGTCGATCATCTCGACGCCGCAAGGCGTGATGACCGATAGCACCGCCCGTGAAAAGAATGTCGGCGGCGAAGTTCTCTGCCAGGTATTTTGATCGGCGGAGGGAGAAAGCAAATGTCACGTATCGGCAAAAAGCCGGTTGTTCTTCCCAAGGGCGTCACAGCCTCTGCCGAAGGCAACACGGTGAAAGTAAAAGGCCCGAAAGGCGAGCTGCAAGTCACGCTCGTCAAGCAGGTCGAGGTCAAGGTGGACGCCGATGGCGTGCATGTCTCGCCGAAGGATGGCGCCGAGCAGGCGCGCCAGATGTGGGGCCTGTCGCGCACGCTGGTGAACAACCTCGTCGTCGGCGTCACCGAGGGTTTCACGCAGAAGCTGGAAATCAACGGCGTCGGCTATCGCGCGGCGGTGCAGGGCAAGAACCTCAATCTGCAGCTCGGCTTCAGCCATGATGTGGCCTATCCGATTCCGAACGGCATCAGCATCGCCTGCGAAAAGCCCACCATGATTGCGGTTTCCGGCATCGACAAGCAGTTGGTCGGCCAGGTCGCGGCCGAAATCCGCAGCTACCGTCCGCCGGAGCCTTACAAGGGCAAGGGTGTGAAATATGCCGGGGAGTTTATCCTGCGCAAAGAAGGCAAGAAGAAATGACGACGAAGCTCTTCGCGCGGCGCCAGAAGCGCACACGCTATCGCATCGGGGCCAATGCGGCGGGACGTCCGCGGCTTTCGGTGTTCCGTTCCGGCCGCCACATCTATGCGCAGGTGATCGATGATCGCGCAGGTTCGACGCTGGCTGCCGCCTCGACCAATGAAAAAGAAGGCAAGGGCCCCAAAAGCTGGAACGTGGATGCGGCAAGCTCCGTCGGCAAGAAGATCGCCGAACGCGCGCTGGCCAAGGGCGTGACGAAGGTCGTGTTCGATCGCGGCGGTTATATCTATCACGGGCGCATCAAGGCGCTCGCCGATGCTGCCCGCGAGGGCGGCCTCGAGTTTTGATAAAGGAAAAGTTTGATGGCGCGTGAAGAAGGTGGCGGCAGACGGCGCGAACGCGGTGGCGATCGCGAAGAGCGCGACAACGAATTCATCGACAAGCTGGTCCACATCAATCGCGTGGCCAAGGTCGTGAAGGGCGGGCGGCGCTTTGGTTTCGCGGCACTCGTGGTTGTCGGCGATCAGCGCGGCCGCGTCGGTTTCGGCCATGGCAAGGCGCGCGAAGTGCCCGAAGCCATCCGCAAGGCGACGGACGCAGCCAAGCGCGCGCTCATCCGCGTGCCGCTGAAGGATGGCCGCACATTGCATCATGAAACCCGCGGCCATCATGGCGCGGGCAAGGTGATTGTGCGTCCGGCTCCCGCCGGTACCGGCATCATCGCAGGCGGCCCGATGCGCGCGGTGTTTGAAGCGCTCGGCGTGGGCGATGTCGTGTCGAAATCGCTCGGCACCTCCAATCCATACAACATGGTGCGCGCGACGTTCGACGCGCTGAAGGGTCAGCAAAGCCCCCGCATGGTGGCGCAACGCCGCGGCCGCAGCGTGACGGAAATCCTTTCCAAGCGCGAAGGTGCTTCGAAAGCCGAACAGCCGGCAGGAAACTAGGCCATGTCCGCGAAGAAAGCCCACGCAAAGAAAACGGTGACGGTGCGCCAGATCAAAAGCGCCAACCGCAAGCCCAAGGAACAGGCCGCAACGCTGATCGGTTTGGGCCTGGGCAAAATCCGCCGCACGCGCACGCTGGAAGATACGCCCGCCGTGCGCGGAATGATCCGCGCCGTGCAGCACCTCGTCGAGGTTGTTGAAGAAAGCAAGTGATATGAAACTCAACGAAATCCGCAACAACGAAGGCGCCCACAAGCGCAAGACGAAAGTCGGGCGCGGCTCGTCCTCCGGCCTCGGCAAAACGTCTGGCCGCGGTGTGAAGGGTGCGAAGGCGCGCACCGGCACGAAAGTGTACGGCTTCGAAGGCGGCCAGATGCCGCTTTACATGCGTATGCCCAAGCGCGGCTTCAACAACATCTTCGCCAATGATTTTGCGGAAGTGAATCTGGACCGCCTGCAGAAAGCGATCGACGACAAGAAGATCGACGCCGGCGTGAAGATCACGAGCGAATCGCTGCGCAAGGCCGGCATTGTCGGCAAGAGCCGCAATGGCGTGCGCCTGCTCGGCAAGGGCGAGATCAAGGCGAAGCTCGACATCGAAGTGGCCGGCGCCTCCAAAGGTGCCGCCGAAGCGGTGAAGAAGGCGGGCGGCACGATCACCACCACCTTCGTCAAGCCCGTCCACATGGACAAGCACGGCAAGCCGGGCAAAAAAGCCCAGCGCCGCGCGAAATCCGCGGAGAAGAAGGCGGCACGGGGCGCGGCGGCCTGACGCACCGCGCCTCGCCCTTCGACAAGCGCGGGGTCAACACCATATAAATGTCGCGCATGTTCGGGGTGACCCCGTTCAGGGAGTGAGCGAATGCCCTCAGCGGCGGAACAATTAGCAGCGAATTTCAATTTCAAATCTCTCGGCAAGGCGACCGAGCTGCGCCAGCGTATTTTCTTCACGCTGGGCGCACTGATCGTGGCGCGGCTGGGAACCTATATCCCGATGCCCGGCATCGATCCCACCGCACTCGCGCACCAGCTCACGCAGCAGCAGGGCGGCTTGCTCGATGTGTTCAACGTGCTGGCGGGCGGAGCAGTCGGGCGCATGGCGATCTTCGCGCTGGGCATCATGCCTTACATTTCTGCCTCCATCATCATCCAGTTGATGACCACGGTGTTTCCCGAACTGGAAGCGCTGAAGAAGGAAGGCGAGGCGGGCCGCAAGATCATCAATCAATACACGCGATACGGCACCGTCGGCCTTGCGGCGTTGCAAGCCTATGGCATCGCCATCGGTCTTGAGCATTGGGGCAATGTCGTCATCGATCCAGGATTCTTCTTTCGCATCTCCGCGGTGATCACGCTCACCGGCGGCACGATCCTTCTGATGTGGATCGGCGAACAGATCACCAGCCGCGGCGTGGGCAACGGCATATCGCTCATCATCTTTGCGGGCATCGTGGCGCGCTTCCCCTCGATGATCGTGCAGGCGTTCGAGGCGGGCCGCACCGGCGCGATTTCGCCGCTGGTTCTGATCTTTGGTATCGGCTTTATCGCAGCGCTGGTGACCGGCATCGTCTTCATGGAACGCGCGCAGCGCCGCTTGCTGGTGCAATATCCAAAGCGACAGGTCGGCAACCGCATGTTCGGCGGCGAAAGCTCGCATCTGCCGCTGAAGATCAACGTTTCCGGTGTGATCCCGCCGATCTTCGCGTCTTCGATCCTGCTGATGCCGGCAACGGTCGCGCAATTCAACGCAGCGAACACGCCCGATTGGCTGCAAACCATTGTGGCCTACATCAGCCACGGCCAGCCGCTTTATCTGCTGCTCTATGCGCTGCTGATCCTGTTCTTCTCGTTTTTCTACACGTCGATCATCTTCAATCCGGAAGAGACGGCGGACAATCTGAAGAAATATGGCGGCTTCATTCCCGGCATCCGCCCCGGCAAGAAGACGGCCGAATATATCGATTATGTGCTGACGCGCATCACGGTGATCGGCGCCATCTATCTGGCCACCGTCTGCCTCATTCCGGAATTCCTGATCTATCGCTATTCGATCCCGTTCTATCTCGGCGGCACCTCGATCCTGATCGTGGTCAGCGTGACGATGGATACGGTCGCCCAGATCCAGAGCCATCTGATTGCGCAGCAATATGAAGGCCTCATCAAGAAGGCGAAGCTTCGGGGAGCACGGCGTTGAATCTGGTTCTGTTCGGCCCACCGGGCGCGGGCAAAGGCACGCAGGCGAAGATCCTTCAGGAGAGGTGCGGCCTGCCCCAGCTCTCGACGGGGGACATGCTGCGCGCGGCCATCGCTGCGGGCACGGAACTCGGCAAAAAGGTCGAGGCCATCATGGCCAAGGGCGACCTCGTTTCCGACGAGATCGTCATCGGCATCATTGCCGAACGACTGGACAAGCCGGATTGCGCAGGCGGCGTGGTGTTCGACGGCTTTCCCCGCACCATCCCCCAGGCCGAGGCGCTGGACCGGCTGCTGGCCGACCGGGCCAAGAAGATCGA
This sequence comes from Rhizomicrobium sp., assembly GCA_035944195.1. GTDB lineage: Bacteria > Pseudomonadota > Alphaproteobacteria > Micropepsales > Micropepsaceae > Rhizomicrobium. Next base: position 21,238 of record DASZBL010000031.1, on the reverse strand, counting down.
TCTGGTGATCGAGTTGAAGGTCAATGACGAGATGCTGCTGGACCGCGTGAACCAGCGCATCGCCCAAGGCTTCTCCCGGCCCGACGACAATCCCGACACCCTGAAAAACCGGCTTTCGGTCTATTACAGGAACACCGCGCCGCTGCTGGCCTATTACCGCGAGCAGGGCAAGGTCGTGACCATCGACGGCATGGCCCCCATCGCCGAGGTGACGCAGGCGATAGCGGCGGCGCTGGATGCGAAGAGGTAGACCTCTTCACTAGCAACTTGCTCACCCCACACGTCATGGCCGGGCTTGTCCCGGCCACCCATTGACGCGATTGTGGCAGGATGGTTTCGCGCGATAGCTTCAACATATTCATTGCTGTTTACATCATGGCAAGCCGCCGTCACGGCACGCTTTATACTGGCGTTACCAGCAGGTTTCCGAATCGCGTTTACGAACATCGCGAAGGTCTTATTCCCGGCTTCACAAAGAAGTATGGCGTTAAGCGGCTCGTATGGTATGAGCCGTTTGAGAGCATGACCGCCGCGATTCAACGTGAGACGTCGATCAAGAAGTACAAGCGCGAATGGAAGATCAATCTGATTGAGCAGGACAATCCGAATTGGGACGATCTATTTCCCGCATTGGTTGGAATAAAGCGTAACATGGTCAAGGAATGAGTTAATGGGTGGCCGGGACGTTGCCCGGCCATGACGAGGTATGTGGTGAATCCCCTTGAAAAATAAGCCCTAACCAGGCATTGACTGAGGGGTAACGATTTCTATAATCCGCGCCCTCGCGGCAGATTTCCTGTCATATTTCGGGCGTTCCGGATGGCCTCCACCTGAGGGGGGACCCCCCTCGAAATTTGCAGGTTCGAATACCGCGGAACTAGCAGTTTCAAAGACTTAGGAACTTCGGAGAACCCAGTGGCTCGTATCGCCGGCGTCAATATCCCCACCCAGAAGCGGGTCGAAATCGGCCTTCGCTATATCCATGGAATCGGCCCGGCCAAGGCCAAAGAGATCTGCGAGAAGGTCGGCATCAAGGCCGATCGCCGCGTCCATGACCTCACCGACGCCGAGATCATCCAGATCCGCGAGGCGATCGACCGCGATTATCTCGTGGAAGGCGATTTGCGCCGCGAAGTGGCGATGAACATCAAGCGGCTCATGGATCTGGGCTGCTACCGGGGCCTGCGTCACCGCAAGGGCCTGCCGGTGCGCGGTCAGCGTACGCACACCAACGCACGCACGCGCAAAGGTCCTGCAAAGGCCATCGCGGGCAAGAAGAAAGTGACGAAGTAATATGGCTGCCGAGAAGAAGGGCGCCGGTCGCGCGCGCAAGAAAGAAAAGAAGAACATTGTCGTGGGCGTGGCGCATGTCGCGGCCACCTTCAACAACACGATCATCACCATCACCGATGGTGCGGGCAATGCGATCTCGTGGTCGTCCGCCGGCATGATGGGCTTCAAGGGTTCGCGCAAATCGACTCCTTATGCTGCGCAGATGGCCGCCGAAGACGCCGGCAAGAAGGCCATGGAACACGGTATGCGTACGCTGGAAGTGGAAGTGAGCGGCCCCGGATCGGGACGCGAATCCGCACTGCGCGCGCTGCAGGCTGTTGGGCTCACGGTGACGTCGATCCGCGACGTGACGCCGATCCCGCACAATGGCTGCCGTCCGCCGAAGAGGCGCCGCGTATAAAGTTTGCTTTCGGATAGAGCCTACCCGTCGAACGCAATGGGCGTGATCCGACACGTCCGGGAAACGATGAGGAAAAGATGTTTCAAAAGAACTGGCAAGAACTGATCAAGCCGCAGAAATTGAAGATCGAAGCGGGCCATGATGTGGGCCGCTCGGCGACAATTACCGCGGAACCGCTGGAGCGCGGCTTCGGCCTCACGCTCGGCAATGCGCTGCGCCGCGTGCTGCTGTCATCGCTGCAGGGTGCGGCCGTGACTTCGATCCAGATCGAGGGCGTGCTGCATGAATTCTCTTCCATCGCGGGCGTGCGCGAAGACGTGACCGATCTCGTGCTGAACGTGAAGCAGATCGCGCTGCGCATGCATGCGGAAGGCCCCAAGCGTCTCAGCTTGCGCGCCACCGGCCCCGGCGAAATCACCGCGGGCATGATCACGCCCGTGTCGGATGTCGAAATCCTCAATCCCGATCTCGTGCTCTGCACGCTGGACGAGAAGGTGGATTTCCGCATGGAGCTGACGGTCGCAACCGGCAAAGGCTATGTGCCCGCCGATCGCAATCGCCCGGAAGATGCGCCCATCGGCTTGATCCCGGTGGATTCGCTGTTCTCTCCGGTGAAGAAAGTTTCCTATCGCGTGGAAAACACGCGCTCCGGCGAAACGCTGGACTACGATAAGCTCACGATGGTTGTGGAAACCAATGGCGCGGTCACGCCGGATAATGCGGTGGCCTATGCCGCGCGCATCCTGCAGGACCAGCTTCAGGTCTTCATCAATTTCGAAGAACCGCGCGAGCGCGTCACGGAAGAAGCGAAACCCGATCTTGCTTTCAATCCGGTGCTGCTCAAGAAAGTGGACGAACTGGAATTGTCGGTGCGTTCGGCGAACTGCCTGAAGAACGACAACATCGTCTATATCGGCGATCTCATCCAGAAGACCGAAGCCGAAATGCTCCGCACGCCGAATTTCGGCCGCAAGTCGCTGAACGAGATCAAGGCGGTGCTTGCCGAAATGGGCCTGCATCTGGGCATGGAAGTGCCGGGCTGGCCGCCGGAAAACATCGAAGACCTCGCAAAGCGTTACGAGGATCAGTACTAATTTCTTTGAAAGTAGAGTGTCATGCGCCATCGCAATCAGGGCCGCAAGCTCAACAGGAAGTCCCAGCACCGCGTCGCCATGTTCGCGAACATGGCCGCTGCGCTGATCAAGCACGAGCAGATCAAGACCACGCTGCCCAAGGCGAAGGAGCTTCGCCCCGTGGTGGAGAAACTCGTGACGCTGTCGCGCCGCGGGCCCGCGAATTTGCACGCGCGCCGTCAGGCGCTCGCGCAGATCCGCGACGAAACGCAGGTCCAGAAGCTGTTCGACGTAATCGGCCCGCGCTACGCCACCCGTCCGGGCGGCTACACCCGCGTGCTGAAAGCGGGCTTCCGCTTCGGCGATAACGCCGAAATGGCCTTCATCGAATTCGTGGACCGCGATCCCGAAGCGAAGGGGCTGGATTCCGGCCCCGTCATGACGGGCGAAGAGGGCGAGGAATAGTTCAAAATTTCGCCACAGGTTTTTTGAATAAAAGGGGCGGCTGCAAGGCCGCCCTTTGCGTTTAGAGCATGGAAATTGACGGAGCATGCGAATGAAACGTCACGCACTCATCGCCTTACTTCTCGCCGCATTGGCCGCCACGCCCGGCGCCGCCGCCCCGCTACAGGCCGTGCCGCAATCGACGGGGCAGGTGCAACTCACCTTCGCGCCGCTGGTTAAGCGCATCGCGCCCGCGGTGGTGAATGTCTATGCGCGTTCGGTGGTGCAGGCGCCGATGAATCCGCTGTTCAACGATCCACTGTTCCAGCAATTCTTCGGTGCCTCGCCGCAATTGCGCCAGCGCGTGCAGCAATCGCTGGGCTCCGGCGTGATCGTGCGCGCGGACGGCATCGTGCTCACCAACAATCACGTGGTGACGGGCGGGCAGAACATCGTGGTCGCACTGTCCGACAAGCGCGAGTTCAAGGCGCGCGTGCTCTTGGCCGACAGCCGCACCGATCTCGCCGTACTGAAGATCGACACCAAGGGCGAGAAACTTCCCACCGTCGCGTTCGGCGATAGCGACAAGGTGCAGGTCGGCGATCTGGTGCTCGCCATCGGCGATCCGTTCGGCGTGGGTCAAACCGTGACGATGGGTATCGTCTCCGCGCTTGCGCGCACGCAAATCAGCGCATCGGATTATCAGTTCTTCATCCAGACCGACGCCGCCATCAATCCCGGCAATTCCGGCGGTGCGCTGGTGACGACCGACGGCAAACTCGCCGGCATCAACACGGCGATCTATTCGCGCACGGGCGAATCCATCGGCATCGGTTTTGCCATTCCGGCAAACCTTGCGCGGCGTGTGGTGGAAGGCGCGCTCGGCGGCGGCGTGAAGATTCCGTGGATCGGCGCGGAGGGACAAGCGGTGACGAGCGAAATCGCCGCCAGTGTCGGCCTCAATCGTCCCGAAGGCGTGGTGCTCAAAAATGTTTATTCCGGCGGCCCGGTTGCGAATGCCGGATTGAAAACCGGCGATGTCGTGATGGCGGTCGACGGCACCGAAGTGGACGACATGCAGGGCCTCAATTACCGCGTCGCCACGCACCGGCCCGGCGACAAGGTCAAACTGCATGCGATGTCGGGCGGCAAGCCGCGCGATGTCGACGTGGCGCTCGCATTGCCGCCGGAAAATCCACCGCGCAACACGGCGGTGATCGGCGGACAAACGCCGCTCACCGGCGCGAAAGTGGAAAACCTTTCGCCCGCGGTTGCCGTCGAACTCAACATGAATCTGATGGCGAAAGGTGTGGTGGTAGTATCGGTCGCTGATGGTTCGCTTGCTGCGAACCAGGGCTTTCAGGCGGGCGACATCGTCAAATCCGTGAACGGCGCGCCGATCACCGGCACGGGCCAGCTCAAGCATCTGATGGAAACGGCAAACGGCCATTGGAGCCTGATCGTAGACCGCGGCGGCCAGCGCATGACGCTTTCGGTGGATGGATAGCGTCGCGCGCGCTAGTCTTGCGCGATGAGCGACCTCTTCGAAGCCGGTGGATTGGAGAACGACGCGCCGCGGCCGCTGGCTGACCGGCTGCGTCCCAAGACGCTTGGCGAAGTGGTTGGGCAGGATCATCTGATCGGTCCCGAAGGTCCGATTGGGCGGATGGTTGCGGCGAAGCGCGCGCATTCCATCATTCTCTGGGGACCGCCCGGCACGGGCAAGACGACCATCGCGCGGTTGCTGAGCCACGCCTTCAATCTGCATTACGTGCAATTGTCGGCAGTGTTTTCCGGTGTTGCCGATCTGAAGAAAACCTTCGACGCCGCGCGTGCCCGCCGCAAGACAGGGCAGGGCACGCTGCTCTTCGTCGATGAAATCCACCGCTTCAATCGCAGCCAGCAGGATTCCTTTTTGCCGGTGGTGGAAGATGGAACCATAGTGCTGGTCGGCGCCACGACGGAAAATCCATCTTTCGAATTGAACGGCGCGTTGCTGTCGCGGATGCAGGTGCTGGTGTTGCGGCGGCTGGACGATGCGGCGCTGGAAACGCTGCTGGAGCGAGCCGAAAAACATTACGGCGAAAAACTTCCGCTGACCGGCGATGCGCGCGCCAGTCTTCGCGCCATGGCCGATGGCGACGGGCGATATCTTCTCAATCTCGCGGAAGAAGTCGCCGCGCTGAAAACGGTGAAGCCGCTGGATTCATCCGCGCTCGTCACCGCCGTGCAGCGCCGCGCGCCGCTCTACGACAAATCGCGCGAAGAGCATTACAATCTCATTTCCGCGCTCCACAAATCCATTCGTGGCTCGGATCCCAATGCGGCGCTTTATTGGCTCGCGCGCATGCTGGCGGGCGGTGAGCAGCCGCTTTACATCGCGCGTCGTCTGGTGCGCGCCAGCGTGGAAGATATCGGTCTCGCCGATCCGCAAGCGGTGGTGCAGGCGATTGCGGCGAAGGATGTCTATGATTTCCTCGGCAGCCCCGAGGGCGAATTGGCGCTCGTGCAATGTGTGCTTTATCTCGCCAGCGCGCCGAAATCGAATGCGGTGTACGTCGCCTATGGTGCCGCCAAGCGTGCGGCGTCCGAACACGGCTCGCTGATGCCGCCCGCCCATATCCTCAACGCGCCGACCAAGCTGATGAAGAATCTCGGCTATGGCAAAGGCTATGAATATGACCACGAGGCCGAGGAAGGATTCTCCGGCCAGAACTATTTTCCCGAGGCCATGCCGCGCGAGGAATTCTACCAGCCCAAGGAAACCGGCTTCGAACGCGAGATCGCCAAACGGCTGGAATATTGGGCCAAGCTCCGGGCGAAGAAGGCTGGGGTCTGAACGCCGGAATCTGTTATAGCTCCCGCCAGATAATTGATGGTTCCAAGATGCAATTCTCCATCCTCCTTGCCATCGCCATCGGCGGCGCGCTTGGGTCGCTGGCGCGTTATGCGGTGGCGAGCCTCGTGCAATCCGCCGCGTGGCCCGGCTTTCCCTGGGGCATTTTCGTCGTCAACATTTCCGGCGGCTTCATCATGGGCGTGATCGTGGAGCTGGGCGCGCTGAAGCTGCATTTCACACCTGAGGCGCGCGCCTTCCTGACCGTGGGCGTGCTGGGCGGCTACACTACCTTCTCGACCTTCTCGCTCGACAGCGCGCTGCTGATCGAGCGCGGGGCCTATGCGAGTGCCGCCGCCTATATGGCGGGATCGGCATTGTTGTCGGTGGCAGCTTTGTTCGCGGGCCTCTGGATCGTGCGGGTTCTGTGAGCGCGGAATCGGTTGAGGTCGAAAGAGACGACAACGGCATCCGTCTGGATCGCTGGTTCAAGCGGCATTATCCCGCGCTCGGTCATGGCCTGCTTGAGAAGCTGCTGCGCACGGGACAGGTGCGGCTGGACGGCAAGCGAGCCAAGGCGGGCGACCGTGTGGAAGCGGGGCAGCAAATCCGCATTCCGCCGCAGGTGGCGAACGCGCCGGACGAGAAACCGCCACCGAACAAGTTCACGAATCACGAAAAGAACGATCTGCAAGAGTTTGTGATCTATCAGGATTCTGCCGTCATCGTTTTGAACAAGCCGCCGGGATTGGCGACGCAAGGCGGCACCGGTATCACGCGCCATATCGACGGCATGCTCGATGCGCTGGCGCAAGGAAAGAAGCAGCGGCCTCGCCTGGTGCATCGCCTCGACCGCGATACCTCCGGCGTGCTGCTGATCGCGCGCACGGTTCCGGCGGCGGCGGCGCTGGCCGAATCGCTGCGCCGCCGCGACGCCTCCAAAATCTATTGGGCGCTGACCAAGGGCGTCCCGAAAAAGGAGCAGGGCACCATCAAACTCGCGCTCGCCAAGGAGGGTGGCCGCGGCGAGGAGCGCATGGAAGGCGTGGAGCGCAATGCCGAAGGCGCCAAGCACGCCATCACCGATTATGCGGTGCTGGGGCAGGCGGGCGAGGAATTCGCCTGGGTCGCGGCCAAGCCCGTCACCGGCCGCACGCACCAGATCCGCGTGCATCTGGCGAGTTTGGACACGCCTATCGTGGGCGACTTCAAATATGGCGGCGCGGCCTCGCGCGGGCGCGGTGCCATCGAGGACAAGCTGCATCTGCACGCAAGATCAATTGATATTGCGCATCCCGATGGTGGGCGTCTGACCGTGACCGCGCCGTTGCCAGCGCATATGCTGACGACATGGAAGCTTCTGGGTTTCGATCCGGAACTGAAAACCGCCCCCTTCGCGCGAGTAAAAAAATGAAACGTCCCGCTTTCATCAAGCACTGGAAGGACATCGAACCCGCCGAACAGGTGAGGCCGCCGATGATGGACGAACCGTTCGGCTATGTCGGCGAGTTCGCGCCCGCGGTGAACATCTCGCATTTGCGCGTGGCGCATATGCGCCTGCCGCCAGGCGTGCGCGGCTATCCGCCTTTGGCGGTGCGCAATCTGGAAATATTTGCATTCGTGCTGGAAGGCGAGCCGGATTTGTGGATCGACGGTTATTTGCACAGGCTCGAGGAAGGCGACGGCGTTTGCCTCAACGCGCGCACCGGCATCGCGCATACGCTGCTGAACAATACGAACAAGGACGTGCGCATCTTCAATTTCACCGAGCCGGTGAGCCTGATGGGGAAGGGTGTTCATCCCGTGGATCCGGCGGCGGATGAAAATCTGAAAAAAATGGGCATGCATTGGGACGATGCGCCCAAACGCAAACTCGGGCCGCATGATGGCCTCACCGATGCGAAGCGCGGCGCGCCATCGCCAAAGGGTTCGCGCAAAACCAAGCGCCCCGATTTCGTCACGCATTGGCGAGATATTCTGGAGAAGAAATCCGGCACCTATCCGAACAGCACCGAAGAACACGGCATCGACGCAATGTTCGGCCGCCGCGCGCGCTTCAGCCGCATCGGCGTGCATGTGGAACTGCTGAAACCGGGACGCCGCACAAGCTGGCCCCATGCCGAGCGCGACGAGGATGAATTCGTCTATGTCGTGTCGGGCAAGATCGACGCATGGAATGACGGCCACATCACGCCGATGGGCGAAGGCGATTTCATCGGCTGGGAAGCGGGCATAGGAATCACGCATGTCATCATCAACAATTCCGACGAAGATGCGGTGCTGATTGTCGGCGGCGAAGCGAACCGCATGCGCAACCAGTTCTGGTATCCGTTCCATCCCAAGCGCAACAAGGAAGTCGGCGCGCTGTACTGGGCCGATCATCCCATGCCGAAACTCGGGCCGCATGATGGCCTGCCGGATGCGTTGCGCGCGGCAACAAAGAAGAAAACGAAAAAGCGGAAATGAGGCGCTTCTATAAAGATGTGAGCGTTGCCGAAGAGAGCGGCGCATTCCGAATCCTGCTCGATGGCAAGCCGGTGAAAACGCCGTCGCGCAAAGTGCTCGCCGCTCCCACGCGCGCGCTGGCCGAAGCGATTGCCGAAGAATGGCGCGGCCAGGCCGAGAGCGTCCAACTCGCGGACATGATCTTCACCCGGCTCGCAACCGCCGGCACCGAAAGCGTGCCCGCAAATCGCGGACACATTGCCGAACAGATTCTCGGCTTCGGCAAAAGTGATCTGCTCTGCTACCGCGCCGAAGCGCCGCGAGAGCTTGCCGCGCATCAGGCGGCAGCCTGGGACCCGTTGCTCGATTGGGCGCACCGGAAATATGGCGCGCGGCTCGCCGTCTCCACCGGCATCCTCTTTGTCGAGCAGCCCGCCGAAGCGCTGCTGGCTCTGGAAAAGGCGGTATGGGATCGCGACGATTTCGCGCTCGCCGCCCTCCACGCGGTGACCTCCATCACGGGCTCGCTGGTGCTGGCGCTGGCCCTGGCCGAGCGGCGGCTGACCGCCGGAGAAGCATTCGCCGCCTCCCGCCTCGATGAGACATTTCAGGCCGAAAAATGGGGTCAGGACGCCGAAGCCGAGGCCCGCGCGGCGCGTCTGGCGGGCGAATTGGCCGCTGCCGGGCGGTTTCTGCGCTCCCTTGACGCTTGACCCGCTCCCCCACATCTTGCCCCCGAATTTCAGACAGCCCGGATCATGGTCATGAAGCACATTCTCCACGAGCTTGAAGCGCGCCGCGAGCGTGCCCGCCTCGGCGGCGGTCAGAAGCGCATCGACGCCCAGCACAAGCGCGGCAAGCTCACCGCCCGCGAGCGCCTCGAACTTCTGCTCGATGCGAACTCCTTCGAGGAGTTCGACATGTTCGTGGAGCATCGCAACAAGGATTTCGGCGCGGACAAGAATGTCATCCCCGGCGACGGTGTCGTCACCGGCTGGGGCACGATCAATGGCCGCATGGTCTATGTCTATGCGAAGGATTTCACCGTCTTCGGCGGTTCGCTTTCCGAAACGCATGCGCAGAAGATCTGCAAGATTCAGGACATGGCGATCCAGAACGGCGCGCCGGTGATCGGCCTGCTCGATGCGGGCGGCGCGCGCATTCAGGAAGGTGTGGGCTCGCTCGCCGGTTACGGCGAAGTGTTCAAGCGCAATGTGCTGGCGTCCGGCGTGGTGCCGCAAGTGTCGGTGATCATGGGGCCGTGCGCAGGCGGCGATGTTTATTCGCCCGCCATGACCGATTTCATTTTCATGGTGCGCGACACGAGCTACATGTTCATCACCGGTCCCGATGTGGTGAAGACGGTCACTCAAGAAGATGTCACCGCCGAACAGCTTGGCGGCGCGAAGGTGCATTCCACAAAATCGTCGGTGGCCGATGGCGCTTACGAAAACGATGTCATCTGCATCGAGGAAATGCGTAGGCTTTACGATTTCCTGCCGCTGAACAATCGCGACAAGCCGCCCCATTGGCCCACCAATGACGATCCGCATCGCGAAGAACCCAGCCTCGACACGCTGGTGCCGGAAAATCCCAACAAGCCCTACGACATGAAAGAGCTGATCCTGAAGATCGCCGACGAAAGCGACTTCTTCGAGATCGGGGAAAATTTTGCGCGCAACATCATCACCGGCTTCGGCCGCATCGAAGGGCGCACGGTGGGTTTCGTCGCCAACCAGCCGATGGTGCTGGCGGGCGTGCTCGACAATGACGCCAGCCGCAAGGCCGCGCGGTTCGTGCGCTTCTGCGATTGCTTCAACATCCCGATCGTAACCTTTGTGGACGTGCCGGGATTTCTGCCGGGTACGGCGCAGGAGCACAACGGCATTATCAAGCACGGCGCGAAATTGCTGTTCGCGTTCACCGAGGCGACTGTTCCCAAAGTCACCGTCATCACGCGCAAGGCCTATGGCGGCGCTTACGATGTTATGGCATCCAAACATATGCGCGCGGACGTGAACTACGCATGGCCTACTGCGCAGATCGCGGTGATGGGTGCGAAGGGTGCTGTGGAAATCATCTTCCGACAAGACATGGACGACCCCGCGAAAATCGCCGCGCGCACAAAAGAATATGAAGACCGGTTCCTGAATCCGTTCGTAGCAGCAGGCCGCGGCTACATAGACGACGTCATCCGCCCCCACTCCACCCGCTGGCGCATCGCGCGCAGCTTGCGCATGCTACGCAACAAGCAGGTGCCGCAGGTGTGGAAGAAGCACGACAATATACCGCTGTAACCCGCCTTGTCGGGAAGATAAGCATAGTTTCACACGAGCTTTTGATAGGGAAGATCGCCCGAAACGCGTTACGCTTTTTCAAACGTTGGGGGACTTCCCATGATGGACCAGACGCACGAACCGGCACCGTCCATGCTGCCGAAGATCATCGGCGGGGTGGTGGCGGTCGGGCTGGTAGGCGCGGTGCTCTACGCGCTCTATGGCAATTCGCGCACCGATGCGACGACTGACAATCTCAATGCTTACAACAATTGCAAGGCCGAGATTCTTGCGCATCTGGCACGGCCCGATACCGCGCAGTTCCTGGACGATGTCGGCAAGGTTGCCGTTGTGCGCAATGGCAGCGAATTCACGCTGCCGTTGAATGTGCGCGCCAGCAACGGTTTTGGGGGCAAGCTCACCGTCGCCTATCGCTGCACCATCGAGCAGGTGCATGGCGATTTCTTCCAGAATCCGCAGCTGGAGCGGCTCGGGCAGAAATAACCGTTTTGTTGCGCTGCAAACCGAGGCGAATTTCTCCTATCTATCCCCATTCGCGTGCAGACAAGGCATGGGCCGCGCGGCGATCTGGGCTAGAATGGCCGGGTCGAGACGGAGCCGGTCATGCACGCGGGGCGCAAATTTGCTTTGCTCATCGTATTTACGCTGAGCGCAACGCCGGCGCTCGGCTATGCGCTTTGGCCCTGGCCGTGGCACCCCAGAACCACCGCGGACATCAACGGCCATGACGTGCTGGCGCGCGACCGCATGATTTCTGCCGATGTGTTCGAAGGCCGCATGCCGGGCACCGAGCAGGGCGAAAAAGCGGCCCGATGGATTGCGGCAGACATGCGCTATGCGGGCCTGCGCGCCGGCAATGACGGCAGCTATTTCCAGGACGTGCCGATCGCGAACGTCACGCTCGACGTTTCTCAATCGAGTGTCACATTTCAGACGCCGCAAGGTTCATTCGAACCGAAATATGGCAGCGACATCGTCTATTGGACGCCGCGTTTCCATGATCCCGATGTGACGGTGAGCAGAGCGCCTCTCGTGTTCGTCGGCTACGGCATTGTCGCGCCCGAATATCACTGGAACGATTATGCGGGCGTGGACGTGAAGGGTAAAACCGTCGTCATCCTCATCAACGATCCCGGCAATGAAGACGCGAATCCTGATCCGAAATTCTTCAAGGGCAAGGCGATCAGCGATTATGGTCGCGCGGCATATAAATTTGCGGAAGCCGCGCGCCAGGGTGCAGCGGCGGCCATCATCGTGCACGAGACCGTGCCCGCGGCGCATGGGTGGCCGCTGGCGCATGATTTGAATGCCAGCACGAAAACCTGGCTCGCCAATGACGACGGCAACGCGTTCATGGTGCCGGTGCAAGGCTGGATCAGGTTCGAAGATGCGAAAATCCTGTTCAAGCGCGCGGGCCTCGATTATCTGCAATTGAAGGCCGCCGCCAACCGGCCCGGATTCAAGGCCGTGCCGATGAACGGCGAAACGCTCAGCGCCGCGTTGCATTCGCGAATCCTGCATTTCACGACGCACAATATCGTGGGCGTGGTGCGCGGGCGCGTGCATCCGGACGAATATATTCTGTATACGGCGCATTGGGACCATCTGGGCATGAAGCCGGATGTGCACGGCCCCGCCGGCATCTATAGCGGCGCCATCGACAACGGCATCGGCGTATCCAGCATTCTGGAAATCGGCGAGGCGTTCGCCAATGCTGAGCCCGCGCCCGAGCGCTCCATCGCCATCATCTGCTGGACGATGGAGGAGCAGGGCCTGCTGGGCTCGCAATATTTCGCGGAGCATCCGCTCTGGCCGCTCGACCATATCGTGGGCGGTATCAATCTCGATGCCAATGTGCCCGAAGGTCCCGCGCACGACATGACGATTGCAGGCAGCGGTGAATCGCAGCTGGAGGATCTTCTCGCCGATGTGTTGAAGGCGCAGAAACGCGTGGTCACATCCGATCCCGAACCGGAGCAGGATATGTTCTACCGCTCCGATCACATCAGCCTTGCGAAGGTCGGAATACCAATGCTCGATCCCGAGGGCGGCTACGATCTCATCAATGGCGGCAAAAAAGCGGGGCAGGCGGTGCGCGACGATTATCGCCTGCACCATTATCATCAGCCTACGGACAAATTTAATCCCGATTGGGATATGTCCGGGCCCGTCGAGGATTTGCAGGCGCTCTATGAATTGGGCAACAGGCTCGCCAATTCCCGCCAATGGCCGAACTGGTATCCGGACAGCCAGTTCCGTCCCGCCCGCGACCGCGAAATGAAGGGCAGCAAGATTGCGAGCGCGCCGTGATCTGTCGAATACATAAGTAGAACCCCCAATCCACGGCCACGCCCTTTGCGCTATGCTGGCTTGCGCTTTGAGAGGCCGCATTGGACACGCTCGAACTTTTCCAGCGATTGGGATTGGCGCTTGCCATCGGTTTTCTGATCGGCATCGAGCGCGGCTGGCAGGAGCGCGAGGGCCCGTCGGGCTCGCGTGTGGCGGGCATCCGCACGTTTGCGCTGGTCGGATTGCTCGGTGGAGTATGGGGCGCGCTGTTCGCGCAGGTCGGCGGCGTGGCGCTGGGATTGGCGGCGCTGGGTTTTGCGCTCGGCTTCATCGTCTTCGAATGGCGCCAGAGCATTGCCGACAACAATCTCTCCGCCACCGGCCTCGTTGCAGGCCTGCTCACTTTCGCGCTCGGCGCCTTCGCGGTGATGGGCGACATGGCAGTGGCGGGAGCGAGCGCGGTCGCCGCTACCGCGTTGCTGGCCGAGCGCGAGGCGTTGCACAGCTTCCTCAAGAAGGTGACATGGCCGGAATTGCGCGCAGCGCTGCTGCTGCTGGCGATGAGTTTCGTGCTGCTGCCGATATTGCCGGACCGCATGGTCGATCCGTGGCACGCGCTCAATCCGCACCGGATCTGGCTGCTGACGATTCTGATCGCGGTGATTTCCTATGCCGGTTACATCGCGATCCGGCTGGCCGGCACGCGCCGCGGGTTGCTCTATGCGGGCGCGGTGGGCGGACTCGTTTCTTCCACCGCCGTCACCGTCAGCTATTCGAAGCTCGCAAAGTTGCAGGCGGAAACCGGGCCCGAAGTAGCGAACGCGATTCTGGCTTCGTGGGTCGTGTCGCTATTGCGCATGGCGACACTTGCAAGCTTCATCGCGCCGCCTCTGGCGCTGCCTCTCGCGGTTCCCGTGGTGGGTGCTGCAATCGTGCTGGCGGTGGCCGGTTTTCTTTTCGACCACCGGATGAAGAGATCGGCGACGCCTCCAAAACTCGGCCTCACCAATCCTTTTGAACTGGGCGAGGTGCTGCAGTTCGGCGCGCTGCTGGGGCTGGTGATGATTCCGGCAAAGCTGCTGGGCGACAATCTCGGACAGGCGGGGCTGCTGCCGCTCGCCGCCGTCACGGGCCTTGCCGATGTGGACCCGATCACCCTGTCAGTCTCCCAGATGCTGGGCGGCGCCATCACACCGGCGACCGGCGCGCTGGCCATTCTGGTGGCGGGCGCGGCCAATATCACTGCCAAGTCGGGGCTGGCCATCGCGATTGGTGGCCCGCGGCTGGGCGCGGGCCTGGCGGCGGCGGGGGCGCTCGCCATCGCGGCGGGCGGGGCGATTCATTTTCTGCTCGTGTTTTGAGGGGTTTGGCAAGCGGCGCGCGGTGCTGTGCCGCACCGGTTTACGCAAAGCCCCGAAGCCCCTAAAACGCTCCCGCACCGCAATTTCGTTTCGAGGGATGCGTGTTCAAAAAGATTCTGATCGCCAATCGCGGCGAGATCGCCTGCCGCGTCATCAAGACGGCCCGGCGCATGGGCATCAAGACTGTCGCCGTCTATTCGGACGCCGATAAAGACGCGCTGCATGTGGAGATGGCCGACGAGGCCGTGCACATCGGCCCGCCGCCATCGGCGCAGTCCTATCTCGTCATCGACAAGATCGTGCAGGCCTGCAAGGACACCGGCGCCGAAGCCGTGCATCCGGGCTATGGATTTCTTTCCGAACGCGAAGCATTCGCCGAAGCGCTGGCGAAGATCGGCGTGGCGTTCATCGGGCCGAACGTCAAAGCCATCGCCGCGATGGGCGACAAGATCGAATCCAAGAAGCTTGCGGTTGCTGCGAAAGTTTCGACGGTTCCTGGTTTCGTCGGCGAGATCAAAGATGCCGCGCATGCAAAGGCGATTGCGAAAGACATCGGCTATCCCGTGATGGTGAAGGCGTCGGCGGGCGGTGGCGGCAAGGGCCTGCGCATCGTTCACAAGGAAGCCGATCTGGTTCAGGCGATTCAATCCTCGCAGAATGAAGCGCGCGCCAGTTTCGGCGACGACCGCCTGTTCATCGAAAAATTCGTCACCGAGCCGCGCCACATCGAAATCCAGCTCATCGGCGACAAGCACGGCAATGTTCTCTATCTCAACGAGCGCGAATGCTCGATCCAGCGCCGCCACCAGAAGGTGATCGAGGAAGCACCGTCACCATTCCTCGACGAAGCCACGCGCAAGGCGATGGGCGAAGAAGCCGTCGCACTTGCCAAGGCTGTTGGTTACGACAGCGCTGGCACCGTTGAGTTCATCGTCGATAAGGACCGCAAATTCTATTTCCTCGAAATGAACACGCGCCTGCAGGTGGAGCATCCGGTGACGGAACTCATCACGGGGCTCGATCTGGTCGAATTGATGATCCGCTCGGCGGCGGGCGAGAAGCTGCCCATCACGCAGAGCGATGTGAAACTGAACGGCTGGGCCATCGAATCGCGAATCTATGCCGAAGATCCCTATCGCGGATTTTTGCCGTCCACGGGCCGTCTTGTGCGCTATCGCCCGCCGGTAGAAGGCAAGCGCGGCGACATCACCGTGCGCAACGATACCGGCGTGTATGAAGGCGGCGAGATTTCGATGTTCTACGATCCGATGATCGCCAAGCTCTGCACGCATGCGCCCACGCGCGAAGCGGCAATCGACGCCATGGCCGAAGCGCTGGACGAATTCCGCATCGAAGGCATCAATCACAACATCGCCTTCGTCACCGCCATCATGCACAGCGGCCGCTTCCGCGAGGGGCGGTTGACCACCGGCTTCATCGCCGAGGAATTTCCCGACGGTTTCCATGGCCGCGCCATGGACGATTCCACGCGCCGTCGTTTCGCCGCCGCCGCCGTCGCCGCGAAATTGTCGCGCACCGCGCGCGCGGGCGCGATCTCGGGGCAAGTGGACGGCGCCATGCCGAAGCCGGAAGAATTCACCGTCACGCTCGGCGCCGACGCGCTGCATGTGATAGACGCACATCTGCGCAACAAACGTCTGCACATGACGATCGACGGCGCGCCCTATGAAGCGGGTCTGCGCTGGCATCCCGGCGAGCCCGTGATGCATCTGGACGAGCAGACCGGCGAGCGCGCCATCCAGATCGCGCGCGTGCATGGCGGCTATCGCCTTAGTCAGGGCGGCATACAGATCGTCGCATCCGCGCGGCGGGCGAGTGCTGCGGCGCTGGCGGCCCTCATGCCGAAGAAAGCCCCACCGGACACGTCGAAATTCCTGCTCTGCCCCATGCCCGGTCTCGTGGTTTCGGTGAATGTCGCCGAAGGTCAGGAAGTGAAAGGCGGCGAGGTGCTGGCAGTGGTCGAAGCCATGAAAATGGAAAATGTGCTGACCGCCGAACGCGACGGCACGGTCAAGAAAATCAACGCCAAAAAAGGCGACAGCCTCGCCCTCGACGACGTGATCCTCGAATTCGCATGAGCGACGACGATCTCACATCCTTGCGTGTGCGCGTCGAAGGTTTCGTGCAGTCGGTGGGCTATCGCCATTTCGCTATCGAAGAAGCGCGCAGGCTTGGGCTCGATGGTTGGATCCGGAATCGTTCCGACGGAACGGTGGAAGCGCTGGTGTCAGGCCCCACCAAAACCGTGGAAGCATTCGTCGCCGCAGCCATGCGTGGTCCCGATGGCTCCAAGGTTGCGAATGTGGAATTGCACAAGGCCGAGCCGCCGGCAGAAAAAGGTTTCCACCGGCGGCCGTCAGTTTGAATTCAGCGTTTGCGCATGAATTCGCGCACCACCGAGATCAGGAAAACCAGCAGCCCCAGCATGGCGATGCCGCCGGCCATGCCGGCCATCGGGCCATATTTCGCGCCGCCATTTGCCGTCGTCAGCAGCAAATAGAGTATCGGGATCATGGCCAGGATGCCCACGACCGCGAGGGTGAAATTGATCCACGCCAGCCGCGGCGAATAAGTATCCTTCGTCAGCGCATAGAATGTTCCGTAAAGCGCCAGCGTCACCCAGCCGAGCAGATTGATATGCGCATGCAGCGGCGCAAGCGTGAAATCCTCGTGCATGCCCATGATTTGGCCAAGCACCATTCCGCAGAGCAAAAGAAGCGCGGCAACCAGAAAAAATGCAGCAGATACTTTTGGCATGATTGAAGCCCCTTCCAGACTCGATTGGCGCGATGATAGGGCAGAACGCGAAAGAGGCGAGGGGCTAGGTGCCAAAAACCTCTGCAAAAGCCGCTTTCAGATTGACGTCGGCGTCTGCCATCGAAGCGGGAATGCCCAGATCAGCAAGGCTGGTGACGCCATGTTCGCGCACGCCGCATGGAATAATTCCGCTGAAATGCGACAGATCGGGATCGACGTTCAGCGAAATGCCGTGAAACGTCACCCATCTTCGCACACGCACACCGATGGCCGCGATCTTGTCCTCGCGCCCGCCGCCGCGCGCCACCCATATACCCACGCGCCCCTCGCGCCGCGCGCCTTTCACATTGAAGCGGGCAAGCGCACGGATCAGCCATTCCTCCAGATCGTGCACATAGGCACGCACGTCGGGCTTGCGATGCTTGAGGTCCAGCATCACATAGCCGACCCGCTGACCCGGCCCATGATAGGTGAATTGGCCGCCGCGGCCCGTCTTGAAGACCGGAAACCGCGCATCGACCAGATCGGAATCCTTCGCGCTGGTTCCGGCGGTGTAGATTGGCGGATGCTCCACCAGCCATACCAGCTCCCGCGCGGCCCCCTCCGCGATACCTGCGGCACGGGCTTCCATGAAATCCACGGCCTCGGGATAGGGCAGAAGCCCCTCCCGAACCTGCCATTCCACGGGCGATGTGGCTCGCGTATCGATCGGCGTTAACTCCGGAGAAAGCATAATGACGACAGGATCGGCCCTGTCATCCAAGGCGAGTGCTCATGTCCTCCAATATCCAAAGCGTCAAGGTCGAAATCTCCGTCGTGCTGGGCCGCTCGGTCATTCCCATGCACCAATTGCTGCGCATGGGCCGCGGCGCCGTCATCGAGCTGGATTCCAAGCAGGATGATGCCGTTATGATACTGGCCAATGACCGCCCGGTGGCGAAGGGTGAGATCGTGATCCATGGGGATAAGATAGGCGTTTCCATTACGGAATTGCTGAAGGGCTATCAGTAACACACTGTAGCTGACGTATAATTTTATATTCCCCACCTCATTCTTGCATTTAGGGGGTCCAGCGCGTATCTCTGCTGTAGAACCGCCATTATGGCGGAGAGGTGCGCTGTGCTTCCCATTGTCCTCGATCAGGATGAAATCGCCGCCGGTCTGGCCGGTGCGGGCGCTGGCTTGGAGCGTCGTGGCGCCCTCCTGGCTGAGGCTGGCGTGATCCCGACCCCCATCGCTGCCGACGCGCCTGCCGAGGCGCTGGCTGGCCTGTCGATCCTGTTCATTGCCGGGCTCGACCATGAGGCCGCCCGGCAATTGGCGGCGCGGGCGCGGCTCAAGGGCGTGCTGGTGAATGTGGAAGACGAACCCGCGCTCTGCGATTTCCACGTCCCGGCGATCATCCGCCGCGGCGATCTGACGGTTTCGGTTTCGACGGGCGGCCGCGCGCCGGGGCTCGCCAAACTCATCCGCGAATGGCTGGAGCGCCGCCTGCATCTGGAATGGAACACGCGGCTGGACGATGTGAGCCAGCAGCGATCCGAATGGCGGCAGGCTGGCCATTCGGCTTCCGATGTTTCCCAAAAAACGCGCGATCTCGTCGTCCGGAAAGAATGGCTCTCGTGAGTGCACCTTTCACTGTCATCGACACTGCACGCGGAATTGTGCCGCGTGCCTTCGACAGAGCCGGGCAGGGCACAAACGATCCCGCGATTACCGCGCGTCTTGCGCGATTGCAGGCCGCCGCAAAAGGCCGCGATGCTGAAGGCATTCTGCGGCTGGCGCTCGAAGAAGAATTCGCAGGCCAGACCGCCGTGGTTTCGTCTTTCGGTGCGGAATCCGCGGTGCTGCTGCACATGATTGCGCAGATCGATCCCACAACGCCGGTAATCTTCCTCAACACCGGAAAATTGTTCGGCGAGACGCTGCGCTATCGCGACCGTTTGCAGGATCTGCTTGGCCTCACCGATCTGCGCGCCATCGGCCCGCATCCCGATGACCGCGCCGCTCGCGATCCCGAAGGCACGCTGTGGTCGCGCGATACGGACGCCTGCTGCAATTTCCGCAAAGTGCTGCCGCTGAAGCGCGCGCTGGAAGGTTTCTCCGCGCAGATCACCGGGCGCAAACGCTTTCAAACGAACGCGCGCCACGAAATGCTTCCGGTGGAATATTTCGAAGGCCGCTTCCGCTTCAATCCGCTGGCCGAATGGTCGCTGGCCGATCTGGAAGCCTATATCGTGAAGCATGATCTGCCGCGCCATCCGCTGGTGGAAGACGGCTACCCCTCCATCGGCTGCATGCCCTGCACGCGCCGCGTCCTCTCCGGCGAAAGCTATCGCGACGGCCGCTGGGCCGGCCTCGACAAGGACGAATGCGGCATCCATACCGGCGTGGACGGCGAGGGTATCTAAATCCGGTTCACCGGCAGCTTCAGATATATCTTCCCGTCATCTTCCGGCGGCGGCATGCGGCCCGCACGGATATTCACCTGTATCGACGGCAAGATCAGTGCAGGCGGTGCCAGCGGTTTGTCGCGCGCTTTGCGGGTGACGACGAATTCTTCTTCGCTGACGCCGTCATGGACGAGAATGTTCTTCGCGCGCTGCTCAGCCACGGTCGTTTTCCATTGAAACTCCGTGCGTCCCGGCGGCAGATAATCGTGACACAGCCACAGCACCGTCTCCGGCGGATAGGCGAACAACCGCTGGATCGAGTGATAAAGTGCGCGCGCATCGCCGCCGGGAAAATCGGTGCGTGCCGTTCCGTAATCCGGCATGAACATCGTATCGCCGATGAAGATATTGCCGCCGATCTTGTAGCTCACGCATCCCGCCGTATGGCCGGGCGTATGCAGCACTTCGATTTCGAAATCGCCGAGCGGCAGTTTTTCGCCGTCGCTCAACAGGCGATCGAACGGCGCGCCATCGCCCAGCACATCCTTTGCGTTGAACATCGCGCCGAAAAATTTCTGCGTCTGGACGATCTCCTTGCCGATGGCGATTTTCGCGCCCGTGCGCTGCTGCAGATAGGCACTGGCCGTCAGATGTTCGGCATGGGCGTGGGTTTCCAGAATCCAGTTGACCTTCATCCCCGCGGCCGCCTCCAGCACCCTGTCGGCAGAATCCGTCGAGGTGCGCGCCCGTTTGTCGTTGTAATCGAGGACCGGGTCGATGATGGCCGCGCGTTTCGTGGCCGGATCGCTCACCAGATAGGTGATCGTGAAACTCGCCTCGTCGAAGAATGACTGAATGTCCGGCTTCATGGCCGCAACCCCGTTTTGCCCGGTGGCAATATAGGGGAAATCCGGGCCGGCGGCGGCCCCGGCGTCCCTGTTTTTGACCCAAATTGCCGCCCTTCCCAAGCCGGGGCGGCTTTGCTAAACCCCGACACCCCAACGATGCGGTCGTGGCGGAATTGGTAGACGCACTACCTTGAGGTGGTAGCGCCGCAAGGCGTGGAAGTTCGAGTCTTCTCGACCGCACCATTGTCGATCAAAACCGCGAACACCGGCTACGGCTATGGGCTCGCGGTTCGGCGTACTGGCAAGTTCGGCCAGTTGTGAGTTTGACCCAACAATTTCAACGTGTGTTGCCGATACACGGACCGTTGACAGGACTGAGCGAAAATACCTGCGCTTCACCTCAGCGGTTGCCGCCTCCAATTTAGCTCGTAGCTGATGCGCGACCGTGGCAGCCTCTTCCAGCGAGATCGGCTTCAAGGCAGATTCGATGGACTGCTTCTTCGCCTCAATCAGTCTGGCGAGATTGCCCCTCTCCGCCTCGAATCCGGTCACCTGCGCCCGAAAGTCGCTAGACTCAGATAACCCGTGCTCGGCGACCGCTTTCCACAAATTTCCGAGGCTGCGGTCAACTTTTGACGCCTGCTTCACACAGGTTAGCACTCACGCCCGAACTAACTGCCTCATCAAATCCGCTACGGCCTTGTCCCCGATTTGCCTCAGCAAGCGCAGTTTTCATGGCATCCAATGCGTTTGAAAATACACGGGTGACGCGGCGCTCGTA
>DASZBL010000030.1:0-110838 GCA_035944195.1 Rhizomicrobium sp. | reverse complement strand
ATGGCGGTACAGGCAACGACACCGTAACACTGGCTGGCAATTATTCGGCGGGCCTGACCTTCTCCGCCACCACCATGGTCAATGTCGAGGCCCTGAGCCTGGGTGCAGGCTTCAACTACAATCTCACCACCAACGATGCGAATGTGGCGTCGGGCCAGACACTGACAGTGGATGGTTCGGCGCTGGGAGCTACCAACACGCTCACCTTCAACGGTGCAGCCGAGACCAATGGCAGCTTCAACATCAAAGGCGGTGCCGGCAATGATGTGCTGACCGGCGGTGCAGGCAATGACATCATTACTGGAGGAGCAGGAGCCGATACGCTCACCGGCAATGGCGGAGCGGATCATTTCGTGTACAACGTCGTCTCGGATTCCACGAGTACGGGCTATGACACGATCTCCGGCATGAACTTCTCTGCCGATCGCATTGATGTTACTTTTAGCGTCACCGGGATTGACACCGCAGTGACATCTGGTGCGCTCAGCACTTCGTCCTTCGACAGCAATCTGAGCACAGCACTCTCCGGCCATCTCAATGCCGATCACGCCATCTTGTTCACGCCCAATTCAGGCACGCTATCGGGCCAAACCTTCCTGATTGTCGATGCCAATGGCATGGCTGGTTATCAAGCAGGTCAGGACTTGGTTATTCACCTCACTGGACAAACAGGAACGCTCGCAACGACGGATTTTATTTAGACGAGCTATTTCGTTGAGGACCCAAGATGCCGCTCAGCGAATTCGCATGTCCGGATGGATGTGCCGTCCACGCGGCGCGCATCAATTGTCCATTTTCCATCCGCCTGCGTGAGCAGAAGAAAACCATAGCCGGGCAACGACAGCCCTTCGGAGATCTTCATGGCCCGCATCGAACGTCCCGATAGATTGGCCGGGGCTTCATCGAGCAGATCGCCACCTTCTCCGGCAACGATCTGGAGCGGCGCCCCGCTCTCGTAATCTGTCAAATCGCTTCGAAGAGCGACCCCACTTTCGCGTCCAAAACTGACCCCTTTAGATGACGCGCTCGACAGGCCACAGAGGGACCCGCGCGCGTAGTGGAGCCTTTTGCGGAGCGCAGCGAAGCGCGCGGGGGTTGCTGTGGACTGCAGGGTCGGAACGATACTTCAGTTGCGGTTTTTGAATCGCCAACTGGTGTTGCCGGTCTCGACGATGTCGCAGTGATGGGTATGCCATCACCGAAAACTGCACCGGCGATGCCGCCAATACGGCCAAAACAACCGCCTCCTTCTGCAACCGGATTGCAGCCAAAATCGTCTTTCCGCGTTGTACAATAGACCTTACGTGCGAGGATCACGATGCAATCGAAATTGCTTCTCATAATTTCTGGAATCGTTTTGGTAATCGCAGCTGCATTCGCGGGTGGCTATTACATCAGCAAAAGCGGAAAAAGTACCGATCTGGCGAGCAATCCCGCCCCCTATTCCGCTCCCGCGACGCCAGCTCCCGCAGCTTCTCCACAATCACCCCCCTCGCAGCCAGCGCCCCCGCAGCCGCAATATGCCAGCTCGCCCAGCCCTGAAACCCGCGCTGCCGAACCGTCGTCATACCCTCCCTCTTATAATAGAAGGGGACCCAGAACCCCAGACCGCCGTTATGCTGATTTTGCCGATCGCGATTACGGCTATCGCCCGCCGCCGCCTCCACCGGCACCGCCACAGGAATTCACCGATCAAGCCTCCAATCCGTTCGAGGGGCGCTTTGCAACGTTTCCCATTCAGCGCAGTGGGCAGGGTACGCCCGATTCACCGGCAAGCTGGACTGCGCATACAGAATGGGGGCGGGACCATTCGGCTGACTTGCGTATTGCGCTGGTCGTGCCCGAGCCCCGTAACAATGACGCTTTCTGGAGCCAATGGAGGGATCACCAGCGCTCCGACATGATGCCGGATGTTACCCAGGGGACTCCGGTATTCGTGGCAGGAACCGTGTCGGTGCTGGTCAATGTCGATCCGCGCCGGCTGGATCTAGAAACCCCTGCCAAACTCGTTTTGTCGGGACAAGATGGAACGCGCATCTATCGTTCGAGCACTGTCGTGCCGGCACACGGAGACAATTGGGATCAACGCGGCGTGCGCTGGCTCTTTACGTCCGATGCGGATTTGTATCGTACCCTGCGGGACGGCGCCGATACAACAGTGAGCATCCGCTATCGTGGCCGTGATCAGGACCATGACATCCGTATCCCGTTTGCCACTGCGGATTTCGCCAATTCAGCGCGCAGTTTTGAAGCTGACCTACGCCAGCGCATGCCGCAAATCGCAAACAACTGGGAACGAAATCGGCCAGAAGCTGGGACCGGTTATCCGCCGCCGCCCTATGGCACAAACGGCGACAATGGCTGGCGCAAGCAGAACGCACAAGTCATGGCGTACCGTCCGCCCGCAGACAATTGCGGCCCGCAACCTCAGCCCGTAACCGCAAATCCAAACGATTACATGGGCTATTCGCAAGTTGACCTCGACCGCGCCCAGGCATCGTTGTGGCAATTGAAAGCATGGCTTGATTGCCGGCAGCAATGGCTCGGCCAATATCAAAACTCCGTCAATGTGCTTGACCACAAGATGGCGCAGCCGGGACAGCCCCCCTCTCAAGCGACCCACAATGCACAAGGCGGCGCGGCTGTTCTGGCTCAACTCGATAATGCCCGTCAGCGGCAGAGCGAAACCCAGCGGCTCCTGACCACGCACATCGCAAAACTGAATGAGGCGCGCAAAATAGCTTCGGCTACGGCGCAGCAGCCCACCAGATCTGCTCCGCCCAAACCGGTAACGATACCAGCGCCGCCCGCCAATCCGCCACAATCACCTATGCACAAGCCACAGGCTACAGAAACGCCGCCTGCCACTCCGATAAAGCCACCGCCTGCTGCGCCGTCTGCGACACAAAATAAACCTGCCGCCACCGCGCAACAGCAAACCACGACACAACCGCCTTTGCACAAGCCGCAAACGGCAGAAACGCTGCCTGCTGGTCCGGTGAAACCACCGCCTCCTGCACCGGCTGCGGCACAAAATAAACCTGCGGCCACTGTGCAACAGCAAATCGCGATACAATCGCCTTGGCACAAGCCGCAAACGGCGGAAACGCCGCCTGCTAATCCGGTGAAGCCGCCGCTGTCGGTATCCACGCAGCCAAACACGCAGCAAATCGTTCTAAACTTCCGCGCTCCGGACGATACATGCGGCAGCGAACCTTCTTTTGCATCCTCCGATCCGGCCGCCTATCAGAGCGCCTCGCCGGCGGATATCAAAGCTGCGACCGTTGCCATCGTAAAAGTGGAAACATGGGTTGGTTGCCGCCAGCAATGGCTTGCCAAATATCAAACAGCGATCAACCAGCTCGGCCGTAAAATTGGCTCCGACAGCGACCCGCAACATGCCGTGATGGGCGCACCGGGTGGCGCGCAGATCATCGCCAATTATAACGACGCCAAGCGGCATACCGAGGAAAAGCGCGCCGAACTCCAGCGCCAGGCCGCAGCCCTCATTCAGGTGCGCGGCGCGATGCGCAAATCTGAGACCGTGCGGAATGGGCCTGCAGCACAAAAAAATGGGGGGAAGCCAAACCCGCCCTGAACCCGCACGAGCTATAAGAGCCGCTCCGCGCGATCAGATTTTCTGATCGTATTCACCCACTTCCGGATGCTTCGACAGCCGCGCGTCCAGATCGGCGAACATTGCGCGCATCTGCGCCTCTGACACCGGGCTTTCGACGACGACCACCAATGACGGCTTGTTGGAGGAGGCGCGCACCAGCCCCCAGGTGCCGTCTTCCAGCGTGAAGCGCACACCATTCACTGTGACGAGCTTGACGATTTTCTGGCCGAGGATTTTTTCGCCGCGCGACTTCAGGCCTTCATATTCCTTCGTCACCGCATCGACGACAGCGTATTTCTTTTCGTCGGGGCAATAGGGCGCCATGGTGGGCGTGCCCCAGGTCTTGGGCAGTTCCGCCAAAAGCTGCGACATTTTCTTCGCGCCCGCGCGATCCAGCATTTCCAGCACGGCGATACCGGCCACGATCCCATCGTCATAGCCGCGGCCGAGCGGCGGATTGAAGAAATAATGTCCGCTCTTTTCGAAACCCGCGACCGCGCCAAGTTCATGCGTGCGCCGCTTCATATAGGAATGGCCGGTCTTCCAGTAATCTGTGGTGGCGCCGTTTTTCTTCAACACCGGATCGATTTCGTAAATGCCGGTGGATTTCACATCGGCCACGAATTTCGCATTCGGGATGCGTGAGGAAAGATCGCGCGCCAGCAGCACGCCAACCTTGTCCGCGAAAATTTCTTCGCCGAGATCATCCACCACGCCGCAGCGATCGCCATCCGCATCGAAGCCGAGCGCGATTTCGGCGCCCGCGGCGGCGCGCGCTTCCGCCATCGCATGCAGCATGTGAAGATCTTCGGTGTTGGGATTGTAATTCGGGAAATTGTAATCGGGATTGCACTGCGCCTCGACCACATCGGCGCCGATGCGGCGCAGCGCTTCCGGTCCGAACAATCCCGCGGTGCCGTTACCGCACGCAACCACGACGCGGATGGGCCGCGAGAGCTTGTGGCCCTTCGTCAGTTCGTCGAGATAGGGCGCGCGGAAATTCTCGATCAGCTTGTAGCTGCCGCCGGCGCGTGGTGCTGCTTCGCCGCCGAGCACGATCTTTTTCAGCCGCTGCATTTCATCCGGCCCGAAGGTGAGCGGCGCGCCCGCACCCATCTTCACGCCCGTCCAGCCGTTTTCATTGTGGCTGGCGGTGACCATCGCGAGGCCCGGACAATCGAGCGCGAATTGCGCGAAATAAGCCATCGGCGTCGTGGCAAGCCCGATGTCCACCACTTCGCAGCCCGCATTCATCAGCCCGATGATCAGCGCCTGTTTGATAGACAGCGAATAGGAACGATAATCGTGGCCTGTCACCACGCGCGGACGGATTCCGAGTTCGTGGAAATACGCGCCGAGGCCCAGCCCCACCGCCTGCACGCCCGGCAGGTTCAATTCCTTGCCGAACAGCCAGCGCGCATCATATTCGCGAAAGCCGTTTGCCGAGACGAGCGCGTGGCTTTCATATTCGAACGTGTTGGGCTTGAGATCGGAGCGGGGCTTTTCGGACATGGGGCCGGCCGGTTGAACACGCCTCTCTATAACCGACGGCGCCCGGAAATGTAGCCCCGCAGGCGAAATTCAGGCCGTCCAGTTCTCCACCGTCAGTCCGGCAACCCGCTTGAACTCGCGCTCGTTGTTTGTCACCAGCGTCAACCCTGCCGTTTTGGCGTGGGCCGCGATCCAAAGATCGTTGTTTCCAATCATTTGGCCCGCTCCCTCCAGCGCCGCCCGGATGGCTCCATAAGTCTCGCCGCCCGTCTCCGGCATGGGCAGAACCGGGATCAGACCGGTCAGTTCCGTCAGATACCGGAGCCGGTCGGCGCGCCTGAGACTTTTCTCGGCTCCATAGATCAGTTCGCCGTAAGTGATGACCGATATGGCAGCGTCGCCGACCGCCAGTTTCTCAAATCGTCTAAGCACGTCGGCGGGGCGCTTCTGGCGTATGTAGATGCAGATATTGGTGTCGAGCAGGTAACGCGGAGCCATCAGAGACCTTTGCGCTTCTGGGGCGGCGTGTCGTTGCGCGTGTCGAGCAAGTCGCAAGGAAGACCCGCCAGAAGCTCGAACGCATGCGCCATCGTCCGCTGCTTTTCCCGCAGAACGATTTCGTCCCCCCGCCGGAAGATTTCCACCTCTGCACCGGCAAGCCGGAACTGCTTTGGAAGCCGGAGTGCCTGGCTGTTTCCGGACTGAAAGACTTTGGCGATTGCCATCTCGAACTCCATTGTATATACGCCATTGTATATACGAGATGAAGGATAATCGCAAGAGCGGAAATTGCCGGGCTTTATGGCTCGCCGCCGCGCACTGGCATCTGCGCGACAAAGGCCGCCAGCCGCTGTTCGGCAATCGCCGCGCGCAGATCGGCCATCAGGTCCTGATAATAAGTGAGATTGTGCCAGGTGAGCAGCATGGAGGCGATGATCTCGTTCGCCTTCACCACATGATGCAGATAGGCGCGGGAAAACTGGCGGCAGGCAGGGCACGCGCATTGCGCATCCAGCGGTGTTGAATCGTCGGCATGCCGCGCATTGCGCAGATTGAGCGTGCCCTGCCGCGTAAAGGCCTGGCCGTTACGGCCCGAGCGCGTCGGCAGCACGCAATCGAACATGTCGATGCCGCGCAACACCGCGCCCACGATATCGTCCGGCTTGCCGACGCCCATCAGATAGCGCGGACGATCTGCCGGCAAATGTGGCACGGTGGCCTCCAACGTTTCGAACATGGCCTGCTGCCCCTCGCCCACCGCGAGGCCGCCCACCGCATAACCGTCGAAACCGATTTCGATGAGTTCGCCCGCGGAACGCTGGCGCAGATGCGCGAACACGCCGCCCTGCACGATGCCGAAACAGGCGCGTCCCGGCTGCGTGCCGAATGCGGACTTCGAGCGCTTCGCCCAGCGCATCGACAGCGCCAGAGATTTCTCG
Organism: Rhizomicrobium sp.; assembly: GCA_035944195.1. Classification (GTDB taxonomy): domain Bacteria; phylum Pseudomonadota; class Alphaproteobacteria; order Micropepsales; family Micropepsaceae; genus Rhizomicrobium. The sequence goes on along the minus strand of DASZBL010000030.1, from coordinate 104,289 downwards.
ATCTCGGCTTCGGTGGCCGGATAGGCGGGGCATTCATCCAGCACCATCTGGATATCGGAACCGAGCAGGCGCTGGATTTCCATCGCGCGCTCCGGCGAAAGAAATTCATCCGCCCCGTCGATATGCGATTTGAAGCGCACGCCGTCTTCGGTGAGCTTGCGCAGATTGGCCAGCGACATCACCTGGAAACCGCCGGAGTCCGTGAGGATCGGGCGCGGCCAATTCATGAATTTGTGCAGGCCACCCAGCAGCGCGATGCGCTCCGCACCGGGGCGCAGCATCAGGTGATAGGTGTTGCCGAGCAGAATATCGGCGCCGGTGGCGCGCACGCTTTCGGGCAACATGGCCTTGACGGTTCCCGCCGTGCCGACGGGCATGAAGGCGGGCGTGCGGATTTCGCCGCGCGGCGTGCGGATCGTGCCGGTGCGCGCGGCGCCGTCATTGCAGTGAAGTTCGAAGCGAAAATCGGCCATCGCGTGCGGGCATAGCAGGGCGCGCCCGGTTTCGCCAAGCCCACCATGGCCGCATGCAGGGCAGTGTCCACGCTTGACACAACACGGGCCTCAACGGTTATTCCGGCCATGGACGTTTCGCTGTTCGATTTTCATCTGCCCGAGGAATTGATCGCGCTCAGGCCCGCGCGCCCGCGCGACTCCGCGCGAATGCTTGTGGTGCATACGGATGGACGGCTCGAACACCGGCAGGTGCGCGATCTGCCGGACTATCTGGAACCCGGCGATGCACTGGCGATCAACGATACGAAGGTTATTCCCGCGCGGCTGAAGGGGCGGCGCGCGCCGAAGCCGGGCGTCGAAGGCGACGGGCCGAAGATCGAAGTGACGCTGCACAAGCGCGTGGCGCCCGACCGCTTCCTGGCATTCGCCAAACCGGCACGGAAATTGAGCGTGGGTGACCGCGTTCATCTCGGCACACTCGAGGCGCAAGTGGCGGCGCGCGGCGATGGCGGCGAAGTGGAATTGAAATTCGCGCTTGAGGGGGCCGCGCTCGACGCGGCAATCGCGCGCGAAGGCGAGATGCCGCTCCCGCCCTATATTGCGGGCAAGCGCGTGCCCGATGCGCGGGACGTGACCGATTATCAAACCATCTTCGCCGAACATGACGGCTCGGTGGCCGCACCCACCGCGGGGCTGCATTTCACGCCTGAGCTTTTTGCGCGTCTGGCGGAGAAAGGCGTTTCGCGTGAAACACTGACGCTGCATGTGGGCGCGGGCACATTCCTGCCGGTGACAGCTGAAGATACCGCGCAGCACAAAATGCATTCCGAATGGGCGGTTTTGTCAGGCGAAACAGCCGCGCGTCTCAACGCCGTGCATGCCCGCCGCAAGCACATCACGGCTGTGGGAACGACGAGCCTGCGCACGCTGGAAAGTGCGGCGCGCGAAGATGGGCATCTCGCGGAATTTTCCGGCGAGACGGACATTTTCATCACGCCGGGTTACAGGTTCAAAGCGGTGGATATATTGCTCACGAATTTCCATCTGCCGCGTTCGACATTGTTCATGCTGGTTTGCGCCTTTTCCGGAACGGCCACGATGAAGCGCGCCTATGCGGAAGCGATCGCCGAGCGCTATCGCTTCTATTCCTATGGCGATGCCTGCCTGCTGTTTCGTGGGCCTCAGGCGTAGGCTTGCGTCAGCAGCGCCTGCAATCCGCGCGCATCGAGTTGCTCGGGATTGTTGTCGCTGGAATAAGCGAAATCTTCGGCCACCGCCTGCGCGCCGCGATTGAGATAGGCCTCGCGCGCCGCGGCCGCAAAACTCGCCAGAATCACGAAACGGTCAGCCAGTTCCACCGTCCAGCGTGAATCGTCGGCCGGGATCATCGTCTCGTGCAATTTCTCGCCGGGCCGCACGCCGACGGTGCGCTGGGGAAGTTTCGGCGCTATCAGCGACGCCAGATCGGTGACGGTGGTGGAGGGAATTTTCGGCACGAAAATCTCGCCGCCGCGCGTCATCTCCATGCTGGAGAGCACGAAATTCACGCCCTGCGTCAGCGTGATCCAGAAGCGCGTCATGCGCGGATCGGTGATCGGCAGCGTTTCGGCGCCGTTTTCCGCGAGGTTCCTGAAGAACGGCACAACGGAGCCGCGCGAACCCACGACATTGCCGTAGCGCACGACCGAGAATTTGGTGCCGTCGGCACCGGCCAGATTGTTCGCCGCCACGAAAATCTTGTCCGATGCGAGCTTCGACGCGCCGTAGAGATTGACCGGATTGGCCGCCTTGTCGGTGGAGAGCGCGATGACCTTGCGCACATTGCGCCGCAACGCCGCCGAAACCACATTCTCCGCGCCGAACACATTGGTGCGGATACATTCGAAGGGATTGTATTCGGCCGTCGGCACCTGTTTCAGGGCTGCGGCATGGATCACATAATCCACATCGCGCATCGCCAGTTCCAGCCGGTCGCGGTCGCGCACATCGCCGATGAAATAGCGCATGAAAGTATGGCGCTCCATCGGGAACATCTGCTGCATCTCATATTGTTTCATCTCGTCGCGCGAGAAGATCACCAGCCGGCGCGGCTTGTAGCGCTCGATCACGGTCCTGACGAAATGCTTGCCGAACGAGCCCGTGCCGCCGGTGACGAGAACGGCCTTGTCGTTCAGATCGAGCCAGGGCTGCGTAAAATCGCGGAAGGCGGGATTGAGCGGCGTGACCGTCGCCGACTGGTCGGCTTCAGGCAGAAAAATCTTGGCAGCGCGTTGCGCCATAGCGGATATGCCCCTTTGCACCTGCGCTTATGGTTGCAGAACGTCCTTAACAATGTGCTGCTAAACGCGGATGTGCTAAGGCGATTGCTGGAAGAAAAACGTTACCAATATCTTTCCGCTCCCGCGCGCCGTTAAGCAAAACTCCATAGAAGGCTAACGGCGCCCAACGCTCTCCAGCACCGCTTCAATGATCCGGTCTTGCGTGGGCGCGTCCAGATAGGGATGCATCGGCAGGCTGATGACGATCTTGCTCAGGCGCTCGCTTGTGGGGATCGGTGCGGAGGGAAAATGCGCATAGCCCTTCTGACGCGAGAGCGGGATCGGATAATAGATCGCCGTGGGAATGCCTTTGGCTTTCAGATCGGCAGCAAGCTTGTCGCGGTCGGGCACTTGGATCGTGTATTGCGCCCAGGTCGATTGTGCGCCGTCGATCACATGCGGCACGCGAATCCGGTTCGATGCGCCGAGCGCCTTGTTGTAGCGCTGTGCGGCGGCTTCGCGCATTTCGATTTCTTCAGGGAAGATTTTCAGCTTCTCGATCAGGATCGCCGCCTGAATCGTATCCAGCCGCGAATTCACGCCGATGCGGACGTTTTCATATTTGTCCGTGCCCTGACCATGAATGCGGATCGAGCGCAGCAATTCATTCAATCCGTCATCGTTTGTAAAACTCGCTCCGCCATCGCCGAAGCAGCCGAGCGGCTTTGCGGGAAAGAAACTCGTGCCCGCCGCATCGCCGAAGGCGCCGGAGCGTTTGCCGTCGAGCAATCCGCCGAAACCCTGCGCCGCATCGCACAGCATCAGCAATTTCTCGCGCGCGATGATGGGTTCGAGTTTGCGGTAATCCGCCGTCTGCCCGAAGAGATCGACCGGCATCACGGCGCGCGGGCGCAATCTGCCCTCGCGCTTCACCATCGCAATGGCCGCTTCGAGGTTTGCGGGGTCCATATTGAACGTATCTTCGAGCACATCGACGAACACAGGTTCCGCACCTGCCAGCGCCACCACTTCCGCGGATGCCGCGAAGGTGAATGCCGGCACGAACACCGCATCACCCGCGCCGATATTCCAAGCGCGCAAAACGATCAGCAGCGCATCGGTGCCGTTGGCGCAGGCAATGGCATGTTTCACGCCGGCGAATTCGGCAAGCTGCGCCTCGAACGCCTGCACCTGCGGGCCCATGATCCATTGCCCGCCTTCGACTGCCGCATTGATGGCCGCCGTAAGCTTTTCGCCAAGACGGCGGCGCTGAGCCTGCAGATCGATAAAGGGGATGGTCACGGCAACTCCAACGCTATGGACCGCGCCATTTAGAACGCCCCCGCGCCCGCGGCGACAAACATAATGTTGCAGTTTGCGTCAGTAGTCCCAAGGGCTGACGATCTCGATGTCGAGACCGTGAAAATCACGCGTATTTCTGGTTGCCAAGATCGCTCCACGGGCCGTGGCGATTCCTGCTATTTGTGCATCGCGAACTTCGATTGGACGTCCAGCCGACCTGCGCCGCGCCGAGATCGTCCCCGCATGTTCAGCGGCTACTTGATCGAAGTCCAACACCCGCCCTTCAAGGTCTTCGCTCAGAACGCGGGAAAAAGCGGCTTCCAGACTGTTGCGACGGCGACCCGGTGGCTTCAGTTCAAGACCATAGCGAACTTCCATCACGCTGATGGTCGTCGTCCAAAGCGATTGCGAAGGTTGATTATCGAACCAAGCAAGTGCCCGCGGCTCGAACACCCGCTCCATAAGCATGGAGATCACGTTGGTATCGATGATGATCACAAGCGAAACTTTGCCGCTTTCACCGGCGAACCGCGCAATTCCGGAATCGGCTCGTCAAGGCTAATTCCTTCGAACCGCTTGCGAATTCGCGTCCCAAGTCCCCCTTCTGGCTTCTTGGTGACGGCCACCGCGCTGCGCAGGATATCGCGCGCCTCTTCTTCCATGCTGCGGCCATGCTGGCGGGCGCGCTTGCGAATCCGCTCCTTCACGGATTCTTCGATCTTGCGGACAAGGATTTGTGCCATACGATCTCCGATTTGATATCATGATATCAAATCGGCCGGAACCGGTCAAATCACTTCGAATCCGCTTCCACGCGCATCTTCAAGATCTTGTCAGGCGCACCGGAAATCGCGCCGTTGTTGTGTTCGCCGCCTTTCTTGATGGCGTCCACATGCTCCATGCCTTCCACCACCTGACCCCACACCGTGTATTGGCGATTGAGCCATGGCGCATCGCCAAAGCAGATGAAGAATTGGCTGTTGGCGCTATTGGGGCTACTGGAGCGCGCCATCGAGCACGTGCCGCGCACATGCGTCTCGCCGGAAAACTCCGCTTTCAGATCGGGCAGATCGGAGCCGCCCGAGCCGGTGCCGGTGGGATCGCCCGTCTGCGCCATGAAGCCGGGGATCACGCGATGGAACACGACGCCGTCGTAAAATCCGCGGCGCGCCAGTTCCTTGATGCGCGCGACATGATTGGGCGCGAGATTGGGCTTGAGTTCAATCACAACCGGCCCGGATTTCAGCTCCATCACGATCGTATTTTCGGCATCACGCGCCATCAGTTTTTTCCTTTTTCCTTGCAACGCTTGACCAGCAGATCGGCCACATAGGGACTCGTGAACGGCGCCACATTGCCGCCCAGCATGGCGATTTCCTTCACCAGCCGCGAGGCGATGGCCTGATGGCGCGGATCGGCCATCAAGAACACCGTCTCGATTTCCGGATTGAGGCGCTGGTTCATGCCCACCATCTGGAATTCATATTCGAAATCGGAAACGGCGCGAAGCCCGCGCACGATCACCGAGGCGCCGATCTTCTCGGCATATTGCACGAGCAGGCTGTCGAAGGTCTCCACCGTGATATGCGCGCGGCCTTCGGCGAGCGGCGCTGCCTCGTGGCGCACCATCTCCATGCGCTCGGGCAGCGTGAACATGGGTGATTTCGAAGCGTTGGTCGCGACCCCGATCACCAGATGATCGACCAGCTTCACCGCGCGCTTGATGATGTCGAGATGGCCCAGCGTGACCGGATCGAAGGTGCCCGGATAAAGCCCGACGCGCTTTTTGCTCATTGCCCACCCATTGTCAGATGCCCGGCGTCTCTTCGCCCGAGGCTTCTTCGATGCGCTCAACAGATACCACGCGCTCGCCTTCGTCCAGCCGGAACAGAACGACGCCCTGTGCCGAGCGGCCCTGCACGCTGACGCTGCTGACGCCCACGCGGATGGTCTGGCCGAGATTGGTGATGAGCATTAGATCGTCGCTATCGTCCACCGGGAAGGCGCCGATGATGGCGGTGTTCTTCTTGCCCATGCCCATGGCGACGATGCCCGAGCCGCCGCGGCCGGTGACGCGATATTCATAGGAACTGCTGCGCTTGCCGAACCCGTTTTCGGATGCCGCCAGCACGAATTGCTCGCGCGCACCCAGCGCGGCATAGCGCTCCGGCGTTAGCGTCGCTTCCTCGATGCTCTCCTCACCGTCTTCGATCACATCCTCGACCGGCTCGGCTTCTTCGCCCGTCGCCGCGCGGCGCGCAGCACTCGCCTGCTTGAGATAGGCGCGGGCTTCCGCACTGCTCGCATCGGAATGATGCAACAGCGACAGGCTGACGACTTCATCGCCTGACGCAAGTTTGATCCCGCGCACGCCGGTGGATTCGCGGCCCTTGAACACGCGCACATCCGACAGCGCAAAGCGAATGCATTTGCCGGCGCGCGTGGTGAGCAGGATATCGTCCTGCTCGGTGCACACCTGCACGCCGACAATGCCGTCGCCGCTTTCCAGCTTCATAGCGATCTTGCCGTTGCGGTTGATGTTCACGAAATCGGAAAGCTCGTTGCGGCGCACGTCACCGGATTTCGTGGCGAAGACGGCGTTGAGCTTTTCCCACTGCGATTCATCTTCCGGCAGCGGCAGAATGGTTGTGATGCGCTCGCCTTCCGATAGTGGCAGCAAATTCACCATCGCCTTGCCGCGCCCCTGAATACGCGCTTCCGGCAGTCGCCACACTTTCAGCTTGTAGGCCATGCCGGTGGAAGAGAAGAACACCAGCGGCGCATGGGTGGAGGCCACGAAAAGGTTCGTGACGAAATCTTCCTCGCGCGTCGCCATGCCGGCGCGGCCCTTGCCGCCGCGGCCCTGCACGCGATATTCGGCGAGCGGCGTGCGCTTGATATAGCCCGCATGGGTGACGGTGATCGCCACATCCTCACGCTCGATCAGCGCTTCGTCTTCGATCTCCACATCGGCATCGACAAGTTCGGTGAGGCGCGGCGTTGCGAATTCCGCTCTGACCTCCGCCAATTCGTCGCGAATGATGGCGAGCACGCGGCCGCGGCTTTTGAGAATATCCAAATAATCCTTGATCGCTTCGCCGAGCTTGGTGACTTCCTCGGCGATTTCGTCGCGGCCAAGCGCGGTCAAACGCTGCAGACGGATATCGAGAATGGCCTTGGCCTGTTCATCGGTCAGGCGGATCGTGCCATCCTCCAGCACCAGATGGCGTGGATCGGCGATGAGCATCACCAGCGGCCCCACATCTTTCGCGGGCCAGGCGCGCGCCATCAATTGTTCCTTGGCGGCAGCGGCATCGGGGGCAGCGCGGATCAGCGCGATCACTTCGTCGATGTTTGCGACCGCAATGGCGAGGCCGACCAGGATGTGCCCGCGATCACGCGCCTTGGCGAGATCGAAGCGCGTGCGCCGCGTGATCACCTCTTCGCGGAATGCAACGAAGGCGCCGATGAGATCCTTCAGATTCATCAGCATCGGCGCGCCGCCGATCAGCGCCAGCATGTTGACGCCGAAACTCGTCTGCAGATCGGAGAAACGGTAAAGCTGGTTCAGCACCACATCGCTGGACGCATCGCGGCGCAGCTCGATCACCACGCGCATGCCGTCGCGGTCGCTTTCGTCGCGGATATCGCCGATGCCTTCGATGCGTTTCTCACGCACCAGTTCGGCGATGCGCTCCTGCAACCGCGCCTTGTTCACCTGATAAGGAAGCTCGGTGACGATGATGGCTTCGCGATCTTTCCGAATTTCCTCCACATGGCAGCGCGCGCGCATGAGAATGCTGCCGCGCCCGCGAGCCAAAGCACCGCGCGCCGCCTGCTTGCCGATGAGAAGCGCGCCGGTGGGGAAATCCGGGCCAGGCACGATTTCGGTCAGCGCATCCATGCTGATCGACGGGTCATCGATATAGGCAAGACATGCATCGATCACTTCGCCCAAATTGTGCGGCGGAACGTTCGTGGCCATGCCCACGGCAATGCCGCTGGCGCCATTGACCAGCAGATTGGGAAAGCGCGCGGGCAGCACGATGGGCTCGCGTTCCGAGCCGTCGTAATTGTCCTGAAAATCGACCGTGTTCTTGTCGAGATCTTCGCTCAGCGCATGGGCAATTTTCGCGCGGCGGACTTCGGTGTAGCGCATGGCGGCGGGCGGATCGCCATCCACGCTGCCGAAATTGCCCTGCCCGTCGATAAGCGGGGCGCGCATGGAAAAATCCTGCGCCATGCGCACGAGGGCATCGTAGATCGACTGGTCGCCATGCGGGTGATATTTTCCGATGACATCGCCGACCACGCGCGCGGATTTGCGGTAGGCCTTGTTCCAGTCATAGCCGTTTTCGTGCATCGAATAGAGGATGCGCCGGTGTACGGGCTTGAGCCCGTCGCGTGCATCGGGCAGCGCACGGCTGACAATCACGCTCATCGCATAATCGAGATAGGAGCGTTTCAGCTCGTCCTCGATGGCGATGGGGCTCACGCTGGCGCCGCCCGGGGGCGGGCTTGCGGGGCCTTCCGTTTCGCTCAAATCCTGCTCCTCAACGACACCCAAACGGGACCTTCGAAAGGCCCCCTCAAAATCGCCCCACACCTAGCATTTCGCCAAGCGATTCGGCCAGAAAAACTATGCGGGAAAACGCTTTATCTTGACGAAGCGGAAGCCTGAATTTCGGCCCATTCCCCCATTACGAAACCGATGCTGTAGGCCAGCATCAGACGCTTGCCGCCTTGGTCGATGAAGCCATAGGTGATGCCGAGAATCGCGCCGGTTTTGGCATCGACCACGGGGCCGCCGCTGAAACCGGGGCCTGCATTGGATTCAAAGCCGAAGGCCGCGGGCCAGAATTTCTCCACTACGCCTCGCGATTGCCGCAAGCCATCGGCGCCCTGTCCGTAGGCGATCACTGCTTCGTCTGTCTGGGGCACGGCAGCCGCGATCGTCGCGCGCTTTTCCGTCCGGAAAAACAACAAATCATAGCCTTGCGCTGTGCCGATCACGGAAGCCGGATTGAGGAGATTGGCATTGTGCGCGTTGGTGACGGCCACGCCGGGTGCAATGACCACGCCCGCACCGAAATGCTTGTCGAGAAAGCGCGTCGCCTTCAGCGGGATATAGGCGTCCGCAATCTCAGGCGCGAGGAAGCCGCTGGCTGGTTCGCCGGGCGCGGTTGCGCAGCCGCACAGCGCCAGCGCGGTTACAAAAATTCCGGCTCTGTAACGTCGGTCAATCAGAAGGGAATCTCGTCATCCATATCGCCGCGGTCGAAGCTGGCCGGGCTTTCGCTCGCCCCGCCGCCGCTCATCCGCGCCCCGCCGCCGCCCTCACCCTTGGAATCGAGCATCGTCAGTTCACCGCGGAAATTTTGCAGCACCACCTCGGTCGAATATTTCTCCGCGCCATCCTTGTCCGTCCATTTGCGCGTCTGCAGCGCGCCTTCGATATAGACCTTGGCGCCCTTGCGCAGATATTTCTCCGCCACCTCGGCCAGATTCTTGTTGAAGATGACGACCCGGTGCCACTCGGTCTTCTCCTTGCGCTCGCCGGAGGCCTTGTCCCGCCAGCTTTCCGAGGTGGCGATGGAAAGATTGACGACCGGGTCCCCACTCTGCAGGCGGCGGACTTCCGGGTCCTTGCCCAGATTTCCCACCAGAATGACCTTGTTGACGCTGCCCGCCATGCCTATCTCCATCTTTCGCTGTCCGCGAACCTAGCCCCGCCGCCCGGCCCGCACCACATGCCGTGGCTTTCGGAGTTGTGCATAGCATTGTTCATGTTATGTTCCAAGCCGAATCTGATGCCTTGCCCCGGCTGGGGCGGTTCGCCATAGCTACACGTTTCGCCATCAGAGTTGGTCCATGCTGAAGAACATCTCCATTCGCGGTGCGCGCGAGCACAACCTCAAAAATATCGACGTGGAGATTCCGCGCGACACGCTGACCGTGATGACCGGGCTTTCGGGCTCCGGCAAATCCTCGCTCGCCTTCGACACGATCTATGCCGAGGGCCAGCGGCGCTATGTGGAATCGCTTTCGGCTTATGCGCGGCAGTTTCTGGAGCTGATGCAGAAGCCCGATGTGGATCACATCGAAGGCCTTTCGCCGGCCATTTCCATCGAACAGAAAACCACCTCGAAGAATCCGCGCTCCACCGTCGGCACCGTCACCGAGATCTACGATTATCTGCGCCTGCTCTTCGCGCGCGTGGGCGTGCCCTATTCGCCCGCGACCGGATTGCCGATCGAAAGCCAGACCGTCAGCCAGATGGCCGACCGCATCCTGGCGCTGGATGAAGGCACGCGATTGTTCCTGCTCGCGCCCATCGTGCGCGGGCGCAAGGGCGAATACCGCAAGGAATTGCAGGAGCTGCAGAAGAAAGGCTTCCAGCGCGTCAAGATCGACGGGAAATTCTACGAGATCGCCGAAACGCCCGCGCTTGACAAGAAAATCAAGCACGACATCGAAGTGGTGGTGGACCGCATCGTGGTGAAGCCCGATATCGGCAATCGCCTGCCGGATTCCATCGAGACGGCGCTGAAACTGTCGGAAGGATTGGTGATCGCCGAATTCGCGGATGTGAAGGAAAAAGGCGAACCCAAGCGGATGATGATGTCGTCCAAATTCGCCTGCCCCGTTTCCGGCTTCACGATTCCGGAAATCGAGCCGCGGTTGTTCTCGTTCAACAATCCGCATGGCGCCTGCCCCGCCTGCGACGGCCTCGGCACCCAGCTTTATTTCGATCCGGCGCTGATCGTGCCCGACGATGCGGCGACGTTGCGCAAGGGCGCCATCGCGCCATGGTCGAAATCGTCGTCTCCTTATTATCTGCAGACGCTGGAAGCGCTCGCCCGCCACTACAAATTCTCGCTCAACGATCCGTGGGAGGATTTGCCGAAGAAGGTGAAGGACATCATCCTTTACGGCTCCGGCGAGGACGAGATCAAATTCATCTATGATGACGGGTTGCGCAGATACGAGACGAAGAAAAGTTTCGAAGGCGTGATTCCGAATATGGAGCGCCGCTTCAAGGAAACGGATTCTTCGTGGGTGCGCGAGGAACTGGAGCGCTTTCAGGACACGAGCCCTTGCGATGTCTGCAAGGGCTATCGGCTGAAACCCGAAGCCCTGTCGGTGAAAATCGGCAAGCTGCATATCGGCGAGGTCTGCGCCAAATCGATCCGGCTTGCCGATGCGTGGTTCCGCGATGTGGATAAGGATCTGACCAAGCAGCAGCGCGAAATCGCCGCGCGGATATTGAAAGAGATTCGCGCGCGCCTGAAATTCCTCAACAATGTGGGGCTGGATTATCTCACGCTGAGCCGCAATTCTGGCACGCTCTCCGGCGGCGAGAGCCAGCGCATCCGGCTGGCGTCGCAGATCGGCTCGGGGCTGACGGGCGTTTTGTATGTGCTCGATGAGCCCAGCATCGGATTGCATCAGCGCGACAACGCCAAATTGCTGGAATCGCTCAAGGGCCTGCGCGACATGGGCAATACCGTGGTCGTGGTGGAGCATGATGAGGAAGCGATCCGCACCGCCGATCATGTGATCGATATGGGGCCGGGCGCTGGCATTCACGGCGGGCACATCGTCGCCGAAGGCACGCCCGAAGACATCATGCGCAATCCCAAAAGTCTCACGGGAAAATATCTCGTGGGGCTTGAGCAGATTCCCCTGCCCGCGAAGCGCCGCACCGCCACGCATAATCGTTGGGTGAAAGTGATCGGCGCGCGCGGCAACAATCTGAAAAATGTTTCGGCGCAAATTCCGCTCGGCACCTTCACCTGCATCACGGGCGTTTCCGGCGGCGGCAAATCCACGCTGGTGATCGAGACTTTATACAAGGCCGCGGCGCGCAAGCTGAACCAGAGCCGCGAACATCCTGCGGTCCACGACAAGATCGAGGGTCTCGAATTTCTGGATAAAGTGATCGACATCGATCAGTCGCCCATCGGCCGCACGCCGCGCTCGAACCCCGCGACCTATACTGGTGCGTTCACGCCGATCCGCGACTGGTTCACGGAATTGCCGGAATCCAAGGCGCGCGGTTATCAGCCGGGGCGGTTTTCGTTCAACGTGAAGGGCGGGCGTTGCGAGGCGTGTCAGGGCGACGGCGTCATCCAGATCGAGATGCATTTTTTGCCGGACGTGTATGTGCAATGCGATGTCTGCAAGGGCAAGCGCTACAATCGCGAAACCCTCGAAGTGAAATTCCGCGAGCATTCCATCGCCGATGTGCTGGACATGACCGTGGAAGCGGGCGCGAATTTGTTCAAGGCCGTGCCCGCGATCCGCGAGAAGCTGGATACGCTCAAACGCGTGGGGCTCGGCTATATCTCCATCGGCCAGCAGGCGACGACTCTGTCCGGCGGTGAAGCGCAGCGCGTGAAACTGTCGAAGGAATTGTCGCGCCGCGCCACGGGCCGCACGCTTTATATTCTGGACGAACCGACCACCGGCCTGCATTTCCACGATGTGAAGAAACTGCTCGAAGTGCTGCACGAACTGGTGGACAACGGAAACACCGTCGTGGTGATCGAGCACAATCTCGAAGTCATCAAAACCGCCGACTGGATTCTCGATCTCGGCCCCGAAGGCGGCGATGGCGGCGGCGAGATCGTGGCCGCGGGAACGCCGGAAGACGTGGCCAAGGTCGCGCGCAGCTACACCGGCCAATATCTGAAACCGCTGCTCAAGGGCCGCGCGCCGCTGCCCGCAAAAAAGCTGAAAGCGGCGGAGTAAAGCTCTCAGCCTCAATGATGAGCGGGAGGATCGTCCTCCTCGTGATCTGAGTGCGCCCGATTTTTTTGCCCGGCGTGATCGTCTGCACCATGGCCATGGTCGTCGCCATGGCCGCCTGTATTGCCGGCAGCGGGCGCATGATCATCGGCGTGGGCTTCTTGTGCGGAAGTCTCCTGCGCGGGCGGTTCGTCATTCCCATGCGCATCCGCATGCTCAGGCGTGTCGTCATGTGCCTCATGCGCATGGTCGTCGTGCCCGTGATCATGTGTGTCTTGACCATTCGCCGGTCCATGATCGTCATGATGCGCATTGTCGTGATGGGCGATGGGCGCCATCATGGGCGTTTCAGCGACGTAAGGCTCCTGTTCTTCCTGCGGTGCTTGCGGTTCGGGCAACGGCACCAGCGCGCGATAGGCCGCCGCACTTGCGCCTGCAAACAGCGCGCTGAGGACCACCAGCCCCACCGTCGCTATCGCAACCAATGGCAGAATGTTGTCCTGCGACATTCGATAGAGCACATCCGGATCGGGATGCTTGCCGCTCGTCCACATTTGATGCGCGATGTCGCGCAGTTGCGGGCCCAACAGCGCATATTCCGCCGCCACCAGAATCAGGAACACCGGCACCGCGCAGGCGAGGAAGATCGCCAGCATGCGCCAGAAATTCCCCGCACTCAGCGACCATGCGCGCGAAAGTTTCGCGTGCTCTTCGGCCACCGTGACGGGCGCGAGCAGGAATGTCAGCCGCAATACTACAAACAGCACCGCCAGACAGGCGAGCAGCATGGCAAGTCCGAGGGCTGCATGTTGCACCGGCCATTGCGCGGGCACCATGCCTTGCGCCAGCGCCGTCTTCGTAGCCATGCCCACGGCGACAACCAGAATAACCAGCGCCACGATCAGCACGATCAACAGGATGTAGAACCGCACCAGCGCGAAGAACAGCCGGATTTCTTTTCCGCCGATGACGAAATGCGCCAGCACGCGTTCGCCGCCCAAACCGAGCGCCTCGCGCGTCAGCGAAACCGCGATAATCGAAATCAGCAGAATGAAGAACAGGAAAAATCCCAGATGAAACAGATGATCCTGCAGCGGCACAGATTGGCCATGCATGGCCGCGAGCATTCCCGCGCTTGCATGCTGAATGAAGAACAGCCGCGCCACCGCATAGAAAACCGCCGGCAGCCAACTCAGTCCAATGATCGTGAGAATGCGGCCGAAGAGAAAGCCATACGCGCCGCCAATACTTTGCCCAACCGGAATCTTTTCCATTTACGCCCCCGAACGCCCACCATAGGGATAATAAAAATATACCATGAAAATCGTGCGACGTTCGATCAGCTTCGCAAAAGCGTCAAGAGAAACCAGGTCGCGGGGATTCAAGCGCTCTGCGGTTGCACTGCAGCATGCATCAGCGAAAGCCAGCGCACCGCCAGCACGAGCGCGCAGGAGAAAACCAAGGCGGCCGCGAAGAATGCCGCGCCCGGTATGATTAATGGCGCGGCCGGCGAGACGAAATATCCGAACAATCCCGTCCAGATCGGCGGACCGGCAATGGAGGTGAGATTGTTCATGCTGGCGAGCGCGCCCTGCAGCAGGCCCTGCTCATTGGCCGGCACGGCGCGCGACATGAGGCCCTGCACCGCGGGTGCGGCCACCGTCCAGCCGAAAATGCCGAACGCCATCACAGGATAAACCATCCAGCCTTGCGGAATGATTCCATAAAGCGCCAGCACGATGACGCTCACGGCCAATCCGATGAAGATCGCGCGGCGCTCGCCCAGCCGCGGAATCAGAAAGCGCGGCATCACGCCTTGGCCGATGATGAACGTCACGCCCACCGCCGCCAGCGAAATGCCGGTTTGAACCGGCGTCCAATGGAAGCGATAGGATGTGAACAGCACCCAGGTCATTTCGGCGACGCGATTGGCGAATTGCGCCATTACGAAAATAACGAGCAACGCCAGAACGGTCGGATATTTGCCGATCTCGCGCAGCGCGCCGATGGGATGCGAGCTTTTGAAAGAGAAGGCTTTGCGGTTTTCCCGCGCCAGCGATTCGGGCAATGCGAAATAGCAGAACAGGACATTCGCAAAGCTCAATCCTGCCGCCACTAGAAACGGCAGGCGCAAATCCATCGCGCCGAGCAAACCGCCGATGGCTGGACCGGTGATGAATCCGAAACCGAACGCGGTTCCGATCAATCCGAAACTCTGCGCGCGTTTTTCGGGCGGTGTGATATCGGCGAGATAGGCCCCGGCCGCGGAGAATGTCGCGCCCATCGCGCCCGCGATCATGCGGCCCACTGCAAACCAGATGAGATTGGGGGCAAATGCGAGCAGAATGTAATTGATGCCCATGCCAAGCAGCGCGATCAGGATCACCGGCCTGCGTCCGAAGCGGTCAGACAATGCGCCCAGGAGCGGCGCGAACAGGAATTGCATCAGCGCATAGGCGCCCGCCATCAATCCAAAGATATAGGAGGCGCGCGAAATATCGCCGCCTTCGAATTGCTCGATCAACTTGGGCAGAATGGGATAGGCAAGCCCGATCCCCAGCATGTCGATATAGACCACCGACAATACGGCGATCATGCTCGCGCGGCGCTTATCCATCGGCAGACCTTCGACCCGAACCTGCGATTTGCGTCAGGCGCTCTCAAGCAGTTTTCTATAGGCTTTCTGCATATCCTTTGCGCTCACGGTTTTTATGCGCGTGGAAAGAGACCATTCGTGACCGAAGGGATCGGCGATGGTGCCGGAGCGGTCGCCATAGAATTGATCCGCTGCCGGGCGCAACACGGTGGCGCCCGCCTTCACTGCTTTTTTGATCGTGGCATCGACGTCGGGCACGTAGAGATGCAGCCGCACCGGTGTGCCGCCGACCGTGGGCGGGGCGAGCGCGCCGAAGGAAGGCGATTCATCGGCCAGCATGATTTCCCCGTCGCCGATGGCCAGTTGAGCATGGCCGATGCGGCCATCCGGTTCGCTCAGCCGGAATTTTTCGGTCGCGCCGAAGACTTTCTTGTAGAACGCAATCGCGGCCGCTCCGCCCTTCACGATCATGTAAGGCGTGAGACTCATTTTCCCGCGGGGCGCCTTTTTGGCCTTCGCTGCTTTCTTCTTCGCTTTCGCTGCCATGTCAGATCTCCCTTGGATTCGATGCGAATGGGAAGCGCTAATGCATGTCGTCCTTCTGCGTCAGCGCGCGATAGGCAAATGCGGACGGCGCCAGGCCAAGGCCGAGAAAAACCGGCGCAATCAGAAATGAAAATCCGTAGAGCCATGGCAGATGCGGCGAGGTGGCGCGCATCTGCGCGATCATCTGCTGCATGTTCTTGTCGAAATCTGCACTCGCCGCCCCCTTCGGCATGAAGAAGTCCGGCCCCAGGATCGCGACTTCCACGGCCAGCGTCACCAGCAGCAATGGCCCCAGCGTGGCGATGGCGATGAGGAAGATGCGCCAGAAATTTCCCTTGGTGAGTTTCCAGCTTTGCGCAAGCCCCACCTTGCCTTCGGACACGGTTGCGGGAATCAGCAGGAAGCTCAGGCGCACCAGCGCGTAGATCATTCCCAAAAAGAAAACGATCACCAGAATGCCGCCGATGAGATCGCCAATTTCTTTTCCCCCTGCCGAAACCAGCGACGCGGCCAGCGCAGCGCTTGCCCACACCGCCAGCGCGTAAATGAGCATGAAGAAGAAGAGTATGGCGAGGAGCGCCGCGATCGCCGCAAAAACGCGCAATTCCATTACGCCGAAGGTGAAGTTGATGAGCGTTGTCCCATGCTTCAGCCCCAGCGCCTGACGCGTCACCGCCGCATACATCACCGAAGAAATCAGCAGCGACGCGATGCTCCAGAAAAGGACAAGCAATGCGGATTGACCGGCGGCGGCCGGATTTCCCTGCTCCATGGCGGTGGGGAATGTGCCGTAATATTGCGACATCACGAAATATCCGGCGACGGCGACAACCACCATCGGCAGCCAGATCAGGCCGATAATCGTGCCCAGATGGCCGAAGGTGAAGGAATAGCCATAGCTAATCGTTTTCATAACCGGAATTTTCTTCATCCCGTCACCCCTTTGTCGCACTGCATCCTAGGATGCGGCGGCAGGCCCCGCAATCGCGCGCGACGTCCCCATTTGGCTTTGGGCCGATTTGCGTACAGAATTGCGCTTAACAGGATTGCGCGGCTTCAATGCGCAAACCAAGGGGCGAGCATTATGACAAGCAACATTCACCGGCGCGCTTTTCTGGCGCGGTTTGCGGCGGGCGCGGGTTGTTTCATCGCGGCCGCCGGCACGCCGTTTTCCCCTTTCGTGCGGCCTGCGCAGGCGGCGGTATCGGCCGTGACGTTCCCGCAAGGCATTGCGTCGGGCGATCCCGAGCCCGAAGCGGTGATCCTGTGGACGCGGGCGCAAAGTGCCGATGGCGGCGCGGTTTCACTCGTGGCCCAGATGTCGCGCGATCCGAAATTCACCCATGTCATTGTGGAGCGGCCAGTCACCGCAAATGCTGCGAGCGATCACACGATCCGGCTGATCGTCCATCAACTCGATCCCAACACCATCTATTACTATCGTTTTCTGACTCAGGATGGCGCGGGCGTTTCGCCCACCGGACGCACACGCACAGCACCAGCGCGCAACGATCCGCGCGCGGTGAATTTCGCGTTTCTCTGCTGTCAGAGCTACGAGCAGGGTTTTTATGGCGCCTATCGCAGACTCGTGCGCGATGACGAAGCGGCAACGCCGGGCCGCCAGATCGATTTCGTGCTGCATCTGGGCGATTTCATCTATGAAGTACGCGGCGACCGGCCGGATATCGATCCCGCCGATCCGGCATGGCTCACAGATCGCAACGGCCATCCGCGCGCCATTCCGCCTTTTCCCGATGGCAGCCCTGCGTGGACGAAACATCCCTGGGGCCGCGGCAAAGGCGGCGCGCACAATGCGGTGTCGCTAGCCGATTACCGCCATCTCTACAAACTCTATCTCAGCGATCCCGATCTGCAGGCGGCGCGCGCGCGCTTTCCCTTCATTCACACCTGGGACGATCATGAATTCACAAACGATTGCTGGCAGACGGCCTCGACCTATGGCGGCGTAAGCACGCCCGCGGCCACGCGCAAGGTGGCGGCGGCGCAATCCTTCTTCGAATTCATTCCCATCCTATTGACCGATACGCCAGGAACCGCGGAGGCGCCCAATCCCGCGCGCGATTTCGTGCCCGTGACGGTTACGAATTCGCCGTTCGAAGGCCCCGATGCGGACTGGCGCGACAAAAGCCCGGACAATATCAAAGCTCTCGATTCCATCACGATCTATCGCACGCTGCGCTGGGGTCAGAACCTCGATCTCGTCATCACCGATCTGCGCTCCTATCGCAGCCCGCAGATTTTCGATGCGGAAATGGAAAAAGCCACAGAGCTTGCGCTGCCGCCGCTCGAGCTCGTGCGCACGCTCGACGCCGGGCACAAATCCGGCCGCGCCACGGTGAAGGTGAAAAACGGTGAGATCGCCAATCCCCGCCGCAACACACCGCCCGGCACCATGATGGGCCCTGAGCAAAAGGAATGGTTCAAGGCTGCACTCAAATCCTCCGACGCCACCTGGAAAGTCTGGGCGAATAGCATACCGGCCATGGCGTTGCGTATCGATCTGTCGTCCATTCCGTTTGGAGGATATCCCGATGTCGCGGTCACCACGGATTCATGGGGCGGCTATCCGGGCGAACTTGGCGAGTTGATGGCTTTCGTGGCGCGCGAAGGCGTTGCCAATCTCATCTCGTGCTCGGGCGATCATCACATGCATGCCGCGGCGCTCCTTTGCGAAGACCCCGATGCACCGGAGCCGAAGCCGGTCGCGGCGGAATTCATGTGTGCGGGAATTTCGTCGTCGTCGATGTTCAATGAATTCGAATATGGCTCGCGCAACAGTCCCGCCTTCCGTGCACTCGTGACTTACGATTCCGGAGGACGCCGCGTGGAAAATCTCAACGCCACGCTTCTGGAAGGCTGCATGAGCGCCATCGTGCGCTCCTATACCAATTCCGGCCTGTACGGGCGGCTCGCGCCCAGCCGCATCAACCCGCATCTGGCTTATACCGACGCGAACAGCAACGGCTTCGCGATTGTGCGGTTGAGCGCACATGCCGCGGATGCGGAGCTGGTGACGGTTGAGCCGACCGTTCGCGATTATGGACTGGGCGGTGCGCCCGTGCTCAGAACGGCCAAGTTCCGACTGGCGGCATGGGGCAAGGGCACGCCCGCGCTGGAGGGCCCGCTTTTCGAAGGCACGCCGCCCATGCCGTTCATTTGATACATTCTAATACAAAAAGCATGAGTGACAGGCTGTCAGCACCCCGCTAGGTTTATAAGCGAAAAAACTCCGGGGTAGGGAAATGGCGATTCAGGATTACGAGAAATTCGATGCACTCGGCTTGGCCCAATTGGTGGCGCAGCGAGACGTCAAACCGGGCGAACTCGTCGAGGAAGCCATCGCGCGCGCCGAGCGCGTCAATCCGAAACTCAACGCCATCGCCTACAAGGCCTATGACGCCGCGCGCGCATCGGTGGAGCGCGGTTTGCCGCAAGGCCCCTTCACCGGCGTGCCGTTTTTCCTGAAAGACATTCTGGCATTCGCAACCGACATGCCCACACGTCAAGGCACCGGCTTCATGCCGCCCATTCCGTGGGGGCAGGATTCCACGCTCGTCGCGCGCTATCGCGCCGCCGGGCTTGCCATCCTCGGCAAAACCAATGTTCCCGAATTCGGATTGGTGCCGACGACGGAGTCGCGGCTCTATGGTCCTGCGCACAATCCATGGAACACAGCGCATTCCACCGGCGGATCGTCGGGCGGCTCGGCGGCGCTGGTCGCAGCGGGCGTTGTGCCGATGGCGCATGCCAATGATGGCGGCGGCTCGATCCGCATTCCGGCTTCCTGCTGCGGTCTGCTGGGCCTGAAACCGACGCGCGGACGCATGACCTACGGCCCCGATTTCGGCGACGCGGTGGACGGGCTTTCCATCGACCATGTCGTCTCGCGCACAGTGCGCGATAGTGCGGCCGCGCTCGATGCCACGGCAGGCAATGTGCAAGGCGATCCCTATTGGGCGCCGCCGCAGCCTGCGTCCTATCTCGAAGAAATCAAAACCGCGCCGAAACAATTGCGCATTGCTTACGCGGTCAAAGCACTCGACGGCACGCCGGTGCATCCCGATTGCGCGGCTGCGGTGATGAAGGCGGCGAAGCTCTGCGAAAGCCTCGGCCATATTGTGGAAGAAGCGTCGCCCTCGGTCGATATGTCTTCACTCTTCCAACCCTTCATCACGGTGTGGTCCGCCAACCTCGCAGCACCCATCGACATGATCGGAATGCTGACCGGCCAGACGCCCAGCCGCCAGATGTTCGAAGGCCTCACCTGGGGCATCTATGAAATGGGCAAAAAGGTTACGGCGAGCCAATATCTGCAAGCCAAAGGCATGATGCAGCAGACTGCGCGCACCGCCGCACGTTTCCAAGAAACCTATGACATGTGGCTCACGCCCACCCTCGCCACGCCGCCCATAAAACTCGGCACCATCGACATGGACGAGACCGACGCGCTGAAAGTGTTTGCGTCGCTGAACGGTTATGTGCCCTTCACACCGATCCAGAATGTAACCGGCCAGCCCGCGATCAACATTCCGCTGTCGTGGAATGCGGACAATCTTCCCATCGGCGTGCAATTTGTCGGCCGCTTCGGCGATGAGACGGGCCTGCTGAAACTTGCCGCACAACTGGAGAAAGCCGCGCCCTGGATCGGCCAATATGCCAAGACGCAGGTGCACTGATGGGGTTTGCGGAATATGACCGCTATGACGCGATCGGCCTCGCAGACCTCATAAAAACAAAAAAGATTTCGGCGCTCGAAGCGCTGGACGAAGCCATCGCGCGCACCGAGAAATTGAACCCGAAGCTCAACGCGATCGTGTTCAAGGCCTATGACCGCGCGCGCGATGCGGCGAAGGCAAATCCGCAAGGCCCGCTCGGCGGCGTGCCCTTTTTGCTGAAGGATATGCGCGCGGCCTGCACGGGCATGGTCACGCGCAGCGGCTCGCGCTTCACGCCGGATGTTCCCGCCACGCAGGATTGCACGCTCGTTGCCCGCCACAAGCAGGCGGGCCTTGTTCCGTTCGGCAAAACCAATGTGCCGGAATTCGGATTGATCCCCACCACGGAATCCAAACTTTGGGGCCCGGCGCATAATCCGTGGAAACATGGCTACACCACCGGCGGCTCGTCCGGCGGTTCAGCGGCAGCGGTTGCGGCGGGCATCGTGCCGATTGCGCATGCCACCGACGGCGGCGGCTCCATCCGCATTCCGGCATCGTGCTGCGGGCTCGTGGGTTTGAAAGTTTCGCGCGGCCGCATTACGCAAGGCCCCGATGCGGCGGATTCGCTGAGCGGTCTCAGCGTCGACAATCTGGTGAGCCGCACAGTGCGCGACACCGCCGCCGTGCTCGATCTCACTTCGGCGCCCGATTACGGCGATCCCTATTTCGCGCTGCAGCCGGAAACATCCTATCTCGAAGGCATCAAGCAGAAACCCAAACGGCTGAAGATCGCCGTGGCATTCATACCGCCCAGCGGCGCGCCGTTCGATCCGCAAGTGACCGCGGCGATGAAGAGCACTGTCAAACTCTGCGAAGACCTCGGCCATATCGTCGAAGAAGCAACGCCGGATTTCGATTTCAACATGACGAAGGTTGCGTTCATGACCTTGTGGGCCACCAACGGCGCCTACAGCATCGAGCTTCTCTCGCGGCTGACCGACAAAACGCCGTCGCTCGACAATCTCGAAGGCCTCACCTTCAGCCTTTACGAGCGCGGCAAGACAATCGGCGGCATGCAGCATATCTGGGCGGTGCAGCTTCTGCATCGCGCCGCGCGCGCCGCCGCCAAATTCCACGAGACCCACGATCTGTGGCTGACGCCCACGCTGGGTCAATTGCCCTTTGTCCACGGCACCATCGACCGCGACGATACCGATACCGAACGCGCCTTCATCCCGATCATGAATCACGTTCCCTTCACGGCGCTGCAGAATGCCAGCGGCCAGCCCGCCATCAATCTGCCGCTGCATATGAGCGAGGAAGGCCTGCCCATCGGCGTGCAATTCGTGGCGCGCTCCGGCGATGAGATGACGCTTCTGAAACTCGCCGCCGAAATCGAACAGGCCGCACCCTGGATAGATCGCCGCCCGAAACTGGAGAATTGAAATGGCATTCGCTGAGTACAACGACTATGACGCGCTGGGTCTGGCTCAACTCGTGCGCCGCGGCGAGGTTTCGCCGTCCGAACTTCTCGAGGAAGCCATCGCACGCGTCGAGCGGCACAATCCCAAACTGAATGCCGTCATCTACAAGGCCTATGACGAAGCGCGCCGCACGGCGAAGGGCAAATTGCCCGATGGCCCGTTCAAGGGCGTGCCGTTTCTCATCAAGGATATTGGCTGCGCCGTCGAAGGCTGGCCGATGACGAGCGGCTCGGCCTATCTGAAAAATTACGTCTCGCCGTCTGACAGCGAACTCACGCGGCGCTATCGCGCGGCGGGCGTGGTGCTGATGGGCAAAACCAATACGCCGGAATTCGGCATTCCCGGCACCACCGAAGGCCGCCATCTCGGCATCTGCCGCAATCCGTGGAACCCGGAACATTCTTCCGGCGGTTCGTCGGGCGGTGCGGCATCCGCCGTTGCGAGCGGCATGGTGCCGATGGCGCATGGCAGCGACGGGCTCGGCTCCATCCGCATTCCCGCCGCGCAATGCGGGCTCGTCGGCATGAAGCCGACGCAGAGCCGCAACCCCGGCGGGCCGGACGATCGCGGCCGCGCGCACGGTTTGATCGTGGACCACGTGCTGACGCGGACGTTGCGCGATTCCGCGGCGATGCTCGACTGGACTGGCTATCCCGAAGACGACGCGCCTTATGCCGCCGTGCCGAAAACGCGGCCCTATATGGACGAAATCCGCACCGCGTCCGGCAAATTGAAAATCGCCTATTGCACCGATACGCCGAGCAAGACGCCGCCCAGCGCCGATGTGCAGGCGGTGTTCGATTCCACGCTGAAACTTTTGGAAGATCTCGGCCACACGCTGATCGAGAAGAAAGAACTGCCCATCGATTGGCGCAAGCTCTACAAGGCGCAGACATTCGTTTCCGGCGCGATGCTGGTGGCTTCCATCGAGGAATGGTCGCGTGCGCTTGGCCGCGAGCCCACCGAAGATGATTTCGAACCGCTCGCCTGGATGGCCTATACGGGCAGCAAGATGCTTTCCGGCGCGCAAGTGGGTTGGGGTTTGCAGATGATGCGCTATATCTCGCGCCAGATCGTCGGGCTGTGGCGCGATTTCGATGTGCTGTTTTCGCCGGTGACGATTTCGCCGCCGCCGCCGATTGGCCATCTCGATCCCGTGAATGTGAATGCGCGCGAATTCAACAAGCGCCAGTCGCGCATCTTCGGCTACACCCCGCCCTTCAACATGACGGGCCAGCCTTCGATCTCGCTGCCGCTCGGCATGTCGGCGGGCAAACTGCCCATCGGCATGATGTTCACCGGGCGCTATGCCGACGAAGCAACGCTCTATCGGCTGGCCGCGCAACTGGAAGAAGCACGCCCCTGGATCGACCACATGCCGCCGATCTTCGGCTGAAAAGCGCTTGCATTGAGCAGCGAAATTCCCATCTCTGTGCTGCGCACACCTCTTCCTCCGCGATAGACGAGGGGGGAGGGGGTGGGGGGAATTTCTCGAATTTTCGAGGAACAACCTCCGGGCGATTTTCAAAGGAATTCAAGTCGTTGCAGGAAATCGCCAAAACCATTCACATCATCGGCGGCGGTTTGGCCGGCAGCGAGGCCGCGTGGCAGGCCGCCGAAGCGGGCGCGCATGTCACGCTGCACGAAATGCGCCCCGTTCGCGGCACCGATGCGCATCAGACCGATGGACTGGCCGAACTCGTCTGCTCCAATTCGCTGCGCTCCGACGATTGGGAAAACAATGCGGTCGGATTGCTGCATGAGGAAATGCGGCGCGCGAATTCGCTGATCCTGCGCGCTGCCGATGCCCACAAATTGCCGGCGGGCGGCGCACTGGCGGTGGATCGCCACGGATTTTCCGCCGCGATCACAGCAGTGCTGGAAAATCATCCACGCATCGAAATCCGCCGCGAAGAAATCGCCAGCGTTCCGGAAGAATGGCAATCGGCCATCATCGCCACCGGCCCGCTCACCTCCTTGGCTTTGGCCGAATTTATTCGCTCGCTGACGAATGAGGATGCGCTGTCGTTCTTCGACGCGATTGCGCCCATTGCGCACAAGGAATCGATCAATTTCGACATCGCCTGGATGCAATCGCGCTACGACAAGGGCGATGGCGCGGATTACGTCAATTGTCCGATGAATGAAGAACAATATCGCGCGTTTATCGCGGCGCTTCTTGCGGGCGAGAAAACCGAATTCAAGGAATGGGAAAAATCCACGCCCTATTTTGAAGGCTGCCTACCCATCGAAGTGATGGCGTCGCGCGGCGAGGAAACTCTGCGTTTCGGCCCGATGAAGCCGGTGGGATTGAGCGATCCGCGCACCGGCTACCGGCCTTACGCCGTCGTACAATTGCGGCAGGACAATGCGCTGGGCACGCTGTGGAATATGGTGGGCTTCCAGACCAAGCTCAAACATGGCGAACAGACGCGCATCTTCCGTATGATTCCGGGTTTGGAGAATGCGAGCTTCGCGCGGCTGGGCGGGCTGCATCGCAACACCTTCATCAATTCCCCTCGCCTGCTGGATGGCGCGCTGCGATTGAAAGCGCGACCGTCTTTGCGCTTTGCAGGACAAATCACCGGCGTGGAAGGTTATGTGGAAAGTGCGGCCATCGGTTTATTGGCGGGGCGTTTTGCGGCAGGCGAAATGCGCGGCGAGAATGTTTCCGCACCTCCACCGACGACCGCGCTCGGCGCTTTGCTCACGCACATCACCAGCGGCGCGGACGCAAAAACCTTCCAGCCGATGAATGTGAATTTCGGATTATTTCCCGATCTTGCACCAACACCGCGCGTCAAAGGCAAGGATCGCAAGAAAGCGATGGCGCATCGGGCGATTGTGGATTTGGAAAACTGGTTGGGTCACAAAAACGAAAACATTGTTGTCATTCCCGGCCGAGCGAACGAAGTGAGCGAGGGGAAGGGAACCCAGGTATCGATACCGAGCGCGCTTTGACACCTGGGTCCCCTTCCCTCACACGCGGCTTGCGCCGCGTGTTCGCCGGGGATGACAAGTGTTATATTCGGCCTCGGACACTTGCCACCATCATCGCAAGCTGGCGGCGCCAGAGCGGAAGCTCTGCCAAATCACGGAACGGGTCGAAGTCCGGTTTCGTAACGAGCTTCAAATAACCGGGCACCAAAGTTGCTGGAAGCAAAGCAGGCAAAACACGGCGCGATCTTGAAAGTGCTCGTGCTGCTTCCAATCTCTGTGCAGCATGCGCAGCGATCTTTCCGACAATCATCTTCAACCCCGCGCCGCCCTGCCCGGCTATTATTTCATCGGCAGAAAGGTCGGCCTCCACAATCATGTCCAGCGGCAGATAAAGTTTCCCGCGCGAGGCGTGAAACGGAATCGCGCGAAGAATTCCCGTCAACGCATAGGCAATACCCGTGTCGCGTGCGAGATCGCTGATATCCGCGCCCAAAGTGCGGGCCGCAACGCGCATCAGATTTCCGGAAGTCGCATCTGCATAGGCTTCGAGCGCTTCGATGCTGGCAAAAGTTTCATTCGCCGCATCCAGCGAACGCGCCTCGATCATCGCTTCGAACAGTTCCATCGGCGGTCCAACGCTTGCAAACACTTCCGCCAGCGCGCGCACCACATCATGGGCGCGCGGATTGCCATCGCGCGCGCTTTCCACGGCCTCGCGCCACCATTGCAGGCGGATTTCGCCCAGCATTGGCTCGCGCACGCTTTCGGCTACCCGCGCGATCTCATGATTGAAGGCATAGAGCGCGAACAACAGCGGGCGCTTCTCAGCCGGGGCAAACAGCGCGGAATAATAGCGGTCGGGGTCGGACCGCTTCACGATTTCCTCGCACGTTGCAAACGACGTTTCGATACTCATCTTCGCTCAAAGAAAAAGCCGCCCGGTTCCCCGGGCGGCTTCGCCTCGAAAAACCGGCGCGGTTCAGAAAATATTCTGCGCCGCCACCATGCAGAACAGCATGGGGATGGAAAGCATCGTGTTCACGCGGCTGAACTGGCCCGCGGTTTTCGCCGACGCGGCTTTGGCCTCTTTCGACAAATCGGGATATTTGCCGCCGATGTTCAGCGCCTTTTGCTGGTTCGGCCAGATGAGGAACCAGACGTTGAACCACATGATCGTGCCCAGCCACATGCCGATGCCGATCACAATATGCTTGGGCACCGTGAAATTTTCGCTGGCATCCAGCGTATAGGCCTGCACGAGATAGCCGTTCAGGAACGCCAGAATGATGCCGAGAAGGATCGTGCTCATCGCGCTCCAGCGGAACCAGAAGAGCGCGGCCGGCGTGATGTATTTGCCGAGCGCCGGTTTCAGCTCGTCCGGAATCGTGGGCATGGTCGGCGTCGCCACGAAATTGAAATACCACAGCAGGCCGATCCACATCACGCCCGAAGCGACATGCAGCCAGCGCACCGCGAACGGCCAGAACAGGGTCGCGTCGAAGCCCTGCACTTTCAGATAAATAAGGAAGACGACAAGTGCGAGCACGAAGCCCGCGATGACGGTGTTGCGGAGACTCGAAAGGATCGCGGTCATAGTCACCCCCTTGGGTTTGAGTCTGGATACAGTCTAACGCATTTCCGGCCCAGCGGCCCTTTACAGCACCAGTTTTTTCGGCCGCGCGGTCTGCAGCCAGGTCACCACGATGAGGCGCGTCACCATCACCGCCGTGAAGAAGGAGGTGACGATGCCCACGCCCAGCGCCACGGCAAAGCCGCGCACCGGCCCCGAACCGAGCTGGAACAGGATCAGGGCGGCGATCAGATGGGTCATGTTGGCGTCAAAAATGGTAGCGCGGGCGCGCTGGAAGCCCTGATCGATGGAGGCCATGATCCCGCGCCCGTTGCGCTGTTCTTCGCGGATGCGCTCGAAGATCAGCACGTTGGCGTCCACCGCCATGCCCATGGTGAGCACGATACCGGCGATGCCGGGCAGCGTCAGCGTGGCGCCGAACAGCGTCAGCACCGCCAGAAGCAGGATCACGTTCAAGGTCAGCGCCAGATCGGCGAAACCACCGAACATGCCGTAGCGGGCGATCATGAAGAGCGCCACGAGGATCAATCCGCCAAAAGCGGAATATTGGCCTGCCTTGATGGAGTCCGCGCCAAGCTCGGCGCCGACGGTGCGCTCTTCCAGAATCTTCAGCGGTGCGGGCAAGGCGCCGGCGCGCAGCAGCACCGAAAGATCCGTTGCACTCTGCGTCGTGAAATTGCCGGAGATTTCGCCGGAGCCGCCCAGAATCGGCTCGCGAATCACGGGCGCGGATATCACTTTGTTATCCAGCACGATGGCGAAGCGGCGGTTCACATTTTCCTTGGTCACGTCGCCGAATTGGCGCGCGCCCACGCTATCGAAGCGGAAGGTGACGACGGGCTCGCCTGTTTGCTGATTGAAATTCGCCCGCGCATCGGTGAGCCGGTCGCCCGCCACCACCACGCGCTTTTCCACCACAACCGGAATCGGTTGGCCACCCGGTTTCTGCGGCTCCTGAAGCAGCATTTCCGAACCGATGGGCACGATGCCCTTCATCGCCTGATCGAGCGAAGCGCTTTCGTCCACGAGCTGGAAGGTCATCTTGGCGGTCTTGCCGAGAATATCCTTCAGCCGGTCGGGATCCTGCAGGCCGGGCACCTGCACGAGAATGCGGTCTTCGCCCTGCCGCTCGATGGTGGGTTCGCGTGTGCCCATCTCGTCGATGCGGCGGCGCACGACTTCGATGGACTGGCCGACGATATCGCCCTGCGTCTGAAGCTTGTAGGCGTCGGTCATTTTCATGACGAGCGTGCCGCTGCCCGGCTCCAGCATGTCATAAGCATGCGCGCCGACCGACAGCACCGAGCCGCCGAGCGCCGGATTGAGATTCTTCAGGATCGTTTTGGCATCTTCGTAGCGCGCATTATCCAGAACGCGCACCGAAACCGTGTCGGCATTCATCTGCAGATCGGTGTAGCCGATATGCGCCTTGCGCAGGCCCGTACGGATGTCGCCGATCAGCGATTCCAGCTTGTCCTTCTGCACCTGCTCCAGTTCGACTTCGAGCAGCAGATAGGAACCGCCCTGCAAATCGAGGCCGAGGCTCACCGAATTGGTCGGCAGCCAGGCCGGCATTTTCGCGATCACCCAGGCGGGAAGCGCATTGGGCAGCGCGATCAGGATTCCGGCGATCAGGACGAGCGCCGTGATGATCTTCGACCAGTTGGAAATCTGCAGCATGAGGCCGGTTTATTCCTTCCCGGTCTTGGCATCGACCGGCTGGCTCTTGGCGCGCACTTCGCTGAGCGTGCTTCTGAGCACCTTCACCTGCACGCCATCGGCGATTTCCACCGTGAGTTCGGGATCGTCGTTCTGCGGCACTTTCGCCACGCGCGCCACAATGCCGCCCGCCGTCACCACCGTATCGCCGCGGCGGATATTCTCCACCATCTGCTTGTGCTGCTTCATGCGCTGCTGTTGCGGACGGATGAGAAGGAAATACATGATCGCGAAAACCGCGATCAGCGGTACGATCGAGGTCAGAAAGGAGTCCTGCATGGGTGGTTCCGGAGTGCGCTATGAGGCGGGGTGCGTCAGGGCGCGGACTATAGCGGCGCGCCCTTCCTTTGCAACCGCGATGGGCGGAAGGCTAAGCCTATGACGCCGCGAAAGGATTCCACCGACGAGACGCTGCTGGCACGCGTTGCCGCAGCGCTGGAACGCCTGGCGCCGCCCGCGATGGGTGCTGCGGCGCCCGAGAGCGGCGATGCCTTTGTGTGGGAGCCCGCACATGGCGGGCTGGTGAATGTGGAGGCGGTGGCGAGCGTGCCGATCGGCCTGCTCAAGGGCATCGATTCTGCGCGCGATACGCTGCTGGAAAACACGCGCCGCTTCGCCGATGGCCTGCCCGCCAACAATGCGCTGCTATGGGGCGCGCGCGGCATGGGCAAATCTTCGCTGGTGAAGGCCGCGCATGCAGAAGTGAACCGTGGGCGCGCGGAGCGATTGGTGCTGGTGGAAATCCACCGCGAGGAGATCGCGAGCCTGCCGGTGCTGTTGCGATTGCTGCGCGGCTCGGCGCGGCGCTTTCTTCTCTATTGCGACGATCTTTCTTTCGACAAGGACGACACCAGTTACAAATCGCTCAAGGCCGCACTGGAAGGCGGCATCGAAGGGCGGCCCGCGAATGTTCTCTTCTACGCCACATCCAATCGCCGCCATCTGATGCCGCGCGACATGATGGATAATGAGCGCTCCACCGCGATCAATCCATCCGAAGCGGTGGAGGAAAAGGTTTCGCTATCCGACCGCTTCGGGCTTTGGCTGGGCTTTCACAATTGCGGTCAGGACGAATATCTGGCGATGATCGAAGGCTACGCGAAGCATTTCGGCATTGCTGTCGAAAAAAGCGAATTGCGCGCGCGAGCAATTGCGTGGGCGGCCGGGCGCGGCGCGCGTTCGGGACGCGTGGCGTGGCAATTCATTCAGGATCTGGCGGGGGAACTCGGCAAGCCGCTTGCTTAGGAACTCGACGCCATCAAGAGCGGCTTGGGATCAACGGGCTGCACGCCGCGGCGAATCTCGAAATGCAATTGCGGCGAGGTGACGTCGCCGGTTTCACCCGCGGCGCCGATGACCTGACCTTTTTCCACGCGGTCGCCGCGATTGACGCTGATGCTCTGGGCATGGGCGTAAGCGGTGACATATCCATCGTCATGACGGATCAACACCAGATTGCCGTAACCCTTCAACTCATTGCCCGCATAGGTGACGGTGCCCGCTGCAGCGGCATGAATCGGTTCGCCGAGATTGGCCGCGATATTGATACCGTCATTGCGCTCGCCATTGCCGTAACTTCCGAACGCCGCGATGACATGGCCCGCAACCGGCCATTCGAACTCGCCGCTATTGGAAACGGGCTGCACAAATTCGCTGACGGCTTTCGCAGCGTTTTGGACTTCGGCCACAATCCGCGGCGTAGGCTTCACTTCGACGGGTTGATAAGCGGTTTGCGATTTCGCGACCGACACCGGCGGCAGAACATAACTCGCAACCGTCACACGGCGCGGGAATTGCGGCAGCGGCGCGGAATAGACGGGGTTCGATGTCGCCTCGCGCAACACTGCGCTGCGCGTGGCGTGCGCGATTGCCGGAACATGCAGCACCTGCCCCGGATAGATCGCATCGCGGTTCTCGATATCGTTCATCGCCACCAGCGTATTGGTGGAAACGCTGTAGCGATCCGCGATCTGCGAAACCGTATCGCCCGGATGCACGACGACTGTGAGATAGGTGGCACCCGGCCAGTTCAGCGAAGTCTGCGGTGTCGTGGCGCAGGCCGTCAGCGCAAGGGACAAAACAAGTGCGGCCGCGGCAGCGATGCCGCGTATGCCTTCAACCTGATCTTTGCGTTCCATTGCGCTTCTGCACTTCTTCCGGCAGGCCCGGTATCATGGGCACGAACACCACGGGGATCAGCGTTTGCTGCCTCACCCCTTTCGATGTGTGAATGATCTTGGTTAAAGATTGAGAAATGCTTTCCGCCGGACCCGGTTTGCCCAAGGGCGCTATAAGTATTCCTCCCGGTTTTAGCTGCTCGATCAGGGCTGTGGGCACTTCGGACACGGCCGCCGAGAGCAAAATCCGGTCGAACGGCGCCTGTTCGGGCCAGCCCTTGAGTCCGTCGCCATGGCGCACCACCACATTGTGTAGTTTGAGTTTCTTGAAGCGGGCCTGTGCTGCCATCAGCAGCGGTCGGTGGCGCTCCACCGTGTAAACCATGCGGCACAGCGGCGAGAGCACCGCCGCTTGATAGCCGGAGCCCGTTCCGATCTCCAGCACCCGGTGCTTCGGCTCCACTTCGAGGGCCTCGGTCGCATAGGCCACGATGTAAGGCTGGCTGATGGTTTGGCCGCAGGCGATGGGAAGTGCTGTGTTCTGATAGGCGTCGGGCGAGAACGGCTCATCGACGAAAATCTCGCGCGGCGTTTTCTCCATCGCTTCGAGCACGCGCCGGTTTGCGATGCCCTGCCCGCGCAAGGCCATCACCAAGGCCGCGGCGCGATGATCGTTCATTCGAACAGCGCCTTCATCTTTTCGCGCACGGCGAATTCGGTGAGGTTCAGATGCAGCGGCGTGACGGAAATGCGCCGCTCGTAAATCGCCGCCAGATCGGTGCCGCGCTTTGGCTTGGAGCGCACGCGCTTGAACCCGATCCAGTAATAGGGATTGCCGCGCGCATCCACGCGGCGGTCAAGGGCTGCGGTTTGCAGATCGCGCTTGCCCTGTTCGGTCATCTCGATGCCCTTGATGCCATCGGGTTCGCAATCGGGGAAATTCACATTCATCAGCACGTCATCGGGCCAGCCGGCTTCGAGCAGGCGCGCAACTATTTTCGGCCCATGCGTTTCGGCGCATTGCCAGCGCACTTTGTAACCTTCCTCGAAACCATAAGCCTGACTGAGTGCTACGGAGGGAATGCCGAGCGCGGTGCCTTCCATGGCGCCCGCGATGGTGCCGGAATAGGTGACGTCATCGGCGATGTTCGAGCCGCGATTGACGCCGGAAAGAATGAGCGTGGGCCGCACATCTTTCATGATTTCGGCAACCGCCATCATCACGCAATCGGTCGGCGTGCCGGTGACGGCGAAACGCTTCTCGGAAACCTGCCGCATGCGCAGCGGCAAAGTGAGCGTGAGCGAATGCGAGGCGCCGGACTGCTCGGTCTCGGGGGCCACGACCCACACATCGTCGGTGAGCGAGCGCGCGATGGATTCCGCGATGCCGAGGCCGGGAGCATGAATGCCGTCATCATTGGTGACGAGGATGCGCATTATTTCCCAATCACTTTCGTGCCGTTCATATAAGGCTGCAACACATCCGGCACCGCGATAGAGCCATCGGGCTGCTGGTAATTTTCCATGATCGCCACCAGCGTGCGGCCGACCGCGAGGCCGGAACCGTTCAGCGTGTGGACGAAGCGCGTGGCTTTTGCGTCCTTGCCGCGGAAGCGGGTATTCATGCGGCGGGCCTGAAAATCCCCGCAATTCGAGCAGGACGAGATTTCACGGAAACGGTTCTGGCCGGGAAGCCAGACTTCGATGTCATAGGTTTTCTTCGCCGAGAATCCCATGTCGCCGGTGCACAGCGTCACCACGCGATGATGCAGGCCGAGGCGCTTCAACACCTCCTGCGCGCAATCGGTCATGCGCTCGTGTTCGTCGTTTGATTGCTCCGGCGTGGTGATCGACACCAATTCGACCTTGGAGAATTGATGCATACGGATCATGCCGCGCGTGTCTTTTCCCGCCGCGCCAGCTTCCGCGCGGAAGCAAGGAGTCCAGGCGGTGAAGCGCAAAGGCAATAGCGATTCATCGAGGATTTCGCCGTTCACATAATTCGTCAGCGGCACTTCGGCGGTGGGAATGAGCCAATGCCTGCGACCAAGAAATTCGTGATGATGCCCAATCGACCGTTTTACACTTGAGCCCTGCGGTCCACCTCCGGGCATCGAAACATGGACGGCGACGTTGGTGCTTGTATTGATATGAACGGCATCTGCCGGAATATCTTCAGCGCTTAAAACTTGCTTGTCCAATGTGGAAATAATGCTGTTGGCGAAGAAAAGGTCTTCTTCAAACTTTGGCAACTGTCCCGTTCCAAACGCGGAATTGTCAAGAACCATCAATGGTGGTTGAACTTCGGTGTAGCCGAATGTCTCAGTGTGCAGATCAAGCATGAAATTACCAATGGCACGTTCGAGGCGCGCAAGTCCCGCTTTCAGAAATACAAACCGTGAGCCTGAAACTTTCGCGGCACGCTCGAAATCCATTAACCCAAGAGCCTCACCGAGATCGAAATGTTCTTTCGCGTCATTGAGGCCCGGGCGTGTACCGAAGGTGCGAGATGTTATTTCTTTGTTGCCGTGCTCATCTGCACCATCGGGAACGTCGGCAGCGGGAATATTCGGGAGTGTCGGAAGAATATCATCTAAAGTCCGCTTAAGTTCGCGCTCGCTTTCCTCGCCCTTCTGGATTTCGTCCTTGAGGCCGCTCACTTCCGCCATCAGCGCGGCAGCACCCGCTTCATCCTTCTTCGCCTTCGCCGCGCCGATCAGTTTGGAGGCTTCGTTGCGGCGGGCCTGTTTCTGCTGGAGGCTGGTGAGCAGATCGCGCAATTCCTTGTCTCGGGCGATGAGGCTTTCGGCGATCGATGCGGCGCTCTCGGCATAAGCAGGCCGCCGCTTCAGGCCGGCGATGAAATTTTCCGGATTTTCTCTGATCGCCTTGATGTCGTGCATGGCCGATTCTCTCGCGAGGCTTGCCGGTAATGGCATGGGGGTCGGGGCGGGGTCAAAACCGGTTTGGCGGCGCTGGGCAGATTTTCCTAAGCTGCTGGCTGGCCTCGATTTTCCATTTTGCGGATTATTCGAACCTCGAAATTTCGAGGGGGGTACCCCCCTTTCCTTATCTCCAAGGCGCGAATCCGTTCCGCGGCTTGGAGTGCATTGTACGCGCGTTTGGCGGCCCCTGGATAAGCTCCCG
Organism: Rhizomicrobium sp.; assembly: GCA_035944195.1. GTDB lineage: Bacteria > Pseudomonadota > Alphaproteobacteria > Micropepsales > Micropepsaceae > Rhizomicrobium. The sequence continues at coordinate 70,704 of DASZBL010000030.1, read as the reverse complement.
CGTCAGACCACCGCACGGGCTCGCACGCGGCGGCATCTTTATATGGTGAGGTGCAGAAACATTTTAAGGAGCCGCCGTGGAAATCCGCAAAAACGACGTCGCGATTGTGACGGGGGCATCGCGCGGGCTGGGCGTCTATATCGCGCGCGCTCTGGCTGCGAAGGGCACGCGGCTGGTGCTGGCGGCGCGCACCGCCGATGGGCTTGAGAGCGTCGCGGCCGAGCTTCGCAAAAGCGGCACGGAGGTTTTGTGCGTTCCCACCGACGTTGCGGATGCAAGCGCGCTGCAGGCGCTGGTGGATGCAACGCTCGCGCGCTTCGGGCGCATCGACATCCTCGTGAACAATGCGGGCTATGACGATCCGATGTCGTTCGATCAATGCGGCGTGGACGACATCCGCGCGATGGTGGCGATCAATCTGAGCGCGCCGATGATCCTGTCGCGGCTCGTCATTCCGGCGATGCAGAAAGCGGGCCGCGGGCATATCGTGAATATCGCTTCGCTCGCGGGCGTGATGCCGGTGTCTTACGAAGAACTCTATTGCGCGACCAAACACGGGCTGGTGGGATTCACGCGCAGCTTGCGCAGCTCCGCGCAGGACATGAAATGGCCGCTCAGCGCCTCGGTAATCTGCCCCGGCTTCATGGCGGACGCTGGCGTGTATGTGGAGATGGTGCGCGAGTACAAGGTGACCGCACCGGGATGGATCGGCGCGATCCCGGCGCCGAAACTCGGCCGCGCGGTGGTGCGCGCCATCGAGAAGGATTTGCCGGACGTCATCATGATGCGCGGCACGCCGCGATTGTTTGTGGCGACGATTGCGCTGATGCCGCGGATTTATGAGATCGTGTCGGCGATGCTGAACCCGTTTGCGCTGTTCCGCGCGGTGGCCAAAGCAAAAGCGGCGGAGCGAAAATAAAACCTCCCTCTCCCCTCTCGGGGGAGAGGGTCGGGGTGAGGGGGTGGTGCAGCGAGCGTGATTCATTCAGCAAAAAACGCAATCGCACTCCAACTTCCGATAGCAGCGCAAGCGGAGAGACCCCCTCACCCTGCCCTCTCCCCCCGAGGGGGAGAGGGTTCTATTGTGTTTTTGTCATTTCATTTGACGCCGCGATTTCTTTCGCGCGGCTGCGCTCGATCAGCCAGACGCAGAGGATCGAAATTTCGTAGAGAGCTACCAGCGGGATCGCCAGGCTCATCATCGAGAACACATCCGGCGGCGTCATGATCGCGGCCACTGCGAAGATTCCCACAATCGCATAGCGGCGCACGCTGCGCAGTTGCGCGCTGGTGAGAATGCCGACGCGGCCCAGCAGCGACAGCAGCACCGGCATCTGGAAACACAGGCCAAATGCGAAGATCAGCGTCATGACGAAATCGAGATATTCGCTGACTTTGGCCTGAAGCTGGATGCCGAGCACGCCGTTGCCGCCCGGTGTTTCGTAGCCGACGAAAAAGCGGATGGCGAAAGGCAGCATGATGTAAAACACGAAGGCCGCACCGATGATAAACAGCACGGGCGATGCGATCATGAACGGCCAGAAAGCGCGGCGCTCCTGTTTGTAAAGGCCAGGCGCGATGAACATCCAGATTTGCACGGCGATAATAGGGAATGCGAGGCAGAGGCCTGCGAACATTCCCACTTTCACATAGGTGAAAAAGGTTTCGTAGAGTGCCGTGTAAATCAGATGATCGTTGGGCTGGCCCGCGAGCGCGCTTGCCAGCGGCAATGTGAGAAACGCATAAATCTGTTTGGCGAATGCAAAGCAGAAGAGAAAGCAGATGACGAACGCCACGATCGACCAGATCAATCGCTTGCGCAATTCGATGAGGTGATCGAGCAGCGGGGCCTTGCTCGCTTCGATTTCCGCCTCTTCGTCGGGCGTTCTCATGGCGGCGGCGGCTCTGCGCCGGGTTCGATTGGCGCGGGCGGCGCGGGCTCGGGTTCTGCTGGCGGCATAATGGAATTGCCGAGTTTCTGATCGCGCAGCGCGTTGATCTCCGCGCGCAATTCTTCCACTTCGGCCTGCCGCGCCATGTCGTCGAAGCTCTTGCGGAATTCATTGGCCATCGCGCGCGCCTTGCCCGCCCATTGGCCCATGATGCGCATCAGGCGCGGCAAATCCTTCGGCCCCACCACCACCAGGGCGACGATGAGCACGATGAGGATGTGGCTCCAGCTGAAGTCGAGCATGGCTTTGTCCGCGACGCGCCGCGCGGATCAATCCTTCTTGGGCTGGTCTTGGGGCGGGATGGCGCGCGGCTCGTCGTCATGTTCGCTCAGGCCCTTGCGGAAACTCCTGACGCCCTTGCCCACATCGCCCATGAGGTCGGAAATCTTGCCCCGGCCGCCGAACAGCAGCACGGCGACAACCGCCAAAATCAGAATATGCCAGATGCTCAGCGCACCCATCGAACTCTCCTTCGGCCCGGCCCCGCGTTGAACGGTTAAAGCCCCGGCGTGGCCGGGACGCAAGATATTATATTACCCGATCAGGATTTCGCCCTTGCGGCCCAGGGCTGCGGCGAGTGCGCCCAATCGCTTCTGAACCGGCTCGCCCGCGATCATTTCGCGGCGGCGGGAGACTTCCAGCAGCACGCGGGTGGGCGTGACGCGCAGGCCATAATGGCGCAGTTCCCCGACCGCCGAGGCGGACAGCGCGAAGGCGAGGCGCGCCGCCAGGCCGATGCGGCGGGCGAGATCGTCGTCTGCCGCGCTCAGCAGATCATGGGCGGCGATTTCGGGAGGGAAATCCTCGTCGCCATTGTAGCGGTGGAAGATGGAGGTGGCGATCAGCGCGCGCGCGCGATGCTCAGCACCCGCGAACGGTGCGGTGAGTACCTGATTGAACGCGCCGAGCGCGCGGTCATCGGGATGGCGGCGCCAGCCGATATCGGAAAACAGACACACCGCATGGCGCACGCGGCGGAAATCTTCGCTCTCATCGGCGAAAATCGGCGCCATCCATTCGAACATTTCTTCGGCATGGAGCGGCGCGCGGCTGAGACGCTCGTTCGAGGTGGCGGCGAATTCGAGCAGCGGATCCTTGGCGCGTTCTTCCGGCGTGAGGCGCGCATGCAGAACGCCCTCGCGCAAACCGTAAGCAGAGATCACGACATCCTTGATGTCGGTTGCGGCGAGCAGGCGCTCCAGCACGATGGCGCCATAGGGCAGCGCTTCGGCGCGGCGGCGCGAAACGATCTTCATCTTGTCGAGCGATTTGCGCGACAGCCGCGACACCACCTTGCACATGCGCAGCGCGCGATGCGTGGGGATGCGGTAATTGTGCAGGACATGAAGAGGATAATTCGTTTCCTCCATATCGACGCGCGCGAAACTGCGCCACACGCCACCCACCGCATAGAGCGAGCGGCCGTTCAGTTTTTCGAGGCCGCCGAGGACCGACAAGCCATCATCCACCAGCTTGCGCGCGTTATCCGGATCGCCTTTGGCAATATCCATCAGGCGCAAGGGACCGAAGGGCAGCGTCAGCGCGCCGCCGGTTTTGCCGCCCTTCACCGTCACCATGTCGAGACTGCCGCCGCCGAGATCGGCGACGAGGCCGTCCGCATCGGGAATGCCCGCGAGCACGCCCTCGGCAGCGATGCGCGCTTCTTCCTCGCCGGAGAGCACGCGGATGGGCCCGCCCCATTTGGCTTCGGCACGGCGGATGAATTCGGCGCCGTTCGCGGCGTCGCGCGCGGCAGCGGTGGCAACGGCCTCGCGCGTTTCGGCGTGATGGGCATCGGCCAGCATGCGGAACCGGCCGAGCGCTTCGAACGCCAGCGCGATGCCTTCGTCGTGCAGGCGGCCCGTCGTCACCATGTTGCGGCCGATGGCGCAGATAGCTTTTTCGTTGTGAACCACGGCAGGCGTGCGCGAAACATTCTCGTAGATCACGAGGCGAACCGAATTCGAACCGATATCGACGATGGCGATGGGGCCGCTGCGCCCCCGTGCTGTGCGGGAAAGTGCGCCTGCGCGAATGTCGGCGGGCGTTGCGGTCAATCGCGCCTCGCGGCGATGGAAACGGGCCGCGACGATTCCACTTTCAGCGCGCGGCCGCGGCCCGAAAGCGAGGGATTGGTCATGAAGTAATTATGCGCGGAGAAAGCTTCGTCGCGCTCCGAAGCGGCATCGCGGGCATAGGTTCCATCGGCGTTCATGTACCAGCTTTGCGCCTGATCCTTCAGCAGCGCCAGCATGATCTGATCCAGAACCTGTTCATGCACAGTTGGATTTTCGATCGGCACCAGCGCTTCCACGCGGCGGTCGAGATTGCGCGGCATCCAGTCTGCAGAAGAAATATAAACCTTGGCTTTCGGCGACGGCAGCGCATGGCCATTGCCGAAGCAGACGATGCGGCCATGTTCGAGGAAGCGCCCGACAATGCTCTTTACACGGATGTTATCGGACAGGCCCGGCACGCCGGGGCGCAAACAGCAGACGCCGCGCACGATCAGCTCTATCTGCACGCCCGCCTGGCTGGCGCGATAAAGCCCGTCGATGATGGCGGGATCAACCAGCGCATTCAGCTTGGCCCAGATCGCGGCGGGTTTGCCGGCGCGGGCGTGCGCGATTTCTTCCTGGATGCAATCCACCAGCTTGCCGCGCAGATTGAGCGGCGAGATGGCAATTCTTTCCAGCGCCACGGGCTCGGCATAGCCGGTGATGTAATTGAAGAGTTGGGCCGCATCGCGCCCCAGCGCCGGATCGGCGCTGAACAGCGAAAGATCGGTGTAAACCTTCGCCGTCACGGGATGATAATTGCCCGTGCCGAAATGCACATAGGTGCGCAGATGTCCGCTTTCCCGGCGCACGACGAGGCTCACCTTGGCATGGGTTTTGAGTTCGATAAATCCGTAAACGACCTGCACGCCCGCGCGTTCCAGATCGCGCGCCCAGCGGATATTGGCTTCCTCGTCGAAACGCGCCTTGAGTTCCACCAGTGCTGTGACGGATTTTCCCGCTTCGGCCGCCTCGATCAGCGCCTTGACGATGGGCGAATCTTTCGAGGTGCGATAAAGCGTCTGCTTGATCGCGACGACTTCGGGATCGGCCGCGGCCTGACGCAGGAACTGCACCACCACATCGAAACTCTCGAAGGGATGATGCACGAGGATGTCCTTGGCGCGGATCGCGGCGAAGCAATCGCCGCCATGATCGCGGATGCGTTCGGGGAAGCGCGCAATATAAGGCACGAATTGCAGATCGGGCCGCTCTTCGATGATGAGTTGCTTTGTATCCACCAAGCCCAGCAGATGATCGACCAGCACGAGTTCGGAGGGCTTCAGCGCCAGATGGTCGGCGATGAATTTGCGCAAATCTGCCGGCATCGACGCGCTGCATTGCATGTGGATCACCGACCCGCGACGGCGGCGCTTCAGCAGCGTTTCGAACAGGCGCACCAGATCTTCTGCTTCTTCTTCCACTTCCACGTCGCTGTCGCGCAGCACGCGGAAAAGGCCGGAGCCGCGCACAATGTGACCCGGGAACAGGCGGTTCAAAAATAGCTCGATGACTTTTTCGAGTGAGAGAAAGCGCGCCGTCTTGCCATCGTCCGGCAGGCGGATGAAGCGCTGCAATTGTGCCGGCACCGGCAGCAGCGCCGTCACCGCCTTGCTGTCGCGCTTGCGGGTAAGCTGCAGCGCCAGCGTGAAACCGAGATTGGGAATGAACGGAAACGGATGCGCGGGGTCGAGCGCCAGCGGCGTCAGCACCGGGAAAATCTGTTCGCGGAATTCGGTGTCGAGCAGCGCGCGGTCGGCTTCGCTGAGATCGTGATGATCGAGCACCGCGATGCCCGCGCCGCGGAGCTCGGTGCGCAAGCCCGCCCAGATCTTCTGCTGATCGTCGATCAGCGCGCCCGCGCACGCATCCACGCGCGCAATCTGCTGCGCAGGCGTGTGGCCGTCGTCGCTCATCGTGCCGACCCCTGCCGCGACCATGCCCTTCAGCCCGGCCACGCGGACCATGTAGAATTCGTCGAGGTTCGAGGCTGAAATCGAGAGGAACCGCAGCCGCTCCAGCAGCGGATGGCGCGGGTTCTGCGCCTCCTCCAGCACGCGGCGATTGAAGGCGAGCCAGGAAAGCTCCCGGTTGACGAAGCGAGCCGACGAGCCCGGATCGATGGCGGGCGGGGTTTGGGCGGCATGCGCGGGCGCGAAAGGCAGGCTTTCGGCCTCCGCGAGTGCGAGATTTTCAGGGCTGGCCTTGGCTTTGCTCATCGGCAGAACCTAGTGGAAATTGCTGAATCTGTCATGACGGCCCGGTTTCGCGTGCCGCCAGCATCTCGCGCACCAGCCCCAGATTGATGGGCCGCGCCTCCGAAAGCGCCTTGGCGTCGGCCTCGGCCACGAATTCCCGCACGGCGGCGGGCGAACGCTCCAGCGACAGGATCATGCGCTGGATGACAGGTTCGGGCACGGCGAGTTGACGATCGGTGAACAGCTTGCGGGCAAGGCCTGCCAGCAGCCCGTCATCCGGCACCCAAAGCGGGAAAGACAGCATCGCCGAAAACCGCGAGGCCAGATCGGGCATCGTCGTGGCCCAGCCCGGTGGCGCTTCGCGCCCCGTGAGCAGCACGGGCGCCTCGCGCGAGGCGCCTTCGATGAGCGCGAAGAGTGCAGCATCGCGTGCGGACGTCACCGGAATGGAATCGACGTCTTCGATTATGGCGGGATGGGTGCGATCGAACTTGCCGGGCGCGGAAATGATTTGTGCGTTCGCGCGCGTCTTCCAGATCGAAGCAAGATGCGTCTTGCCCGATCCCGCGGGGCCGTAAAGGGCTGCCACGCTCACCGGCCAATCGGGCCAGGAATCGATGAAGGCCATCGCCTGCGCATTGCAATCCGCGACAATGAAATCGGCGCGGCCCAAAGCCGTTTGCGAACCGAGCGGAAGTACGAGCTGGGAGGCCAAGCGATACCTTACACGCTTTCGCGGTGGCGCGCGGAATAAGCGCCCAGCCACAATCCGGCATAGGCCGACCACGAAATGAGCGTGATGGCGCCCGTCGCCAGTGCCGCCCACAGCGAGTATTGCGGCGCGTCGATATCGAACACGAGAAATATCAGCATCAAGCCGACATAGCCGATCTGCACCACGGTGCTGATCTTGCCGATCATCAACGGCTCGACGCGAAGCGGCAGTGACAGCATCACCGCCACGAATATCCCCGTCACGATTGCCAGATCGCGCGCGACCACCAGCCCGGTCAGCCACCATGGCGTGACGCTCATCAGGCTCAACGTCACCAGCGTCACCAGCATGAGCAATTTGTCCGCCGCCGGATCGAGATAGCGTCCGAAGCGCGTGGTGGAACCGAAGCGCTTGGCGAGAAATCCGTCCGCCATGTCGCTCAACCCTGCGAAAGCGAAAACGCCCAAAGCCGCGCGGTCATTGCCTTCCATCAGCAAAATCGCCAGCGCGGGCGCAGAGGCCACGCGCAGCGCGGTCAGGAAATTCGGCAGATGACGCAGCGGTCCGTTCATTGCGGGACGCCGCCGGGTGCGAGCCACCATGTGCCGCCGCTTTGGGAAAGATCGAGGCCCGCCTGCGACAGGAAATCGTGCAATTGCTCCTGCGTGCCGGCATAGGTGATGACGATGCGCGCCTCGCTCATGTTCATCGCCGAGACGTTCACGTCCAGAATGGTCGGGATCGTTCCCATTTTCTGCAACGTCGCGCCCCAGACATCCGGCGAGGGAATGCGTACTTCGACGGCCAGTTTGAGGCGTTGATTGAAATCAACCGCCGACCGCGATTTCCACGCATTGGTGATGGCGTCGGCTGCTGCGTCCGCAGCGGCGGCGAAGGCTTTGGCGGGCGGCATCTTGGCGGTGGGCACCGTCACATCGGGAATCGAAGCCTGACCGCTAGGCGCGAGTAGCCGCATCCTCACCGTGATGTGGTCGGGCGCGGGGATCGCCTGCGCCACCGCTGCCTGCGTGGCATGCGCGCGCGAGGCTATGGGCTCGATATCGCTCCAGGCGGCGGATGCGAATTGCACATTGGCCAGCGAGGTGTTGTCCACCGCATCGCCGTTCGGCACGAGCAGCGGCACGGCCCCGGTCGCATAGCGCGGATTTTTCCATGCCTGCCCCCAAGGCGAACGCGGCGCATAGGCCTGACCCATCGGGATCACCAGAATCGGATGGGCCTGCATGTCGGTGTAGGCGATGTTGGCGGTGCGGAAAAAGCGGCGCACGGCATCCGGATTGAACACATAGGTGACGTCGGCCACGTAGCGCGTGGTGGACCGGCGTTCATTGGCGATCTGATAGGTGCGGATCAGCTTCTGCACGGCATTGTCGTCCAGCGCCGGGACGCGGGGCCAATCCTGCGAGCGCGTCAGCCGGTGGACCAGCATGGTCCACGCCTTCTGGCGGCCGCCATTGATGGCGAAGTTCTGCGCCTCGGTGGAGGACGCTCCGGTCGCATCCACCTTGATGCCCGAAACCGTGAACGGGTCCGAATCGGCCCGCGCCGCGCTCAGGGGCAGCAGGCAAAGCGCGGCGAATACGAGGAGAAAATGGCGAAATCGCATGGAAAAGCCCTTTGGGTGCGGCGACTATAGTGGCGGGCGCGCGGCGGCAGAAGCCCTCCGGCTCAAGACGCTTGCGGCCCCGCCCCCGCCCGCTTAAACGGGAAGCTGCCGTAGCAAAGGCCGCCCATGACCCGCAACCACCTCACATATAAGGATTCGGGCGTCGATATCGACGCGGGCGACGCGCTGGTGGACCGCATCGCGCCCGCAGCCAAGGCGACGCGGCGCCCCGGCGCGGACGCCGATCTGGGCGGCTTCGGCGGGCTGTTCGACTTGAAAGCGGCGGGCTTCAAAGACCCGGTGCTGGTCGCCTCCACCGACGGGGTGGGCACCAAGCTCAAGATCGCCATCGAGACGGGGCTGTTCACCGGCATCGGGCAGGACCTCGTCGCCATGTGCGTGAACGACATCGTGGTGCAGGGTGCGGAGCCGCTGTTCTTCCTCGATTATTACGCGACCGGAAAATTGAATGTGGACGATGCGGCGACCGTGATCGAAGGCATCGCGCGCGCCTGCAAGGAATCGGGCTGCGCGCTGATCGGTGGCGAGACGGCGGAAATGCCGGGGCTTTATGCCAAGGGCGATTTCGATCTGGCCGGGTTTTCCGTTGGCGGCGTGGAGCGCGGCGCGATCCTGCCGAAATTGCAGGACATGGAAGCGGGCGACGTGGTGATCGGCGTTGCGTCTTCCGGCGTGCATTCCAACGGCTATTCGCTGGTGCGCCGCGTGGTGGCGGATGCGGGGCTGGCGTGGGATGCGCCCGCACCTTTCGCGCGCGGGGTGAAACTGGGCGAGGCATTGCTTGCACCGACGAAACTCTATGTGAAAAGCGCGCTGGAAGCATTGCGCGCAGGCGGCGTCAAAGGCTTCGCACATATCACCGGCGGCGGCATCACGGAAAATCTTCCCCGCGCCTTGCCAGAAGGATTGGACGCGGAGATCGACTTGTCCTCGTGGACGCCATTGCCAGTGTTCGGCTGGCTTTCGAAATCGGCCGGCATCGAAGAACGCGAAATGCTGCGCACCTTCAATTGCGGGCTGGGATTGATCGCGATCGTGGCTGAGGATCGCGCAGGCCACGTCATCGACGCCTTCGGCGATTGCGGCGAGCGGGCCACGCGCATCGGCGAGCTGGTCCAAGGCGAAGGCAAAGTCATTTATACCGGGACATTGAAGCTCTGATGGCGCGCGTCCGCACCGCCGTTCTGATCTCCGGGCGCGGCAGCAATCTCAAATCGCTGATCGACGCTTGCGCGGACCCTGCGTTCCCGGCGCAAATCGCGCTGGTGATTTCCAATGTAGCAAATGCGGGCGGGCTCGATTACGCGCGCGATGCTGGCATTCCGTTCAAGGTGATTTCGCACAAGGATTTTTCCAGCCGCGAAGAATTCGACGGCGCTATCGATGCAGCGTTGCGCGAGGCAAACATTGAAATCGTCTGCCTCGCCGGCTTCATGCGCATTCTGTCGGACTGGTTCGCGCGCCGCTGGGAAGGCCGCGTACTCAACATCCATCCATCATTGCTTCCCGCTTTCAAGGGATTGAACGTGCATCAGCAGGCGCTCGACGCGGGCGTGCGGGTGGCGGGATGCACGGTGCATTTCGTCGTGCCGGAACTCGATTCCGGCCCGATCATCGCGCAGGCAAGCGTGCCGGTGCTGCCGGGAGACAATGCGGAATCATTGGCGGCGCGCATTTTGGAAAAAGAACACAAGCTCTATCCCGCGGCACTCGCAATGGTGGCAGAAGGAAAAGTGAAACTGGAAAACGGCCTCGCTGTTTTCGCGTAACCCACTTTGTCATCCCCGGCGAGCATCGCGCGCATCGGCGCGCGATGTGAGGGAAGGGGACCCAGGTGGTGAAATTAATGCGATCTGACCAGCAGATTCGCGTCCATTCTCAATATCGAGATTGTTTAACTACCTGGGTCCCCTTCCCTCGCGCTGCTGCGCAGCGCTCGCCGGGGATGACAAGGGTAGTTAAATCCCAACACCCACAATCTTCGCCGACACATCCCACAACCGCTTCGCGTCCGCGTCGTTCTGCGCTTCTTTCGCCGGCGTGTCGGATTTGCATTTGTAGAAATAGCCACCGCTGACATTCGCCACATCATCCGATGATGCAAGATAGATGATCGTCTCGGCGCCCTGCTCCGGCGTCAGCGCGAAATTCTTGGCCGCTTTCACCGCGAAGGACATGACGCCGCCGCTCTGATCGCCGAAGCGCGTCGCCACGAAACCCGGATGCAGGCAGTTTGCGGTGACGCCGGTGCCCGCCAATCGCCGCGCAAGCTCGCGCGTGAAAAGAATATTCATCAGCTTGGAGCGGCCATAATTGGCATAACCGGAAAAATGCTTTTCCGATTGCAGATCGTCGAAATTGATCTTCGCGCCGCGATGCGCATCCGACGCGGTGGAGACAATCCGCGCACCCGGCGTCGCCTTCAACCGCTCCAGCAGCAGATTCGTCATCACGAAATAAGACATGTGATTGAGGGCGAACGTCTTCTCGAGTCCATCCTCGGTCACTTGCCGCGCATTGAACAACGCGCCCGCATTGTTCACCAGCACGTCGATCTGCGGTTCGCTATCGGCGATCTCATGCGCCACGCGCTTCATTTCCGAAAGCCGCGTGAGATCGGCGTAGTGCACGACATGATCGGTGTGACCGGCGATGGCGCGCAGATGCTTGCGCGTTGCCTCGCCACGGGCACGGTCGCGCGCCACAAAGACAATCCGCGCCCCCTTCTGCGCCAGGCGATCGGCCGCCACTTCGCCGATCCCCGATGTTGCCCCCGTGATGACGACCGTTTTGCCCTGCATGGAGAAGCCTCCCGCGTCAGCCTACGATATCGAGATCCGAGAAGAAGAAGTGTATCTCATTGGCCGCGGTTTCGGGCGCATCCGAACCATGCACAGAATTCGCCTCGATGGATTCGGCGAGATCCTTGCGGATGGTGCCGGGCGCGGCGTTCGCGGGGTTGGTGGCGCCCATCACTTCGCGGTTCTTCGCGATGGCGTTCTCGCCTTCCAGCACCTGCACGACGACGGGGCCGGAGGTCATGAAATCCACCAGGCTGCGGAAGAACGGGCGCTCGCGATGCACGCCATAAAACGCCTCGGCCTGCGCGGTGGAAAGCTTCATGCGGCGCTGCGCCACAACGCGCAGGCCTGCCTTCTCGAAATAGGCGACGATCTGGCCCGTGAGATTGCGCCGCGTGGCATCCGGCTTGATGATCGAAAGCGTGCGCTCGAGCGCCATGGGAAACTCCGTCGTTTGAAAGCGCGCGCCTTATAGAAGCCGATTGGTTTCGCCGCAAGGCATGGTAGAAGCCCGGCCATGCTGGTCATAGAAAACGTCACATACCGGATTGCGGGGCGCGAGATCCTGAAAAGCGCCAGCGCACGGCTGCCTGCTGCGCGGCGCATCGGGCTTGTGGGGCGCAATGGCGCAGGGAAAACCACGCTGTTCAAGCTGATCCTGGGCGAATTGCATACCGATGGCGGCGATATCTCCAAGCCTGCGGGCTGGCGCATCGGATCGGTGGCGCAGGAAGTGCCCGCCGGGCCGACGAGCCTGCTCGATACGGTGCTCGCCGCCGATTCCGAACGCATCGCGCTGCTCGAAGAAAGCGAAACCGAAACCGACGCGCACCGACTCGGCGATATCCATGCGCGGCTGGAAGCGATTGACGCATACGCGGCACCTGCGCGAGCCGCGGCGATTTTAGCTGGCTTGGGATTCTCCGCGGAAGAACAATTACGCCCCTGCTCGGAATTTTCCGGCGGCTGGCGCATGCGCGTGGCGCTGGCGGCGATTTTGTTTGCAGCCCCCGATCTGCTGCTGCTGGACGAACCGACGAACTATCTCGATCTCGAAGGCGTGTTGTGGCTGGAGGATTATCTCAAGCGCTATCGCGGCTCGGTGGTGCTGATCAGCCATGACCGCGATCTGCTGAATACCGTGCCCGAATTCATCCTGCATCTGGAGCATGGCAAGCTCACGCTCTACACCGGCAATTACGACACATTCGTGGAAACGCGCGCGATGCGCCGTGCGTTGGATGCCGCGTTCGTGAAAAAGCAGGACGCCGCGCGCAAGCACATGCAATCGTTTGTGGATCGCTTCCGCTACAAGGCCTCGAAAGCACGCCAGGCGCAGAGCCGCATCAAGATGCTGGAGCGCATGTCGAAGGTAGAAGTGCCGGTGGACGAGCATGTCGCGCCGATCCGCCTGCCTTCGCCCGAAAGCGTGAGCCCGCCGCTGCTGACGCTGGAACATGCGAGTGTGGGATATATTCCGGGCAAGCCGGTGCTGAGCGATATTTCGCTGCGCTTCGATCCGGATGATCGCATCGCGCTGCTGGGAAAAAACGGCAACGGCAAATCGACGCTGGCGAAATTGCTGGCGGGCAAGATGGAGCCAATGGGTGGCGCGATTGCGCGCTCGCGCAAGATGAGCCCCGGCTATTTCGCGCAGCATCAGCTCGAAGAACTGGATGGTGCGGCCACGCCGCTGCAAACGCTATCGCGGTTGCGCCCGAAACTCACTGAACAGGAATTGCGCTCGCGGCTGGGCGGTTTCGGATTTTCCTCAGACAAAGCGACGACGCTGGTTTCGAATTTGTCCGGCGGCGAACGCGCGCGGTTGATGCTGGCGCTGGCGACGCTGGACAAACCGAATCTGTTGATCCTCGACGAACCGACCAACCATTTGGATATCGATGCACGCGAGGAATTGCTGACCGCGCTCAATGATTTCGAAGGCGCGGTGGTTCTCGTCAGCCATGATCGGCGCCTGATCGAAGCGACCGCCGAGCGTCTGCTTCTGGTGGCCCATGGCCGCGTCGAACCTTTCGACGGCGATCTGGACGATTACCGGCGTTTTCTTTTGTCGGGTCAGAACGCGCCAACGCGCCGCGCGGAACCGGAGCCAAAAGCTGCGAAGAAAGAAGCGCGCCGAGACACCGCCGAGCGGCGGCGTCATCTGAAACCGATCAAGGAAAAAATCGAAGCCGCCGAGCATCAGATCGCAGCGATGAATGCGGAATTGGCCAAGCTCGATGCAGCGCTCGCCGATCCGCTGCTGTTCTCACGCGATCCGGCGAAAGGTGCAGCGGTTTCCAAGAAACGCGCCGATGCCGCGCGCAAACTGGCCGATGCGGAAGCGCGCTGGGTGAAATCGTCGGAGGAATATGAGCGCGAGATGGCGGTCGAGAACTAACCGTTCAAATTGCGCCGCGCGATGCGCAGCCATTCGCGTTGGCGGCTGCGGTAATAGCTGGGCGCGCCTTTGACCGACGCGATGATTTCGCGGAAAACGCGTTGTGCGCGCTCGTGCTGGCCGAGCTTCTGCAACAGCACCGCATAGCGGCAGCGCGCTTCCTCGCCGGGATAGCGCGGCAGCACGTTTTCATATTGGCGCAGCGCCTCGTCGTTCTTGCCCTGCAACGCCAGCGCGCGCGCGTAATCGAGTTCGGCATCGGCGTTGAAGGCGACGGGATCGGCCGCTTTCAATTTCTCGAACGCGGCCTCGGCACCTGCGCCGTCGCCCGCGAGCATTTTGGCGCGCGCAAGACCGCCCAGCAGCGCCATGTCCTCAGCCCCAAGCGGACCCGACATCGCGCTCTGGTAAAGTTCGACCGCGTCCTGAAAGAGCCCGCGCTTGATGCATTCCTCGGCGAGGGCCTTTTTGGCTTGCGATGAGCCGACCATTTCCACTTCGCGCTTTTTCTCGCGATAGCCACGGCCCGGATCGGCCATATTCACCACGTCGTCGGCGAAGCGGCGCGCGCTCGCACTCCCCGCCGCGTCGGGCACCAGCGCGAACAACGCATAGGCGATGCAGCCCAGCACCGGCACGAAGATGATCGGCAGCAGCCATAGCGGCGAGCGCCCGCTGCGGAAAACATGCGCCGCGAAACCGAATTGCATGAGAAGAACGACAAGGCCAATGCCATAGGGCATGGGCGAAAATCCTTTGTGGTCACTCGATTGCGAAAGGGCCGCGTCAGGCGCGCGATGTCAACCCTGCTTTTCCCATTTCCCGCTGGCGCTTTCTTTCCAATAGGTAACCTCATGGCCTGCGGCTTTGGCGTCTTTCCATGAAGTGCGGGCGGAGGCGAGCGCTGTGGCATCGCGACCGTCGAACATCAGCACGATGCGGGTGAGCGCGCTCACCGCGTCCCATTGCGGCGGCGGCGCGCCGCCCACGAGGAAAAGTACATTTGCTTCATTGGAATTGTCGTCTTCCGTGGTGATGAGGACGGGCTGCGCGCGCGGATCGCCATCGCCTTTTTGCGCATGCGGCAGGAAGGTTTGGTCGTTGTAGGTCCACAAAAGATTGTCGATGGCCTCGGCGCGCTCGGCAGATTCGGCGCGGATCAGCGCGCGCCAGCCGCGTTCGAGCGTTTTCTCGATGAGGCCGGGGAGCACGTCATCGAGCGAGCGGCGTTCGAGATGATAGAAAAGAGTTTCGGTCACTTCTCGTAATGATCCGCGCAA
This sequence comes from Rhizomicrobium sp., assembly GCA_035944195.1. Classification (GTDB taxonomy): domain Bacteria; phylum Pseudomonadota; class Alphaproteobacteria; order Micropepsales; family Micropepsaceae; genus Rhizomicrobium. The sequence goes on along the minus strand of DASZBL010000030.1, from coordinate 55,652 downwards.
AGGCGATTGAGGATGCGCACGCCCCAGCCGGTGCCCCAGCTTGGAATCAGCGGTCTGTGCTCACTGTCCTGCCAGGCGACGCCGGCGATATCCAAATGCGCCCACGGCGTTTTCTCGATGAAGCGCTGGAGGAATTGCGCCGCGGTGATCGAGCCCGCATTCGGCCCACCGATGTTTTTCATGTCGGCGATTTTGGATTTGATCAGCTTGTCGTAGCCGTCGCCTAGCGGCAGGCGCCACACCGGCTCGCCTTCTTCGCGGCCTGCCTGCGCGATGCGTTCGGACAGTTTGTCGTCGTTCGAGAACATACCGGCATGATCGTGCCCCAGCGCCACCATGATTGCGCCGGTGAGGGTTGCCAGATCGATGACGAATTTCGGTTTGAATTTCTGCTGCGTGTAGGTGAGCGCATCGGCCAGCACGAGGCGGCCTTCCGCATCGGTGTTCAGCACTTCTATTGTCTGGCCCGACATGGATTTGACGACATCGTCCGGGCGCTGCGCTTTGCCGTCCGGCATGTTCTCGACCAGGCCAATCACGCCCACCGCATTGACGCGCGCTTTTCGCGCAGCAAGCGCCTGCATCGTGCCGGTGACGGCGGCGGCACCGCCCATGTCGCCCTTCATGCCCATCATGCTGGCGGCAGGTTTGAGCGAGAGCCCGCCGGAATCGAAACACACGCCCTTGCCGACGAAAGCGACCGGCGCATCCTTCTTCGAACGCGCGCCCTGCCATTGCATGACGACAAGCTGGCTTTCATGTGCGCTGCCCTGCCCCACGCCGAGCAACGCACCCATGCCGAGCTTTTTCATTTCGGCGACGCCCAGCACGTCCACTTTCACGCCGAGCTTGGTGAGCGCCTTCGCGCGGTTGGCAAATTCTTTCGGGAACAACACATTCGGCGGCTCATTGACGAGATCGCGCGCGAGAAACATGCCGTCGGCAATCGCCTCCAGATTTTTCCACGAGCGCCGCGCGCCGGGAAGATCGGCAGTGCCGATGGTCACTTTCTTCAGCGTGGATTCGTGATCTTCGAGATTCTTGGTGCGGTAGCGGTTGAAGCTGTAGCTGCGCAGCCGTGCGCCCATCGCCAGATGCGCGCCCAGCGATGCGGGCTTCATCTTCGAACCCTTGGGCAGATCGATGGCGAAAATGATTTCCCTTTCGCCGCTGGTGAACAGCCGGCCGACAATTCCCGCGGCCAGTTTCTCCGCGGCGGGCGCATTGAAATCCTCGGGCTTGCCCATGCCCACCAGCAAAAGCCGCGAGGCCTTCAGACCGGAGGGCGCCAGCACTTCCAGAATCTGTCCCGGCTTTCCCGAAAAGCGGCTGACTTCGAGCGCCCGCTTCAGTACGCCGCCCGAGGCCTTGTCGGCAGCGGCGGCCGAGGCCGTCAGCCCCCCGCCGCCCAGAGCGCCCACCACGATGGCGCCCTGACCTGCAGTCGAAAGCCCGGCGAAGGAAAGCTGCATGGATGTCTCCCGTTGAATTTAATCTTGTGGCCCCAAATTAATTCGCGGATTCAGGCAGATGCGGCGGAATTCGGGATTGCCGCAAACCGGCGGGGGAATGCTAGTTTACGGCGAATCCCCGAACGGGCGAAAGCCCAGCCGGCCAGAGCCCGCAAGATGCCGCGACTGTCCCTGTATGTGCTGCGCCAGCTGATCGGGCCCGTGGTGCTGTTCGCCGCCATCCTGACGGCGGTGATCTGGCTGTCGCAATCCCTGCGCCTGCTCGATCTGGTGATCAACCGGGGGCAATCGGCACCCGTCTTCGTCTATCTCACCATCCTGATGATCCCCGGCATGCTGGTGATCATCCTGCCGCTGGCCTATTTCGGCGGCACGCTGTTCGGCCTGCACAAGCTCAATGCCGACAGCGAATTGGTGGTGATGTCGGCCTCCGGTTATAGCCGCTGGCAGCTCGCATTGCCCGTGCTGGCGGCGGCGGGAGGCGTGGTGCTGGTCACCTATTTCTGCACGCTTTACCTGATGCCGCAGACCCAGCGCATGATGAAGGACAAGGTGCTCGACATCCGCGCCGATATCGGCGCGGCGATCCTTTCCGAAGGCGCCTTCAATACACCCGCCGATGGGCTGACCGTTTTCATCCGCGAGCTTTCGCCGGACGGGCATATCGCGGGCATCCTCGTGCATGACAATCGCGATGCGCACCGGCCCATCACCTATATCGCCGAAAGCGGATTGCTGGTGCAGACCCCGGCTGGCGCGCGCCTCATCATGCAGGACGGCACGATCGAGCAAAGCGGCGAAGCGGGCGCGCAACTTTCCGTGCTGCGCTTCCAGCGTTATGTCTTCGACCTCGATCAGTTCGCGGGCCAACAGCGCAAGACCGAGCGCGAAACCAGCGAGCGCTTTCTGGGTGAACTCATCTGGCCCAAATTCGCGACGGATCCCGGCCAGCGGGTGCGCGATATCTTCATGGCGGAAGCGCATAACCGGCTTTCCGCCCCGCTTTATCCGCTTGCATTCGCGATGATCGCGCTGGCGGTGGTGACGCGGGGACGGCGCGCGCGCGGCGCCTATGCGTTGCGGTTGACGGGTGCCTCGCTCGCCGCGGGCGCGTTGCGCATTCTGGGCTATGGCGCGCAGGGCGTGGTGGCGCGCGATCCATCGTTCGCGATCATCCTCTATCTCATTCCGCTGTTGGGTGCGGCTTTCGCGCTGGCCGAGGTGATGGAAGTCAGTCCTTCAGCATTGGTCGAGCGTTTTTACCGCCGCCCGGAACCTGCTCCCGAGCCTGCATCATGAGCTGGTCGTGGACGCTTTACCGCTATCTGGCGCGCCAGTTTCTGGTGGGCGTGGGAATTGTCTTCGCGGCGTTCGTGTTCCTCACCTTCTCCATCATCATCGTGGATTTGTTGAACCACTCCGCAGGAAAGCATGTTCCGTTCACCATCGTGCTGGGCATGAGTTTGCTGGAGCTTCCCGCGCTTGCCCTGAAGATCCTCCCCTTTGCGGTGCTCCTTGGCGGCGTGTTCGCTTTTGTGCGGCTGTCGCGCAGCCAGGAACTGGTGGCGGTGCGCGCGGCGGGGGTTTCGGCGTGGAACCTGCTGTCGCCTGCGCTCAGCGTGGCGGTGCTGCTGGGCGTTTTCACGGTGCTGGCGATGACGCCGCTCTCGGCGCGGCTGCTGGTGGAGTTTTCCGCGCTCGAAGCGAAATATATCCGCGGCGAGGAATCCCAGCTCGACGTTTCGCGCAATGGCTTGTGGCTGCGGCAGGGCGACGGCCAGCATCAATCCGTGATCCATGCGCTTCGCGTCGCCCATCAGGGTACGCGGCTCGAGGACGTGATCATTTTTCTCTACGGCATGAACGATCGTTTCCTCGGCCGCATCGACGCGCATTCCGCAGCACTGCATCACGGCGCCTGGGCGCTTTCCAGCGCCTGGGTCAGCACGCCGGACGGAAAACCCGTTCATCACGCAACCTACAGCCTGCCAACCACGCTGACGCCATCGCAGATTCAGGAAAGTTTCGCCTCGCCCGATACGATCTCGTTCTGGAACCTGCCGCATTTCATCAGCATGGCTGAAGCAGCCGGATTTTCGGCGACGCGCTACATTCTTTATTTCGATGAATTGCTGCTGCTGCCTGCGATGTTCGCGGCGATGGTGTTCATGGCGGCGAGCTTTTCGCTCAAGCTGGCGCGGCTGGGCGGATTGGGGCGCGTCGTCGTGTTCAGCACGGGCGCCGGTTTCGGCATTTATTTCTTCGGCAATGTCACGCGCGCGCTGGGCGAATCGGGAATTCTTCCCGTGGCGCTTGCGGCGGCGGCACCGGCGATGGTCGCCATATTGCTCGGCATGACGCTCGTCTTCCATCAGGAGGATGGCTGATGCGGCGCTGGACGGCGCCGCTCATGGCGGCAGCACTCGCTTTGGCTGCGCCGCAGATCGCAACGGGCGCCGGCATTGTCGGCAAGCACGGCGATGTTCTACTGCGCGCCGACGAAGTGGTTTACGACATGAACTCCTCTGTCGTCACCGCGCATGGCCATGTGGAGGTCGATTACAACAACCACATCCTGAATGCCGACCAAATCACCTACAACCAGAAAACGGATGTGGTGACGGCCAGCGGGCATATGACCATTCTTTCGCCCAATGGCGATGTCGGATTTGCCAAGAGCGCCACACTCCACAACGGTTTGCGCGACGGCGTGCTGGAAAGTTTCTCCGCCCTGATCGGCCAGACCGGACGGCTGACAGCGGCACGCGCGGAACGCGTCGGCGGCACGAAAACAATCGCCACCGATGCCGCCTACACGCCCTGCAAAATCTGCAACAAGCCCGGCCAGCGCACTCCGGTATGGGACGTGAAGGCGGGACGCGTGACATGGGATCAGGTCAAGCATCGCGTCTATTTCCGCAACGCCGTGGTGGAGATGTTCGGCGTGCCCGTCTTCTACACGCCGTTCTTAAGCCAAGCCGATCCGACCGTGAAACGGCAAAGCGGCATTCTCACGCCGGAAATCGGCCACTCCAGCAGCATCGGCACTTTCGCGAGGCTGCCGGTTTACATCTCGCTGACCGACTCGCGCGACATGACGCTGGCGCCGATGATAACTTCAAGCTCGGGCGAGCTTGTGGAAGGCGAATACCGCGAACGCTGGAACGAAGGCGGCATGTGGCTGCAGCCGAGCCTCGCCTATAATCCCAAGGGCGGCATCAGCGGCACCGAAAAGCAATGGTATTCGTCGCTGTTCGGTACGGGCCGCATTCCTTTATCCGGCACCTGGCTGGCCGGTTACGATGTGCAACTCACATCGAACGACACCTATCTGAAGCGCTATGACATTTCCAACGACGACCGTCTGGTCAGCGATGCGTTCGTCGAAGACATCAACGGACGCAACCGCTTTGCGGTGTCGGGCTATTTCTTTCAGGGTCTGCGCGCCAACGATGATCCCGCCACCATCCCGATCGTGCTGCCGCTGATCGAATTCACGTATATTCCGGAAAACGACGTTCTCGGCGGACATTTCCGTTTCGACATCAACAGCGCCTCCATCATGCAAGACGTCGGCGTGGACAGCCAGCGCATCACCGCCGAATCGAGTTGGCGTTTGCCCTATGTCACCGAAGCGGGGCAACTCATCACCTTCCAGGCCGATGTGCGCGGCGACGTCTATCATCTGAGCAATGCCAATCCGCTGAATCTTCCGGGCGTTCAGGACAATCAATTCATCTTTCGTGGGCTTCCCTATATCGCTGCGGATTGGCGCTGGCCCTTCGTCTCCGGCGGCGCGATTTCGCAAACCGCTGTCGTGATCGAACCCATCGTGCAATTGATCGCCGCACCCTATGGCGGCAATCCACCCGGCATTCCCAATGAGGACAGCACCGATATCGAACTGGACGAAACCGATCTCTTCAGTTTCCAGCGCATGCCGGGTTACGATTTGTGGGAAAGCGGGCCGCGTGCCAATGCCGGCGTGCGCACCGAAGCTTTCTTCCCGTCAGGGTCTGTGGAAGCGCTGATCGGGCAGACCTTCCGCATGAAGCCCGATCCCGTCTTCGCCGCCGATACAGGCATCGCGGGCAAGACCTCCGATCTGATCGGGCGCTTTACCATTAAATTCCCGCCATATTTGAGTCTGACCAATCGCGTGGACATCGACGAAACCGACGGCACCATCAACCGTAATGAAGTCTATCTCGACGGGCGGCTGGGACGCTCCTCGGTGGAACTCTCCTATGTGCGCCTGCCCCAGACGGCGGTGGCACTGGGGCTGGTCTCCCGCGAGGAAGTGAACGGTCAGATGACGCTCGGATTGTTCAATCATTGGTCCGGTTTTGCAGGCGCACGGCGCGATCTGCAGGCTTCCCGGATGATCGACACGGAATTCGGTCTTGGTTACGAAGACGAGTGCCTGGGTATCTCGGTCTCCTACCAGCGCAAATACACCAGAGACCGCGACGTTCTGCCCGCAAGCGCAATTCTATTGCGATTCAACCTGAAAACCGGCGATCAGAGCGGCAAACCTTCGGACCTCTTCGACCGCCACGTCTTCTCAACGCCTTGAACGGGGCCGCAAATTGCTTATTCTCCCGGCCGAACCGGGCCCTTCCCGCGGTGGACGGGACGCGGGTGCCCATCAACCCTTGGTAAAGCAGCCGAAGACCAGTCCATTGATCATACGATACAGCATGGCTGCCCTTTCCAGCGTTTTCGTGCTCGCGCTTGCCGCGGCGCCGATTTTCGCTGCGGGAAATCCCGCACTCGGCCGGACGATCGCATCGGCCGAAGAGCCCCCCATTGCCGATGCCAATCAGGCCATCGCCCATCCGGGTGACGGGGTTGCTGCCATCGTCAACGACACGGTGATCTCGCAATACGATCTGCGCCAGCGCATCGCGCTGTTCGTGGCGACCACGGGCATGAAGGCCACGCCCGAGAACATGGACAAGATCCGCGCGCAGGTGCTCAAGCAGCTTGAGACCGAACGCCTGGAACTTCTGGAAGCACAGAAGAACAACATCACCGTTTCCGGCGCCGAAGTGGACAAGGCCATCGGCAACATCACCAGCGACAACAACATGACGCTGGATCAGCTCAAGGGGATGCTGGAACATTCCGGCGTGAACATGGCGACGTTGCGCGCGCAGATCGCAACCCAAATCGCCTGGTCCAAAACCGTGCAGGGCACCTATGGCGATCGCATCAACATCACGCCGGAAGATGTAAACGCCGAGCTGAAGCGGATATCCGCGGGCGCGGGCAAGCCCCATTATCAGGTGGCCGAAATCTTCCAGTCCGTGGACAATCCCGAACAGGATGCCCGCGTGCATGGCGACATGCAGAATCTGTATGAGCAGATTCAGCAGGGCGCGCCGTTTCAGGCCGTGGCGCGCCAGTTCAGCCAGAACCCCACAGCCGCACAGGGCGGCGATCTGGGCTGGCTGGAGGATGGCCAGCTTCCCAAAGCGCTGAACGATACTTTGCGCATCATGAAGCCCGGCACGGTGAGCGCGCCGGTGCGTGGCACGGGCGGTTATTACATCCTGCTTCTCCGCGGACGGCAGGAACCGGCGGGCACCAAAATCCCCGAGCATGTTTCGCTCAATCCGGAAGGCACTCTGCCGCTGGCGCGCGTGCTTCTGCCGGTGGGCGACAAGCCCTCCAAGGATTTGCTGGATCGCGCGATGCAGGCCGCCGAAGTGATCCGCTCCCATATCGACGGTTGCGAACATCTGCAGGAATTGAGCGCCAAGGTGCCGGGCAGCGTTTACATGAATCTCGGCAATATGCGCGTGACCGATCTGGCGCCGCAGATTCAGGGCGCGCTCGCCAAGACGCAGCCCGGCGACGTGGCCGAGCCGTTTGTGTCGGCCGCGGGCATCGAAATCATCGTGCGCTGCGACGAGAAGCCGGTACAGATCACCGCCTTCCAGATGCCCACGCGCGACGACGTGGAAAATCAGCTTTTCGAAGAGCAGATGTCCGTGCTCGCGCGGCGCTATCTGCGCGATCTGCGGCGGTCCGCCGATGTCGAGACACGCTAAACCGGCGCCCGACGCACCTATCCACATCACCATGGGCGAGCCCGCGGGCATTGGGCCTGAAGTGGCGATGCTGGCGTTCGACTCGCTAAAGGGCCGCGCGGGAAATCATCCCTTGCGGCTGGTGGGCGATCCCGACGTATTCCGCGTCTGCGGCAAGATCGATCTGGCAAGCGTCATTCCCGTAGCCGAACAGGCGACACGCAAGGCCGGAACGCCGGACCCTGCGAACAACGCCGCAGTCATCGCCTCGATCGACAGATGCGTGCGCGCCGCGATGCATGGCGAAATCGCCGCAATGGTGACAGCGCCTATCAGCAAGGCCGTTCTGATGCGCGGCGGCTTTCCATATTCCGGGCACACCGAATATCTCGCCCATCTCACAGGCGCATCGCGCGCCATCATGATGCTGGCCGCGCCCGCTTTGCGCGTCGTGCCGCTGACGATCCACACGCCGCTATCGGAAGTGCCCAAACTGATTTCGACCGACGCCATCATCGAAGCGGGCGAAATCATCCTTAACTCGCTCAAGCGCGATTTCGCCGTGAAGAAGCCGCGGCTGGCGGTGGCGGGGCTCAATCCACATGCCGGCGAAAGCGGCACGCTGGGCAACGAAGACCACGACATCATCATGCCCGCGGTGAATGCGCTGCGCATGAAGGGGCACATTGTGGCGGGGCCGCTTCCCGCCGACACGATGTTCCACGGCGAAGCGCGCGCGCGATACGATGCGGCACTCTGCATGTATCACGATCAGGCCCTGATCCCGATCAAGACGCTGGCGTTCTGGGAAGCGGTGAATGTGACGCTGGGTCTTCCAATCGTGCGCACCTCGCCCGATCACGGCACCGCGCTCGACATCGCGGGCAAGGGCAAAGCCGATCCGCGCAGCATGATCGCGGCCATCGAGCTTGCCGCGCAAATGGCCGATGCCAGAGGATAATCTGCCGCCCTTGCGCGAGGTGATCGCGGCGCATGGGCTGGCCGCGAAAAAATCGCTGGGCCAGAATTTCCTGCTCGATCTCAATCTCACGCGGCGCATCGCGCGCGCGGGCGGACCGCTCGAAAACACAACCATCTACGAAGTTGGTCCCGGCCCCGGCGGGTTGACGCGTGCACTGCTGGCCGAGGGAGCGGCGCGCGTGATCGCAGTGGAGCGCGACGAGCGCTGTCTGGCAGCACTCGAAGAAATCGCGCACGCCTATCCCGGCAGGCTTGAAATCATTTCCGGCGATGCGCTCCAAATCGACGAAGCACAATTCGGTCCGGTGCGCGTCGCCGCGAATTTGCCTTACAATATCGGCAGCGCATTGCTGGTGAAATGGCTCACCTCGCAAACATGGCCGCCCTTCTGGCAAAGCCTGACGCTGATGTTCCAGCGCGAAGTGGCCGAGCGCCTCGTGGCGAAGCCCAGCACCAAGGCTTACGGGCGGCTTTCCATTCTCACCCAATGGCGCACGCGCGCGAAGATATTGTTCGATGTTTCACCACGCGCCTTCACACCGCCACCGAAAGTGACATCGGCCATCGTGCGCATCGAACCGCTCGATGCGCCGGTAGCACCCTGCCGCCTCGCCGATCTGGAAGCGGTGACCGCATCGGCCTTCGGCAATCGCCGCAAGATGCTGCGCCAAAGCCTGAAAACGCTGACACCCAACGCCGAAACGCTTGTCGTAGCGGCAGGCCTCAATCCCACTGCGCGCGCCGAACAGCTTTCGGTGGCGGATTTCGCGGCACTCGCACGCACCCATCGCGCCATGGTTGAGGCGGGCGAAACGCCGTGCAAGACTGACAATTGATCGGTACTCAGGAGAGAAAAATGCTCAGTCAGGCCATTGTCGAATTCGGCTCGCCGCTCAAGGCAATCGACGCGCCCACACCGGAGCCGAAAGGCACCGAAGTGTTGATGAAGGTCAGCAATGCGGGCGTCTGCCACAGCGATGTGCATATTCATGACGGTTATTTCTCGCTGGGCAACGACAACAAATTGCCGCTGGCCAATCTCAAATTCCCGCATGTCATGGGTCACGAGATCGAAGGCGAAGTCGTGGCGCTGGGGCCCGATGCGACGGGCGTGAAGATCGGTGACCGGCGGGCGGTGTTTCCCTGGATCGGTTGCGGCGATTGCGCGGCCTGCAAACGCGGCGAGGAAAATCTCTGCGCGCGGCCGCGCCAGATCGGCTGCTCGGCGAATGTGCCCGGCGGATATTCCACGCATGTGATCGTGCCGAATCCGAAATATCTGCTCGATTACGGCAGCACGCCGCCCGCGCTCGCCGCGGCTTACATGTGCTCGGGCCTCACGGCATTCGGCGCGATGAAGAAAGTCGGCAAACTCGGACCGGACGATCAGGTCGTGGTGCTGGGTTGCGGCGGTGTCGGCATGATGGGCGTGCAATTTGCGAAGAGCCTGTTCGGCAAGGGCCCGATTGCGGCGGATATCGTGGACGGACATCTCGAAGCCGCAAAGAAAGCGGGCGCGAGCGCGACCTACAACACGAAAGAACCCGGCGTCGTCAAGAAGTTCATGGCGGAAACGGGCGGCGCCTATGCGGTGGTTGATTTCGTGGGCTCCGAAGCGAGCTTCGCCTTCGCCAATTCGATTCTGCGCAAGGGCGGACGCATCATCGTGGTAGGATTGTTCGGCGGCGCGATGCAGATGCCGATTCCGATGTTTCCGCTGAAACCGATGTCGATCATCGGGTCCTTCGTGGGATCGCTTCCCGAGGCGCAGGAGATGATGGAGATCGTCCGCGCCGGGAAAGTCGATCCGATTCCCTATCAGACGCGGCCTTTGGCACAAGCAACACAGACGCTGGAAGATTTGCGGCAGGGCGCAGTTGTGGGGCGCGTTGTTCTACAGCCGTAAACCCACTTCCCCCTCCCCTCGCGGGAGGGGGCGAATGATTTGAGCGAAGCGAAAAGCATTCGGGGGAGGGCCTTCACGTAACGGCCCTCCCCGCGTCGCTTCGCTCCGCGCGCCCTCCCGCTAGGGGAGGGGGAAATGCAGTTCTAACTCGTCAGCTTTCTCACAAATTCCGACAACCCGATTTGCCGCTGACGCCGCAGGCGTTCGGCGGCGAGGATGGATTTGATTTCTGTCAGTGCGAGTTCGAGATCGCGGTTGACGATCACATAATCATATTCCGGCCAATGGCTGATTTCGTCCGCCGCTTTGGCCATGCGCTTGGCGACGACATCGTCGGGGTCCTGCGCGCGGGTTTTCAGGCGGCGTTCGAGTTCGTCATGGCTCGGCGGCAGCACGAAAACGCTGACGAGATCCTCGCCCGCGCGTTCCTTGAGTTGCTGGGTGCCCTGCCAGTCGATATCGAACAGCACATCGCGCCCCGCAGACAGCGCCTCCATCACGGCTTTCTTCGGCGTGCCGTAGCGGTGATCGAAGACATTCGCATATTCGAGAAATTCGTCCGCTTTCACAGAACGCTCGAACATTTCCGGCGTCACGAAGAAATAATCGCGGGCCTCGGTTTCATTCGGGCGCCTGGCGCGCGTCGTGGCCGAAACGGACATGACCACATTGGAATCGGTTTCCAGCAACCGCCGCGACAGCGTCGTCTTGCCCGCACCCGATGGCGATGAAAGCACAAGCATCAGCCCGCGGCGCTGGATGTCGCTCATTCGACGTTTTGCGCCTGCTCGCGGAACTGGTCGATGACTGCCTTGAGCGCCAGGCCCGTGCGCGTAAGCGCGATGTCGGAGGATTTCGAGCACAGCGTATTGGCTTCGCGGTTGAATTCCTGCGACAGGAAATCGAGTTTGCGCCCCACCGCTTCGCCGGATTCCATCAGCGCGCGCGCTTCGTGCACATGCGAGGCCAGACGGTCCAGCTCCTCGCGGATATCGGCGCGCGTCGCCAGCAGCGCTACTTCCTGCGCCAGACGATCTTCCGGCAAACTCGACGAAGTGAGCAATTCCTTCAATTGCGCCTTGAGTTTTTCAAGCAAGGCTTGCGGCTGCGTTGCGGCGATCCCGCTTGCAATTTGCGTGAGCTTGTCGATCTCCGCGATCTGCCCGGCGAGCACGGCGGACAATTTCGCGCCTTCGTTGCGGCGGGCCCGGCGCAGCGCATCGAACGCCGCAGCAAGACTTTCCACGATGGCTGCATCGCGGGCCGCGCGCTGGGCTGCATCGAGCGCAATCGTTTCGTCCTGCACGATCACGCCCTTGAGCGCGAGCAGGCCATCGACACGCGCGGGTGCCAGGCCTGTATCCTGCGCGATCTCGCGCGCGATACGCACCGCCGCACCCAGCGCTTCGGCATCGATGCGCAAGCCGCGCGCGCCTTCCTGCGGCTCGAAGGTCAGCGTCGCCTGCAGATTGCCGCGCTTGAAGCGCTCATTTGCCAGCATGCGGGCTGCTGGTTCGATGCTGTCGAAACCCGGCGGCAGGCGCAGGCGCAATTCCAGACCGCGGCCATTGACGCTCTTCACCTCCCAGCGCCAGCGAAACGTGTCGCGCGCGCCGTGCGTTTCGGCAAAGCCGGTCATGCTGACGATGCCCATGGGCAACTCCGTGGTCGCGCGAACTTAGCGCCGATGCGCCCGGTGCGAAAGAACTCTGTGCTTCTTATTGGCGGGCGGTGGCGGCGGCGCGGGCTTTGAGGCCTGCTCGATCTTGCGCCAATTGGCGACGTTTTTCAGGTGCTCGGTGATGGAGGTGGTGAAGACATGCCCGCCGGTGCCATCGGCCACGAAATAGAGGTCCTCCGAATCCGCCGGTTGCAGCACCGCGGCGATGGAATCCTTGCCGGGATTGCAGATGGGCGTGGGCGGCAACCCGTCGATGACATAGGTGTTGTAGGGTGTTGCGCCATTGAGTTCGCTTTCGCGGATGCCGCGGCCCAAGGGATAGCCGCGCGTGATGCCGTAAATAATCGTGGGATCGGATTGCAGCCTGATTCCCAGTCTGAGACGGTTCTCGAACACAGCCGCGATGTGGCGGCGCTCGGCGGGGATCGCGGTTTCCTTTTCCACAATCGAGGCGAGCGTGACGGCTTCGGCCTCACTCGTGAACGGCAAGTTCGCCGCGCGCGCGGGCCACAGTCTGGCGAGCAATTTCTGCTGCGCCTTTTCCATGCGCGCGATCATCTCCGCCCGCGAAACGCCGCGCGTAAAAAGATAGGTTTCAGGCAGCAGCCTGCCTTCCGCCGGCACCGCGCCCACATCGCCCGTCAGCACGGGATCGGCTTTCACGATGTCGTAGATCATCTGGCTGGTGAGGCCTTCGGCGGCGGTGAGCTTGTGCTCAATGGATTTGCCCGACACCAGAATGCCCATGATGTCGGCCATGCTCGCATGCGCCGGGATCGCATATTCTCCGGCTTTGAGCGCCGCAGCTTTTCCACGCGCTTGTACGCCGATGTGAAAGAGGATCGGATTGCGGATCAAGTCTCTGTTCGCGAGGTCTTGCGAAATCGACGCCAGATGTTCGCCGGGCGGAATAAGGATCACGGTTTCTTTCGGCGCCGGACCGGGTGCCGCGAAATCCATGATCTCCCATTCGGTAGCGCCCGCCACGATCAACGCGACGACAATGAGGAAAATAAATGTGCGCATGAAACTCTATTGAACGGCGGTGAATATCAGCGAGGCATTGGTGCCGCCGAAGCCGAAGGAATTCGACAGCACGGCTTTGACTTCGCGTTTTTTTGCGGCATGCGGAACAAGGTCGATTTGGGTTTCGACATCGGGATTATCGAGGTTGATCGTGGGCGGCACGATCTGGTCGCGCATCGCCAGGATGCAGAAGATTGCTTCCACCGCGCCCGCCGCACCCAGCAGATGGCCAATCGAGGATTTGGTGGACGAGATCGAAGCGCGCGCCGCCGCATTGCCCATGAAGCGCTCGACCGCGCCAAGCTCGATGCCGTCGGCCATGGTCGAGGTGCCGTGTGCGTTAATGTAATCGATGTCAGACACCGAAAGCCCGGAGCGCTTCAGCGCCATCTTCATCGCGCGGAATCCGCCATCGCCATCTTCGGCGGGTGCGGTGATGTGATGGGCATCGCCGGAAAGCCCGTAGCCGCTCACTTCGGCATAGATTTTCGCGCCGCGCGCTTTTGCGTGCTCGTATTCTTCAAGGATCACCGCGCCTGCGCCCTCGCCCATCACGAAGCCGTCGCGATCCTTGTCGTAAGGACGCGAGGCCTTTTCGGGCGTGTCGTTGAAGCCGGTGGATAGTGCGCGGCAGGCCGCAAATCCCGCCATGCCGAGGCGGCAGATGGCGGCTTCCGTGCCGCCCGCCAGCATCACATCGGCATCGTCGAATGCAATCAGCCGCGCCGCATCGCCGATGGCATGGGCGCCGGTGGCGCAGGCCGTCACCACCGCGTGGTTCGGGCCCTTGTAGCCGAAACGGATGGAGGCATAGCCGGATGCCAGATTGATGAGCCGCCCCGGAATGAAGAAGGGCGAAAGACGCCGCGGGCCTTTTTCATGCACCAGGATCGCGGCTTCCTCGATGCCCTGCAGCCCGCCGATGCCCGAACCGATCAGCACGCCGGAACGGCAGCGCTCCTCTTCGTCTTTCGGCACGAAGCCGGAATCCGTGACGGCCTGCTGGGCGGCGGTCAGCGCGAAGATGATGAAATCATCGACGCGGCGCTGTTCCTTGGGATCGACCCATTGATCGGGATTGAAGGTGCCGTCGCTGCCGTCGCCGCGCGGTACATCGCAAGCGATGCGCGCGGGCAGATCGTCCACCTTGAATTTGGTGATCGGCCGCGCGCCGGATTTGCCTGCCAAGAGCCGCGACCACGTCTCATCGACACCGCAGGCCAGCGGTGTGACCAGACCAAGTCCGGTGACGACTACTCTGCGCATGGGTGAGGCGCTGGCGCCTGCCACTCAGGCCTGCGACTTGTCGATATATTTGACGGCGTCGCCCACCGTCACGATCGACTCCGCGGCGTCATCGGGAATTTCGATGCCGAATTCTTCTTCGAACGCCATGACCAGCTCGACTGTGTCGAGGCTGTCCGCGCCCAGATCCTCAATGAAAGAGGCGCCTTCGGTGACCTTCTCGGCATCCACATTCAAATGCTCGACAACGATCTTCTTCACGCGCTCGGCAGTATCGCTCATTGCTGGTCAAAACCTCTCGTTGATTGTCACCGCCGCGTATTCCTTGGGCTGCGGCCGAGCCCTGCTCACGTTAACGCGTGGGACCGATGATGGGGTTCGTAACATAAAGACTTCCACACCGCCACACGCGAGCTATCTCATTGAACTTCCAGTCAAATCATGGCCATCCCGCCATTGGCATGCAGCGTTTGGCCGGTCACGTAGCCCGCCTCGTCGCTGGCCAGATAGATGACGGCAGCGGCAATATCGGCAGGCGTCCCGAACCGCCCCGAGGGAATGCGCGCCAGAAGAGCCGTCTTCTGCTCCCCGGTGAGCGCATCCGTCATGGGCGTTACGACAAAACCGGGCGCTACGCAATTGACGGTGATGTTGCGGCTGCCGATCTCGGCGGCCAGAGATTTCGTCATGCCCACGAGGCCCGCCTTGGCGGCGGCGTAATTGCCCTGGCCGGGATTGCCCGTGGCGCCGACGACAGAGGTGATCGAAATGATCCGGCCCCAGCGCTTTTTCATCATGTTGCGAAGCACCGCGCGCGACAGGCGGAATGCGGCGGTGAGATCGACCGCTATCACCTGATCCCATTCATCGTCTTTCATGCGCATGAAAAGATTGTCGCGCGTGATGCCGGCATTATTGATGAGAATGTCGATGGACGCGCCGGCCGCGGCTTCGGCCGCTTTCGGCAGCGCTTCGACAGAAGCGGTGTCGGCAAGATTGCAGATCGCGATGTGCGCGCGCGAACCAAGTTCGGCTTTCAACGCCTCCAGCGCTTCGGCGCGCGTGCCCGACAGAACAACGTTGGCGCCTTGCGCATGCAATGCTTTCGCAATCGCACCACCGATGCCCCCGCTTGCGCCGGTGACAAGTGCAGTTTTTCCGGTGAGGTCGAACATGCCCATCTCCTAAAGCGTCTTCGCGAACGCTTCGATATCGGCAGGCGTATCGAGCGTGAGAGGTTGCAGATCGCGGTCGATGCGCTTGACCATGCCGGTGAGAACCTTGTTGCCGCCGATTTCGACGGTCGTACCCACGCCGAGCGCGCGGAACGCCAGCACACTCTCGCGCCAACGCACGCGCGCCGTCACTTGTTCCACAAGGAGGCGGCGGATCGTTTCGGGCTCGCTGATTTCGCCAGCGGTGACATTGGCGATGATGGGTGCCGCAGGCGGACGGATCGTGACCTGAGCCAGCGCCTCGCGCATCTTGTCGGCGGCGGGCTGCATCAGCGGGCAATGGAACGGCGCGCTGACGGCGAGCGCCATGGCGCGCTTCGCACCTTTGGTCTTGGCGATTTCACCAGCGCGCTCCACGGCGGCTTTGGTGCCGGAGATCACGACTTGACCGGGCGCGTTGTCATTCGCCACGACGCAGACGGGATTTTTCTCGGTGGGCGGCGCCTGTTCCACCGCTTCCTTCGCGGCTTCTTCGGCCATTTCGATTTCCGCGCCGAGCAACGCGCTCATCGCGCCGATGCCGACGGGAACGGCTTCCTGCATCGCGCGGCCGCGTGTTTTCAAAAGACGCGCGGCATCGGCGAGAGTGAACGCACCCGCGGCACAAAGTGCGGTGTATTCGCCCAGCGAATGGCCCGCCACCAGACGCGCATGACGCGCGAGATCCAGCCCGCCTTCGCTCTGAAGCACGCGGATGATCGCCATGCTCGCGGTCATGATCGCGGCTTGCGCATTTTCGGTGAGCGTCAGATCGGATTCGGGACCTTCCCACATCAGCTTCGACAGCTTCTGCGAAAGCGCCTCATCGACTTCCTGAAAAACTTCGCGCGCGGGCGCGAACGCCTCCGCCAAAGCCTTGCCCATGCCGATGGCCTGGCTGCCTTGTCCCGGAAAGATGAATGCGCGCGTCATGGGGCGGGCGTTTAACGGGGGGCCGAAGCCAGCGCAAGGGCCCGCCCGCCGATCACCATCACAAGTCCCGCGGCCAATACCAATCCGCCCGCAAGAACCAGCATTCCGGCGGCATAACCGCCGGTCGATTGTTTCAGCCAGCCCATCAGGTACGGCCCGAAGAAGCCGCCGAGATTGGAAATCGAATTGATCAGAGCGATGCCACCCGCCGCCGCCGTGCCGCCGAGAAAGGACGGCGGCAGCGTCCAGAACACACTCAGCGCCGCATAGATTCCGATGGCAGCGATTGTGAGCGCCACAAGCGCGCCGATGCTTTCGCCCAACATCGCCGCACCGATCAATCCCGCCGCCGCCAACAGCGCCGCAATCGCGACATGACCCGGGCGCTCATTGCGCAAATCGCTGGAATAGCCCCACGCCACCATGCCGATCATGCTGGCGATGTAGGGGATCGCCACGACGAATCCGGTTTCGATATTCGAAAATCCCATGCCTTTCACAATCTGCGGCAGCCACAGCCCGATGCCGTAAAGTGCGAGCACGATTCCGAAATCGGGAATCGCGAGCAGCCACACGCGCGGATCGGCGAACATCGGCATCAGCGCGTGATGATCGCGCACAGGTTCGGCGGCGAGGCGCGTTTCGATTTCATTCTTTTCTTCTGCGCTGAGCCATGAGGCTTTCGCGGGGCGATCCGGCAGCACGAACAGGATTACGAATGCGAGCAGACAGGCCGGCGCGCCTTCGATCAGAAACAGCCATTGCCAGCCATGCAACCCGCTCACATTTTCCATGCCGAGAATGAAACCGGAAACCGGCCCGCCGATGACGCTGGCCAGAGGCACGCCTGCGAGAAACAGCGCGATGAATCGGGCGCGCATAGTGCTCGGGAACCAATAGGTGAGATAGAGCACCATGCCAGGAAAGAATCCCGCTTCGGCGAGGCCCAGCAGGAAACGCACGACATAAAATTCAATCGGCCCGCGCACGAAGGCCGTCGCCATCGAAACAATTCCCCATGTCAGCATGATGCGGCACATCCAGAGCCGCGCGCCGACGCGCTCCATGATGACATTCGATGGCACTTCGAAAAGGAAATAGCCGAAGAAGAAAATGCCCGCGCCGAAACCGTAGATCTCCGGCGTGAAGCCGAGATCGTGGTTCATGGTGAGGGCTGCGAAACCCACATTCACGCGGTCGAGGAAACTCACCACATAAAGCAGGATCATGAACGGAATAAGCCGCCACGCGGCCTTTGCGAAAACGCTCTTGCCCAACCCCGCCTCCAACTCAGCCTGCATCATCTGTATTGCCTGAAACAAATGTTGTCATCCCGCTGACAATTTGACAGCGAAAATGTTTGACCGCGCCGCAGTTTCGGGCGGATAGTTTCTTGCCCGGCCGCGAGAGGCTGAGGGCGCAAAGACGGGCCCGCCCGCCGGGCCGGTCGGCTCAAGGCAAGTCCTTTTGGGCCGTAAACAACGAGGGCGCTGCCGTTGGCGACAGCGCCCTTCGTCTTTTGTGACAGCAGCCATGCGGATCGGATAGACTCCTGCCTACAGGGGCCGGGAAGGAATCCGTATGGAACCTAAAAACCGGCTGCTGGCCTCACTGCCGCAACAAGATTACGAGCGGTTGCAGGTTCATCTCGAGCCCACGGAGCTTGCCTACAGGCGCGTGCTCTACCGGGCCAACAAACCCATCGAACACGTCTATTTTGTAGAAACCGGCGTCGCCTCGCTGGTCAGCACCATGAAAAACGGCGACGCATCGGAAGTGGGAACCATCGGCAATGAAGGGATTGTGGGCCTGCCCGTCGTGTTCGGCGACAAGCAGGCGCCCACCCAGGTTTACATGCAGGTGCCCGGCACCGGCCTGCAAATGAAGGCCGCGCTGTTCCGCGAAATATTGCGGCAGAATCCGGCGATGCTGATGTCCATGCTGCGCTATGCGCACGCCTTCTTCAATCAGGTCGCGCAATCGGCGGCGTGCGCGCATCATCATCTGCTCGAGCAGCGCTGCTGCCGCTGGCTGCTGATGACGCGCGACCGCATGCAGACCGACGAGTTTCTCCTGACGCAGGAATTTCTCGCCATGATGCTCGGCGTGCGCCGCGCCGGCGTGACGGTGGCGGCGCAAAGTCTGCAGCGAGCCGGGCTGATCGAATATTCACGCGGCCACGTCGCCATACTCGACCGCGCCGGCCTGAGAAAACGCTCCTGCGAATGCTACGAAATCACCAAGAAAGAATTCGACCGCCTGCTGGGCGTGGCGACTGGGTGAGTTTCGGGCGCTTGCCCCTGCCCCCGCCTTCCGCTATATCGCGCGCCTTCCAGCGGCTGCGGTCGTCAAGGAGCCCTTCGAGGCTATGCCGGGTTTCCGGCGTCCTTGCGATCCAAGGCAGGAACCGGCATCCCGCCGCTTTCTGTTCCGCAGCCAAAACAGGGACTTAGGCACTATGGCTCTTTATGAGCATCTCCTGATCGCGCGCCAGGATATCAGCGCGCAGCAGGTGGACGCACTGGCGACCCACCTCAAGACCATCGTGGAATCCGAAGGCGGCAAGGTCGAGAAGCAGGAATATTGGGGCCTGCGGTCGCTTGCCTACCGCATCAAGAAAAACCGCAAGGGCCACTACGTCCTGCTCAACATCAACGCGCCCGCCAACGCCATTTTCGAGCTGGAGCGCCAGAGCAAGATCAACGAAGACGTGCTGCGCTACATCAGC
Source organism: Rhizomicrobium sp. (assembly GCA_035944195.1). GTDB lineage: Bacteria > Pseudomonadota > Alphaproteobacteria > Micropepsales > Micropepsaceae > Rhizomicrobium. The sequence continues at coordinate 36,431 of DASZBL010000030.1, read as the reverse complement.
GTGAAAGTGGACGCCTTCGAGCAATCCAATTCTTCCAAGCGCCGCGAGCGCGAGGACAAGAAGCCCGACGAAGCGGGCGACGTAATCGAGGAGATCGCGCTGTGAGCCACGCCGGAGCAGCAGGCGGCCAGCGCCGCCCATTCTTTCGCCGCAAGAAGACCTGCCCGTTCTCCGGCGCCAATGCGCCGAAGATCGACTACAAGGATGTGAAGCTGCTGCAGCGCTTTATTTCCGAACGCGGCAAGATCGTGCCCAGCCGCATCACGGCGGTTTCCGCCGGCAAGCAGCGCCTTCTGGCGCAGGCCATCAAGCGCGCGCGCTTCATGGCGCTCTTGCCTTACGTTGTGAAATAGGGGGCGGCCATGCAAGTGATTTTGCTGGAACGCGTCGAGAAGCTCGGCCAGATGGGCGATGTGGTGCGCGTGAAAGACGGTTTTGCGCGGAACTTCCTTCTGCCCAAGAAGAAGGCCCTGCGCGCGACGAAAGCCAACCGCGAATTGTTCGAGACGCAGAAGGTGCAGCTCGAAAGCCGCAATCTGGAGCGCAAGGCCGAAGCCGATGTCATCGGCAAGAAGCTGAGCGGCAAGACCTTCGTGCTGCTGCGCCAGGCGGGTGACCGCGGCCAGCTTTACGGCTCGGTTTCCCCGCGCGATATCGCCGAGATCATCACGGCGGGCGGGTTTTCCGTGTCGCGCACGCAAGTGCCGCTCGACAAGGCGATCAAATCCATCGGTCTGGTTTCGCTGAGCGTCGTGCTGCACCCCGAAGTGCGCGTGAACGTGACGATCAACGTGGCGCGCACCGAAGACGAAGCCGAACGCCAGGCCCGCGGCGAAGACGTTCTCGCGGAGAAGACCGAAGCCGAGGAAGCCAAAGTGGCCGCCGAGGAATTGTTTGAAGAGGGCGCTGCGCCGAAAGAAGAAGAAATCGAAGCGGAAGCCTGAACGTCACCAAATCGAATGCAAAATGGCCGGGAGCGATCCCGGCCATTTTCTTTGCGCCCTATCGCTTGCCCGCAAAAGGGTCCACGGTCGTTTCCCGCCCCCTTGCGAGGTACACGATATGAACCGCCTTTTGACGACATTGTGCGCCGCCTTGTTGCTGCAAACCGCACTGATCGCGAGCGCGCAATCCCAACCGGCGCAAGGTGCAGCGTTCGGAACACATGAGCCCCGAACCTGCCCATCGCGAAAAATCGCCGGCGTGCCGAATGCAAATCAGGCGCGCGCATTGTTCGTCTGCGATTCAGAGGCATATGCCGGGGGATATGTTTATCTGGTGTCGGATGTCGCCGTTCAGATCGGCAAATCGCGGCCCTACAATGCGTGGTCCGATAGCGGACATTCCGACATTGACGTATCGCTGCCCGTTTATCCCATCCAGGGCCATTTCACGAGCTGGCAATGCGGCCAGCGCAGCGCGATGCTGGGGCAGGATCCCAATCGCAACTGCATACGAACCGACGCAACGGAAGCCACCGGCAGCTGCTACAAAAGCACATTCGACGAATGGCATTGCGGAATGATCGGACGCCGCAGCGCGATGATGCCCGGCTATCAGGCGCCGCCGAGCGGGCCATGAGCAGCCATCTTCGCTATGGGCGCTTGAGGAATTGGTCGTGAAGACTTCCGAATGGAGAGCGATATGAAGCGCATTTTCCTTGCAACAGTTGCATTGATCGGGCTGGCATCCCACGCAGGCGCGCAGACGCCGGGTGACCCACAAAAGGGCGCCGCGTTGGCGAACTCGGTATGCGCTCAATGCCACGCTGTGCGGAAAGGTCAGTTGCGATCTCCTGATCCAATGGCACCAAGTTTTTCCAGTGTCGCAAAGGCGCCTGGAATGACGGACAGAGCACTTCGCGTATGGTTGCAATCTTCTCACCCAACTATGCCGAATTTCATCCTGTCCGGAGACGAGAAAAACGATGTTATCGCCTACATCCTGAGCCTTCAGACCGGACATTCGGGAATCTAAAAGGGTGGTTCAAGTTGGAGGGGGAATATCAATCCTTCATCGCTTTCGGATCGCTGCCTTTGCGGCCGTGCTCGAGCCAGTCGTTCAATCCCGGCGACAGTTCGGCCTCGGCGCGCTCGCGATATCGCGCGACATCGTCTTTCGTGAGCACGTCGCGCCAGCGGCCGTTGGTGCCCTTGTTGAGGAATGTCTGATGTCCGCCCCTGACCGCCATTTCGATGCCAGGCAGGAGCGCCGCACCCTCGTTCTTCATTTTCTCGAACCTCGCCGCTTCGACGAGCTCCGGCCACAACGCTGCCGGCGTCTCGATCCCCAGGAATGCGGCGATCCGTTTCATCTCGCCCGGCAAATCGGCCTTCAGGTCGTTGTAGTGCACCATCAGTAGATTTCCGCGCTGACGCTCGGTCCAGTAACTGCGCTCGATGTCAAAGAACGCATTGGCCACCGGCACAATTTCGTCGTCATGTCGTTCGAGCCACGACAGGAAGAATTCGCGCGGGTCTTCCGGCGGCGGCGGTGGAGGGCCGGCTGTGTCGCCATCCTGTTCGGCGATCCGCTGGATGCTGCCGATCGCCTGCGGCGTGAAATTCAGGAAATGATTGTGGAACGAGAAGCACGCATCCAGCCCGCCACGTGCGATGTGGATGTATTTCACCTCGTCATAGATGGGCAGCGCGTCGAACGGCAAATGCGATTTCATCGCGCGGCGAGCGGTCTGCGCTTCCAGCATGGCGATCATCACATCGATCGGCATCTGGTAGCGGCAATCGACCCAGGGATGGATCTGCATAATCGGCACCGGCCTCGCCGACTGGAAGATGAGCAGACTGACGATGCGTTGGGTCCATGTCGTGCCGACTTTCGGAAAGCTGGCGACGACGACATCGCCTGGCCGTGGCTTGTAACGGTCCCAGTGCTTGCTGTCGCGGACACGATCTTTGATAGTCCTGAGCGGAACGCGCGAAAGCATATGTTTTCCCTTTTCGACCGGTCCGGCCTGAGCCTTGCCAACAAGGGTTAAATTAGGACACTACCCCCCTTGAACCGCAACGCTGCCGTCACCATTTGGGCTATATCCCGAGAAAAGCAGGTTGTGAGCCAGTCCAGCTGGGGCTTATTCGCGGGTGCAATATGGGGTAGTGTCCGCCCCCTCCGGTCCTTCGGACCACCTCTCCCATAAAGACGAGGGAGGAAACGATGGAGCAGCTTCGATGTCCGTGAATGTCGAAACCAAGCGCGTGACCGTGCCTGAGATCAAGGCGCACAAGAATGCGAAGCCGGTCGTGTGTCTCACCTGCTATCACGCGCACACCGCGCGGCTGCTCGACAATCATGTGGACCTCATGCTGGTGGGCGACAGTCTCGGCATGGTGATGCATGGGATGGAGAATACGCTCGGCGTCACGCTCGACATGATGATCACGCATGGCAAGGCGGTGATGCGCGGCTCCAAACACGCGCTGGTCGTGGTGGATATGCCGTTCGGCTCTTACGAAGAATCCCCGCAGATCGCGTTTCGCAATGCCGCGCGCGTCATTCAGGAAACCGGCTGCACGGCGGTGAAGATGGAAGGGGGCTCCATGCTCGCCGACACCATCCGCTATCTCACCCAGCGCGGCATTCCGGTGATGGGCCATATCGGGCTCACACCTCAGCGCATCCAGACCATGGGCGGGTTCAAGACTCAGGGCCGCACGGAAGCCGAATGGCCCGCCATCATCGCCGACGCCAAAGCGGTGGCGGAATCGGGCGCGTTCGCCGTGGTGCTGGAAGGCATGGCCGAGCCGCTGGCCGCCCGGATCACCACGGAGGTCGCCATCCCCACCATCGGCATCGGGGCCTCTGCCCAATGCGACGGTCAGATCCTCGTCATGGAGGACATGCTGGGCCTGAACCCCTCCCCGCCCAAATTCGTGCGGCAATACGCCCAGTTGGGCCCTGACATCGAGGCCGCCGTGAAGGCTTACGCGTCGGATGTGCGCGAACGCCGCTTCCCCGGCGCGGAAAACGTCTATTCCATGAAGAAAACCGCCTAGCCCGCATCAACCATTGCGGGGCTTTCATGCCCTCGCGAGTTGCCAGTTGTGCCCTGAGCGGCTAATCATCCCGCCCGCTCAAGGCCTTGGCTGGGCCGCCATTTTCAAAGAGGATTTCCCGTGACCGACATCTTCCGCGAAGTCGAGGAGGACGTCCGCCGCGAGCGCTTCGAAAAGCTCTGGAAGCAATATGGCGATTACGTCATCGCGCTGGCCGCACTTCTGGTGATCGGCGCTGCGGGCTATCAGCTCTGGCGCTATTACGAAGCGCGCGAACGCGCCAAAGCCTCCGACGAATATACTGCCGCACAACAATTGATCGACGCGCACCAATCCGCTGCTGCCGCAGCCGCATTCGCGCAACTCGCAAAGGATGCGCCGGGCGGTTACGCCGAAGTTTCAGAGTTGCAGCACGCCGATGCGCTGCTCGCCGCGGGCAAGAAAGACGAGGCGGTTGCGCTCTACAAGAAGATCGCGGGCGGCAACGACGAATTGCTGGCAGCGGTCGCGCGCATCCGCACCGCGTGGACCATCGTGGAAACCACGCCGCGTCTGGAACTGGAAACGCTGCTCGCCCCGCTCACCGATCCCACAAGCCCATGGCGGCCGATGGCGCGCGAGATTCTCGCCTATTCCGATTATCACATGGGTGCCACCAAGGAAGCGCTCGCCGCCTATGCAAGCCTTGCGGCCGACAAGGATGCGCCCATGGGCGTGCGTCAGCGCAGCGATGCGATGGCGACTTTCCTGCGCGGCGGCGGCGACAATGATTATGGCACGCTGCCCAAAGCGCCTGCGCAACCCGCCGCGCATCATTAAAGGTCCAATATGAACCGTTCCGTATTGCGTCTGACTTTGTGCATGGGCTTCGCGTTGGCGCTCGCCGGTTGCGATACGCTGAACAGCGCGGGCGATGCGCTCGGCGTGTCCACCTGGTTCTCGTCCGCCAAGAAATCGGATCTGAAGGGCGAGCGCATTTCGGTGATGTCGCTGGATGAATCGCTGAAGCCCGATCCCAATCTCGCAAGCCAACGCGTCGTGCTGCCCGCGCCCTACATCAACGCGGAATGGCCGGAGCCCGGCGGCTACGCAGCCAACGCGATGTATCATCTCAAAGCTAGCGGCCCGCTGAAGATCGTGTGGCAGCAGGATGCGGGCAAGGGATCTGATACCTCCTCGCGGCTGACCGCGCCGCCCATCGTGGCGGCGGGCCGCGTCTATGTGCTGGATGCCGAAGCCCATGTGTTCGCCTTCAATGCGCGCACGGGCGATCCCGTTTGGAACCAGGAACTGGCGCCCAAGGGCGGCGACAGCAGCATCTGGAACTCGGCCAGTTTCGGATTGCTGGGCGAGAACAAATCCATCGATGCCTCCAAGGGCTTCGGCGGCGGCATCGCCTATGACAATGGCAAGCTCTTCGTCTCCACGGGCTTCGGCATCGTGTATGCGATCTCCGCCTCCACCGGACGGCCGCTGTGGAATGTGGACCTCGGCGTGCCGATCGTGAATGCGCCGGTGGCGAGCGGGGGGCATGTGTTCGTGTCCTCGCAGGACAATCATTTCCACGCGCTGAACGAAACCGACGGCAAGCAAATCTGGGATCATCAGGGCATTTCCGAAAGTGCCGGCATTCTGGAAAGCACCAGTGCGGCAGTGGCAGGCGAATTCGTGATCGTGCCCTATACCTCCGGCGAGCTTTTCGCGCTGCGTGCCGATTCCGGCCGCCCCGCCTGGAACGACATGCTGACGCGCTCCGGCGGCGTCACCGCGCTGTCGGACCTCGATGACATTGCCGGACGCCCGGTGGTGGACCGCGACATGGTTTTCGCCATCAGCCATTCGGGAATCATGGTGGCGATCAACATCAACACGGGCGAGCGGGTGTGGTCGCGCGATATCGGCGGCATCCAGACGCCGTGGTCCGCGGGCAATTTCCTCTATGTGCTGACGACGGATTCCCAATTGATGTGCCTGTCGCGCGCTGATGGCCGCGTGAAATGGATCAAGCAGCTTGCCCGCTTCAAAGAAGGCAGCACCAAGGACGGCATCATCTGGTCGGGGCCAGTGCTGGTTTCGGACCGGCTGATCCTGGTGTCGTCGGAAGGCTATGCGATCTCGATTTCGCCCTATACCGGCAAGACCATGGGCCGCATGGAAATTCCCGACGGCACGAATATCGCCCCCGTGGTAGCCAATGGCACGCTCTATATCCTGACCAGCGGCGCCGAACTGGTGGCGCTGCGCTGAATAGGCGTAGAGAATGAGTCATGCCGCTCACCATCGCCATCGTCGGCCGGCCCAATGTCGGCAAATCGACCCTGTTCAACCGGCTCGCGGGCAAGCGGCTGGCTATTGTCCATGACACGCCGGGTGTCACGCGCGACCGCAAGGAAGCCGATGCGCAACTGGGCCAGATTTTCTTTCGACTGATCGACACCGCCGGATTTGAAGCGGCCGCTGCCGGATCGCTATCGGCGCGCATGACCGCGCAGACGAAGGCAGCCATCGAAGAGGCCGATGTGTGTTTGTTCCTGATCGATGCGCGCGGCGGCGTGACAGCGGGCGATGAGATCATCGCCGAGGCACTGCGCCGTTCGGGCAAGCCCGTGATCCTCGCCGCCAACAAATGCGAAAGCCGCGAGGTGCGCGATTCATTGACGGAAGCCTATGCGCTCGGCTTCGGCGAGGCGATTGCGGTTTCGGCGGAACATGCGCTGGGCATGCTGGAATTGCAGGATGCAATCGAGCCGTTTGCGGAAGCCGAAGAAGCGGGGGAAGAGGACGATGCCAACAAGCCGCTGAAACTCGCCATCATCGGCAGACCGAATGTCGGCAAGTCGAGCCTGTTCAACCGGCTCTTAGGCGAGGAACGCTCGCTGACCGGCCCCGAAGCCGGCATCACGCGCGACGCCATCGTGGCGCCGTGGCAGATCGAAGGGCGCATGATTTTACTGCACGACACGGCGGGCTTGCGCAAGCGCGCGCGCGTGGCGGGACATGAGCTGGAAGAGATGTCGGTCGCCAGCACGCTGGAGGCCATCCGCTTCGCCGAATGCGTCGTCATCATGATCGATGCGACGGCGCCGTTCGAAAGACAGGATCTGACGATCACCGATCTCGTGGCGCGCGAGGGGCGCGCGGTGGTGTTTGCCGTCAACAAATGGGATTTGCTCGAAGACCCGGCGGGCGCCATCGGGCGTTTACGCGAGCAATTGGACCGGTTGTTGCCGCAGGTCACAGGCGCGCCGCTGATTGCGGTCTCGGCCATCACCGGCGAAGGCATCGACCGCTTGCCGCAAGCGATCATGGAAGCCGACCGCGCCTGGAATACGCGCATACCGACCGCGCAATTGAATCGTTTTCTGACCGACGCGCTGGAGCGCCATCCGCCTCCGGCCATCAGCGGGCGGCGCGTGCGCATCCGCTACATGACGCAGCCAAAAGCGCGGCCGCCGAATTTCGCGATGTTCGGAAATCAATTGGGCGCGCTGCCGGAATCCTATCTGCGCTATCTGCAGAATGCGCTGCGCGACGCCTTCGGCCTAAAAGGCACGCCGATAAGATTTTCGCTGCGCACGTCGAAGAATCCGTTCGCGCCGGATTAAGTCTTGCGTTCAAACCGCACCGTCTCGCCATTCTTCATGCAGGACGGCGACAGCAATTCCACGATCGACGGCACGACTTCTTTCGGGTGCGGCAGCGTTTCGGGGTCTTCGCCGGGCATGGTTCTGGCGCGCATCGCCGTGCGCGTGGGGCCGGGGCTGAAGAGATTCACTTTCACATTCGTGCCTTCGCATTCGGCGGCGTATGTGAGTGCGAGCGCTTCAAGCGCTGCTTTGGTCACGCCATAAGCGCCCCAGAACGGAATGTGCTTGCGTGCAGCACCTGACGTGAGAAACACCGCGCGTCCGGCGTCCGAAGCGCGCAGCAGCGGATCGAGCGAGCGGATCAATCGCCAGTTCGCGGTGACATTGATGTCGATGGCTTCCTGCCAGACTTTCGGATCGAGATGGGCCAGCGGCGTCAACACGCCCAGCACGCCCGCATTGCCGAGAAACGCATCGAGCTTGCCCCAGCGTTCGTAGATCGACGCGCCGAGCCGATCCAGTGCAGCGAAATCTTTCAGATTGAGCGGCACCAGCGTCGCGCTGCCGCCCGCGCGCTGGATTTCGTCATCGGCTTCTTCGAGACCGCCGACGGTGCGCGCCACCAAAATCACATGCGCGCCGCTCGCGGCAAGCGCAATCGCCGCAGCACGGCCAATTCCCCGCGAGGCGCCTGTAACCAGCGCCACGCGCCCTGAAAGCACGCCGTTCATTTCGCTGAAATCCTCACGCGACTTCTGCCAGCAGGGAAAGCTGGCCATCCTTGCGCCCACCCGTCACATCGGTGAGATCGATGGGGTAGGCGCCCGAGAAACAGGCATCGCAATAACGCGGCGCCTTGTCATCGCGCGCGGGCTCGCCCATCGCGCGGTAAAGCCCATCCATGGAAATGAAGGCAAGCGAGTCCGCATTGATGTAGCGGCGCATCTCTTCCACATCCATGCGGTGGGCGAGAAGCTCTTCGGTGTTGGGCGTATCGACGCCATAAAAGCACGAATGTGTGGTGGGCGGGCTGGCGATGCGGAAATGCACTTCAGCCGCACCCGCGTCGCGCACCATTTCCACGATCTTTTTGGATGTTGTGCCGCGCACGATGGAATCGTCCACCAGCACGATGCGCTTGCCCTTGAGCTTGGCGCGATTGGGATTGTGCTTCAGCCGAACGCCCAGATGGCGGATGCGATCCGACGGCTCGATGAAGGTGCGCCCGACATAATGATTGCGGATGATGCCGAGTTCGAACGGCAGGCCGGAAGCCGTGGCATAGCCGAGTGCGGCGGGCACGCCGGAATCCGGCACCGGCACTACCATGTCGGCAATCGCGGGCGATTCATGCGCCAATTCTTCGCCGATGCGTTTGCGCGCGTCATAGACATTCTGGCCTTCGACCATGGAATCCGGCCGGGCGAAATAGATGTATTCGAAGATGCAGAAGCGTTCCTTCTGTTGCGCGAAGGGGCGATAGGTTTCGATGCCGTCTTTCGTGACGACGATCATTTCGCCGGGCTCGACATCGCGCACGAATTGCGCGCCGATGATGTCGAGCGCGCAGGTTTCCGATGCGAGGATCGGCGCGCCGTCCAACTCGCCCAGCACCAGCGGCCGCACGCCCCAGGGATCGCGCACGCCGATGAGTTTTTTCGAGGTCAGCGCCACCAGCGAATAAGCGCCTTCCACCTGTTTCAGCGCATCGATCAGCCGATCGACCACGGGGCCGTAATGGCTGCGCGCCACCAGATGGATGATGGTTTCCGTATCGGAGGTGGATTGAAAAATCGCGCCCTCGCGCACCAGACCGTCGCGCAATTTGCGCGCATTGGTGAGATTGCCATTGTGCCCGATGGCGATGCCGCCGCCTGCGAGATCGGCAAACATCGGCTGAATGTTGCGCGCGCTCGAACCGCCGGTGGTGGAATAGCGCACATGGCCCAGCGCGTTGGCGCCCTTGAGTGTCTTGGCATGCACGCTGTTCTTGCCGAAGACATCGCCGACAAGTCCCAGATGGCGCTCGGCGATGAATTGCGAGCCGTCATAGGTGACGATGCCTGCCGCCTCCTGCCCGCGATGCTGAAGCGCATGCAGGCCCAGCACCGTCAGCGCACCCGCATCCGGGTGGCCGAAAATGCCGAACACGCCGCATTCCTCGTGGAACGCGTCGTCGAAGGGCGTTTCGCTATCGTGGGTCAGGCCGGTCATGGCTTGGAATCACCGCCGCTTCCCGTTGCCTCGATGAGGTTGTCTAGCGCGCGGCGCTCCGCAGCGCCATAGGTTTTCTGCCGCGCCTTGCCCTTATGCAGGTTCGCCGCATCCCGGGGCGCCGGACGCGGTTGGGGAACCGCGTTTTGCGCGGGCGCGTCACTCGCTTTTGCAACCTGAATATTCTGATCGGGCACCAGCGACAGCAGCACTTCGGCGGAATTCTGGATGATGGGCAGCGTACCGGCACTCGTCACCCATTCGGGTTGTTTTGGCACAGGTACGAAACTGGAGAAGATGATGTAGGCGACGCCGACAATGGCAAAGCCGCGCACCACGCCGAAGGCAAAGCCCAGCGAACGGTCCAGCGCGCCCACCGGCGAGTGATGCACGCTTTCGGCGAAGCGATAGGAAATGAACGAGAGCGGTATCAGCACGACGAGGAACACCGCGACATAGGCCGCCGCCGTTCCGATCCATTTGGGCGAAATGAGTTCCTGCAAGAAGGGCGCGACAGCCGGCGCGAAATAGAGCGCGGCAAACGCCGCCGCGGCCCAGGCAAAGATCGACAGCGTCTCGGATACGAAGCCGCGCCATGTGGCGTAGGCCGCCGAGACCAGCACGATCACGACCACCAGAAGGTCGAGATAGGAGAAATGGACTGCGCTCATGATTCTTACTTTACCACGCCCGCACGCTTCGGCGCGCCTCCGGCAAATTCGATCAACTCGCCCACATCGGCGATCTGGCGAAGCTCCAGCCCCTCGGAAGGGGCCTTGGTGCCCACGGGGATCACCGCCGTGGTGAAACCCAGCTTTGCCGCCTCTTTGAGCCGCAATTCGGCCTGCGGCGCGGGGCGGACGTCCCCGGAAAGGCTGATTTCGCCGAAGAAAATGCAGTCCTTCGGCAGGGCCTTCCCGGTGAAGGAGGAAATCAGGGCCGCGGAAATCGCCAAATCCGCGGCCGGTTCGCCGATTTTCAGGCCTCCAGCAACATTCAGATAGACATCGTGCCCCCCGATTCCAAGCCCCCCGCGGGCGTCCAGCACCGCCAGGATCATGGCCAGCCGCCCGGAATCCCAGCCCACCACGGCCCGGCGCGGCGTGCCATAGCCGGGTGCGGCGATGAGGGCCTGTATCTCCATGAGCAAGGGGCGGGTGCCTTCCAGCCCTGCGAACACCGCCGTGCCGGGGGCGGCGCTGGAGCGGTCGCCGAGAAACAGGGCCGAGGGGTTGGCGACTTCCGCAAGGCCCCTGCCCGTCATTTCGAAAACGCCGATTTCGTCGGTGGCGCCGAAGCGGTTCTTGGTGGCGCGCAGCACGCGGAAATGATGGCCGCGCTCGCCCTCGAAATAGAGCACCGCATCGACCAGATGCTCGACCGCTTTCGGCCCCGCGATCTGGCCGTCTTTCGTTACATGACCGACGAGTAGCAAAGCGGCACCGGATGATTTTGCGTAGCGCACCAGATCGAACGAGGCGGTGCGCACCTGTGCGATGGTTCCGGGTGCTGCTTCCATCGCCGATGTCCAGATCGTTTGGATGGAATCGATGGCGATGATGCCCGGCACGGGACCGGATTCCAGTGTGGAGAGAATATCTTCCACGCATGTTGCCGAGCCGAGTGCTACCGGCGCATCCGCCAATTCCATGCGCGCGGCGCGCAAACGCACTTGTGCCATCGCTTCTTCGCCGGAGATGTAAACCGCGCGTCCGCCCGATTTTGCGTAAGCGGCAAGCGCTTGCAGGATGAGCGTGGATTTGCCCACACCCGGATCGCCGCCAACGAGCAATGCCGAACCCGGTACCAATCCGCCGCCGCAGACGCGATCGAATTCGCCCATGCCCGTGACACGGCGGGGCGGCATGTCTTCCGCGGTTTTCAAATCTTCAAGCGCGAAGGGGCGGCCCTTCACGCGCTTCTGCGCCGTTGCGCCGATGGGCGGCGGTGCGCCTTCCTCAACAATCGTGTTCCAGCCGCCGCAGGATTCACATTTGCCGGACCATTTTGCCGAGACGGCACCGCAGGATTGGCAGACGAAGCTGGCGGACGCCCGCGCCATCTAGCGGCGGACTTCCATCTTGATCGGGCCTTCGGCGCGGCCATGGATGAACTGATCGACGAAAGGATTGCCGCTGTTGTCGATCTCCGAGGTCGGGCCTTCCCAGATGATCTTGCCCTTGTAGATCATGGCGATGCGGTTCGCGATCTTTCGTGCGCTCGCCATGTCGTGCGTGATCGAGAGCGTGGTGACGCCCATATCCTTCACGGTGGACACGATCAGATCGTTGATGACATCGGCCATGATGGGATCGAGGCCGGTTGTCGGCTCGTCGAAGAAAATGATTTCGGGATCGGCGGCGATGGCGCGCGCAAGTCCAACGCGCTTCTGCATACCGCCCGAAAGCTCCGACGGCGAAAGAAGTGCCACCTCCGGCCCGAGGCCCACTTTTGCAAGCTTCTCGATGGCGATATCGCGAGCCTGCTTGCGCTTCATGCCGCGGCCCTGAATGAGTCCGAACGCAACATTCTCCCAAACCGGCAGAGAGTCGAACAAAGCCGCGCCCTGAAACAGCATCCCGAATTTTCGCAAATAAGCATCGCGCGAGCGGCCGCGAAGGCGCGTGACTTCCTGACCGTCCACGAAAATCTTGCCCGCTTCGGGACGCAGGATTCCCAGCACGCTCTTGATCATCACCGATTTGCCGGTGCCCGAACCGCCAATGACGACAAGCGACTGTCCGGCGTTCAGCGTCAGATCGATGCCATCCAGCACGATCTTGTTGCCGAAGCATTTCTTGACGCCGCGAAGCTCAACCTTTGCTGTGCTGGCCGCCATCGCAATCAATCCGCGAACAAGATGTTTGTGAGAATGTAATTGGCGGCGAGAATGAGGATCGAGGATGAAACCACCGCGCTCGTCGTCGCCTCGCCCACGCCTTGCGCGCCGCCCTTGGAATTGAAGCCGTTATAGCAGCCCATCAGCGCGATGATGAAGCCGAACACCGCCGCCTTGATGAGACCGGAGGAAACGTCCCGATACGCCAGCGCATCCACCGTGTTCTTCAGATAGACCGCACCGTTGAAGCCCAGGCTCTGCGTCGCCGCCACATAGCCGCCGAACACGCCGATGGAATCAGCAATGAAAACGAGGATCGGCATGGTGATCACCGCCGCAAGCAGGCGCGGCACGACCAGATATTTGATGGGGTTGGTGGAGAGCGTCGTCAGCGCGTCGATCTGTTCGGTGACGCGCATCGTGCCGATCTCGGCGGCGATGGCGGCTGCCACACGGCCCGCAACCATCAGGCCCGCAATCACCGGCCCAAGCTCGCGCGTGATGCCGACCAGCACCACCACCGGCACGAAAGTCTCAGCGCCATAGCGGCTGGCGCCGATATAAATCTGCAGCGCCAGCACGCCGCCGGTGAAGAAGGCGGTGAGCCCCACAACCGGCAGCGAGAAATACCCGATACGCGCCATCTGCTGGCCGATCAGCCGCCAGAAGAATGGCGGGCGCAGAAGCCCCGTCAACGTTGACCAGGTGAACAGCGAAAGCTTGCCGGTCTCTTCGAAGAAAGCCAGCACAACGCGGCCGATTGCGGCGAGGAAATTCATTCTGCGTCCTCGTAATGGCGCTGCATGCGCGAGCCCAGTGAGGTGAGGATTTCATAGGACGAGGTGCCGGCATTCGCCGCCAGTTCGTCCAGTGAAATCGTGTCGCCCAGAAACTCCACTTCCGCACCCGTCTGCAACCCGGGGATCGCGGTCACATCGAGCGTAATCAGATCCATGGAAACGCGGCCTGCAATGGGCGCGCGAACGCCCTTGATTGCGCCAGTCCCCCGATTGCCGATGGCGCGCATGAGACCGTCTGCGTATCCCAAAGCGACCGTTGCGAGCGTGGTCGGACGCTCGATGCGGAATGAGGCTCCGTAGCCAACGGCCTCCCCCTTGTCAACGCGGCGGAGCTGGAGGATGCGCCCCGTAAGCTGCGGCGCGACGGCGAAAACATTGGGCTGGCCCGGTTGCGGGTTGCCGCCATAGACGCCGATGCCCGGCCGCACCATGTCAAAGAAATAATCCTTTCCGAGCATCACGCCGCCGGACGATGCAAGGCTCGCGGGTGCTGGCGGCAGCATGGCGAGCGCGGTTTTGAAGCGGGCAAGCTGCTGCGCATTCATCCGCGAGGCCGGATCGTCGGCGCAGGCCAGATGGCTCATCAGCAGCGCGAGCCTTATGCCCTTGAGGCGCGCTCCAGCGTCTGCAGACAGCGTGGACAATTCGGACGGTGGCAGGCCCAGCCGGTTCATGCCCGTATCGATATGGATTGCAGCATCCAGAATTGTGCGGCGCGCATTGGCCGCCGCCGACCAGAGCGCGATCTCCGCCAGCGAATTCAGCACCGGCACAAGACGGTGGACGATGAGCGAAGGGATTGCGTCCGGCTGCGCGCCGTCCAGCACGAAGATGCGCGCCTCGGGCAACAGGGCGCGGAGTGCCACGCCTTCCGAAAGCCTCGCCACAAAGAAAGTATCGCAACCCTGCCCCGCGAGCGCTCTGGCGACCGGAGCGAGCCCGAGCCCATAAGCATCCGCCTTGACCACACCCGCCACCGCGGCAGGCCCAGCCCGGCGGGCAAATTCGCGGTAATTGGCGGCGATTGCGCCCAACCGCACACTCAGCCGCGCCGCCTCGAAATCGGGATTGCTCATGCGGTGCGGACAATGCCGGGCGGGCGCGCGGGCGTCAAAGGCCGGTGGTGACGCAGAGGCTACAGCTGTCATTCCCGGCCGAGCGTTGCGTCAGCAATGCGAGGGGAAGGGAACCCAGGTGTCGACATCGTGCGGTGTTTGACACCTGGGTCCCCTTCCCTCGCCGCGTCCTTACGCTGCCGCTAAGGACCGGCTCGCCGGGGATGACAATCCTGTTTGAAATTTGAGATCGCGTTTGGAACGGATATATTGCTCGCGGCTGACCCGTACTTCGAGCGCGCAAGTGCTCATCAGCCTCGGCCAGGGCGAAACACGGGATGGGCTGCCGCTGCGGGGTTTCCGGTTCTCCTGACACATGAAAACCGGGTCTACCTATTCGAAGAATTCTTCATCTAATTTCTTGATGTGAAGAGTCTCTTCAACCCTACACCCGACATCGTGCCGAATCATGAGGCGTGCCAGTTGCGCGCCATCGATAAGCACAATCCTCTTGCTCAATAATTCTGCTGTCTCGCGGGCTGAAGGAGAAAATGTCGAAGTCGTTACAAACAACCCTTTGTTAGCTTTAAACCGGTCAAGACTTCCAAAAAAATCTCTAATAGCTCCCGGGCCAACATTGTTCCCATCTTTGTAGCGCTTTGCTTGAATATAAATCCGATCAAGCCCCAGCGCATCTTGATCGATTACACCATCGACACCCCCATCGCCAGAACCACCTACCAGCGCCTTTTCAATGTCGGTTGTTGTTCCGCCATAACCCATCGCGATAAGTAGGCGAATGATCAAGCTTTCAAAAAAAGCTGGCGTGCCCGCAGCAATTTTTTCCAACAAATCGCCTGCGAGTGTCGCATCAAGCTGGCGGTGCGCGGTGCGCATTACTTCATCAGGCGTAAGAGCTGTGTCGTCTTGAACTTCACCTCCGCCGGCGACAGAGATTGTTTGGCGCTCAGTTTCTCGAAACTGCTGGAATTCGGGAAATCGCCCCAAGAAATGAATGTCAATTCGCGCGGGTTGTTCCGCCAGCACGCTGCGCCCTTTATCGGTTATTTTAAAATGTGCCCTTCGGGTCAACTCAATGAGGCCCGCCTTACCAAGATAGCTCTTTGCCCAATGAACTCGATTGGCAAAAGTTGTTTGCCGTCCAGATGGGAGTAGCTGAGATCGTTCTTCTGGAGAAAGCGCAAAATCATTGGCAAGGCGATCGACAGCATCCGATATGCGCGCCTCCCCTTCGGATGCAAGCCGAAGAACCGGCAGCATCAATGTTTGAAAATCCGGAATAGCCATTATTTATTCCTTGCCTAACTTCCCTCATTCGCCAGATTGCTGAACCGCGTGAAGCGGTCGTCGAAGAAGAGTTCGATCTTGTTCGTGGCACCGTGGCGGTGTTTTTCCACCAGCACTTCGGCGCGGCGGTGGACGCGTTCCATTTTCTCCAGCCATTTGCCGTGTTCGGCTGAGCCGGGCTCGGGTTCGCGGGATTTCAGGTAATATTCCTCGCGATAGACGAACATCACCACGTCGGCGTCCTGCTCGATGGAGCCGGATTCGCGAAGGTCGGAGAGAACCGGGCGCTTGTCGTCGCGTGCATCCACGCCGCGCGAAAGCTGGGACAACGCCAGCACCGGCACGTTCAGTTCCTTGGCGAGCGCCTTCAACCCCTTCGTCACTTCGGTGATTTCCTGCACGCGGTTTTCGGCGCGGCGCGAGGGCTCGATCAATTGCAGATAGTCGATGACGATCAGACCGATCTTCTTTTCGCGCTTCAGCCGCCGCGCGCGCGCCGCGATCTGGGCGATGGAAATGCCGCCGGTGTCGTCGATGAAAAGCGGCAGGGTCGAAAGATCCTGCATCGTGAGCACGAATTTTTCCCACTCGCTTTCCGAGAATTTTCCGTTGCGGATTTTCCACATTTCGATTTCGGTCTGCTCGGCAAGGATACGGGCGGAGAGTTGCTGCGCCGCCATTTCGAGCGAAAAGAACAACACCGCCGCGCCGCGCGGAACCTCTGCGCCGTCCTCAATGTCCTGCGCCCAGAAGCGGGCGGCGTGGAACGCCATGTTGGTGGCGAGCGCGGTTTTGCCCATGCCGGGGCGGCCGGCGAGGATCAGCAAGTCCGAAGGCTGCAAACCGCCCAGCAGCGAATCCACATCGGTGAATCCGGAGGTGACGCCGGAGATTTTTCCGCCGCGGGCCTGCGCCTTTTCCGCGCTTTCCACCGCACGGCGCAAAGACTCCGCGAAATCGATTGGTCCCTCGCCATAGCGCGTCGATTCGGCGATGCGATAAAGCGCTTTTTCGGCTTCCTCGATCTGCATTTGCGGCGGCTTGTCATGCGGCGCTTCATAGGCGTTGTTGACGACATCCTCGCCGATGCGGATGAGCCCGCGCCGCACGCCAAGGTCATGCAGGATGCGCGCATAATCGCGCACATTGGGCATTGCGGGCGTGGCTTGCGCCAACCCTGCGAGATAGGCATGCCCGCCGACTTCCACCAGCCCCGGATCGGCCTTCATGGAGGCGTGCAGCGTCAGCGGCGTGATGACCATGCCGCTTTTTTCGAACAGCGACAGCATCGCTTCATACAGGCGCTGATGCAGCGGATCGTAGAAATGCTCCGGCTTGAGCTGCGCCGACACACGCTCGATGGCGTGATTGTCCACCAGGATCGCGCCGAGCATCGCCTGCTCGACATCGATATCGTAAGGGACGTGGCGATAGACTTCCTGTTCCATGCGGCGCTCTTTGTCGGGCCGCTCGCGTTTGTCGCGGCGGAGGGCGAATCAAGCCGCGCGGCAGCCCTGCTGCAAGCGCGGATTCGCAGATGCCCGAATCATCAACAGCTTGGAGTCTAACTCAGCGGCAATTCGTCAACAGGTTTTTATCTTGACAGGAAATTACGCGACGCGACGCGGCATCTGCTCGGTTCCCGCAAAGCGCATGGTGCGCTCGTCGTCCACCATGTAGTCGCGGGTCATAGGCACCGCATCGATACGCTTGGCGAGCTGGATCTGGAATACAACCTGCCCGTCATGGCGGAAGCCCATTTCCGCACCCGCCAGATAGAATTCCCACATGCGGCAGAAGCGCTCGTCGTAAATCCGCGCAACCTCGGCGCGATTGGCGGTGAAGCGGCGGCGCCATTCCTTCAGCGTTTCGGAATAGTGCAGGCGCAGCACCTCGACATCGGTGACGATGAGGCCGCTTTTCTCCACCACCGCCATCACTTCGCTCAGCGCCGGCACATAGCCGCCGGGGAAAATATATTTCGTGATCCAGGGATTGGTGGCGCCGGGCTCATCGGTGCGGCCGATGGTGTGCAGCAGGGCTACGCCATCATCGGCGAGCAGATCGCGCATCTTGCCGAAGAATGCCGGATAATTGGGCACGCCCACATGCTCGAACATGCCTACCGACACGATGCGGTCGAATGTGCCCTTGAGCGCGCGGTAATCGATGAATTCGAATTTGCAGCGCTCGGTGAGTCGCGCACGTTCGCTGCGATCCTTCGCCATGGCGATCTGTTCTTCGGAAAGCGTGATGCCCAGCACATTGGCGCTGGTGTCCCGCGCCAGATCAAGTGCAAGACCGCCCCAACCGCAACCGATGTCGAGGACGTTCAGGCCCGGCTTGTCGAGATGAAGTTTCGCCGCGATGTGGCGCTTCTTGCCGATCTGCGCTTCCTCCAGCGTTTCGCCGGGCGCCGAATAATAGGCGCAGGAATATTGGCGGTCGCGATCCAGAAACAGATCGTAGAGCTTGGCCGAAAGATCGTAATGGTGCGCCACATTCTTTTTGGAAAGTGTAGCGGAATTGTATTGCGACAACCGGCGCATCATGCGCCGCGTAAACCGCGCAAAGCGCATGAGGCCGCTTGTCTGATGATAGGCCGCGTTGCGCATGATCACATCGAACAGGCCTGCGATGTCGCCCTCTTCCACCGTGATGCGGCCATCCATGTAAAGCTCGCCCAGCTTCAGATCGGGATTGAGCGCCAATTCCCATTCGGCGGCGCGGTCGTGCAGCTTGATGGTGGTGCGGGGCTCGCCCGTGCCGAAGGTTTCGCGCGACCCATCCGCGTGAATAAGCGTGAGCGAACCCTGTTTGATGATGGATTTGAGAACAATGCGCAGCATGGCAGCCTCCGAGCGACGCCAGCCCCTCAAAAGCTAGGGCCAAGCGTAATCAAGGAATGGCCGAAAGTGAAATAAGTTTCGTGCGCCGCAAACGCATTCCCGCCCTTCGTGCGCGCAAAGCGTTGAACGGCAAGGGCCTTTGCGGGACCGGCCCAGACCGGCTGGCCGGTCCGCCGATCCGGACCTAGGATGAATGCTCATTTTTTCGAGAGCAGAGGCTTGACTACATACCAACTGGTCGGTATCTAAACGTCCAGTTTGGAGAAACCCATGGCCAGAGACGGCACCGCACGGCAAGGCCTCATCGACGCCGCACTCGCGACTATCCGCACCAAGGGATATGCCGCGACGAGCGTGGACGAATTATGCGCGAAAGCCGGCGTCACCAAAGGTGCGTTCTTCCATCACTTCGCGAGCAAGGATGCGCTCGGCGTGGCGGCCGCGGAGCACTGGTCCGAAATAACCGGCGCGCTGTTCGCTGACGCGCCCTATCACAAACACAAGGACCCGCTCGATCGCGTGCTCGGCTATCTCGATTTCCGCAAAGCATTGCTCAAGGGTGCCGTACCGGAATTCACCTGCCTTGTCGGCACGATGGTGCAGGAAGTTTACGAGACGAACCCGGACATCCGCCGCGCCTGCGACGCCTCGATCAGCGCGCACGCAGCGACGCTCGAAGCCGACATCGCCGAAGCGAAGAAAAAATACGGGATCAAAGCGGCATGGACGCCCGCGAGCTTGGCGCTTCACACGCAAGCCGTACTGCAGGGAGCATTCATCCTCGCCAAAGCGAAAGGCGGCGCCGACATCGCCGCCGCAAGCATCGACCATTTGCGCCGTTACGTTTCACTTTTGTTTCAACAACCCAAAGGAAAGGCACTGTCATGAGCACGAACGACACCTATCTCGCCGTCTTTACCGGCAACAGAAACAGCCAGCGCATGAAGGAATGGATGGCGCTTCCGGAAGCCGAACGGCAGGCCCGAGAGAAGCAAGGCATGACCGCCTGGCAAGCGTGGATGGAAAAACATTCGGCCGCGGTGGCCGGCACCGGCGGACCGCTCGGCAAGACGAAGCGCGTCACGCAAGCTGGCATCGCGGATGTCAGCAATGAGATGAGCGGCTATTCCATCGTCCGCGCAGCCTCGCATGAAGCCGCGGCCAAGATGTTCGAAGGCCATCCGCACTTCTCGATCTTTCCGGGCGAAGGCGTGGACGTGATGCCGATTCTGCCGATACCGGGCAGGTAGAGCGTTTAACCGAACAAGGAATCTGGAGCGTGATCTGATTCAGCGCAATCGGATCACGCTCCGAACAAACATTGGAGCCGACAATGCAGTGCATGATTTTCGTGAAGGCCACGAAGGACAGCGAAGCGGGCGTCATGCCGAGCGCGGAACTTCTGGCGGCGATGGGCAAATACAATGACGAGCTGATCAAAGCCGGGATCATGAAAACCGGCGGCGGTTTGCGGCCAACCTCAAAGGCCAAGCGCGTGCGCTTTTCCGGCGCCACGCGCAGCGTCATCGACGGCCCGTTCACGCCGGTCACGGAACAGGTCGCGGGCTACTGGATCTGGGAAGTGAAGTCGGTGGACGAAGCCGTCGAATGGCTGAAGCGCTGCCCCAATCCGATGCTGAGCGATTCCGAGATCGAGATCAGGCCCGAATTCGAGGCTGCGGATTTTGCGTGAAGCGTGGCCGCGAAAGCGTGCAAATCGGCAAACGCGATTACATGGCGCGTGTGGGGAAGCATATCAGGACGACGTAGGCATTTCTTTCGATGGTCCGGTGGCTGCATCTATTGATCGTCATCAGCGCCATTCTCCAATTTCGCTTTTTTCGCAGCGTTTTTTTGCTCTCTTTTAAGTCGCTCCTTCTCGCGAACGGAATCCCAATAGGCTTTGTGTCGTTTGAGCCAAAATATTTGTGGAATTGCGAGAGCTACACCGATGCAGAACATAACGATGTCCCACCAATGATCTGAGAAATCGCGCACATAATACGGGCTACAGGGGATTGCTACGATCAACCGAACCCAACCGGCAGCAGGACTGCTCCCCTCCAATGGCCTGCCAATGCATTGTTCGAAAAGGTGCTGGTCGCAACTCATGATGATAAGAGCGACTATCGGCAGAAGGAACGGTATAATCCGCCAAATCGGGATGCCCCGTGAGCGTCTTATCGCTCGCTCATCACCGGTCAAATGGCGCACGAGGAATCCTAAGAATCACTCCCATTCGATAGTCCCGGGTGGCTTGCTCGTCACGTCATAGACGACGCGGTTGATGCCTTTGACCTCGTTGATAATGCGCGTGGCGGTTCGGGCGAGGAAGGCGTGGCTGAAAGGATAGGAATCCGCGGTCATGCCGTCGGTTGATGTCACCGCCCGCAGCGCGCAAACGAAATCGTATGTGCGCGCATCGCCCATCACGCCCACGGTCTTGATGGGCAGCAGCACGGCGAAGGCCTGCCAGATTTCGTCGTAGAGGCCCGCCTTGCGAATTTCTTCGAGATAGATCGTGTCGGCCTTGCGCAGGATTTCGAGTTTTTCCTTTGTGATTTCGCCGGGCAGACGAATGGCGAGGCCGGGGCCGGGAAACGGATGACGTCCGACGAATGCCGGCGGCAGACCAAGCTCGCGGCCCAGCGCGCGCACTTCATCCTTGAAGAGTTCACGAAGCGGCTCCACCAGCTTCATGTTCATGCGCTCGGGCAAACCGCCGACATTGTGATGCGATTTGATCGTTACCGACGGCCCGCCGATGGCCGACACGCTTTCGATCACATCGGGATAGAGCGTGCCTTGCGCGAGAAACTCCGCGCCACCGACTTTCGCCGCTTCGCGCTCGAATATGTCGATGAAGCTGGCGCCGATGATCTTGCGCTTCTTTTCGGGATCGCTGACGCCGTCCAGCCGCGTGAGGAACAGTTCGGCGGCATCGGCATGCACAAGCGGGATGTTGTAATGATTGCGGAACAGCGAGACGACTTCTTCCGCCTCGCCCGCGCGCATCATGCCAGTGTCCACGAAAATGCAGGTGAGCTGATCGCCGATGGCTTCGTGGATCAGCACCGCGGCCACCGACGAATCCACGCCGCCCGACAGCCCACAAATCACGCGGCTTTTGCCGACCTGTTTCCTGATGCGCGCAACAGCCTCGTTGCGGAACGCCTTCATGTTCCAGTCGGGCGCTATCCCAGCGATGTTCTGCACGAAATTCGTAAGCAGCGCGGCCCCGCGCGGCGTATGGACCACCTCGGGGTGAAACATCACGCCATAGAATTTGTGTTTCTCATCGGCGACAATCGCAAAAGGTGCTGCATCGCTCTTCGCGATCACATGGAAGCCCGGCGGAATGGCGGCGACCTTGTCGCCATGGCTCATCCACACGTCGTCTTCAGCGCCCAGCGACCAGATATTGTCGAACAGCGGACTGTTGCCGGTGATTTCTATGCTCGCGCGGCCGAATTCGCGCTTGTTGGAGGGCTCCACGCGCCCGCCGAGCTGCGCCATCATCGTTTGATGGCCGTAGCAGATGCCCATCACCGGCACGCCCATCTCGAACACGGCGTTTGGCGCGCGCGGCGTGTGCGATTCGGTGACGCTGGCGGGGCCGCCGGAGAGGATGATCGCTTTGGGCTTGTTCGCGGCGAGCGCTTCTTCGGCCTTGTTGTAAGGCACGATCTCGCAATAGACCCCGCCCTCGCGCACGCGCCGCGCAATGAGTTGCGTGACCTGAGAACCGAAATCGATGACGAGAACCGGCGCCGCCATTTGCGGGCTATAAGGCGCGCATTAATGCTTGTCCAGCGCCGTGGACGCCGCATCGGACCCGAGCTTTTTGCTTGCCGCCAGCGCTTCGCGGACGGACAGCGTTTCGGGGCAATGCGGTCCACAGGTTTCTGCGAGCCGGTCGAGGCTCGCCTGCGCGGCTTGCGCCTCGCCGAGCTTGAGATCGGCCAAAGCGATTCCCTGCAGCGCCTTGGGTTCGGCCGGATCGATGAACAGCGCGTCGTTGTAATAGACGCGCGCCGTTTTCGGCTGGCCGTTGCGGGCGTAGAGATCGGCGAGCAATACATAGCTCGAAGGTTTGGCAGGATCGGCCACAATCACCGCCTGCAGCAGCATCACGGCTTCATCGAAATGACCCTTGGTTTCGGCGGCGTGCGAATTAGCGATGAAGGCTTTGGTGTTGTCGGCAAAGGCGGGCGCTGCGGCGAGCGCAAATCCGATTGCCAGTGCTGCGCTACGTGCAAATCTTTTCATCATCTCACCCTGCGCGCATCAGAATCGCGGCGAAGAAACCATCCGTGCCGGTAAGATAGGGAGAAGCCCGGAAAAATTCACCCATGCCGGGTGGGGGATTCGTGGCCGTGGCCTCGCGCCATATCGCCGCTGCGCAGAGGGGTTTGAGGTCAGGCTCGCGAGATAACAGCGCCGCAATCCGGTGTTCATTTTCCGTTTGCAGCAGTGAGCAGGTCGCATAGACCAGACGCCCGCCTGGGCGGACGAGTTTCGCCGCCTGCGCCAGCAACTGGTCCTGAATTTCGATGAATTCGGCGATGCGGGCGGGCGTGAGCCGCCATTTGAGTTCGGGCTGGCGGCGCCACGTGCCGGAGCCGCTGCAGGGCGCATCGACAAGAACGAGATCGAAGGAGTTCTGCCCGAGGTCTTCAGCCAATTGCGGATGGATGATAGTGGCGCCCGCGCGCGTGGCGCGCGTTGCGAGCTGGTCCAGCGCATCGCGGCGGATATCGCAGGCGGCGATCTCGCCGATATTGTTCATCTCGGCCGCCAGCGCCAGCGATTTGCCGCCCGCACCCGCCGCGAGATCGAGGACGCGCAATCCGGGCCTCGCTGCACAGAGCAGCGAAGCGATTTGCGCGGCTTCATCCTGAAAATCAAAGAGCCCGTTTTCGAGTGCAGGACTTTTGCTGAGCGCCGCCGAACCCGCGCCCGCTGGAATGCGGATACCAAGCGGCGAATAGGGCGTGGGGCTGGCGTCGTAGCCATCGGCGCGAAGTTGCGCGAGCACGTCGGCGGGCAGCGTTTTCAACGTGTTCACGCGTAGATCGACGGGCGCACGCTCGGTGAGCGCGGACATTTCCGGCAAAAGATTTGCGCCGAAAATTTCCGACAACTCGCTATCCAGGAATTGCGGGAATTCGCCTTGCACATGACGCGGCGGATTTTCCGGCGGAAGCAGAATGTAAGTGCGCTCCTCTTCCGTCAGATTCGCCGCGCCATAACCTTCGCCGCTGAAAATATTTTCCAGCGCCGGTTCATCGAAACCTTCCTTCAACAAGGAAGCAATCGCGAGTGAGCGCGGAGATTCGCTACGCATGCGCCATGCGAATGACGCGCGATGGCGCAGAATCGCAAAGATACGTTCGGAAATCGCCGCGCGATCCTTCGATCCCGCATACCGATGCGCCTTCGCCCAGTCGCGCAAATAGCGATCCACTGGTTGTGGTGTGTTGTTCAGCCCTTCCAGAATATCAATGACGGCTTGGACGCGAGCGGAGGGTTTCATGAATCAAAACCAAATTGTCATCCCCGGCCGAGCGAAGCGAGGGGAAGGGGACCCAGGTGTTGAACATCGCGCGGTGCTGAACACCTGGGTCCCCTTCCCTCGCGCAGCTTCGCTGCGCTCGCCGGGGATGACAGATGTTGTTACTGCCCGCCCGGATAGTTCGGGCTTTCGCGCGTCACGACGACATCGTGCACATGGCTTTCGCGAAGCCCCGCGCCTGTGATGCGGACGAATTTTGCGCGTTCGTGGAAATCGGCGATGGTTTTGCAGCCCGTATAGCCCATCGCGGCGCGCAAGCCGCCGATGATCTGGTGCACCACGGTGCCGACCGGGCCTTTATAGGGCACCTGCCCCTCCACGCCTTCGGGAACCAGCTTCAATGCGTCTTTCACTTCGGCCTGGAAGTAGCGGTCGGCACTTCCGCGCGCCATCGCGCCGAGGCTGCCCATGCCGCGATAGCCTTTGTAGGAACGGCCTTGATAAAGGAACACTTCGCCGGGGCTTTCTTCGGTGCCCGCCAGCAGCGAACCCACCATCGCCACATCGGCGCCCGCCGCAATCGCTTTCGCGAGATCGCCGGAATATTTGATGCCGCCATCGGCGACGATGGGGATGCCCGCCTTCTTCGCCGCCGACACCGCATCCATGATCGCGGTCAATTGCGGCACGCCGACACCGGCCACGATGCGCGTGGTGCAGATGGAGCCCGGCCCGATGCCGACTTTCAGCGCATCCGCGCCCGCATCGATCAGCGCCTGCGCGCCATCGGCGGTGGCGATATTGCCCGCCAGCACCTGCGTGTAATTGCTCTCGCGCTTGATGCGCGCAACCGTATCGAGCACGCCCTTCGAATGGCCGTGCGCGGTATCCACCACGATCACGTCGCATTCCGCCTCAATTAGCGCCATCGCGCGCGCGACGCCATCCTCGCCCACGCTGGTTGCGGCAGCGACGCGCAAACGCCCGCGCTCATCCTTGCAGGCATTGGGATATTTCTGCGCTTTCTCGATATCCTTTACGGTGATGAGGCCGACGCAGCGATAGGCATCGTCCACCACCAGAATCTTTTCGATGCGATGCTGGTGCAGCAGGCGCTTGGCCTCCTCCGCATTCACGCCTTCGCGCACGGTGATGAGCTTCTTCGTCATCAATTCCTGCACGGACTGGCGCGTGTCGGTAGCGAAGCGCACATCGCGATTGGTGAGAATGCCGACGAGTTTGCCCGCGCCATTGCTGCGCGCGCCCTCCACCACCGGAATGCCGGAGATGCGGTAGCGCTCCATCAGCGCCAGTGCGTCGGCCAGTGTTGCGTCCGGCGCGATCGTCACCGGGTTCACCACCATGCCGCTTTCGAATTTCTTCACACGGCGCACATGCTCGGCCTGTTCGGCCATCGACAGATTGCGGTGGATGACGCCCATGCCGCCCGCCTGCGCCATGGCGATGGCGAGACCGGCCTCGGTGACGGTGTCCATGGCGGCGGAGATCAGCGGAATGCCGAGCGCGACCGATTTGGTGAGGCGGGAGCTGGTATCGACCTGGCCGGGCAGGACTTCGGAGGCTGCTGGCACCAGCAGCACATCGTCGAAGGTGAGCGCTTCGCGGATGTTCAAGCAGGCTCCTCAACAAGTGTCTTGGAGCCCGGAGGGAATAACAGCGAGTCTGCGGCTTCGCAAGGGCGAGCGGCGAATAGCGCTCAGGCAACTGCAAGATGCTGGGAAGGTTCGGGAATTTCCCGGCCCGTGCTGCGGGCTTCTTCAATCCACGCCTCGATGGCATCGGCAATAGCGTGCGCCGCGGCTTCGCGCGTTTCTCCATCGGACATGCAGCCAGGCAAGTCCGGAACAGTCGCAAGAAAGCCCCCGCCATCCTCTTCGGACAGCGGCTCGATCACGATGGGGTATTCACGGCGCGCCATGATGGCCTCCCACGGCCTCGATGAACCGTACCAGCTTGCGAATATAGACCGGCTTAATGGGGCGGCGAAACGGGATCGTGAGAATCTCCCGCTGGGAAGGATGCGAGATTTTGTAGTGGGAGCCGCCTCCGCTAGGCGGCATGCAGCGGATATTGGAAGACCTGCAGAGCGCTTCGATGTCCCGGATGGTCCAATCGCCTGCCGGGTTTCGGCGCATGCGCTCCAAAAGATCATTCATCCCGGAATCCCAGCGCCACCAGATACAGCTCCACCGATTCCGCGCGGGATGCGGGGGGTTTGACGTGTTTCACGTCGGCGAAACGCCGCTTGATGCGGGCCAGCAGATCGCCCGTGGCTCCCCCCTGAAATATCTTGCCGATAAAGATGCCGCCCGGTTTGAGCACGTCTTCCGCCACGTCCAGTGCTGCTTCCAGCAGCGCCACGGTGCGGATGTGATCGGTGGCGCGATGGCCGGTGGTGGGTGCGGCCATGTCGGAAAGCACAACATCGGCCTCTCCGCCAAGGAGTTCTTTCAATTGTGCGGGCGTTTCGGGCGCAAGAAAATCGGCTTGCAGGAAATCGACGCCCGCCAGCGGCTCCATTTCCAGAATGTCGGTGGCGACGACCTTGCCGGTTGGCCCAACCTTGTCGGCCGCGATCTGGCTCCAGCCGCCGGGTGCCGCCCCCAGATCGAGCACGCGCGCGCCCTTTTTCAGGAAATGAAATTTGCTGTCGAGTTCAAGAATCTTGAACGCCGCGCGGGAGCGATAGCCCTTGGTTCTGGCGGCATGCACATAGGGATCGTTGAGCTGGCGCTCCAGCCAGCGCGTGGAAGACGCGCGCCTGCCGCCGGTGCTGCGCACGCGCACCCGCGGGGCTCCGCGCCCCGATCCCATGCCGGAACGGTCGTTCATTTGCTGCCTTCGGCCTTTGCCATAAGCTCGCGTAGCATGCCGTCGCGCAAACCGCGATCCGCTACGCGCAATTCGGCGCAGGGCCAATGGGCGTGGATCGCTGCAAATATGGCGCAACCGGGCAGCACGAGATCGGCCCGCTCCTCCCCGATGCAGCCAATGGAAGCGCGCCCCGCCCGGCTGAGACCGGCGATGCGCTCCACGATTCCCAGCATGCCGGCGCAATCATGCCAGCTCGCATCCACCCGGCGGCGCTCATAGCGCGGCAAGCCCATCGCCACGCCCGCCAGCGTCGTCACCGTGCCGGAGGTGCCGAGGAGATGGTTGCCGGTGTTGTCGAAAGCGCCTGCCTTCGCCATCTCGCGCCGGACGCGATCGAAGCGCGACATGGCGTTGTCGAGAAACTCCTTATACGGACGATTTGCCCCCAGCGTTTCGGAAAGCGTCACCACGCCGGTTTTGACGGAGGTCGAAAACACCGTTTCCATCTCGCCTTCCGCGCGGCGCATCCAGATGAGTTCGGTGGAGCCGCCGCCGATATCGAACACCAGTGCGCCCTCATAGCGCCGCCCGATCAGCGGCGCACAGCCCAGCGCCGCGAGACGCGCCTCCTCGTCCGAGCTGACAATTTCCAGCGCGATGCCGGTTTCGGCCTTCGCCCGCTCGATCAGCACTTGGCCGTTGCGCGCGTGGCGGCAGGCCTCGGTGGCGATGGCGCGGATATGGCTGACACGGTTTCGCTCGAGACGCTCGGCACAGACCTTCAACGCCGCCAGCGTGCGTTCGATGGCAGCATCGGAGAGTGCGCCCGTCTGCGCCAATCCCTCGCCCAGCCGCACCACGCGCGAAAAGGAATCCGCCACACGCAAACCGTCCGCCCCGGTTCGCCGCGCGATCAGGAGGCGGCAATTGTTGGTGCCGAGGTCAATGGCCGCGAATACTGGGCCATCCTGCGCAGACGACTTTGCCCGGCGGCGCAAACGGCGGGGCTTTTTCTTGGATCCTTGAGCCTGCATTGCGCGCAATCGCCGGTTTATTGATTCGCTGATTGTATAGGAGCGCGGGAACGCCGCCGCCGCCAGCCTTGAAATCGAGGAATCTCCCCCAAAACCGGCCGCCGCACAGCCAGCCTTGAAGGGGGGTGCGGCTTGCGATAAACGGGCGCGCGCCATTGGGGGATCGTCTAATGGTAGGACTGCAGACTCTGACTCTGCCTGTCTAGGTTCGAATCCTAGTCCCCCAACCAGCCTTACAGGGCTGAAAAATAAAGCGTTTTGCATGAATTGGAAGGCGAGAACAAAACCTTAAAAAAGAGAACGAATGACCCCCAAAGTGAGACTTTGGGCGCATTGTGTCCCCACACGAGTCCCCACAGTGAATTCCGATTCGTTCTAGCGGTTGGACTCGCCGCGAGAATTGACGTTGCATCCAGCACCCCAACGCGGACGGACTCCTAAGCCATCGAGCCCAAATATTGGCGTGGAGCGTGGCCGGATGCTATAATGCGTTTGGTCTTCCGACACTGGCCCAAGGCGTCGAACACGAAGACCTGATCTAGGGTCCGAACTTGGGGTGACGCCCCGTTTATCCGAACGTAAAACGGAAATGATCTTCTGGCGCCGTGATGGGCGCTGCGTGGTGGGCCTAGGCCACGCAAAGACGATCTCAACGCTGTAGCGGCGGCATGACTGCCCCGCAGTTGGGATCGTTCACATGAGCATGTTCTTTTGGTCTGACATCGTTAGCCACGTCCATGACGGATGGACGCTGGCAGCGCTGATTGTGCTGGTTCTGGGCGCGCTTGCTTGGAGATACATCAGCCTCAAGTACAAACGCCATTAAATAGAGGCATGTAAATAGAGGCGTGCAGTCCGGTTTTGCAAACCGCCACCGGCAACGTAAAGCCTCGCGGATATTCTTCAACAATTTCGGCTAGGTGATTGGTCGGAGCGGCGGGATTTGAACCGACGCCCCCAGTCCCCCAGTCTTGCTGGGAGCATTGATTCTATTGTATATTTTTGCAAACCGGGCTGAAATCGACCTAAACGGAATCAATGGGATAGGATCGCTCTGCAAACCGGAAAGCGGCTTACAATTCGCCCGATTCGGCCCATCCAAGACGCGCTCCGCTGAAATGAACCTCCATGATGTATTCATCTGTCATGCGAGCGAGGACAAGGACGATTTTGTCCGGCCTCTGGCCGAGGCTTTGCGCTCGCATCATATCGACGTGTGGTACGACGAATTCACGCTCACGGTGGGCGACAGTTTGCGCGAGGCAATCGACCGTGGCCTCGCAACATCCCGATTCGCAATCGTGGTTCTAAGTCCCAGTTTCTTCAAAAAGCGGTGGCCGAAACGGGAACTGAATGGGTTGGTCGCCAGAGAGACGGGTGAAGATCGAAACTTGATATTGCCGGTTTGGCACCGCGTAAGTCGTAGCGACGTGCTGGGCTTCTCCCCTCCCCTTGCGGACCTTTTGGCCGTCTCATCCGCGCGCGGCATGAAGCAAGTGGTCAATGACCTTCTGAAAAAGATTCGCCCCGCCGAAAGTCCGCTGATCGTCGTGCGAGACTTCCTGATCGAGAAAGGAGTCCCGCCGCCCGTAATTACGGACGAGTGGTGGCTCGACATCGTTGAAACCAAGGAAGCGGAATTCGCATGGCCTAACCTCAACCACGACTGGCGCTGGATTTTCCCGTTGCCGTTTCCGGGGAGTCGCGGGCGGGAGCGAGGTCTCAATATCGGGTGGACCGCCCTGCAACTCGATTGGGCAGCCGACGCGAAGGAACGGAAGATTTGCCAACTCACACACCCCGAAGAAGTCAGGGCATTTATGACGGAGTGGCCGGGACTAGAAGAATTGGCGCGTTTGAATCCAGCAATTCTGGCGCTCTATGCGCCTCAACTTACCATTCCCGGATTCGATGCAGGCTACGCCGATGTATTTGACGAACTCCTACCTCCCGAACAAATCGATAAAACCGATGCGTTCCGATACGGCAGGCCCTCGACAATCGACAAAAAAGAGCCTCTCTGCGGCGATTTCATTGCATGGAGACACCCCACTTATGGCAATTATACGCCGGGTGAATTGAGCTATGAATTCGTCTCCGCTCATGATGGCCTCTATTCCCGGCGCGTATTCAACGGGTTTGAATGCATCGTGTGGCTTCTGAGTAGCGCCTCAGAATGGATGCCTCAAAAATTGCGCCAAGTGCTAGTACAGGGATTCAAGAACCGCACCCATTGGTGGATGACCGACGTTTTCCAAAACGATGATACATTGAGGGAGGCGGTGTTCCCAAAGCGTCCAAGTGCACTCCGATATACGAAGGCAATAAAGGCGGCGCTCGTAAATAGAGTGGATCAAGCGTTGCGCGAGGTAGGAACCAGCGACGATGCGACGTGTGTTACTGCGAAATTCATTAAAGCTCAGTTCTTCGAAGCTAACCACGCCGAGATGAAACGTATGGAGCGCCAACGAAGGCGAAAGTGAGTAGGGCTTCGCGCCAAATCTCCGCAATGAAGCGCATGACCGAGCATTTGTGATTGAGCTTGGCGAGATTGACCCGGGAGATAGGCACTTTGGCACCATGAGTGACCAATCCACTCTGTGGGGAATCGCCCCGCTGCAAAGCTAAAGGAGTATACATGCCGAGAATTCCGTTCGAGCCTAAACCTCCCGACAAGGTTTTTAGCCTCGCCACGCCCAATCACCTCTACTACAAACTTTTATGGGAACTACAGAATCTAGACACCGCATTGAAGGATAAGCAAAGCTGGCAGCACTCTCCCGCCCCATATCATGCGTTCAATTTCGCAGTTACATCGGCGCACTTAATCGATTGGGTATATGCAACCAGCGATGATAAATCGAGAAAGCGAATCTCAGATAGCTTAGGCAACGCTCCTGTAGATACGAGACGCAAATTCCGAGACGCGGTCGCAACTAGATATCACGAAATCTATATTTGTGTGCAGATTGCCAACGGGTCGAAACATTACGAGACGCAACGTCATCGGGACAACGATCCCAATATCGGGGCGAGCGCTGAGTGGGAATATGACGAGTCAACGGATTCCGCCGCCACGGTTCTCAGAATTCGAGACGGTGCAGCGTCTCGTTTGGCACTTGACGTTTTTCGCGAAGCCGCTACGGCATGGGATCATCTGCTTGGTGCGTGGGGGTATTTGGAGGATCGATTCGTGGATGGTCGCGACACAGACTAACAGTTTCTTTATTGTGTCTCGACAAGCTGCTCACCAGCACAACCAGCAACAGATACAGGGGCGTTGCCGTCTGGGGGTGTTCAACCGGATTTTCGCCGAACTGGCGGCGAAGGGCCCCAAGCCTGATCGGTTGATGATCGATGCCACGCATCTCAAAGCGCATCGCACGGCTGCCAGTCTGCTCAAAAAGGGGTTGTTCCCCGACGTATCGGGCGCACGAAGGGCGGGCTGAACTCAAAGCTGCATGCGGTGTGCGATGGCGACGACGATGCCGCGTTCGGCCAGGGCGTTGCGATTGGAGGCGCTCAGCCGCTCCAAAACCTCTGCATAGAAAATGCCGGGCGGACGCGTGCGGGCTACTCTGTGAACTGCCAGTACTTCATATATCCGGGATCGGTTTTGCGTGCCAATTGACAAACAGGGTTTATTTGTCGCCAAGCGGGGAGTGCGAATATTGCGAAATGGCGGCGTGGCCGATAGTTTGGATTGACCATCCAGTGCAGATCATTTGGCCGCTGATCGGAAGGTAAAGCATGAAACCCGACACGCCAGCGCAACCCGGACCTCGCTTGGAACGCCTGTTGCGGTTCCTGGACAAGGACCCGGTCAATCTTTCACTGCTCAGCGATGCCGCATCGGCGGCGTTTGATGAACACGCCTTCGATCAGGCCGCGGCGCTGATTGAACGCCATGCCGCGATCTCGCCCCTGCCGCCTGCCCTCGCGAACCTCAACGGCGTGATCGCGCTCTCCCAGCAAAGGTTTGGTGACGCGGCGGCGATCTTCGCCGATTTGCGTCAGCGTGGCGCCGACAATCCGGCGCTGCGGTTCAATCTGGCGTGGTCGAAAGCGATGCTGTGCGAATATAAGG
Organism: Rhizomicrobium sp.; assembly: GCA_035944195.1. GTDB lineage: Bacteria > Pseudomonadota > Alphaproteobacteria > Micropepsales > Micropepsaceae > Rhizomicrobium. The sequence goes on along the minus strand of DASZBL010000030.1, from coordinate 4,295 downwards.
ACGCGCTCGATCTTCTCGACGACGCCACTGTCGCTGCATCGCCGCGCGCACCGGCGCTCAAGATCGAGATGATGCACCATCTGAACTTGTATGACGAAGCGCTTGCCTGCGGCCAGGATTTGGCCGCGCGCTATCCAGACAATCAGGCGCTTATGGGCGCGCTGGCAACACTGGCACTCGATGCCGAGAAACCCGATCTGGCAAAACAATACGCAGAACGGGCGGGCGATAATGCCGAGGGGCGTGCGGCGCTGGGTATCCTGACATTGGGCGAACATGACACCGCCCGTTCACTCGAAATGTTCGATGAGGCGCTTGCAGCGCAACCCGGTAACCCTCGCGCCTGGGTGGGCAAAGGATTGGCGCTGCTGATCTCCGGAGATACCGCAGCTGGAGCGGAGGCGATCGACAAGGGCGCAGAACTGTTCAACGACCATCTTGGTTCATGGGTCGCATCGGGTTGGGCGCATTTCGTGACAGGCGATTACGCCAAGGCGCGCGCGAGTTTCGAGCGCGCCCTTGCAACCGATCCCAATTTTTCGGAAAGCCACGGCGGCATTGCGGTGCTGGATATCATGCAAGGTGATATCGAAGCTGCGCGCCGCAGCGCGGAGATCGCCCTTCGGTTGGACCGCAAAAGCTTCGGCGGGGCGCTGGCGAAAAGCATGCTGCTCGACAAGCAGGGCAATACGCAAATGGCGCAGAAAATCCGCGAGATTGCGCTCTCCACGCCGGTCGGACCGAACGGTGAAACAATTGCGCAAGCTCTTGTTGGCTTCAGCAGCGGCTTGCGCAAATAGCGCGGTTCAGGACAGGCGAAGGTCTGCGATGTACCAGACCTATTGCACACGAGGCCGCGCGGATCGGCATTTCAAGATCGCAGCGCCGATTATGAGGGGATTGTCAGTGGGAAGAAGTTTGCGGCTGGGCCGAATTTTTAAAATGGCTGTCGTGTCACGGCCTATACTCGGCGGATTGCATCATCGCCATGAATGAAGATTGCCCGAATGAGGTTTTGAGATAGGACCGGCCACGCTCGGTGCACACCGGAGCATGGGCTCTTATTTCGGATGGCACTGGCCCGTCAACGCGTCCTGCGCGGGATACGTTCCGACAACGCCCATTCGGACACTCATGTCGGCTTTGGCCAATACAATCACTGTGGCTTTCACAATAAGACCAAGAAGTTTTTCGTTCGTGGCCTCAGGAAAAGCCGCTATAGTACCCACATCATTATTCTCTAGAATATGGTAGTGGAATGACGTGGCTGGAACCGACATCCGCGGGTCACGCATCTCGATTGGATCAAGCCTCCAATCGAGATTATCGCCATTGATCTCGATTGTGGCGTGTCTGGTCCAATTGGACGGCTCACCAACTTTTGTGAACGTGCAATCCCATGTTTCAGACGCAACCGCATGCGTGCTTAAACACAACGCGCCACAGCACAGGATCATCCTTAGACGAGCGAACATCACTTCCTCTCAAATAAGTGGGTATCCCGCGGGAATTGCCAGAAGCGCCTAGAGATTTAAGAGCGACGACAAGTGCCGCGAATTGGCGCTTTGCTACCGCCATATAGGGAAACAAAACCTCTGATCGCTTCACCTGTCTTTCGATTGAACGCTAAAGTCTCCGCTCCAACGATAGGACTAGCTGCAGATGGGCCGACATCTTCCCGCGTTATTCCTTCGCCCAAAGCCGCAACAACCGCCAAGTCATTGTTGATTAGAATGTGATAAGGCAGGCGAGGTTCGATCTCCACAAGCCATTTGTCCTGCAACTCGTACCGCGCAGTGGGCGGCTGGTTGGTTCCCATTACCGAAAACTCACAAGTCCAAAACTCATCTGCCAATGCCGGTGCCGACGTAATGCAAAGTACTGTCGCAACGGTCAGAAAGATTCGCATATTTGTTCCTTCCTTGCTTTTTCACTCATACCCGGAGCCAGGAGGCCCCGATGTAGTTCCCTCAATTGGTGGCGCGGGCAGAACGAGTTTCGGATTGTAGGTTTGCCATCCAGCATTGAAATCATTACCGCCATATGTGCCATAGTTGACCTGAACGGTACCGGTAGCTAAGTCGGTTCGATAAGCGACATCCATACTACCATCATTATTCCGGTCAAAAAACGTCACACCATTTTTAAGCGTATAACTTTCTCCACTCTGGGGATCTTTCAAGACAGGAGGTTGTTCTGGTGATAGACCAACCGCGTCCTCCTCTTGCTGGAAGGCACCGTCAACGTGTGCTTGCCGAACTTCCGCGCCAACTATTTCGCCGTTTCCAGCGTTTGAGGGTAGCGAATCATAACCTTCATAAGCGTCTTTTGCGGCCTTATCATAACCAGGGACATTCTCGGGGTCCACTTCCGCTGCGGGACCCTCCAATTGTGCAAGTTGCGAATAGTTGACTGAGGCCGATTGACTGCCAGGAAAGCCCAATTGTCGTGCAGCCAAATCCGCTGCTTGTTGGGCTCCCGCGGTGAGAAATCCGCCGTTCGAATTAGACGATGCGCCGACTTCGACAGGCATAATAGGCGCAGCGGACGCGGTCATTGCATCGTATGGAATCGCCGCATCAGTTAATGGCGCTGGCAACTGCGTATTGCCATCGATGATATCGGTGTTGTCACCTGCGGCTGCGACCGTCAGCGGCGAGGGCGCATTGCCCGTAACGCTGATACTATCGCCTTGGCTGTTGATCTGCCCCGCCATCAAATTCCCGATTGTATTGCCGATAGCGCCTGGCAGCGTGGCGATGAGATTGTCGCCGAAATCTGTGCCGGTGATCACCGAGCGTGTCGCAGCGCCTGCGGGCTGGGTGATATTCGGCGTGTCGTCTTAGGTTGAAACGGCCAGCCATGGATAGCGGGGCTTCAGGTGCAGTTACTCAAAACTGTATCTTCGCGAAAACAAAAAAGGCGGGCTCGCGAGACCCGCCTCGAAGCTACGGCAGGCAAGGAAAATCCCGTTTTACGAGGAAGCCACATGCACCTTCGCACCGCCGCGGGCTTGCAGATCGAAGGAGGCTTTCCGGAAGCCAGGCGTGCTCCATTCGGCAGCACCGCCAATCCTTGCGTTCCACGCGGATGCGCGCGAGTTCGCATCCTACCCTGTATGGCCTCGCGTCAGCTTCGCTTGAGCATCGACCCATTCCTTGGTTCACACTTGAATGTGAGATGGGAACGGCGGAAAAGGGCTTCAAGGGTTCGTGAGGAATTGTTTCCTACTGTGACTTCGGCGCATCGGCGCGCTGATGTAGCAGGCTTATTGTGCGCGGGGCCACGCGGATCGGCATGTTGAAGATCGCAGCGCCGATTATGAGAGAATTATCAGCGGGAAGAAGTTTGATGTTGGGTCGATTTTCTAAAACGGGTGTCGTGTCGCGCTCTGTCCTCGGTGGATTGCATCATCGATATGAACGAATATTGCCCAAATGAGGTTTTGAGGAGGGACAGAGACAATTTAAATACAAGCGTGCAGAAATTTACAACTGACATACAAATTCAAAACTGACGACACTAACGGAACAAGAATACAAAGAAATACGATGCTTATCTTCCACATTGCATTGAGCTGCCACATACCAAGCGCGTACGCACCACCTGCGACAATAGCGATCCCCAGCCAAGGTATTATCTTCCACAGAACATGCAAAACAGGATGCCAAGCTATGAATGAATCATAGATAGAACCGAATGCAAGATCGACCCCCAGCGTCGCGATAATCGACACAGCCGTCAGTACAAATAATTTTATGAAATTCATCCTTTTCATCCCTCATCATTTATGAAAATATTTTTGAGGAACGGGCTGTTCAAGTCCCGGCGCCGCATAACCTTGTTTTGCTACATATGTTTGAAGAGCAACAACGTCACTTTGAGCACCGACGTTATCGAGCAATGCAGCGGCAAATGAATTACTATTGTATTGACCCGGTGCCATTGTGTCCGCCGTTGCGAGAGTGAAATTACCTGCATCGCCCATTTGCACGTCTATGGATAGCGGTGGCAAGTCATATGGCAACGAGTTGTTGTAATTGTTTGCTGCATCGATCAACCTGCCAGCGAAGGTTGCCATATCCACTCCTGGGGGTGGCGAGAGTTCAAGTTCTTGGAACTCGGATGTGACAGAATTTTTCGTATCCGTGCTATGACCTGAGCCCCTTCTTTCATCCAGTTGGATGTAGAGCCCGAAGGTCATTTGAGCCGTGTTGGCTCGGTGATGCAACGGGACGGGGCGCGGAGCCCCACGGCAGCTCAAGCGACCCGTCCCGTTGCATGTCGGGATCGCT
>DASZBL010000029.1:0-30898 GCA_035944195.1 Rhizomicrobium sp. | reverse complement strand
CATCGGCCACAACATCAAGGCCCACATCGCCGATCTGGAAAAACAGATGCGCGAGGCGGCCGGCGACCTGGAATTCGAAACCGCCGCCCGCCTGCGCGACGAAATCAAACGCCTGCAGGCAACCGAACTCGCAATTGCGGACGATCCCTTCGCGCGGCAAAGCGAAGTGGAGCGCGCGGTGGACGATGCGTTCCTGTCGGCAGTGCGCGATGGCGCCGACACACAAGACGGCAAGCACGGCCCCAAACGCCAGAAAACCAGCCGCACGCGCATGAAACGCGCGAGCCGCCCGAATACGCCGAAAACTTTCGGAAGCCGCAGCAAATAATTGCAATGTTGCGGCGCACACGCTTTGACTGAGCGTTCGATAGTAAACACAAGACTGTCGATTGCGCGAATATTGATGCCGCTCCACTTTACATTGCGATTTGCCTTGTGCTACTCGTGTTCATAGCAAGGGTGCGGGGGCGCTCAATGACATTTCGAAGAGTTGCGGGAATTGCCGCTTTGGCATTCCTGACGTCAGCTTGCGCATCCGTCGTAGACGGCTCGACGCAGCAAGTCACTGTTGCTTCCTCGCCAGATGGCGCCAGCTGCGTTGTCTCCAACGATCAGGGAAAATGGCCCGTGACGGCTCCGGGCACTGTCACCGTCCATAAGAGTCAGAGCGTACTCTCCGTGCATTGCAGTAAAGATGGCTGGAAGGACGGCGTTTCCTATGCCGCTCCGCGGATATCATCCATGGCGGCAGCCGGAGCGATGATGCCCTATATCGGCCTGATCGATGCAGCCGTGGATGCATCGAGCGGCGCGGCGATGAAATATCCCGATACGGTTCTGGTCACCCTGAAACCGATGCCTGTCGCGCAAACGCCTGCGCCGCAGCCCAGCACATCGTCCTCAACGCAAATATCTCAAAAGGAGCCATAGATGAAATCGAGTCACCTGATCTGCGCTGCAATTCTCGCAGTTTCGCTTGGCGGCTGCGCCGGCAGCATTGCCACGCCGGACACCATCCAGGCGCTTCCGCCGGAGCAGATTTCCGCGCTGCATCTTTCCGATGTGTCCGCCGATGCCGCAGATGGCGTGCAGATGTCGGATGCCGATCTCGGCCTCATCAGCCAGAAGGTCAAAGGCTATATTCAGGCCAATTCGCCCGGCGTCATCACCGACTCGCAGTCGGCCATGACGATGAAACTCCATTTCACGCAATTCGACCGCGGCAATGCCTTCGCCCGCTTCATGCTCATCGGTCTGGGACAAATCAAGATCGACGCGAAAGTCGATATCGACGACCCAAGCGGAAAAGCGATCGGTGAATATGACGTGTCGAAAGATTTCTCGCTCGGCGGCGTCGTGGGCGGCACCACCACCGTCGAAGATGTCGAGGATGGTTTCGCAAAATCCGTGGCCGAGATCGTGAAAACCAAAACCTGATCTCGTCCGCACAAGATTTCGGGCGAGGCGCATTGCGCGTCTCGCCCGATTGCTTTCTGGCTCTCCGCGCAGGAGAGGACTTCACCCCGGATCAGTAGTCGCAATCGTCCGGGTCGTAATAAACGCTGTAAGGATCACAATAGTCGGACGAATAATATCCGTACGGATAGGCCGTGTAGTACGGCGAATAATACGGATAACCGCCATAGAAGCCGAACGAGAAGTTCGAGCCGCCATCGCGATCCCGGTCGCCGCGCCAATAGCCGCCGCCGCTGCGATATCCGCCGCTGCGATATCCGCCACTGCGGTAACCGCCACTGCGGTAACCGCCGCTGCGCATGCTCTGGTGGGAGCCATTGCGATCGTGCATTTGCGCCGCGGCCGGAGTGGCCGCAGCAATCGCGCCCGCACCGATCACACCGGCGAAGGCGCAGGCCGTCAGAAGTTTCGAAAGAGTCCTCATATGGGACCTCCTGTGGGTTGTCCCCTGTCACTAAGCAAACGGCTGGCGCAGCGAAGCGTTGCCACAAAAGCGAACCGGCCGCGATTGCGCGCGGCCGGTTGCGTTCATGCGGCATTCATTTAGAAGCCGACGCTGAAGCCCACATGCGGGCGGTCATAGTCGCGATACCCGTAATAGGCCCAATGGCAGCGATCGCCATCGGCGTCGCAAACCCAATGGCGTCCGCCATTGTAGTTGTAGCCGCTGTAATACGACCGGTAGCCGTAGTCGCGGTCATAATCGTAGTAACCGGTGTGCACGGTGTAGCAATGGTCACCGTCCGCGTCGCAGCGCGTGTAGTCGGCAAGCGCCGAAGTCGCCGCCACGCCGGCCAGACCGATACCGGCCACGCCGGCCAGCGCCATCATTTTCAGTTTTTTGCTCAGTGTCATGATCGTTCTCCTTTGTCATGCCCGCTCCTCATTTGCCCAGCCATGCTCAGTAGGCGTCGTCCTCTACGATGCGCTCGCGAATCCAGCGGCAATTGTAGCCGTCGTCATCGCAGACATAGCGCGAGCGCGTGCGGTAAACCTGATGCCTGTAGTAGTGGTAGCTGGACGCGCGGATGCAATTGTCGCCGGCATCGTCGCAGCGCACCGCAAAGCATCGCTCCGAATCGTCGTCGCAACGCGTGGCGTAAGTGTCGGCATGCGCCGGTTTCACCATCGCATTGCCGGTAGCAAACGCGACCAGTCCGGCAACGGCCGCAGTTTTCATCACATTCGATATGCTCAACATTGGTTGTCCTCTCCGTGTTTCAGGATCCACCAGCCCGCTGGATTTTCGCCGTTGCTATTTGATGCACCGCGGCGCGGGAAAGAGCCATCCGCGCCGCGGTTCCACACTGACTGTCAGCGTGGAATTTGCATCCATGTCGATAATGATCGGCAGCCGCAGCGGTTCCGGCGCAAACGCTTCAAAAACATTTACGCTTGTTCAGAAAAAACATTTGTTGCAAGAACAGGTTGCGGCGGAATTTGGGCGATTATCTGTATACGGAATGATGGGAATCGTGGAGTTGATTTCTGCGCGCCACGTTGGTCCAGCATTTGTCAATCTTGCCGAAGGATGCGACATAGATAGGGTGTCTGGCCGAAGAGGGATTTCATGCCATCTTGCAGTCATCTCAATTATGAGATATATCAAAAATGAGCTGGACGATCACGTTCGTCAATCGGGCGGCGGAGAAAGAGGTCGCTGCCCTGCCCCATGATATGAACGCGCAGTTCCTGCGCATCGGCGACATGATCCAAACCTTCGGGTTGACCGCCATGCGCGAGCCGCAAGTGAAGCATCTGACGGGCAAGCTTTGGGAGATCAGGGTCAAGGGCCGCGATGGTATCGCCCGGTCGATCTAGGTGGCGGCGTCGGGCCAGCGCGTGGTGATCTTGCGGACCTTCATCAAGAAGACGCAACAGACCCCGCAGCATGAATTGGAGATCGCCCTGGCGCGAATGAAGGAGATAGAGCAATGAGAAGCTTTGACGCCTACAAAAAGAAGATGTTGAAAAATCCTGCCATCAGGAAGGAATATGACGCGCTTGAAACGGAATTCGCGCTGGCCAGCGCCCTCATCGGCGCGCGCGCCAAGGCGAAACTGACGCAGGAAGAAGTGGCCCGCCGTATGGGCACCTCCCAATCCGCTGTCGCACGCATGGAAAGCGGACGCGCGATGCCGTCCATGTCGTCGCTGAAGAAATATGCCCGCGCGGTGGGCCGGGAATTGAAGATTGCGTTGGCATAATCACTCGTCCTTGGCAGGGCGAAAATTTTTCGGCTTGACCTGCCGCAACGAAATCCGCCCCGCGTGCCGCTAGAAAGAAACATGGAGTTTCCCGCATGAACCGCGACGGCCTCTATGATTTCATCCGCGCCTATCGCTATGCCGTGATGGCGAGCGTGAGTGGGGATGGCGCGCCCGAAGCTGCAATCATCGGCATCGCGGTGACGCCCGGTCTCGAAATCATCTTCGACACCACCGATGCCACGCGCAAATATCCGAACCTGCGGCGCGATCCGCGCATCGCGCTCGTCATCGGCGGCTGGGACAAGCAGCAGACCATGCAATATGAAGGCGTCGCGGACGAGCCTCAAGATGCGGAACGCGAACGGCTGCTGAAGACCTATTTCGAAGCCTTCCCCGATGGCCCGGCGCGCAGCGAATGGCCGGGCATCACCTATTTCCGCGTGCGCCCGCGCTGGATCCGCTACAGCTCCTATTACCGGCCGCGCGCGATCGAGGAATTCCGCTTTGACTGAACGCTCAGTGGTTGGGCGCGAGCGGGAATTCGATCACCACACGCTTCTGCCCCGAGGCGGGAACCGTGAAGGCGGCTTTGCGTTCGCCGGCGCCGGGATTATCCGTCAGCGTAGCCGCCACGACATAGTCTCCGCCCGGCGACAGCTTGAAGAGTACCCACGGGCCGGTGCAATCCACCGCGGCCAGCGGCTTTCCGTCCTTGCCGCGCAGCATCACATGCGCGCCGGACACATATTGCGAGCCGCCATTGGAGAACTCGATCCGGATAGGATAGGCGAGCCAGCGCGGGTCGGTCTGAACCTCCTTGCCGATACCGGTGCAGACGGCTTCCACGCCATCCACCGTGACGGGCGTGTCCAGCGGCAGCGCATCGGCCAGCGCCGGTGTTGCGGCCAAGGCCAGGGCCGCCGTGAGAAATGCGTATTTCATCGAATGTCACTCCCTGAAATGCCCACCTCAACCAGTAGCAACGCGGGAGCGGGCTTTTCGGTGCCACATATGCCGCCCGCGCATGGCAAAATCGGGCATGGTGGCGGCGAAACGATTGGGGGCACGCCATGATCCTTCACCAGATGCAGATGTCCGGCAATTGCTACAAGATCCGGCTGGCGGCGCGGCAGCTCGGGATCGAGATGGCGCTCAAGGATTACCCGGAGCTGGGGAGCGAAACACGCAAGCCCGGCTTCCTCGCCAAGAATCCCAATGGACGGGTTCCGCTGCTCGAACTGGATGACGGGCGCTGCCTGCCGGAATCTGGCGCCATCCTGTACTACCTCACCGAGGGCACCGATCTTCAGTCTACGGACAAATGGGCGCGGGGCGAGATGCTGCAATGGATGTTCTTCGAGCAATACAGCCACGAGCCCTATATCGCGGTGGCGCGCTTCTGGCTCGCCTATAAGCCGAAAGAGGAACTGGAGAAGAAGCGCCATCTCGTTCCCGAATGGCACACCAAGGGCAATGCCGCGCTGGGCGTCATGGAAAATCATCTGAAATCGCACGACTGATTTGCGGGCGAGCGCTACTCCATCGCGGATATCGCGCTCTACGGCTATACCCATGCGGCCGGCGAAGGCGGCTTCGATCTGGCGGAATATCCGCAGGTTTCGCGCTGGCTTTCCCGCGTTGCAGCGCAGCCCGGCCACATCCCGCTGTCGCTGGCCTGGTAGCTTGCCAAGGCCGGGAGGCGGGTTTTTAATTGGTGGTTGTGTAGCGTTTCAGGAGAGAGCCGTAATGTCGACGACCGGTCAGGTCAAATTCTTCAACACCACGAAGGGCTTCGGATTCATCGCGCCGGAAGGCGGCGGCAAGGACGTGTTCGTCCATGTCACCGCCGTGCAGGCCGCGGGGCTTCGCAGCCTCAATGAAGGCCAGCGCGTGAGCTTCGACATCGAAGCCGACAAGCGCGGGCCGAAAGCCGTGAACCTCAAGCTCGTCTGAGCGAGCAGGTTTTGCGAAGGATGCGGCGCGGCCATCCCGCGCCGTTTTCTTTTAGGATAATGTGCGTCATGAGCGATTCGGAATTCGTATTCGTCTATTCGACCTTCCCCGACGAGGCCTCGGCCAAACGCGTGGCGCGCGCGCTCGTCACCGAGAAGCTCGCGGCCTGCGTGAACATCTATCCGCCGATGACCTCCATCTATGAATGGCAGGGCAAGCTGGAGATCGGTCCGGAAGTCGCCGCCTTCATCAAGACGCGCCGCGCGCTGGTGGATGCCGTGATCGCCGCCGCCCGTCCGCTGCATCCCTATTCGACGCCCTGTTTCCTGGTGCTGCCCGTCGATGGCGGCAATGAAGATTATCTCGTCTGGGCGCGCAAACAGGCCGCTTCGCGTTAGACTGCGCGCCGCGACTCGTCGCCGGGGAGAAAACAATGAACATGTCACGCAGATTGGCGGCCGAATTCATCGGCACGTTATGGCTTGTGCTTGGCGGTTGCGGTGCTGCGGTTCTGGCGGCCGGTGTTCCCGCGTTGGGTATTGGATATGCGGGCGTTGCACTCGCATTCGGGCTTACGGTTCTGACGGGTGCCTATGCCTTCGGGCACATTTCCGGCGCGCATTTCAATCCCGCCGTCACCTTCGGGCTTTTCACGGCAGGGCGCTTCCCTGCGAAGGATGTGATCCCTTATTGGATCGTGCAGGTGGCGGGCGGCGTTGTGGGCGCAACCATCCTCTATGGAATCGCCAGCGGTCTTGCGAGCTTCGATCCGACTGCCGGCTTCGCATCGAACGGTTACGGCGAACATTCCCCGCAAGGCTATTCGATGCAGGCGGGGCTTTTGTGCGAGATCGTGATGACCTTCATGTTCCTGATCGTCATTCTCGGCGTGACATCCGAGAAAGCGCCGCCGGGATTTGCGCCGCTCGCCATCGGACTTGCGCTGACGCTGATCCATCTCATCTCCATCCCCGTCACCAACACATCGGTGAACCCGGCGCGTTCCACGGCGGTTGCGATCTTTCAGGGCGGTTGGGCGGAGTATCAGCTTTGGGCGTTTTGGGTCGCGCCGCTGGTGGGCGGTGGGCTTGCAGGGCTTGTACAGCGCTGGCTCAATCCCAAATAGCTGCCTGTTTTTCGAGCATTGGCGCATCGCCGCAGCATCCTTGCCTTTCTCCGCGCTGCATCATTCTATGCGGTGTGACTTGGAGGAAACGGCTTTGGGCTTCGAAGGGCCGGAACATATCGAATTGATCGACGGCGAAGCGCTTCGCCGCGAACTCACCGCGCTGGCGCAGGACGAAGGCGATTCCGCGCGGCTGCGCAAGACGGCGCTCGCGCTCATCAAGACGCAATTCATGGCGGCACGCGAACGCGTAAAGGCCGCCGTCGAAGCCAGCGCCGTCACGGGCTTGCAGGCATCGCGCGCACTATCCGATCTGCAGGATGTGACGATTCAGGTTCTCTACGATTTCGCGACCAAACATTTCTACTACGCGCAAAATCCCACTGCAGCGGAGCGCCTCACCGTCGTCGCCACCGGCGGCTATGGCCGCGCGCAACTGGCGCCCGGTTCCGATGTCGATCTGCTCTTCGTGCATCCCTACAAGGAAACGCCGTGGGGCGAGAGCGTCATCGAATTCATTCTCTATATGCTGTGGGATTTGGGCCTGAAGGTGGGTCACGCCACGCGCTCGCTTGCCGAATGCGTGCGGCTCTCCAAGCAGGACATCACCATCCGCACCGCGTTGCTGGAATCGCGCTATCTCTGGGGCGACAAGGGTCTCTACGAAGATTTGCGCAAACGCTTCTGGGCCGATGTGGCGGCGGGCACGGGGCAAGATTTTGTGGAAGCGAAACTCGCCGAACGCGACGAACGCCATATGCGGCAGGGCGAAAGCCGCTATCTCGTCGAGCCCAACATCAAGGAAGGCAAAGGCGGGCTTCGCGATCTGCAGACGCTCTACTGGATCGGCAAATATCTCTATCACGTCGAAGATGCCGCCGATCTCGTGAAGCACAACGTCTTCACGCATGACGAATACAAGACCTTCCAGAAAGCTGAAGCGTTTTTGTGGGACGTGCGCTGCCAGTTGCATTATGCGGCGGGGCGCGCGGAAGAACGGCTTGCCTTCGATCAGCAACCGGAGCTGGCGCGCCGCCTCGGCTTCACCGGCGATAATCCGCGCCGTGCTGTCGAAGAGTTCATGCGCACCTATTTCCTCGTGGCGAAGGATGTCGGCGATCTCACGCGCATATTCTGCGCGGCACTGGAAGAGCAGAACCGCAAGAAACGCCCCTCGCTCGCAAACATGCTGCCGGGGTTCCTGAAACCGCGTACCGGCGTGGAGGATTTCTTTGTCGAAAACGGACGGTTGAATGCGCGCGCGGGCGCCTTCACGCGCGATCCGGTCAATCTCATCCGCATCTTCCATGTCGCCGATGTCAAGCATATCGACGTGCATCCCGCGGCCTTGCGTACGATCACCCGCTCGCTCGATTTGATTACCGATGACGTGCGCCGCGATCCGGATGCCAACCGGATGTTCCTCGACACGCTATCCTCGCGCCATAATCCCGAATGGGCGCTGCGCATGATGAATGAAGCAGGCGTGTTCGGAAAATTCGTGCCGGAATTCGGCCGCGTCGTGGCGCTGATGCAATTCAATATGTATCACCATTACACGGTGGACGAGCATCTGATCCGCGCGGTGGGCAATGTCGCGTCCATCGAACGCGGCGAACACAAAAAAGAACATCCGGTTTCCAGCGACATCATCAAGCGCATCAAATCGCGCGAGGCGCTCTATTGCGCGATATTGCTGCATGACATCGCCAAGGGATTGCCGGGCGATCATTCCGATGTGGGCGCTGCGATTGCCGAAAGCCTCTGCCCGCGATTGGGTTTGAGCGCGGCCGATACCGCGTCCGTTTCGTGGCTGGTGCGCAATCACCTGATCATGAGCGACATGGCGCAGAAGCGCGACATCTCCGATCCCAAGACGGTGCGCGATTTCGTGCAGGCGGTGCAATCGCCGGAAATGCTGCGGCTGTTGCTTGTGCTCACCGTCGCGGACATTCGCGCCGTCGGCCCGGGCGTGTGGAATGGCTGGAAAGGTCAGTTGCTGCGCGAACTTTATTACGAAGCCGAAACCATGATGTCCGGCGGCGACAGCACGCCTGCGCGCACCGCCCGCATCAACGATGCCAAGGAAACGCTTGCCGCGCGCATCAAGGACATGACGCCCGAAGCGCGCGCACGTGCACGCGAACGGCATTACGATTCCTATTGGCTTGCTTTCGATGCCGACGCGCATGAGCGCCATGCGCGGATGCTGGCCGCCGCCGATGCGAAAGGCGAATTGCTGGCGATCTCCGCGGAAAGCAACGCCTTCCGCTCCGTCAGCGACATCGTGATCTACACGCCCGATCATCCAGGATTGTTCTCGCAGCTTGCGGGCGCGATTGCGGTGTCCGGCGGTTCCATCGTGGACGCGAAAGTTTTCACCACCACCGATGGCTTCGCGCTCGACGTGTTCTCCGTGCAGGATCAGGACGGCGCGCCCTTCGGCGATGCGCCGCGCATCGAACGCCTGCGTCAGACCATCGAACAGACGCTCGCAGGAAAACTCTTGCCCCGCGCCGTCTTCGCCAAACGCACCGCGAAGAAACGCACCGCCGCATTCCAGGTGCGCCCGCGCGTCGATTTCGACAATGATGCCTCCTCCAGCGCCACGGTGATGGAAGTCGAAGGCCTCGACCGGCCAGGCTTCCTCTATGATGTGACGCACGCGCTGTTCGAATCCGGCCTGTCGATCTCGTCCGCGATGGTGGCCACCTATGGCGAGCGCGCCATCGACGTTTTCTACGTGCGCGATGGTTTCGGCCACAAAATCCTGCACCGCGACCGCCTCGCCAGCGTCAAAGCCCGCCTGCTTGCTGCGCTGGAGGATGGCGCCTAACTTTCCCCCTCCCCTTGCGGGAGGGGGCGAATGCTTGGAGCGCAGCGGAAAGCATTCGGGGGAGGGGCTTCACGCGCAACAACCCCTCCCCCGCGTCGCTTCGCGCCGCGCCCCCTCCCGCAAGGGGAGGGGGAATTCTCTTGCTTGATTTCATAATCTTGGACACATAAGCGCGTCCTTCGAAAGCAGAACTCATGACCGCGCATCCCAATCTCGTTCTTTCCGGCATGCAGCCCACCAATGTGCTGCACCTCGGCAATTATCTGGGCGCGCTGAAAAACTGGGTGCGTATGCAGAACGAGATGCCGTGCCTGTTCTGCGTCGTCGATCTGCACGCGATCACGCAGGATGTCGGCTATGGCAAGCGCGAGGAACTTTCGCGCGCCACGCTGGAAGTCGCCGCCGCCTATATCGCCGCCGGCATCGATCCGGCGAAGAGCCCGATCTTCAATCAGGCGCAGGTGCCCGAGCACGCAGAGCTTGCATGGATTTTCGCTTGCGTGGCGCGATTGGGCTGGCTCGACCGCATGACGCAGTTCAAGGAAAAATCCGGCAAGCACAAGGAACGCGCGAGCGTGGGGCTTTATACCTACCCTGTGCTGATGGCAGCGGACATTCTCGTTTACAAAGCAACGCATGTGCCCGTTGGCGAGGACCAGAAGCAGCATCTGGAACTGGCGCGCGACATCGCGCAGAAATTCAACAATGATTTCGGCGCGCCGGATTTCTTTCCGCTGCCCGAACCTGTCATCACCGGACCTGCCACGCGCGTGATGAGTTTGCGCGACGGCACCAAGAAAATGTCGAAATCCGACGAGAGCGATTATTCGCGCATCAATCTCACCGACGACGCCGACGCCATCGCGCAAAAAATCCGCAAGGCCCGCACCGATCCCAATCCGCTGCCTGCAACCAAAAAAGAATTGGAAGGACGCGCCGAAGCCGAAAACCTCATCAATATCTATGCAGCACTGGCTGATGAAACGGCAGAGAGCGTGATCGCGCGCTTCGCAGGCCAGCAATTCTCCGGCTTCAAGAACGAGCTTGCGGATCTGGCCGTGGCCAAGCTGACGCCGGTGGCATCCGAAATGCGCCGCCTGCTCGCCGACCCGGCCGAAATCGAGCGCGTGCTCAAATCCGGCGCCGAAAAAGCCCGCGCCATTGCGGCGCCGATCATGGACGAGGTCAAGCGGCTGGTGGGGTTCGTCATTTAAGTCCGTCTGTCGCGCATCCGGACGCAACTGCGCGAGATCACCGGCATCCTTCAACAATAGGATCGAATTGCTCCCGCATTGCGCTATAATCGAGTCGCGGCTCACCTTGACGGTGTTCAATTATGCATCTCGATCCGCTGCTGCTTTCACGGCTTCAATTTGTCTGGGTGGTGGCGTTTCACATTCTTCTGCCGGCGTTCACGGTGGGCCTCGCGAGCTATATCGCGCTGCTCGAAGGCATTCATTTCTTCACCGGCCGCGAAATCTATTTCCGCATTTCGAATTTCTGGATCCGTATTTTCGCGGTGTCGTTCGGCATGGGCGTGGTTTCCGGCGTCATCATGCCGTTCCAGTTCGGCACCAATTGGAGCCGCTTTTCCGATGCCACCGCCAATGTGCTCTCGCCGCTGCTCGCCTATGAGGGCCTCACCGCATTCTTTCTGGAATCGGCCTTTCTCGGCGTGCTGCTGTTTGGCCGCAATCTGGTGCCGCGCGGCGCCCATTTTGCAGCAGCGCTGATGGTGGCGGCGGGCACGCTGTTTTCCACCTTCTGGATTCTGTCGACCAATAGCTGGATGCAGACGCCCGCCGGTTACAAAATCGTGGACGGCCGTTTCTTCCCGGTGGACTGGATGGCGATCATCTTCAATCCCTCTTTTCCCTATCGCTTCGCCCACAATGTGGTGGGCTTCTACATCACCACGGGATTTGCCGTGCTGGCGGCGGCCGCCTATCTGATCCGCCGCCGCAAATCGGTTGAGGAAGGCAAAATCATGCTTTCCATGACGCTGTGGCTGTTGATCGTGCTGGTGCCGCTGCAGGTTTTCCTCGGCGATTTGCACGGGCTCAACACGCTCAAATACCAGCCGGTGAAGATCGCGGCGATCGAAGCGCACTGGAATAGCGAAGCGCATGCGCCCCTGACGCTTTTCGCCATTCCCGATTCCGAGAACGAATTAAATCACGCCGCCATCAATGTGCCCGAACTCGGCAGCCTGATCCTCACCCATGACGCGGCGGGCGTGGTGCCGGGATTGAAACAATTCCCCGCCGATCAGCGCCCGCCGGTCGCCATTCCGTTCTTTGCGTTCCGCATCATGGTGGGGCTTGGGCTTCTCATGCTCGCCATTGTGATTGTTGGGCTTGTCTTGCGCCTTAGCCGCCGCCTGTTTCAACCCGACTGGTTCTTGCGCATCTGCCAATATTCCGCGCCCATCGGTTTTCTCGCCATCCTCGCAGGCTGGACGACCACCGAAGTGGGCCGCCAGCCATGGACGGTGTACGGCTTGCTGCGAACGGCGGATTCGATTTCGCCCTCGCTCACCGGCGGCGATGTACTGCTTTCGCTTCTGGGTTACATGGTGGTCTATCTCATCATGTTCCCTGCCGGCTTCTATCTGATGTATTCCATCGTCAGCAAAGGTGTGGTCGCCGATGACACCGCTCCCGTCGAAAGCGGGCGGCCGCGGAATCCTGTCGTCGCGCCGCCGGAGCACGCATCATGATCGATTTCGTTCTGATCTGGACGATCATTCTCGGCTTGGGCGTTTTCCTCTACGTGCTGCTGGACGGTTTCGATCTGGGCGTGGGCATTCTCTATGGCTTCGCACCGGACACCGCCTCGCGCAATCTGCTGATGAATTCCATCGCGCCGGTGTGGGACGGCAACGAAACCTGGCTGGTGCTGGGCGGCGTGGGATTGATGGCGGCGTTTCCGCTGGCCTTCGCGATCATCATGCCCGCGGTCTATTTTCCGATTCTGATCATGCTGCTGGCATTGGTGTTTCGCGGCGTGGCCTTCGAATTCCGCTTCCGCGACGCCGAGCATCGCACTTTCTGGGATCACGCCTTCAACTACGGTTCGCTCACCGCCACTTTCGCGCAAGGCATCGTGCTGGGTGCATTCATTCAGGGCTTTGCGGTGGATGGCCGCCATTTCGTGGGCTCATCCTTCGATTGCTTCACACCTTTCTCTCTGCTCACCGGCGTGGCGCTGGTGTTCGGCTATGGCTTGCTGGGCGCAGGCTGGCTGATCCTGAAAACCGAAGGCGAGTTGCAAAACCGGATGCGCCGTTACGGCCGCATATGTTTCGCCGGAACGCTTCTTGCCGTCGCTGCCGTGAGTATCATCACGCCGCTTATGGACTCGGATATCGCGCAACGCTGGTTCGCATGGCCCGACATCGCGTTTCTTTCGCCGGTGCCCATCGTCACCGCCGCACTCGCCTATCTGGAATGGCGCGCGCTCAACAATAACTCGGAGATCGCGCCATTCGTGGGCGCCGTGGGATTGTTCCTGATGTCCTATCTTGGCATCGCCATCAGCCTGTGGCCGATGATCGTGCCGCATCATTTCACGCTATGGCAGGCGGCATCATCGCCGGAAACGCAGATTTTCCTGCTGTTGGGCACGCTGTTCCTGCTGCCGGTCATCCTCGTTTACACGGGCTGGTCCTATTGGGTCTTCCGTGGCAAGGTGCGCGCCGATATCGGCTATCACTGACATTCCATGAACCCAAAAAATGTTCTCGTCACCGGTGCGGCAAAACGATTAGGCCGAGCCATCGCGCTTGATCTGGCGCGCGACGGCTGGAATATCGCGATCCATTACAACAGTTCCGAAGCCGATGCGCGTGCGGTAGCCGCCGAAGCGCGCGGTGTTCGCACAGCGCTGCTTAAAGCTGATCTGTCGCGCGAAGATGAAACCGCCGCACTTGTGCAGCGCGCCGCCGCCGAACTGGGTCCGATCACGGCGCTCATCAACAGCGCCTCGATTTTCGAGAATGATGATTGGCAAAATGCGACCCGCGCTTCGTGGGACAAACATCTCAATACCAATCTGCGCGCACCCTTCGTGCTGTCGCAGGAATTCGCCAAACAATTGCCCGAAGGCATGACGGGCGTGATCGTCAACATCATCGACCAGCGCATGCTCAAGCCCACGCCGCAATTCCTGTCCTACTCTCTCAGCAAGGCAGGCCTGCACTGGCTGACGACCACGCTGGCACAGGCGCTGGCACCGCGCATCCGCGTGAACGCTGTCGCACCCGGCCCCACCATCAAAAACGAGCGCCAGAGCGACGCGGATTTCTCCCGCCAGCGCATGGCCACTATTCTGGGCACGGGTGCGACGCCCGACGACATCTGCGCCGCTATGCGCTATCTTCTGTCTGCACCCGCCGTCACCGGCCAGATGATCGCGGTGGATGGCGGCCAGCATCTCATTTGGCAAACACCGGATGTGAGCGTGAAGGAATGACCAAGGCACCGAATGTTCAGCCGCTTCGCATCGCGGATGCCGCGCGTGCCATTCGCCATGTCTTCATCCGCAATCTGGAAGTGCTGGCCCATATCGGCACCTATGGCCATGAGCAGGGCAAGGCCCAGCCCGTGCGCCTCAATGTCGATCTGGCGGTGGAGGACCTCGTGATGATCGAGGACAAACTTGATCTGGTGGTGGATTATGGGGATATCGCGGGCAAGATCCGCGCGATCATCGATGCCGGCCACATCAACCTCGCCGAAACGCTGGCCGAACGCATCGCCACCTCCTGCTTCGAGGACAAGCGCGTAAAAACCGTGCGCGTGCGGGTGGAAAAGCTGCATGCCCTACCGGGCGCCGAATCCGGCGGCGTGGAAATCGAGCGGGAAAGACAGTAACTCCATTGTCATCCCCGGCGAGCAACGCCGCAGGCGTTGCGAGGGAAGGGGACCCAGGTGGTCACGCGTTCTGTGTTTTGAAGAAGAATCCCGAATATAGTCGTCAAGATCATACCGCTTTGACCACCTGGGTCCCCTTCCCCTCGCTTCGCTCGGCCGGGGATGACAATGTATTATAATCGTCAAGATGAACGATCCGACCGACATCGAAACCGAACCCCTGCGCGGGATCGCCCGGATCGCGGCGTATTTGAAAACGCTGCCCGATGCGCCTGGCGTCTATCGCATGCTCGATGCCAAGGGCGATGTGCTCTATGTCGGCAAGGCGAAAAGCCTGAAAAAACGCGTGGGTTCCTACGCCAAATCGGGCGGCCACACCGAACGTATCGCCCGCATGATCGCCGAAACTTCGGAGATGCTGTTCCTCACTACCGCATCGGAAACCGAAGCGCTGCTGCTGGAAAGCAATCTCATCAAGCGGCTGAAGCCGCGCTACAATGTTTCCTATCGCGACGACAAATCTTTTCCGAACATTCTGCTGCGAGAGGATCACCCGTTCCCGCAACTGCTGAAGCATCGCGGTGCCAAAACCACCAAGGGCGTCTATTTCGGCCCCTTCGCCAGTGCGGGCGCGGTGAATCGAACGCTCAACACGCTGCAGCGCGCATTCCTTTTGCGCTCCTGCTCGGATTCGGTTTTCGAATCGCGCACGCGGCCATGCCTGTTGTTCCAGATCAAGCGCTGTTCTGCGCCGTGCGTGGAGCGCATCGACGGCCCCGGCTACGCGGAACTTGTGCGCGAGGCCGAATTGTTCCTCTCCGGCAAAAGCCGCGCGGTGCAGACCGAACTCGCCAAACACATGAACGCAGCCGCCGAAGCGCTCGATTTCGAAAGTGCCGCGCGATTGCGCGACCGTATCCGCGCCATGGGCCATATCCAGCAGCATCAGGGGGTGAATCCCTCCACGTTCTCCGATGCCGATGTGTTCGCCGCATTCAATCAGGGCGGCGAAACCTGCATTCAGGTGTTCTTCTTCCGCGCCGGGCAAAACTGGGGCAACCGCCCCTATTTCCCCCGCGCCGACCGCGAGCTTGCCACCGCCGAAGTGCTGGAGGCCTTCATCGGCCAGTTCTATGACGAGCGCCCCGCGCCTGCGCTGATCCTTCTCTCCGAAGATATTCCCAATCGCGAATTGCTGGCGGAAGCATTGTCGCTGCGCGCCGAGCGCAAGGTCGAAATCTCCACTCCCCAGCGCGGCGAGAAACGCGAGATTGTGGAGATGGCGCTCACCAATGCGCGCGAACAGCTCGGACGCCGCATGGCCGAGAATTCCGCGCAGCGCGAATTGCTGGAAGGCGTGGCCGAAACCTTCGGACTGGAAAATCCGCCCCGCCGCATCGAGGTCTATGACAATTCGCACATTCAGGGCGCGCACGCCGTCGGCGCCTTCATCGTGGCGGGCGCGGACGGTTTCGAGAAAGGCGAGTACCGCAAATTCAACATCAAATCCGCCGAGCTTACACCCGGCGACGATTACGCCATGATGCGCGAGGTGCTCACACGCCGCTTCGCGCGCCTGATGAAGGAAAGCGAGGCCGACGACGCCCGCACCAAATGGCCCGACCTCGTGCTGATCGATGGCGGGCCGGGCCAACTCGCGGTTGCGAAGGCGGTGTTGGAAGACCTCGCCGTCGAAGATGTGATGCTGGTGGGAATCTCCAAGGGCCCCGACCGCGATGCGGGCCGTGAACATTTCTACATGAAGGACCGCGCGCCCTTCCGCCTCGATCCCAAATCGCCGGTCCTCTATTACCTGCAACGCCTGCGCGACGAGGCCCACCGCTTCGCCATCGGCAGCCATCGCAAGAAGCGCAGCAAAGCCATCGGCGCCAATCCTCTGGACGAGATTGCGGGCGTGGGGGCGGCGCGCAAGCGGGCGCTGCTCACCCATTTCGGCTCGGCGCGGGCTGTCGCAGGGGCAAGTTTGACCGACCTCGAATCCATCGAGGGCGTCAGCAGTACGCTGGCGAAGAAAATTTACGACTTTTTCCATCCCTCGAGTTGAGGGGGTGCATCCCGCGAAAGCGGTGATAAAGTCGGCCCATGTTTCAGCTACCGAACATGATCACCATCTTCCGCATCCTTCTGGTGCCGGTATTCGCCATTGCGTTTGCGCTGCCGGGCGACGCGGCGCGGCTGATCGCGTTTGCGGTGTTTTGCGTGGCCGGAATCAGCGACGCGCTGGACGGGCTCGCCGCGCGCAAGCTGAATGCGTCGTCGTCTTTCGGGCGCATGCTCGATCCCATCGCCGACAAGATTCTCGTCGGCGTGGCGCTGATGATGCTGGTGGCCGAGGGCTCGGTGCCGCAATTCAACCTCATCCCGGGACTCGCCAGCTTTTTCAAGCTGGTGCCGGCGCTGGTGATCCTGTCGCGCGAGATTCTGGTTTCGGGTCTGCGCGAATTTCTCGCCGGGGCTTCCGTCAGCCTGCCCGTTTCCAGCATCGCCAAGATGAAAACGGCGATCCAGCTGGTGGCCATCGGCGCGATGATATTGGGTCCGATTGCCGACCGTTTCGTGCCCGGTGCGGAAGCCTTTGCCTATATCGCATTGTGGGTGGCGGCGGGGCTCACGGTCTATACGGGCTATGCCTATTTCCGCGCAGGACTGATTTATCTTCATCCGCCGCGCAAAGTTTCAGACGCTGGAGAAACAGTGTGACGCTGCTCTATTTCGCCTGGGTCCGGCAGAAATTGGGGCGCAGCGAAGAACAGATGGACGTTCCGCCCAACGTCAAAACCATTGCCGATCTTGTGGCGCATCTGCGCACGCGCGGCGGCGGATATGCCGAAGCTTTCGCCGATTCCAAACGCCTGCGCGCTGCCGTCAATCAGGAACATGTGGGCTTCGATGCGCCCATTTCCGCCAATGACGAAATCGCCTTCTTCCCGCCGGTGACGGGGGGATAAACACCGCGAATCCCCTCTCCCCCAACGGGGGAGAGGGTTAGGTTGAGGGGGATTTCTCCGTTTGCGCTCTTGCCAGGAACTGTAGTGCGATTGCGTTTCTTGCCGATAGAATTGCGTTCGTTGGACCACCCCCTCACCCTGCCCTCTCCCCCGAAGGGGGAGAGGGAGAGCAGACGATGAAAATTTCAATCCAGAAAGACGATTTCGATGTTGCCGCAGAATGCGCGGCACTTGCGCACGATCACAACATCGGCGCCGTCGCAACCTTCACCGGAATTGTCCGCGACGACGACGGCCTCACCGCCATGACGCTGGAACATTATCCCCGCATGACGGAGCGTGAGATCGCACTGCATGTGGCCGAGGCGCAGAGGCGCTGGAAGCTGCAGGGCATCACTATCATTCACCGCATCGGCAAATTGCTTCCGGGCGACCGCATCGTGCTGGTTGCGGTGGCGTCTTCACATCGCGGCTCCGCGTTCGAAGCGTGCGAATTTCTGATGGATTATCTCAAAACCCGCGCGCCCTTCTGGAAACAGGAAGAGCGCGGCGCATCAACCCAATGGGTCGAAGCCAGAAGCGCCGACGACAAATCTGCGGAGCGGTGGCGCAAGGAATGAGCCGCGTTAACCCGCAGCCGCGAGCTTCAATGTCGAAACCGGCTTACGCACTTCTTCGGAATAATCGTGCATCAGCATTTCGGTGATCGCGCCGGGCTTGAAGCGATAGGGCCCGATTTCCGACACCGGCGTGACTTCGGCCGCCGTGCCGGAAATGAAGCATTCGCTGAAAGTTTCCAACTCATCCGCCTCGATATGCTTCTCGATCACCGGAATCTGGCGCGCCTTCGCCAGCGCAATCACCGAACGGCGCGTGATGCCGTCGAGAAAGCAATCCGCGATGGGCGTGACGAGCTTGCCGTCCTTCACGAAGAAGATATTCGCGCCCGTCGCTTCCGCCACATAGCCGCGATAATCGAACATCAGCGCATCCGCATAGCCCTGCGCTTCGGCGGCGTGTTTGGACATCGTGCAGATCATATAGAGACCTGCCGCTTTCGCCTGTGTCGGCGCGGTGTCGGGCGCGGGGCGCTTCCATTCGGAAATCGCCAGACGAATGCCCTTCATCTTTTCCTTCGGATCGAAATAGGACGGCCATTGCCACACCGCGATCGCGACATGGATCTTCGTGTTCTGCGCCGACACCGCCATCATCTCACTGCCGCGATAGACCACGGGGCGCACATAGCCATCCTCGATGCCTTGCGCGCGCGCGGCCTCGTAACACGCCTTATTGATCTCATCTTCCGTGTACGGAATTTTCATCCCCAAAATCCGCGCGGATTCGAACAGCCGGTGGGTATGCTCCTCCAGCTTGTAGATGCGCCCCGAATAGATGCGCTCGCCCTCGAATACGCAGGACGCATAATGCAGCCCATGGGTCAGCACATGCGTCTTGGCCTCGCGCCACGGCACCAGTCTGCCGTCGTACCAGAGCGAGCCCTCGCGTTCGTCGAATGGAAGCACCGAAGCCATTGAAACTCCTTGTAACCCAGTGTGAGGGGCAGCCCTCTTGCGCGGCAAGGCGGGACCGGCCAATTATGTCAGCATGCCTGACGTAAAACGCGCCGAAACCTATACCCTTGCCTCCCCTTTATACCTTGAAGACGAGGCGTTGAAGCAAGGTGTCGATCTTCTGTTCTTCGCCTTCAGCGACATCTTTGCGCAAGGCGGGGACCAATTGCGCGCGGCCAAGCTGGGCCGGGCGCACCGGCGCGCGCTATATTTCATCGCGCGGCATCCGGGGCTCTCGGTGGCGGAATTGCTGGGCATTTTACGGATCACCAAGCAGAGCCTCAATCGCGTGCTGAATGATCTGCTCGATGGCGGCTTCGTGGAACGCAAGCCCGGCACGAAGGATCGCCGCATGCGCCAATTGCGCCTGACGCAGAAGGGCTCTGCGCTGGAAGCCGCCCTCTGGGAAGCGCAGCGCCCTCGCCTCGTGCGCGCCTTCCGTGAAGCAGGGCCGGACGCCGTGGCCGGTTTCCGCCGCGTGCTGGCGAGCCTCACAGGCGGGCGGGCGCCATGAATCTGGAAGCCGGCACGCCGCATCTGCTGGTGGTGGACGATGACGAGCGCCTGCGCGCGCTTCTGCAGCGCTATCTCTCCACCAACGGCTTTCGCGTGAGCGCCGCGGCCGATGCCGCCGAAGCCCGCGCGCTGATGAAAAGCATCGCCTTCGATCTTCTCATTCTGGATGTGATGATGCCCGGCGAGACCGGGCTCGACCTCACCCGCTCTATCCGCGCCAATTCGCAAACGCCGATCCTCCTGTTGACCGCGCGCGGCGAGGCGGAAGACCGCATCGCGGGGCTCGAGCATGGCGCCGACGATTACTTGCCCAAGCCCTTCGAGCCGCGCGAGTTGGTTCTGCGCTGTACCTCGCTGCTGCGCCGCACAGCGCCCCCTGCCCGCTCAGCCCATCGCGAAGTGAAAATGGGAGAGGCCGTATTCGATCCGGAACGCGGCGAGCTTCGCCGCAAGGGAAAGCCCGTGCGGCTGACGAGTTCGGAATCCGCACTGCTGAAACTGTTCGCCGCCAATGCGGGCCGCGCTTTCTCCCGCACCGATCTCTGCACGCGGCTTGGCGTGACGCTGGAGCGCTCCATCGACGTGCAGGTGACGCGCCTGCGCCGCAAGATCGAGGACGATCCCAAATTGCCACTTTATATCCAGACCGTACGCGGCGTGGGTTACGTTCTCGTGCCGGATCGGGTCGCCTGAGATGTTCGGCTTTCATCCGCTTCGTGCGCTGAAACGAATCCTGCCGCGAGGGCTGTTCGGCCGCTCGCTGCTGATCATCGTCCTGCCGATGGTGCTGCTGCAGGGCATCGTCACCTATGCGTTTTTCGAGCGCCATTACGACATCATGACGGTGCGCATGACCCGCGGCGTGGCAAGCGATGTCGCGTTTCTCGTCAACATCGAAACCGCCACGCCGCCGGGCAAGACACGCGACGCCCTGCTCGACATGGCGGCGAAAAATCTCGGCTATCAGGTGAATTTTCTCCCCGGCGAACATCTGGAAGGGCCGGTGCACCACAAGGCGCCCCATATCAACGATGTTCTGCGCGCGCTGTTCACCACGCAACTGGGCGAAAGTTACACTTTCACCTCGAACATGGCGGGCGATTATCTCGATCTGAAGGTGGAGACGAAGGACGGCGTGCTGCGCCTGATGATTCCGAGGAAGCGCATCATCGCATCGAATGCCGATGTGTTCATTCTGTGGATGGTGGGGTCCTCGCTGCTGCTGTTGGCGGTCGCGATCCTCTTCCTGCGCAATCAGGTGCGGCCGATCGAGCGGCTGGCGAAAGCGGCGGAGGCCTTCGGCAAGGGCCGCAGCGTGCCCGATTTCAAACCCTATGGCGCCACCGAAGTGCGCCGCGCCGCGCAAGCCTTTCTCACCATGCGCGAGCGCATCGAGCGCTATGTGCAGCAGCGCACGGAAATGCTGGCGGGCGTCAGCCACGATCTGAAGACACCGCTGACGCGCCTGAAATTGCAGCTTGCGATGATGGGCGGCAATACCGACGCCACAGCCATGCGCAGCGACATCGCCGAGATGGAGCACATGCTCGACGAATATCTCGATTTTGCGCGCGGCGAAGGCGGCGAGGAAGCGCAAACCGCCGATCTGTCGGAAATCGTGAAAGATGCGGCGGAAGCCGCTGCGCGCGCCAAATTCGCGGGCACCGATCGCCTCACGGTGAACGCCGAGCCGGGAATTACGCTTGCGGTGAAAAGCAACGCACTGCGCCGCTGCACCACCAATCTCATCGACAATGCGCTGAAGCACGGAACCCATGTGGATGTGACGCTGAGGCGCAACGGGCAGAGCGTGGAAATTCTTGTCGATGATGACGGCCCGGGAATTCCTGAAGCGCGGCGCGAGGAAGCCTTCCGTCCCTTCCACCGCCTCGATGAGGGGCGCAATCTGCAAAAAGGCGGCAGCGGCCTCGGCCTCGCCATCGCGCGCGATATAGCCCGCGCCCATGGCGGCGATCTCACGCTGGGCAAAAGTGCGACGGGTGGTTTGCGGGCGGTGATCCGCTTGCCGGTTTAGGCGCTCAATTCTTCCGCGCGCTTGCGGGCCGCCAAAATCGCGCGCGCCATCAGTTTTGCCAAACCGGAATCGGACATCAAGACTTTCAACGCCGCTTCTGTCGTGCCGCCGGGGCTGGTGACATCGCGGAGCAGATCAGCGGCCGCGCGCGGATCGGCGTCCAGCAGCGCGCCTGCGCCGGAAACGGTGGCGCGTGCGAGTTTCATTGCCACATCGCGCGGCAGGCCTTCCGCTTCAGCGGCTTGCGCTATCGCTTCCACCAGCAGGAACACATAGGCCGGACCTGAACCGGACACCGCTGTCGCCGCATCCACCAGCGCCTCGCGCCTCACCCAGATTGTTTGGCCCAATGCGGACAGCAATTCCTCCGCCAGCGCGCGATCCGCGGCAGTCGCTTTCGGTGAAGCATAAAGTGCGGTGATCCCGCGCCCGATGGCGCCCGGCGTATTCGGCATGGCGCGGACGATGCGCGCCTTCGGACCCCACGCTTTGGCGAGGCTCTTGATGCTCGTTCCCGCCGCGATGGAAATCATCAGTGCTCCGGATTCTGCGACCGGTTTCAGCAATGCGGCTTCGGTTTTGAGGATTTGCGGCTTCAGCGCCACCACACAGGCACGCACCGCTTTCGGCGCAAACGACAGATCGCCGCGCAATTTCGCACCGCCGGATTTCACCAATGCGCGAAGCGGTGCGGACGCTTTAGGCTCTACGATTTCAATGGGCCCGATGCCTTTGGCGATCCAGCCTTTCAGGAGCGCCGAACCCATCCTGCCCGCGCCCACAAGGAGGATGGGCTTGATTATGCCTGCCCGGCGCATTCGAGTATGGCGGCGGCCACGGCTTCCTCGGCGGATTTTCCGCCCCACAGCACGAACTGGAATGCCGGGTAGTAATATTCGCAAGCCTCCACCGCCAGATTGAGCAGCGCCTCGCATTGCGAGGCGCTCGCCTGCGCTTCGGGGAAGATCATGGCATGGCGGAAGAGGATCGTGCCGTCATCCGAATACATATCGAAATGGCCGATCCACATTTTGGCGTTCACATACATCAGCAGGGCCGCCACATCGGCCCGCCGCGCACTTTCCACCCGCATGTCGAAGGCCGAGGACAGATGCAGCGATTGCAGATCGTCGCGCCAGGTGAAGCAGAAATGATGGTCGCACCAGCGCCCCGCGACCGAGAGGTTCAGCTCGTCCCGCCCGCTGCGCTCGAAAGGCCAGCCATTGTCCTCCACGCTGCGCTCGAGCATGTCGAGCGGGTGGTGTCCGGCATTTACCTCTTCATCCTGGTGTAGGACCGTCATCCATGACTCCTGGGCCGAGCGAAAAACGAAGCACCCTGAGCCAACCTGACACAAGATTTTGTGGCTGCACAAGAGTCCCCGCCCCACCGCTTATGGGCAGATTCAGGAATTCACAGCTTTGAGGAATCTATTGTCCCGCTTTGAGTCGGGTTTCCAATTCGGCGATGCGCTTTTCCAGCCGTTCGTTTTCTGTGCGCGCTTTGGCGGCCATCGCCTTGACCGCTTCGAATTCCTCGCGCGGCACGAAATCCATGTCGGTCACCAGTTTTTCCAGCCGGTGGCGCATGAACGTGTCGACTTCGGTGCGCACGCTTTGCGCGGCCCCTGCGGCATCTGTGAAGAGTCGGGCGAGCCCGTCGAGGATCGGATTGTCGGTCTGCATGAATCCATCTTATAGGAGGCGGAGCGCGGCGCGAAGTGCCTCTCTTGACACGCCGCGCGAAGCAGCCCGATTTGTCGCTCGATGGTCGAAGCAACCCTTCCCTACCCCCAGATCGATCCGGTCCTCATTCATCTGGGCCCGCTGGCGATCCGCTGGTATGCGCTGTCCTATATCGCGGGCCTGCTGCTGGGCTGGTGGTTCATCCTGCGGATGCTGCGCGACAAGGCGCTGTGGAAGAACCCGCCCTTCAACCGCAAGCCGCCCGCCACCGCCGACGACATCGGCGATCTCGTCGTGTGGGCGACGCTGGGCACGATTCTGGGCGGCCGCCTCGGCTGGGACATTTTCTACGGCACCATTCTGTGCAGCGTCTCGCCGGGTGCGGGCTTCTGCCATGGCCTGCCGATGGAATTCATCACCAACCCGATCAAGATCGTGGCGGCATGGCAGGGCGGCATGTCGTTCCATGGCGGGCTGATCGGCGTGTTGCTGGCGGTGCTGCTGTTCTGCCGGCGGCGCAAGCTCGATCCGTTGCGTGTGGGCGATCTGGTGGCGAGCGTGGCGCCCATCGGCCTCTTCTTCGGCCGCATCGCGAATTTCATCAACGGCGAATTGTGGGGAAAGCCGACGCATGTTCCGTGGGCGATGATCTTCCCCAATCCGGAAGCGGGCGGCATTCCGCGTCATCCCAGTCAATTGTATGAAGCGGGACTCGAAGGCCTCGTGCTCTTCGCCATCCTGCAAATCGGCATCCGCAAATTCCGCTGGCATGAGCGGCCTGGCCTCACCACGGGCGTGTTCTTCCTCGGCTATGGAATCTTCCGCGCCTTCGTGGAGCTGTTCCGCGAGCCCGATGCGCCGTTCCTTGGACCCATCAGCATGGGACAGATGCTGTCGTCGCTGATGTGGTTCGTGGCGGTGTATTTCTTCTGGCGGGCGCTGAAGCCCGCAGCCAAAGCGTGAGCGCATCGCGCATCGCGCAACTGATCGCGGCGCAAGGCCCTTTATCCATCGCGCAATTCATGACGCTGGCGCTGCACGATCCCAGGCGCGGCTATTATTCCACACGCGATCCCTTCGGCGCAGGTGGCGATTTCATCACCGCGCCGGAAATGAGCCAGATGTTCGGCGAATTGCTGGGACTCTGGATCGTGCAATGCTGGCGCGATCAGGGCGCGCCGAAACCGGCACGGCTCGTGGAGCTTGGACCGGGCCGAGGCACGCTGATGGCGGATGCATTGCGCGCTGCGCGCAGGGTGCCGGAATTTCTCGCGGCAATCGAAGTGGTGATGGTGGAAGCGAGTCCCGCGCTGCGAAAGATTCAATATGAGAAACTTTCGAAGATTGTGCGCGCGGCACCACCCCCTCACCCTGCCCTCTCCCCCGATGGGGGAGAGGGTAATCCATCTCACTCCCTCTCCCCCTCTGGGGGAGAGGGCCGGGGTGAGGGGGCAGCACGATGGGTAGATCATTTTGACTCAAGCCTGCTCGACCGTCCGCTCTTCCTCATCGCCAATGAATTCTTCGATGCGCTGCCTATCCGCCAATTCGTGAAAACACCCCGCGGCTGGTGCGAGCGCATGGTGACGGCGGACGAATCCGGCAAGCTTGCCTTCGCCCTCGCGCCCATCGCTTCGATAATCGACATTCCGGCTGCACGCGGCGAAGCGCAAGACGGCGCGGTCTACGAAATCTCGCCCGCGTCCGCCGCACTCGCGCAGGAAATCGCGCGCGTGATTGCCGAACAGGGCGGCGCCGCATTGATCGTGGATTACGGTCACGACGGTATCGGCTTCGGTGAAACGCTGCAGGCGGTGGCGCAGCACAAATTCACCGGCATTCTCGATGCACCGGGCGAGGCCGATCTTTCTGCCCATGTCGATTTCGCGGCGCTGGCGCAAGCAGCGCGCGCAGGTGGCGCGAAAACCTTTGGTCCCGTCGGCCAGGGCGCGCTGCTGGAAGCTCTCGGCCTGCGGGAGCGCGCCGCGCAATTGGCGCAGAAGAATCCCGGCGAAGCGCGAGCAATCGAATCCGCTGTGGACCGGCTGACAAATCCGGCGCAGATGGGCCATCTGTTCAAAGCGCTGGCGATCATGCCCAATGGCGCATCCAGACCGCCGGGATTCTGAAATGCTGGTTCTGCGTGCGAAAAATCTGTCCACTATCGCCCATGGCTTCTTCGGGCGGCAGGGCGGTGTCTCCACCGGTATTTTTGCGTCACTGAATTGCGGGCCGGGCTCCGGCGACGAGCGGCAAGCCGTCGCAGAGAATCGCCGCCGCGTAATGGAAGAACTGGGCGGCGGCAAACTTGCGACCTTGCATCAAATCCACAGTCCAAACGTCGTGACCGTCACACAAGCGTGGGAAATGGGCCAAGGCCCGCAAGCCGATGCCATGGTGACAAATATTCCCAGAATCGCACTCGGCATTCTCACCGCCGATTGCGCGCCGGTGCTGTTTGCCGACGCCGAGGCGCGAATCATCGGTGCCGCACACGCCGGATGGAAGGGTGCGATTTCCGGCGTGATCGAATCGGTGCTCGACGCCATGGAGAAACTGGGCGCCAGCCGCGCGCGCATCGCAGCCAGCATCGGTCCCTGTATTTCGCAAAAAAATTACGAAGTCGGGCCCGAATTCCGCGCGCGCTTCCTCGATGCCGATCCCGCCAATGTGCGATTCTTCATTCCCTCAAATACTCCCGATCATTTCCACTTCGATCTGGAGGGCTATACCGCCGCGCGTCTGGCTGCCGCAGGAATCGGCGCTATCGAGCCGCTTTGCGCCTGCACCTATGCGCGCGAGGCCGATTTTTTCAGCTTCCGCCGCGCCACCCACAGGAAAGAGGGTGACTATGGCCGCCAGATCAGCGCCATCATGTTGACGCCTTGACGCGCCCCGTTTACCCGCCCCTGCCCGCTTGCTAGAACCCCTTCATCAAACCTTCAAAGAGGCCCCGCGAATGACCGGTGCAAAAGAACTGCGCGGCATGAAGCTGATCGCGGGCAATTCCAACCGCGCGCTGTCCGATGCCATCGGGCAGGTCATGAAGCTGCCCTCCACCAAGGCCGTGGTGCGCCGTTTCGCGGACATGGAAGTGTTCGTCGAGATCCAGGAAAATGTGCGCGGCGAGGACATGTTCGTGATCCAGTCCACGAGCTTTCCGGCCAACGACCATCTGATGGAATTGCTCATCATCATCGACGCGCTGAAGCGCGCCAGCGCACGGCGCATCACGGCCGTGATTCCCTATTTCGGCTATGCGCGGCAGGACCGCAAGGTCGGCCCGCGCACGCCGATTTCGGCAAAGCTGGTGGCCAATCTCATCACCGAAGCCGGCGCCAACCGTGTGCTCACCGTCGATCTGCATGCGGGGCAGATTCAGGGCTTCTTCGATATCCCCA
This sequence comes from Rhizomicrobium sp., assembly GCA_035944195.1. Taxonomy (GTDB): domain Bacteria; phylum Pseudomonadota; class Alphaproteobacteria; order Micropepsales; family Micropepsaceae; genus Rhizomicrobium. Next base: position 4,243 of record DASZBL010000029.1, on the reverse strand, counting down.
CCGACAATCTCTACGCCATGCCGGTGATGGTGAAGGACATCTACGATTATCTCGGCGGCGACAATCTGATGGTGATTTCACCGGACGTCGGCGGCGTGGTGCGCGCGCGCGCGCTGGCCAAGCGGCTTGGCGCCGACCTCGCCATCGTCGACAAGCGCCGCGAACGCGCCGGTGAATCCGAAGTGATGAACATTATCGGCGATGTGCGCGGGCGTTCCTGCATCCTGATCGACGACATCGTGGATTCCGGCGGCACACTCTGCAACGCCGCCGACGCGCTGCTGCGCAATGGCGCCAAGGATGTCTGCGCCTATGTCACCCACGGCGTGCTGTCGGGCGGGGCGGTGGCGCGCATCCAGTCCTCCCAGCTCAAATCGCTGGTGATCACTGACTCCATCGCCGCCACCGAAGAAGTGCGCAAATGCACCAACATCCGCCGCATCTCCATCGCACCGCTGATCGGCGAAGCCATGCGCCGCATCAGCAATGAAGAGAGCGTTTCCAGCCTGTTCGATTGATGCCCACCGCCCAAGACATCCGCAAAATCGCCCTCGCGCTGGAAGGCGTCACGGAGGTCGATCATTGGGGCCGCCCTTCCTTCCGCACCAAGAAACGCATTTTCGCCGTGATTCGTCCCGACGGGCTCTTTCTGCATCTGCCAGATGAGCGCAAGGAATTCCTCTTCGCAGTCGATCCGCAAATCTTCATCCGCTTCATGTGGGGCAAGACGGCCAACCTCATCGTCGATCTGAAGAGGATTGGCAAAATGGAATTGAAGGCGCTCATCGCCGAAGCATATGAGAACGCCAAGCCCGCCGAGAGAAAGAAAGGTCTACAGCACAGGATTTAACCGTTTTCGCGAGCGGCCAGCGAGCGCACACGAATGCGCGCCTCTTCAAACACAACAATCGCGCCTTTCGCCAGCGCATCTTCGATCGACGCCAGATTTGCCAGAAGCAATGCAAGCTGTCTTTCCGGTTTGCGATCGCTCCCGCGCCGGAACAGTATGACGGATGGTCTGTTGCCTCCCCGCGAGGCAAGCAAGGCTGCGAAGTCCGTATCTGCAGAAACGACAATGCGCTCTTCGGCTTTGACGCGGTCGAATATCACCTCGTCTTTAGCAGCCTGCAGGCCGTAATCGCGCACATGCAGCGCGTCATGGCCATTTGCGGCGAGTCCTCGCGCGACGAGCGGAGACAATGCATTATCGATCAGAAATCTCACGGAACGGCGAGCGGCAATTCGCGTTCGCGGACGGCCTCTGCTGCATAGTGCAGCGCTTCGCTGATGTCGGCTGATGTGAGGTCGGGATAGGCATTGAGGATTTCCGCTTCCCGCATGCCGTCGGCGATCATGTCAACGACCGTTGCCACGGGAATACGAAAGCCGCGAATACAGGGCACCCCGCCCATCTGCCCCGGGTCGGTGACGATTCTTGTGTATTTCATCTTCGGTCTCCGAAGCAGGGTGCTCATCCAAATAGCGCGTTGGCGCGACACGGAAAAGCCTCGTTACCTTATCAGGTTGCACCGGGGCCGTTCATCCGCTAAAAGCCTGCGCTTTCCAGCCCCTCTGGCAGAATGCTGCGCAGAAATTAAGGGTGCAATTTCAAGGACTTAAATCTCATGCGCGCGATGCAGGATCTCAAAGCCGAAACCCGCCCCGGCACTGGCAAAGGCCCGGCCTATCAGGTGCGTCAGAAGGGCAACGTGCCCGGCATCGTCTATGGCGGCGGCGAGGACAAGCAGATTCCCGTGCAGGTTTCGGCCCGCGAGCTGGAGCGCCATGTCGGCACCGGCAGCTTCCTCACCACGCTGTTCATGCTGGAAGTCGATGGCAAGAAGACGCGCGTCATTCCCCGCGCCGTGCAATTCGATCCGGTCAGCGACCGCCCCGTGCATGTCGATTTCCTGCGCCTGCCCAAGGGCGCGAAGGTGAAGCTGGAAATTCCCGTGCGCTTCAAGGGCCAGGAAACTTCGCCCGGCATCAAGCGCGGCGGCGTGCTCAATATCGTGCGCCACGAAATCGAGATGCTCTGCCCCGCCGAGAACATTCCCGAATATATCGAGGGCGATCTTTCCGAACTCGACATCCATGACACGCTGCATATTTCGGCGTTCAAGCTGCCGGAAGGCGTGAAGCCGCTGATCCGCGAGCGCGATTTCACAGTCGCCTCCATCGTGGCGCCCACCAGCGTCATCGAAGAACAGCGCGCCGCCGCTGCTGCCGCGGCCGCCGCTGCTGCAGCCCCCGTGGTCGAGGAAGGTGCAGCACCTGCCGCTGGTGCGCCCGCTGCCGGTGCAGCGCCTGCCGCCGGTGCGGCTCCCGCTGCTGGTGCGAAGGCTCCGGAAAAGAAATAAGACGGCGCGCATCCCGCGCGGGAGTGCGCCATGTCCGACACTGCCCTTCTCATCGCCGGGCTCGGCAATCCGGGCACGGACTACGCGCGCAACCGCCACAATGCCGGATTCATGGCGGTGGACGTCGTCCACGAGAGCTACAAATTCGGACCGTGGCGTTCGCGCTTCAACGGCGCGGTCAGCGAAGGCAAGATCGCCGGGCGCAAAACGCATTTGCTGAAACCCATGACCTATATGAACGACAGCGGAGATTCCGTCGGCGCCGCGATGCGCTTTTTCAAACTGCCGCTTTCGGCGCTGGTGGTGATCCACGATGAACTCGATCTCGCCGCCGCGAAACTGAAAGTGAAAACAGGCGGCGGCGATGCAGGCCATAACGGCCTTCGCTCCATCACTGCCACGCTCGGCCCCGATTACCGCCGCGTGCGCATCGGCGTTGGGCACCCCGGCGAGAAATCGCGCGTGCATGGCCATGTGCTGAACAATTTCTCCAAAGCCGATGAGGATTGGCTGGTGCCGATGCTGTCGGCGATTGCGGAAAGCGCGCCGAAGCTTGCAGCGGATGACGATGTCGGCTTCATGAACAAAGTGGCGGTGATCCTGAAACCAAACCCGCCAAAGGAACAATAATGGGATTCAAATGCGGCATTGTCGGATTGCCCAATGTCGGCAAATCCACGCTTTTCAACGCGCTGACGCAAACGGCCGCGGCGCAGGCGGCGAATTATCCCTTCTGCACCATCGAGCCGAATGTGGGCGACGTGGCCGTGCCTGACGCGCGGTTGGATAAACTCGCGGCCATCGCCAAATCGCAACAGATCATTCCCACGCGCATCACCTTCGTGGACATCGCAGGATTGGTGCGCGGCGCATCCAAGGGCGAAGGGCTCGGCAATCAGTTCCTCGCCAATATCCGCGAAGTGGATGCGGTAGCGCATGTTCTGCGCTGCTTCGTCGATGACGACATCACCCATGTGGAGGGCCGCATCGATCCGGTGGGCGACGCCGAAACCGTCGAAACCGAATTGATGCTGGCGGATTTGGAAAGCCTGGAACGCCGCATCATCCCCATCGAAAAGAAAGCCAAGGGCGGCGAAAAAGAAGCGAAAGAACAATACGCCCTGATGATGAAGGCGATCACACTGCTGCGCGAAGGCAAGCCCGCGCGCCGCGCCGATCTCACGCCGGAGGAACGCGAACCCTATCGCCAACTCGGCCTGATGACACAAAAGCCGGTGCTTTACGTCTGCAATGTGGAAGAAGGCTCGGCGGGCTACGGCAATCCATATTCCAAGCGCGTGGAGGAAATGGCCGCGCGCGAAGGCGCAGGCGCCGTCGTCATCTCCGCGCGGATCGAGGAAGAGGTGGCGCAATTGCCCGAAGGCGAACGCGCGGAGTTTCTCTCAAGCCTCGATCTGGAAGAGCCCGGCCTCAACCGGTTGATCCGCGCGGGCTATCAATTGCTGGGCCTCATCACCTATTTCACCGCAGGCCCCAAAGAAGCCCGCGCCTGGACCGTGACGCGCGGCTCCCGCGCACCGCAAGCCGCCGGCGTCATCCACACCGATTTCGAAAAAGGCTTCATCCGCGCCGAAACCATCGCTTACGATGATTACGTCTCACTCAACGGCGAAGTGGGCGCGCGCGACGCAGGCAAGATGCGGCTGGAAGGCAAGGAATATGTCGTGGCCAACGGCGATGTGATGCATTTCCGGTTCACGTCGTGAGCGAGCTTCTTCACTTCGAAGATTTCAAGATCGGCGAAATTTTCAACGCCGGTCCTTACGAAGTGACGAAGGAAGAGATTTTCGAATTCGCGCGCGAGTTCGATCCACAGCCGCATCATCTTGATGAGGAAGCCGCCAAACACTCCCTTCTCGGCG
>DASZBL010000028.1:0-191550 GCA_035944195.1 Rhizomicrobium sp. | reverse complement strand
CGAGATTGGCTCCCGGTTTCCTCTGATCGCATCATGTGGCGGCCATGACCGACCACGAACGGAAGCCTGATACCGGCGACGCGAGCAGCGGATATGCACTTGACTCCCTATGGCCCATTACGGAATCCCCACACTGATGCTGGCGAAGGGTCCGTAGAAGCCGCGGGTTGTCGATTTGCGCGAGTCGAAGCCGGTATCTATCGCGCCGAGGAAAAAATCGCCGCGATAACCGAGGCTGAGTTTGGCATTTGTCCAGCGCAGCGAGAGCCCGGCGAAGCCACCGAGATTGGGCACGACCACCGAGCGGACGCGACTGCCCGTGGCGGTGACTGGTGCAGTTATGCTCGTGCCATATTTTGCCTTATTGTAGTAGCCGGTGGTGTGGTGATGGAATTTGGCCTTCTGCCTGCCAAACAAGATGGCCGCGTTTGCGCCCCAATCAAGCGTGATCTCTCCGCTCTCGGGATTGCCGGCAACCGCTGCCGATGCATCCCAGGAGATGGAGGGTCCGACGCCCTGGAAGCTTGCAGCCCGCTGGCCGGAGCCGAAATACCGGTGATGCTCGGTCTCATAGAGTTTGAAGTTACCATTCGTAAACGTCTTTGGTATGAAATGGACGTGCGGCATGGCATGGATGGTGGCGGATGATTTGGCGGTGAATTGCGCGAAACGAACGCCGGCGCTGACGACCGAGGTGCCCTCGCTGCCAAACAAGCCCAAGCCCACATCCTTGCCGGCCTGAAAATCGGCGATCAAATGTTTTTCGTCGCTGTCCGCTTTGGTCTGTGCGTAGCGAGGATCCGCGGTGTTTGTTATATATTTGGTGCCGAGTTTATCTTTGAATTGCTGCCCTTTCAGCTGCTGGTGCGTGAATTTGTGGCCGCCCGACCGGCCGATGCGCAGAGCGCCGGAGAAGATCCAGTCCGATCCCTCGGGCTGAAACGAGATAGTCCCTTCCTCACCCAGGCTGAAGATGTTCATCTTCTGCTGGACGGTGGGCGATATCAGGCCGTTGCCTTTCCAGTCCGAGTTGACGACGAAGAGCGGCGCAAAGGGCGAGCCCGGCCCGCTGAATTGATCGAATTGTCCGCCCAGTTCGACCCAGATTTGCGGGCGGTCTGCGTCATCGGCATTGGCTAGCGCAGTCGATGAAACAGTGACCGTAAGCGCCAAGGCCGAGACGCCCGTCAGCAGCTTCCGGCGGATGGTGGCGCGATTGTCATTTTTTTGAATCAGTTCGCTCATTGGTAATTCCCCCCCTCAAAAGTTCTTGGTGACGCGCACGCCATAGAGGCGCGGATCGGTCAGGAACACGTTGGTGGTCAAACCGCTGTCGTCACTGTTCAAGAAGTCGCCGGTGATGGCTGTGACGTTGAACACGTTTTTGAGATAACCCATCACCTGCCAGCCGCCGGCGCTGGTCAGGATCAGCGCGAGGTTGGTGGTCGAGTAGCCGCGTATTTTGTCATAAGGCCGGTCGTTGAACACGCGCGCGAAGCTCTGCGATTGCCAGTAGAAATCGCTGTGCAGCGTGGCTGCCCAATCCTGCGATACCGGCATTGTGTATTCGGCGCTCAGCGACGTGGTGAAATGCGGCGCATTGGGAAGCTGGTTGCCGCTCAGATTTTTGTCGAAGCCCTGGCCATTGTTCGGCGCAGGTCCGGCATTGGTTCCATTGTATGGATCGGGATTGGTGGCGGTCGCGCTGACCGGATCGAAGCCGGGATAGCCGGGAAATGGGCTTGCCATATAGGTAGAACCGGTTACCGGATCGACGTGTTCCTGGTATGCCAGAGAGCAATAATCTTCGAGGACGGGGAGCCCTCCCGGTCCCGCTCTTTGGAGATCGGCTGCAATAACATATTTGGGAAGTATGCAGTTCGAGGCCTGGGTCACAAAGGGTTTGACCACGATCCAGTCCGGATTACCTGCGGTGCGGTCCATCAGATCGACGGACTTGTCACCTTTGTCGAGCGTGCCGTTTTCATAACCGCCCGCGAAGACGAATTTGAGGCCGGGCGCGGCCTCCCATGTCGTTTCGAGTTCCGCGCCTCTGACTGTGGCATTGAAATTGTCGTTGATCGCCGAGCGATCGACGATGCGGGAAATCTGATAATTCTTGTAATTGTAATAGAAAGCCGTGCCGTTCAGCGTCAACGCGCCGTCCAGCAACGTGTTCTTGGTGCCGAGTTCAAACGCATCGATGAATTCCGGCTTGAAGGTGAGAGGATGTACGGGGTTCGTGTCCACCTCGTTCCCGGTGCAACCCGTCCCGCAGCCCCCGAATATGGCGTTGGTGAGGAGAACTGCGCCGGGCGGATTGGCACCGCCGGCCTTGTAGCCGTGGGCATAAGAGCCATAGACCAGCGTCTGATCGGTGAAATCGAGCTTCGGCGTCCAGTTGGCGACCGCGCGGCCCGTCAACTGGCTCCATTGCTGATCCACCACGCGCAGCACAGGATAGCCATAGCCCGCAGTCAAAAGCTCGCTCGGAATATCGATGAAGTGCTTCTGATCGTTCGTCCAGCGCAACCCGCCGGTCAGCTTCAGATCGGGCGTCACAGTATAATAGACTTCACCGAACCCCGCATAAGAATTGAGAACATAAGGATTCTGGCTCAGGAAGTAATTATGGCCCTGATTGTTGAGGCTCGATATCGGATTGGGATCGATGTAGCCACAGGGCAGCAGACCGCTATTCTTGGTGGGATCGTAATAGGCGTATCCATTCGAGCTATGCCCTGGTCCCGGTGATAGAAAGCACTGGTGATTGTCCGAAACGCCCGGATCCCATGGCGGGAGCGGTTGACCATTATTACCGATCGGAACGGTGGCGAGTGAGGTCAGCGTATTGATAAACACATAGTAGTTTTCTTCGGTTTCATAATGCAGAAAATTGCCGCCGACGCTGAAATTCAGCGCACCGCTGAAATTCGAGGCGAGACGGAATTCCTGGCTCAACTGCCAAGCGTGTTCATCCGACAAATCCTGCGCCACAAGACGGTCGCTGCATCCTAGTTGCGGATCGCAGAAGAGACCTGCGGCCTGACAGTTGTTGTCACCCGGCCCCTTGGGTGTACACGTAGCGCCTCCTGGAAGGCCCAGGCAGGAAGATTGCGACAGGTCGCCCTGTACCGACACGCGGCAAACATGAAGACCGTTCGGGTCCGGCGTCGTCTGGCCTCCAAATGAAGGGTAGAAGAAAATTCCCGGCGCGGTCGTAAACCGGTTGTAGTCCTCTGCCGACCAGAGAAAATCATGATTGAATCCGGTCTGCGAGGTGACCGTCAGCGAGGGCGTCACAGCCCAGTCCGCGTTGAACTCCAGAGTATCGTTGTTCGCTTTGTAGATGGGATTGAGCGCGGATTCGATGTCCCGCAAATTTCGTGATTGCGTGGCGCTGGCATAGGGATCGACGTGGCTATCGAGCACGCCTTGTATTGCCGGCCCGGTGATGTAGGGCAATGTAAATCCGTTTGGGGTTTCGAAGGCTTGCGGGGAATAGAGCGAAACGGCTTCGCAGCTCTGGCTTAAAAAGGGACTGGCACCCTGTTCAATATTGCTGGGATCGTCCGTGACAGCGATACCGTCGATTGCCGCGGGCACGGGGGCTTTTTTGCAAAGCTGTTTGGCGGTTCGCATGCGGTCGTCGTTTTCCTGGAAATGCTCCCAGACGAGATACATCTGCAGGTTTTCGGTCGGCTTCACACCGATGGTGACACGGCTCGACCACAAATCGCGGCCGTCGATGGGCGCATTGGTCACGGTGTTGAAGCTGTAGCCGTCGCGTTTCGTCCATTCGGCGGCAACGCGAATATCGAGACGATCATCAACGATAGGCACATTGATCATGCCCTCGAAGCGGCGATTGTGATAATTGCCGAAATCGCCCGACGCCATCGCCTCGAACTGATCGGTGGGCTTGGCGGAAATCACATTCACCACGCCCGCCGTCGCGTTACGACCATAAAGCGTACCCTGCGGCCCGCGCAGCACTTCGACTTGCGAAACGTCGTAGAATTCCTGCTCGAAGAAATGATTGCGGATGAACGGCGTGTCGTTGAAGGCCACCGCCACTGCCGGATCGGTGGTCACCGAAATCGCTTGCGTGCCAATACCGCGTATTTCGATATTGTAGCCAGTAAAATTGGTCTTTGAGAAGGTGAGATTCGGCACTTCCTTCACAAGATCTGGACCACCCGCGATCTGGCGCGAGGTAAGCTGCTCCTGACTCAGCGCCGTTATCGCAATCGGAACGGTCTGGATGTCGCCCTTGATTTTTGAAGAGGTGACAACCACCGATTCGATGGCAGACGAGGCCGCAGCCATACGGACAGGCGTGATCTGTTGTAAGCGCGAAGGCGCCTCTGCACGCACGGGATCGTCGCGGACGATGCCGATCGCGCCTGCCTCATTACGCGTGACAAATCCTGTTCCAGCAAGAATGTGGCTAAGGGCAACATCTGCGCTCAAATCGCCCCGCACACCTTTGGTGCGCGCGCCTCTCAGCGCTTCGCCCGAAACCAGCAAAGCGACACCGGTCTGCTTGGTATAGGTGTCAAGTGCGGTCGCCAGATCGCCACCTGGAATGCTGAACTGATCGGCAAGCGCGCCGGTGACGAGCGCCATAACGGACGCGCTGCCCGCCAGAACTGACTTCAGGAAATTGATCTTCGACATTACTCCCCCTTCATGCGACTTGTGGCCGCTCGTATGTGCAGTGTGCGCTACACGGAAACTCTTCCCCTCAATGCGAAATCACGATGTCATCTCCGTTGGCTCTGACATGCAGGCCCAGAACATCTCGCACGACGCGAGAAAACAATTCGACATTGTTGGTCGGAAACGTGCCGTAGATCGTCAGCTGGGCCACAGCCGGATCTGCGACAACCAGCTTCTGGCGGTTGTAGCGGTTGAACTCGGCCGCGGCGTCTGCAAGCGGTGTGTATTTGAAGATGAGAACGCCATGACGCCAGCTGAGATTCGTTTTGAGCGCACGATCCGTGTCTTTGGTGACCAGCATCGCGCCGGCGGTCGCTGTGGCTACATCACCCGGCGTCAGCAGCGCGGATTGCAGCGGTTTCTGCCGGTTCGACGCATCGAACCACACGCGTCCCTGCATCACCGCGACTTTGAGCCTGGCGCTATCACGGCGCATGACGAACGCCGTTCCCAGATCGGTTACGCGCCGATCGCCGGCGATAACAATAAATGGATGCACTGGATCGTGCTTCACCTGGAAATAAGCTTCCCCCTTGTCGAGCCAGACGACGCGCTGCTCCGTCGTCATGCGCGTGCGCAAAACCGTGTCGGTGTTCAGCTCGATTTTCGATCCATCGGCGAAGGCCACGGTTTCATGCCCGCCTACCGGTGTGGAGAATGTGCGATCGTGCGGGCGCAGAAGGAACAAAGCCGTCGCAGCGCCAAGCACGGCTGCGACAGCCAGTGCGACCGCAATACGCGTCAGTGTTGGAAATATCCGATTGCGCGGTTGCGAATCCTGCCCGGAGAACGCCAACCTCGCCTGATCCGGCGCGGGATTGCGCAGAGCCGCGAGCCGCTCCGCCCGCCCCAGCCCCGCATCCAGCCGCCAATAAGCAATGCTGTGTGCGAGCGATTCATCGAGCCACGCTTCGAGGGCGACCTGATCGTCATCGCTCCAGCTCCAATAGCGACGGCGTTGCAACCAGCTTGCCGCCTGCGCTTCGATATCGGCGGCGGGTGTGAATTTTTCTTCTTTCACATCGCTCATGGGTTTCTCCCGCGGTCGCCGAAAACCACGTCCGTCAATCCGCGTATGCCATTGGCCAGATGCTCGGAGACTGTGGCCTGCGCGATATTCATGCGCTGGGCAATCTCCTGCCCCGACAACCCTTCGACATGGGCAAGGATCACCGCTTCGCGGCAGCGTGGCGGCAGGCGATCGAGTGCAGCCTGAAGCCGACGCAGTTCATCGCGAGCCATCACGATCTGGTCAGGTCCTGGTGCATCGATAGCGAGCCCTAGCGCGTCCAGATCAGCCACTGCTTCGATGGGCACCACATGCTCATGGCGCATGCGATTGATGATGAGATTGCGCGCCGTCGTCAGCACGAAGCGCTTGGTGTGATCGGGAAGGCGCTGGCGGGCCGATTCACAGATGCGCACATAGACTTCCTGGCGCAGGTCTGTGATGTCGCTCTGGTTCCGCCAATTGTGATGCAGGTATTGCATCAAGATGCCCTCCAACGGCAAAACTTCGCGCACGAACCAGGCCGCGACTTCGGAAGGGCTCATGGCTTCGCCCCTGCGGCGCACACCTTCAAATTCCATTTCCGGCGTTTCGCTCATTCGCCCCCGAGCTTCCTGCCTAGGGATTCAAAACTGTGCGCACATAGACAAAAAGCCCCCCTGCAATTTCGGGTGGCGAAATAAATAATTTTTGCTGCGGCGCAGCGTGAAATGAAAAATTATGGGAAGGGTTTTACAACCCGAGGCAGCGATTGAGAATTTCCGCCAGATGCCGGCCATGCTCGCCGCGGATCATCGAATAATGATCGCCCGGAACGATGTGCGTTTGCAGCATACGCGCATATTTTTTCCAGATGCGCGCCGGATCGGCCATCATGGGATTGCCCTGTTCGGATTTCAGCAGCGTGATCGCGCCATCGTAAAGGGACGGGCGATAAGCCGCCGCGGCGGAAAGCGTTGCGGCATATACATTTTGCAATGCCTGAGGGATGCCGGGGCCCTTGTTCGGCGCGGCACCTTCCCGTCCCAGCCGCCATGTCAGCCGGCGATGAAGCGAAAGCGCCAGCGCCACGCAATATCGCGGCATGCGGCGCCACGATACTTCGCCCAGCGCGCGCGCATGATGGGCCGCGCGCTGCCACAATTTCGCAGCCCAGACATCGAGCGGCCATTGGCGTGCATGCGTCTGCGTGTCGAGCAATGCGAGCAGCGCGATGTCTTCGCCTTGCGCACGAAGGCGCTTGGCCATTTCGAATGCGATCAGACCGCCGGTTGAATATCCCGCGAGCCGGTAAAGCCTTGACGGCTGCACTGCGCGGATCGCGGCCAGATAATAATCCGCCATATCCCCAATCGTGCGATTGGGCTCTTGCCTGCCGTCCAAGCCTTTCGCCTGCAGACCATAGACGGGCGCGTGAAGTTGGCGGCCAAGCGCAAACAATTCCATCACATTGCCGCCGACACCGTGAACGATGAAGAGTGGCGTGCCTTCGCCCTCGCGGCGGATAGGAACCAGCGGCGAGAATTGCGGTTCGGCGTGCGTGTCGATGGCGTCCGACAGCGAGGCCACCGTGGGATATTCATAGATCATCGTCACAGGCAATTCGACGCCGAGCGCTTCCTCGATTTCGAACATCAATTCCAGCGCCAGCAGCGAATCCCCGCCGAGATCGAAGAAATCGGCATCGCAATCGATTTGCGGCTGATGGAGCAAGCGCTGCCAGATCGCCAGAACCGCGGTTTGCGTCGCGCCGATGGATGCGGAATCGTTCGCGCCCGAAAGTTGGACATATTCGTCCTGCATTTGCCGGTCGAGAATCCGCAATTCTTCAATATCCAGCTTGGCGCTGGGTAGCCGCGGAATTTCTTTGACGATATGAATGCGATGCGGCTGCAATGGCGGCGGCAGCGTCTCGCGCAGGAATTGCCTCAACGCGCCCTCTTCGCAAGTTTGCGTGCGCGCCACGACATAGGCGATCAGCACAAGCGTCTCGCCCGTCTGGCGCGGCAGAATGGCGGCGTCGAGCACATCGGCTCTGCGGCGCAACGCGGCCTCGATTTCGCCGGGCTCGATCCGGTTGCCGCGAATCTTGAGCTGGCGATCCTTGCGGCCGATGAGCTCGAGCAATCCGTCGCTGCGCAGGCGCACCAGATCGCCGGTGTGCTGAACGCGGCAGGCGGGTTCGCGCGCATCGGGCGAAATACCGTCCATCACGCAGCGTCCATCCAGCCAGCGCCCCAGCGCCACATAGGGGCTGCGGATCACAAGTTCGCCGATTTCCCCCTCACGCGCGGGGCTGCCATCTTCATCGACAATCGCCAGCGAATTGCCCGCGAGCGGATATCCGATCGGGATTTTTGCGCCGTCGCTGACGAAATCGCGCGGCACGAACCATTGCATGATCGGCGCTTCGGTGGAGCTGTAGCCGAGTTCGATCAAACAATCCTGCGGCAGCCATTCGCGCAACCGCTCCACATCGCTCGTCAGCACCGCATCGCCGCCCACGCGCACGACGCGCAAGGCCAATCCGCTGCCTTCGCCCAATTGCATCAGCGAGCGCAGCAGCGCAGGCACGCCATAGATCATCGTGATGGCATCGTCGCGCAGACGGCGCAAAATTTCGCGCACACCGGCGCGCTGCACATCGACCAGATGCAGCGTTGCGCCGGTCAAAAGTGCTGAAAATCTCTCCCGCAATCCTGCAATCGTGCAGGCCGAACTCAGCGGCAGGAAGCGATCCTGTTCATTGATATGCGCAGCATTGACATATTGCTCGACGCGCCTCAGCAGCGCGCGCTGGCTGTTGACGATGCCCTTTGGCCTGCCGGTGCTGCCCGATGTGTAGATGACGATTGCCGGATCGTCCGCACCGATTGCCGGCGCCGAAAAACGCGGAACGGCAGCATCCACGGGCCCGATCAAATCGATTTTGATTTTGCGCATGGCAGGCGGAACGATATCGGCAACATCCGCGCCGAACTGGCCGATGACCGCACTCATGCCCGCATCGGCCATGACATCCACCAGCCATTGGCGGGGATAATGCAAATCCAGCGGCACGAAAACCCGCCCCGCCGCCAGGCATGCGAGCATGGCAAGCGGAAACTCCACTGAAACCGGCAACAGGATTCCGACCAGTTCGCCGGGCCTGATTTGCGCCGCGATGCGCGCAGCCAACCGATGCACAATGCCGGCCGCTTCACGATAGGTGAGACGCACACGGCCGTCGTCTATGGCGATCCTGTCCGCATGACCGCGCGCAGCAGATTCGAACAGCGCGATAATGGGCCGTCCAAGATCCTTCGCATCGAACGGAACGAATGCGCGCGCGCCCGGCCCGTTCCAGTCGAGCGAGAACCGGGATGTCTCGATCCAACGCGGAGGCGCGCCGGAGCGTATCGGCGCGGCGAGGTTCACTTCGCCTCCAGCACCATCTGCGTCTGCGTCACCAGCGCGAGCAGTTTGCCGTCTTCGCGCGTGATGCGTGTTTGCCAGACGGAACTGCGCCGGCCGACATGCATCGGAATGGCTTCCGCTTCGATGACGGAGCCTTCCTCGGCCGGGCCCATGAAATTGGTTTTGCTTTCGATGGTGGTCGTGGCCGCACCTTCCGGCAAATTCAGGAACGCGCCGATGGAGCCCACCATGTCGGCGAACGCCATCATCGCGCCGCCATGCAGCATGTGGCCGGAACGGCAGAATTCCGAGCGCACCTCCAGCCTGGCGCGCACGCGGCTGGCGGTCGCCTCGATCACCTCGACGCCCAGGAGCTTGGGAAAGGGCTGATAAAGAGGGGTCAGCCCGCGCGGCGCCTGTTTCGGAGCGGGACGATCCGCAAAACTCACATTTGTATCGATCTGAAGCATCTGCGCCTCCTGTGGCGGTTCGATTTGAACAGCACGCACCTTGTCGGTCAGGCAAAGCGGTTTCACTGCTGACGCAGAGGCAAGTTCGGTGCCATGGGCCGGCAAAACGGTTAAGGGCGGTGGATCGCTCCACCGCCCTTGCCTCGCCTTTATATATTAAGGAGATGCGGCCGCGGCCTGCTAATCCCCAATGCCGACGCTGACGCTGGCGAAGGGACCATAGAAGCCACGGTTCTCCGATTTGCGCATGTCGATGCCGCCATCCATGGCGCCGAAGAACATATCGGCGCGATAGCCGAGGCTGATCTTCGCATCGGTGTAGCGGAACGAAAGCCCCGCAAATCCGCCGACATCCGGTACAGAGACGTCGCGGCTGCGTGTGTGATCCGGCACGGCGGGCCCGTGATGGGTGATGGGGCGCGAGGCTTGCGCGTATTTCGCGCCGTGATAGCGCGCCGTCGTCTGATGATGCGTGCGCGCCTTTTGCTTGCCGAACAGCAAAGCGGCGTTGACACCCCAATCGAACGTAAGTTCGCCCTCCTTGAGGTTGCCCGCAAACGGCGCGGATGCATTCCAGGAGAGCGATGGGCCTATCCCGCGGAAACTGCGCGTGGCCTGCAGGCTCGCGACGTTGCTGTGAAAAACCGAGCCGGCCACGATTTTGGACGAAGGGAAATTGGTACTCACTATCGAGGGAAAATATTTGTAGTGAAAGTGCCAATCCGGATTGGATTTTAACGCCACGTTCGATTTGCTCTTGAACTGGGCGAAGCGAACGCCAAGGCTTATGACAGACGACCCACCCTGCCCGCCGAACATGCCGAGCCCGACATCCTTGCCCGCCTGAAAATCCAGAATGAGATGGCGGTCGCTGTCTCGTGCCAGAGTATCGGCGAATTTCGCAGCTTGAGGCTTGACGACATTTGTTTGCTTTTGCCGGCGTGGCGGGCCGCCGGTATATGTAATATTCGAAGTGTAATAATATTTGACGACATTGTTGGGGTTGGTTTGTTGATGGACGTGTCTTTTATTGGCGGAGCGGCCATAGCGGACGGACGCCGAAAAAACCCAATCGGAGTCGTCCGGCTGGAACGAAAGTTTTCCGTCCTCATCTATACCAAAGCGTGGCGCACCGTCGAACTTCTGCGACGGCGAAAAGATTGATGGCCGCGGCGGCGAATTGGGGAAGACCGGCGCGAAGCTTTCCTGGCCATCATTCAGACGGTTTAACTGCCCGCCCAGTTCGATCCAGATTTGCGGCTGGCCTGCATCTTCAGCGAACGCCCCACTTGAAACATACGCCGTCAACGCCAGCGCCGAGACGCCCGTCAGCAGCTTCCAGCGGATGGTGGTGCGATGGTCTTGTTTTTGAATCAGTTCGCTCATTGGTGTTTCCCCCTCACCAGTTCTTCGTGACGCGCACGCCGAACAGGCGCGGATCGGTCAGGAATACGTTTGTTGTCAGACCGCTATCGTCGCTGTTCAGGAAATCGCCGGTGATGGCCGTCGCGTTGAACACGTTCTTGAGATACCCCATCGCCTGCCAGCCCGATGCGCTGGTGAGAATAAGCGCGAGGTTCGCGGTGGAATAACCGCGCAGCTTGTCGTAAGGCCGGTCGTTGAAGATGCGCGCATAGGATTGCGACTGCCAGTAGAAATCGCTGTGCAGCGTGGCGGCCCAATCCTCAGAAACCGGCATCGTATATTCCGCCGAGAACGACGCGGTGAAATGCGGTGAATTGGGAAGCTGCTTGCCGCTCAAATCCTTGTCGAAACCCTGACCGTTGTTGGGCACAGGACCGTAATCGACGCCATTGAAGATATTCTGGCCGGTATAAGGATCGCCCGCAGTTCCGGCGAGCGGATCGAAGCCCGTATAGCCGGGAGGAATGAACCCGAAATGATTGGAGTGAATGGGATTGGCGGCATAGGCACGTTCCGTCACCGGATCCTGGCCCAATGTATAAGCATTTCCGCACGCAACCGGGACGTCGTCCACCGAACTCCAGGGCTGACCGTTAAACGGGTAGCCCATATTCAACAATTCCATGACGACATATTTGGGAAAGACGCAGTTTGACGCCTGATCGATGAAGGGCTTCATCACCATCCAGTTCTGATTGCCCCCCGTGCGGTCCATCAGATCGACGGAGTGATCCCCCTTGGCGGCGCGCGCATCTTCATAGCCGCCGGCGAAATTGAACTTCAGGCCCGGCGCGGGCTCCCAGGTGGTTTCAAGTTCGGCACCCTTGATATGCGCATCGAAGTTATCGTTGATCGCCGTGCGGTCCACGATGCGCGAAATCTGATAGTTTTTGTAATTGTAGTAGAAGACGTCGCCGTTCAGCGTGAGCGCGCCGTCCAGCAGCGTGTTTTTCGAGCCCAATTCGAAAGCATCGACGAATTCCGGCTTGAAGGTCAGCGGGTGGATCGGGTTTCCGATATCGCCGGATGCAAATGTCAGCAATGTTGCGCCCGGCGGATTGGCGCCACCGGCCTTGTAGCCATGCGCGTATGAACCATAGACCAGCGTTTGATCGGTGAAATCGAGTTTCGGCGTCCAGTTGGCGGCTGCGCGCCCTGTCCACTGGTTCCATTTCTGATCGACGACGCCTGTTACCGGATAGCCATAACCGGGTACGAGAAGTTCGCTCGGGATATCGGTGAAATGTTTCTCATCGTCGGTCCAGCGCACGCCGCCGGTCAGTTTCAGATCGGAAAGGATGTTGTAGTAGATCTCGCCAAAGCCGGCATAGGAATTCAGCACATAGGGATTCTGGCTGAGGAAATAACTGTGCCCCTCATTGTTGAGGCGCGTCAGCGGATTGGGATCGATATAAGCGCAACCACCGTTGGTCGGACTGTGTGGCGCAAAGGCGTTCACATCCGCAAAGCCGTTGGGCAGACACTGACTGTTGTCGGATATACCGGGAACCCATTGCGCCTGCAGCGCCGGATTGCCGCTCGGAGCACCACCCAAACCGGCTGCCGCAAACGAGGTTAGTGTATTGATGAAGACGTAATAATTCTCTTCGGTTTCATAGTGCAGGAAATTGCCGCCGGCGCTGAAATTCAGCGGACCGCTGAAATTCGAGGAGAGCCGAAATTCCTGGCTGAATTGCCAGGAACGCTCATCGGACAGGTCTTCGGCTACGAGCCGGTTGCTGCAGCCCAATTGGGGATCGCAGAAAACGGCGTCGTGCTGGCAATATTCGTCAGTATTCGAATTTGGTGTACATTGAGCGCCAGTCGGAAGAGCAGAGCATCCACCACCCCCGCCGGCATAACAGTGGAATAGGCCGCTCGGATCGACAGATACGGAACCTGCTTGCCAGCCCAGTGGGACAAAGCTCGTGTAGTAAGTAAACATTCCAGGGGCAGTGTTGAAGCGATTGTAGTCTTCTGCCGACCACAGAAAATCATTGTTGTACCCCGTCTGCGATGTAAACGTCAGCGCAGGCGTAAAATTGTAGTCGGTGTTGAGTTCAAGCGTGTCGTTTCTCGCGCGATAGGTGGGATTGATTGCCGATTCGATGACGCGAAGGTTGCGCGATTGAGCCGTGCTGGCATAAGGATCGAATAAATTCCGGATGAACGGGTCCAATTGCCCAATCGCCGAACCATAAGGCAGCGCAAGGCCGTTGGGGACCTGAAACGCATCCGGCGAATAAAGCGACGCAGCCTCGCAGCCCTGGCTTAGATAGTATCTCGGATCATACGCGGCGGTTTCCACGTAATGACCGTCAACCGATACACCGTCGACTTGCGTCGGAGTGGGTGCCGTCTTGCAAAGTTGCTTGCCGCTGCGCAAGCGGTCGTCGTTTTCCTGGAAATGCTCCCAGACGAGATAGGCCTGCAAATTCTCGACAGGTTTGAAGCCCAGCGTCACACGGCTTGACCACAGATCGCGGCCATCGATAGGCGCATTCGTAATCTGGTTGAAAGAATAGCCATCGCGCTTGGTCCATTCGCCGGCCACGCGCAGATCAAACCGGTCGTCCACAATAGGAACGTTGATCATGCCCTCAAAACGGCGATTGTGGTAATTGCCGATATCGGCGGATGCCATCGCCTCGAACTGATCTGTGGGCTTGGCGGAAATCAGATTGACGACGCCAGCCGTCGCATTGCGCCCGTAGAGCGTTCCCTGCGGGCCGCGCAGAACTTCAACCTGACTGACATCGTAGAATTCCTGCTCGAAAAAATGATTGCGGATGAATGGCGTATCGTTGAATGCGACCGCAACCGCCGGATCGGTCGTCACAGAAATCGCTTGCGTGCCGATGCCGCGGATCTGGATGTTGTAGCCGGTGAAGTTGGTTTTCGAGAAGGTGAGATTCGGCACTTCCTTCACCAGATCGGGTCCACCTGCGATCTGCCTCGAAGTGAGCTGTTCCTGCGAAAGCGCGGTAATCGCAATCGGCACCGTCTGAATATCGCCCTTGATCTTCGATGATGTGACCACAACCGATTCAATGCCCGCGGCCGCCGCCGCGGCCATGCGCAGTGGTGTTGCCTGCGGCATCCGTGTGCCGGTGTCCGCGGGCTTTTCGTCGCGCGTGATCCCCACCACGCCGCGCGAATGGCGATAGGGCACAAAGCCGGTATCGGCGAGAATGTGCGACAGCGCTTCATCCGCAGACAAATCGCCCTTCACACCTCTGGTGCGTGCGCCCCTGACCGCCTCATCGGAAACAATCACGGCCACGCCCGATTGCAGCGAATAGGAATCCAGCGCGTTCTTCAGATCGCCCGCAGGAATATTGAAATCCTCCGCCAGCACAACGCTTGAAAGTGCGAGCACCGATACGCCACCGGCGAGCGCGGATTTCAGAAATCTTGGCATTACTCCCCCCTTTTGCAGTTTTCACCGCGGTTTCTTCAGCGCGAGATCAGGATGCTGTTCCCGCGATATTCCACATGCAGCCGCAGGATGTGCTGGGCGACATCGGTGAATGCTTCGACATTGTTTGTCGGAAACGTGCCGTCGATGGTGATGCTGGCGGCGGCCGGGTCGGCGATTACCAGTTTCTGCCGGTTGTAGCGGTTGAATTCCTTTGCGGCGTCGGCAAGCGGCGTCCTGTCGAACACGAGCACGCCGCGGCGCCAGCTCAATTTGTTCGCCAGCGACTTCACCGGTTGCTGCGTGACGAACATCGCATTGGAAGACGCCGTCGCGACATCGCCCGGCGCAAGCAGCGTGGTTTGCGCCTGCGGCCGCGCATCGGCCTCGCCGAAGCGCACGCGGCCCTCCAGCAACGCCACTTCGAGTTCGCCGGAATCGCGCCGCATGAAAAATTTCGTTCCCAGATCGGTGACACGATCCCCACCCGCGATGACGATGAAGGGATGAGCGTCGTCATGTTTCACCTGGAAATAGGCCTCGCCCTTGTCCAGCCAGACAATTCGCTCCTCAGTTGTCATGCGCGTGCGCAAAACGGTGTTGGTGTTGAGTTCGATGCGCGAACCATCGGCAAAGCTGACGATTTCGCGGCCGCCCACGGGCGTTGCGAATGTGCGCTCTTGCGGTTTTGAAACCAGCGTTCTGGCGCCGAGGCCCAGCGCCGCCACTGCAATCAGTGTCGCCGCAATCCCCGTCAGCAATGGCCAGATCTTTCGCCGTGGCGGCGCCCGTGGCACGACGGCAGGCTGCACGGCAACCAACCGCTCTGCGCGCTTCCATGCATCGTGCACACGCCAATAGGCGATGAGATTGGCATTGGACGCGGCAAGCCACGCTTCCAGTTCGGCCTGATCGTTCGCACTCCAGTCGGATCGGTCCTGCCGCTCCAGCCACGCTGCAGCACATGCCTTGATCTCTTTGGTGTGCATCGCAGACGCGCTCATGGCTTGCTCCGCGGATCGGCGCTGTGCAGAAGATCGGCCAGCGCATACATGCCTTCGGTGAGATAGACCGAGACCGTGCCCTCGGTGAGCCCGAGCCGCGCCGCAATCTCGCCGCGCGAAAGATCCTGGATGCGCCGCATGATCACGACATCGCGGCAATGCGGCGGCAGACGGTCGATGGCATCGCTCAGCCGGCGCAATTCGTCGCGCGCGATCAGGTTGCGATCAGGGCCGGGCGTGTCGATGGCCATGCCCAGCGCATCGAGATCGGCCACCGCTTCGATGGGAACGATCTGCTGCGAACGGACCCGGCTGATGAGAAGATTGCGCGCGGTGGTGAAGACGAAGGGTTTGGTCTTCTCTGGAATCTGTTTCAGCGCGGCTTCGTAAACCCGCACATAGACATCGTGCAGCAGGTCTTCGATATCGCTTTTGTCGCGCCAATTGTGCCGCAGGTACTGCATCAGAATTGCCTCCAGCGGCAACACTTCGCGAAGAAACCAGGCCATCGCTTCAGGCGCAGACATGCCCGCAGGCCCCACGCCTTCCCGACCGGTTTCGCAACCCTCAGCCATCCCGCTTCCTGCCCATTCGAGACGATGAAGCTCGAGACTACATGTACTGAGACGCCGGGCGGCGGCGGGTTTTAATACCGGCGGCGCAAAATATTTCGCGAGAGGTACCGCGCTTGCATCGCAGCAAGGATGCTGCGGCGGCGAACAGATGCGTGGAAACGCAAAAAGGCAGCGAAATCGAGCCCGCCGCCTTCACTTGCTTCAGGATGAAGCCGCCTAGTTGCCCACGCCAATACTGATACTGGCGAAGGGGCCATGAAACCCGACCATCGAGGCCTTGCCCGTATCCCAGCCGGTATCCACGGCGTTGAAGAAGAAATCGCCGCGATAACCGAAGCTGACTTTGGCGTTTTCGTAGCGGAACGAGATGCCCGCGAAGCCCCCGACGTTCGGGATCACGACATTGCGCGTGCGGGTTTTATTGACCGCCGGGTTCACATAGCTGCTGTGGCGATAATATTTTGCGTGAATACCATAGTAGCCCGCCGTCTGATGATACACTTTGGCGCGTTGACGTCCGAACAGAAGCGCAGCGTTCATGCCCCAATCGAGCGCGATGCTCATGCTGGAGCTGTTGCCTGCGACCGGCAGAGAAGCATTCCACGATACGGACGGCCCGACGGCGTGCGTATCCCGCCTGGATTGAACGACCGCCGTGTTGCTCCGATAATGGCGATGGTCGATGTTATACTTCCCCGGTTTATTGAACACTGTGTACACATATGTTGGCCGCGCATGGAGCGTCGTGTGGGAGCCGGATGTGAATTGTGCAAAGCGTACCCCGGCGCTGATCTGCGATGTTCCTCTCGCACCGAACAGGCCAAGGCCGACATCCTTGCCCGCCTGGAAATCGAGAACCAGATGCGACTCCCGGGCAGTTCCCTGGCCCTCGCCGAATTTGAACAGGTCAATACCGCCCCCCGAAGTGAGATATTGACCGAGTAACGTGATCGGGACGTGGCTGTGATCCGTTTGATGATGCAGATGTTTTGTCTGGCTGGCGCGGCCATAGCGGATAGAGGCGGAGAAAAGCCAATCCGAGCCCATGGGCTGGAAGGTCAATTTTCCATTTTCACCGAAACTGTACAGCGGTGGTTTCTGCGCATCGACCATCGGAGCGAGAATATCGGGTGTCGATACGCTGAAGAATGCAGGCGCAAAGGCTTTCTGCGCGCTGTCCAGGCGTTCAAGTTGGCCGCCCAGCTCGATCCAGAGCGGCGGGTGATCGGCATCTTCGGCTTGTGCTGTGCCCGTGAATGAAACAACCAATGCCAGTGCCGATACGCCGGTCAGCAACTTCCAGTGGATGGCGGCGCGATTGTCGTTTTTTTGAATCAGTTCGCTCATTGGTGTTTCCCCCTCACCAGTTCTTCGTGACGCGCACGCCATAAAGGCGCGGATCGGTGAGGAACACGTTGGTTGTGAGCCCCGTATCGTCACTGTTCAGAAATGCGCCGGTGATCGCGGTCGCATCGAAGATGTTCTTGACGTATCCCATCACCTGCCAGCCGCTTGCGCTGGTGAGGATCAGTGCCGCGTTGACGTTGGAATAACCACGCAGCTTGTCGTAAGCCTTGTCGTTGAAGACGCGCCACCAACTCTGCGATTGCCAGTAGAAATCGCTGTGCAGTGTGGCTGCCCAGTCTTCCGACACCGGCAGCGTGTAATCCGCCGAAAGCGATGTGGTGAAATGCGGCGCATTGGGAAGCTGGTTGCCGCTCAGATTCTTCGAGAACCCTGCGCCATCGTTCGGCGTCGGGCCATAGTCGATGCCGTCGGAGGTATTCTGGCCGATGTAAGGATCCGGCAGTCCAGTGAGAGGATTTACGCCCCCGGCATCGGGATCGAAGCCTGGATAATTTGGTGGTGTTGGGACCGGGTAATATCTGCTGTTTGACGACGGATTGGCTACATAAGGCAATCCCGTGAACGGGTCCTCGTGCAAATCATATGCGTGTGCGCAATAGCTGGTGGAAGTGGTGCCTATGCTTGGGGCGCCGCTGTCGAACCATTTCGCGACATAAGCAGGGAAGATACAGTTCGACGCTTCGTTGGCGAACGGCTTGACGACGAACCAGCCCGGATGGCCCGCTGTGCGATCCATCAGATCGACCGCCGATTGGCCGTTGTCGATCCTTGTATCTTCATAACCTCCCGCGAACACAAATTTCAGGCCCGGCGCCGGCTCCCAGGTCGATTCCAGTTCAGCGCCTTTCACCGTGGCGTCGAAATTCCGGTTGATCGCCGTGCGGTCCACTATCTCGGAAATCTGATAGCCCTTGTAATTGTAGAAGAAGATATCGCCATTCAGTGTCAGCCCGCCATCGAGCAGCGTGTTCTTCGTGCCCAGTTCAAACGCATCGACGAATTCGGGCTTGAACGTGAGCGGATGTATCGGTTGCGGCCGGACCTCAACATGGCCAACGAATGTACTGGAGGGGAAGATGGCGCCGGGCGGGTTGGCGCCGCCGGCCTTGTAGCCATGTGCATAGGAACCGTAGATCAACGTCTGATCGGTGAAATCGAGTTTCGGCGTCCAGTTGGCGACGGCACGGCCTGTGAATTTGCTCCATTGCTGATCGACGGTCCCTGCGACGGGATATCCATAGCCGCTTTCAATCACCCAGCTTGGAATATCGAGAAAATGCTTCTGATCGTCCGTCCAGCGCAAACCGCCCGTCAGCTTCAGCTCATTCGAGAGGCTGTAATTCACTTCGCCAAAGGTGGCATAGGAATTTAGTATATAGGGATTCTGACTGAGGAAGTAATTGTGCCCATTGTTGTTGAGATGGGTGATCGGGTTCGGGTCGACATAGGCGCCGCCGATATCGGCACCGCCGGTCGGATCGTTGAGCTGATACCCCAACGGAAGAAAACCCGAATTGGTGAACTGTCCGGTAATGGGGTCGTAAACGTGGTCGTTCTTCCTGATATTTCCCCGACCCGAGCCGGGTGAAAGGGCAGTGAACGCATTGCTGAAGACATAGTAGAATTCATCCGTCTCATAATGCAGGTAATTGGCGCCGGCGCTGAAATTGAGCGGCCCCGAAAAGTTGGACGCCAGACGGAATTCCTGGCTCAACTGCCAGGCATGTTCTTCCGAAAGATCTTCGGCGATCAACCGCTGCGAACAGCCCAATTGCGGATCGCAGAACGGCGTCTTGTAAAATCCCGGATTCGAGCCGAACCGGTTGAAATCTTCAGTGGACCACAGGAAATCATGATTGTAGCCGGTTTGCGACGTGAGCGTCAGCGTCGGCGTCAGATTGTAATCCGCATTGAATTCCAGTGTATCGTTGTTGGCGCGGTATGTCGGCTCGATCTCGGATTTAATGACGCGCAAATTGGTCGATTGGGCCACATTGTCGTAGGCAGCGTTGCCGATATCGTCCAGGTGGAGGATGGTCACTCCCAGAACGTAGGGCAGCGCGTAGCTGAGCGGGGCCTGAAAGGCATCCGGCGAATAGAGCGAGGTCGGAAGGCACCCTTGCGAGAAGAAGTCTCCAGCCTCACCGAAACCCAATATACCTATCCCCTTCGGCACCCCATCGACATAGGAATCGCCGGTAGCCGGATCATAATTCGGACCGTAATCCGTTTTGCAAAGCTGCTTGGCGCTGCGAATGCGGTCATCGGTTTCCTGGAAATGCTCCCAAACGAGATAAGTCTGGAGATTCGAAGTGGGCTTCCACCCAACCGTAACGCGGCTCGACCATAGATCGCGGCCGTCGATGGGTTGGCCCGTCAACTCGTTGAAGCTGTAACCGTCTCGCTTGGTCCATTCGCCGGCGACGCGGATATCGAGCCGGTCATCGACGATAGGAACGTTGATCATGCCCTCGAAACGGCGGTTGTGATAATTGCCGATATCGGCCGACGCCATCGCTTCGAATTGGTCGGTGGGCTTGGCTGAAATCAGATTGACGACGCCCGCTGTTGCATTACGGCCATACAGCGTGCCCTGCGGACCGCGCAATATCTCAACCTGACCGACGTCATAGAATTCCTGCTCGAAGAAATGATTGCGGATGAACGGCGTGTCATTAAACGCAACCGCCACGGCGGGATCGGTCGTCACCGAAATCGCCTGCGTGCCGATGCCGCGAATCTGGATCGAATAGCCCGCGAAATTGGTTTTGGTGAACGTGAGATTCGGAACTTCCTTCACCAGATCGGGGCCGCCGGCAATCTGGCGTGACGTAAGCTGCTCTTGCGACAGCGCCGTAATGGCAATCGGCACCGTCTGGATGTCGCCCTTGATCTTCGACGACGTCACCACCACGCTTTCAATGCCGGCTGCGGCGCTGGATGCTGCTGCCAGCCGCGTCTGGGCGATCTCATTGAGTTCGGAATGGCGCGGTTTGAGCTGTTCCTGCACGATGGTGATCGCGCCCGATGAGCGCCGCTGCACGACAAAACCTGTGTTCGCCAGAATGCGCGAGAGTGCGTCGTCCGCCGACAGCGCGCCTTTTGCGCCTCTGGTATGCACGCCGCGGATGGCCTCGCCCGAAACGATCAGCGCCACGTCGGTCTGCGCCGTATAGGCATCGAGCGCTGCCGCCAGATCGCCGCCGGGAATGTTGAACTCTCCGGCGCGCGCGCCCGTTGCCAGCACCAGCATGCTCGCACCGCCCACCAGCGCGGATTTAATTGATGTCAACTTCCTCATATTCCCCCCTGCCCAATTGCTCGCGCTAGCGCGAGATCACGATTTGATTTCCACGATTCCTGACGCGCAGCCCGAAGATCGTCTGAGCTGCATCGATGAAGGCGCCGACTTCGTTCGTGGGAAATGTTCCCACGATCGTCAGCTTTGCCGTTGCCGGATCGGCGATGACGAGTTGCTCGCGGTTGTAACGGTTGAATTCGGCCACGGCGTCGGCAAGCGTTGCGTATTTGAAAACGAGAACGCCGTGCCGCCAGCTCAGGCCGCCCGCCAGCACTTGCGCCGATTTGCGCGTGACCGACAGCGAATCCGGCGTGGCGACAGCGACATCGCCCGGCGTCAACATGGCCGATTGCATCGCATGCGAGCGCGTTTCCTTGGCCGTTTCATCGAACCACACGCGCCCCTGCATCACGGCCACCTGCAGCCGCCCGGTATCGCGGCGCACGGTGAATTGCGTGCCGAGATCGGTGACGCGGCGATCACCCGCCATCACGATAAAGGGATGCGCGGGATCGTGCTTCACCTGAAAGAAGGCTTCGCCTTTATCCAGCCAGACGATGCGCTGATCGCTCGTCATGCGCGCGCGCAGAACCGTGTTGGTGTTCAGTTCGATGCGCGAACCATCGCCGAAACTGACGGTTTCGTGGCCGCCGATAGGCGTGGTGAACGTGCGGTCATGCGGCTGCAAGAAATAACCCGCAAGCCCCGCGCCCAGCACCGCGACCGCGCCGATTGCCGCTGCGATTTTCAGGAACATAGGAAAGGGCCGCGCCGGCTTCTCGCTCGCAATCTCCAGCGACGGATTGTGCATCGCCGCCAGCGTGTGCGTGCGGTTCCACGCCGCATCGAGCCGCCAATAGGCAAGCAGATGCGCGGGCGATTGCGCGAGCCACGCATCGAGCGCAGCCTGATCTTCCGCTGTCCAATCCTTCGCCTCGCGCCGCTCCATGATCCATTCGGCTGCGCGCAGCTGAATGTCCTTGGCAGATGAAGGCGATGTCTGCGTTCCGGGATTGCTCATGTCTTGCTCCCGGGATTTTCGCCGTAAAGCGTGTCGGCCAAAGTTCGCAAGCCATCGGCGAGATACCATTTGACCGTTTTTTCCGAGATGCCCATGCGTGCAGCGATCTCATGGCGCGACATGCCACCCACCTGTTTCATCACGATGGCTTCGCGGCAGCGCGCGGGCAGACGATCCAACGCTGTTTGCAACCGGCGCAATTCATCGCGCGCGATCACCGCGCGGTCCGGGCTCGGCTCATCGGCCGCGATGGCAAGTGCGCCGGGCTCCAGCATCGCTTCGAAGGGCACGATCTTCTCGCGGCGCACCCGGTCGATCAGCAGATTCTGCGCCGTGGCGAACACGAAGGATTTCGTGTTGTCGGGCCGCTGGCGCTGGGCCGCCTCGAACACGCGCATATAGATGTCCTGCAGCAGGTCGGAAATGTCGCTCTGGTTGCGCCAATTGTGGCGTAGGAACTGCGTCAAACCGGCCTCCAGGGGCAATACTTCGTGTACGAACCAGTGCTGCAGATCGGACGCGCTCATGGGCTCGCCCACGCGAGCGGCATCCTCACAACCGATTTCCCGTGTATCGACCATCCCCCGTCAGCTTCCTGCCTTTCGAGGGTTAGAGTTTAAGGGCACATCTATTCCGACGAACGAGAATTGCGCGCGGAAGGGTGGCGGAAGCGAATAATTCCGCCGCCACATACCGCACTGCGAAGAAGAAAATCGCGCGCTCGGCGCCGGTATAGTGCGAACGGCGCTTCAGCCTTTCGCATCTGCGCAAAAAAAGAGCGGTGGAACTGCTCCACCGCCTCTCGCGCGTTCAAAAATGTCTGGCGCTAGTCGCCAATGCCCACGCTTACGCTGGCATAGGGGCCGAAAAAGCCGCGGTTCTCTTCCTTGCGCGTGGCGATACCGCCGTCCATGGCGCCGAAGAAGAAATCGGCGCGATAACCGAAGCTGACTTTGGCGTCGGCGTAGCGGAATGACATGCCGGCAAATCCCCCCACATTCGGCACCACAACGGAGCGGCTCCGATCGATAGGTGTCGTCTGTGCGTATAAAGTATTGATGTGGCCAATATTATGAGCAACGTCGATCCAACGTCCCGGTCGAAACTTGTCGTTGCCAGGATGATAAAAAGCACTTCCGTAATAACCGTGCGCTTCAAGTTTCTGCTGTCCGCGCGTTTTTTGCCGGCCGAACAGGGCCGCCGCATTGGCGCCAAAATCGAGTGTCAATTCACCGCCCTCGGAATTGCCGGCAAACGGCACCGAAGCGTCCCAGCTAAGCGAGGGCCCTATACCGTTGAAGCTTTCCTGTCGCGCCAATGTGCCACGGTAATCGTGGAAATGCGGGTGCGCACTTCGAAACGCCAGAAACGCAGGCTCTTCGGCAAAAACTGTTCCAATGATAGGAGCCGTGGGATATTGCACGTCCGGTTCGGCGCGCAAATCGGTATTCGATGCGGACCGCAGATTGGCGATACGCACCCCTGCATTGATTGTCGAAATTGCGCCACTGCCGATGATGCCGAGCCCGACATCCTTGCCTGCCTGGAAATCCAGAATTGCGTGGCTTTCGTTTTGATTGAATTTTCCATCTGCGAATTTGAGATGTCCGTTGGGATAGGCCGTATAGTATTTGTTGAAGCCTTTGAATGCTGAGAACTGTGGCGGAACCTTGTCGCTTATCTGAATATCCGCGTTGGGCGTTTGGTGATGGTGGTGGCGCGATATCTGTGAGCGGCCGTACTTGATCGCGGCAGCAAAAATCCAATCACTGCCATCGGGTTGAAACGAAATCTTTGCCTCTTCGTCCAGCGCATACAGGGCTGGGCGCTGAACATCCAGCGGCCGCAACAGATCTGGATTGGAAACCGATGCCAGAAACGGCGGATCGAGTTTCTCGTCGCTGTTCTGCAGGGCTTGGAACTGTCCGCCCAATGTAATCCAGAGCTGCGGGCGGCTGGCATCTTCGGCCCTCGCCAAGCTCAGGGATGAAGCCAGCGCCAGCGCGGACGCCGATGTCAGCAATTTCCAGCGGATGCGATTGTTTATGAGTTTGCTCATTGTGAAATTCCCCCCGTGAGAGCGACGATTTGATTTTCACCTCCCCCTTGTGGGGAGGTCGGCGAGCGGAGCAAGCCGGGTGGGGGGCGGTGCCCACCACAAGCGACGGCCCCCCACCCGATCCGTTTCGCTTCCGCCTTCGCTCTTCGAGCTTCGGCGGACAAGTCGCTCATCGGATCGACCTCCCCACAAAGGGGGAGGTAAAGATTTGCTTTTGTGTTGTTTCCCATGGCGCTCACCAATTCTTCGTGACGCGCACGCCGAACAGGCGCGGGTCGGTGAGGAACACGTTGGTCGTGAGCCCTGTATCGTCGCTGTTCAGGAAATCGCCGGTGATGGCTGTGGTGTTGAACACGTTCTTGAGATAACCCAGAACTTGCCAGCCACTGGCGCTAGTCAGGATCAGCGCCAGATTGATATTCGAATAGCCACGAATCTTGTCGTAAGGCCGGTCATTGAACACACGGGCGTAGCTTTGCGATTGCCAATAAAAATCGCTGTGTAGCGTGGCCGCCCAATCCTCCGACACCGGCATCGGGTATTCCGCCGACAGCGACGTCGTGAAATGCGGTGCACTGGGAAGCTGATTGCCGCTCAAATTCTTGTCGAAGCCCTGGCCGTTATTGGGTGCGGGGCCGGCATCGATTCCGAGATACGAGTCGTAGTTCTGCCCCGTGTACGGATCGCCCGGCGTGCCGGCCAGCGGGTCAAATCCGGAATAGGGGATTGGGAGGTACGAAGAAACGGGGTTGCCAAATACGCCCGCTGTCGGATTGAGCTTATAAGGCAATGATGTGAGAGGGTCGACATGCCCACTATAGGCATTGTCGCATGCATAAACGGTTTGGGCGAGATGTCCTAAGCCGTTCGTTAGTACTGCAAGTGTCGCTGCAACGACATAGTCCGGTAATATGCAATTCGAGGCGCCAGTAAGGAAGGGCTTGACGACCATCCAGCCCGGATGACCCGCGGTACGATCCATGAGATCGACGGCATGGTCTCCCTTGTTCAGGGTCGCGTTTTCATAGCCGCCTGCGAAACTGAACTTCAACCCCGGCGCAGGTTCCCAGCTTGTTTCAAGTTCCGCACCTTTGACGGTGGCATCGAAGTTCAGATTGATCGCGCTGCGATCCTCGATCTCCGATATCTGATAGGCTTTATAATTGTAGAAAAATACATCGCCGTTCAGCGTCAGTGCACCATCGAGCAACGTATTCTTGGAGCCCAGCTCATAGGCATCCACAAATTCGGGCTTGAATGTCAAAGGATGTATGGGATCAAAATTCAGGAATGTGCTGTCATAATTCGAAAACGTAGCGCCGGGAGGGTTGGCTCCGCCAGCCTTGTATCCACGCGCAAAAGAGCCATAGACAAGTGTCTGATCCGTAAAGTCGAGCTTTGGCGTCCAGTTGGCCGCCAATCTGCCTGTGAGCTGGTTCCACTGCTGATTCACAATGGCTGTCACGGCATAACCGTAGCCTGGAATGACGAGTTCGCTCGGGATGTCGAGAAAATGTTTTTGGTCGTCCGTCCAGCGCAAGCCGCCCGTGAGTTTCAATTCCGGAGTGACGGTGTAATAGGCCTCACCAAACCCGGCGTAGGAATTCAGCACATAGGGATTCTGGCTCAGGAAATAATTATGCCCTTCATTGTCAAGGCTGCCCAACGGATGCGGATCGATATATTCGCAATCTGAAAAAACACGGCCGAGAATGGCTGGATTGGGGTCCCTGAGCCCTCCCGCCAAACAATAGCTGCCGTCCGACACTCCGGCATCCCACGGATGTTGGGCGTTGAGCGCACCAAAACTCGTCGCCGCGAACATGGTGAGTGTGTTGATGAAGACGTAATAATTCTCTTGCGTTTCGTAATGCAGATAATTTCCGCCGATGCTGAAATTCAGCGGGCCGCTGAAATTCGAAACCAGCCGGAACTCCTGGCTCAATTGCCAGGCATGTTCATCCGACAAATCCTGCGCCACAAGCCGGTCGCTGCAACCCAGTTGCGGATCGCAGAACACGCCAGCGTCCGCCGGAACGCCATTCTGCCCCGCCAGCGGATCGGGCGTGACAAGGCCGTATTGCGTATAGGCCCCATCACCAAGTGAGTTACCTGTTGAGAATGCGCCCGGCGCGCTGTCAAAGCGATCGTAATCTTCGGTCGACCACAGGAAATCCTGATTGTATCCGGTCTGTGAGGTAAAGGTCAGATCAGGCGATATCTGATAATCCGCGTTCAGTTCCAGCGTATCGTTTTTCGCCTTATAGATTGGGTTGATCGAAGATTGGATGTCTCGGAGATTCCGCGACTGCACCGTCTCGGAATAGACGTCGAAGCCGGGACGGACAGGCGAATTTCCGGCCAAAACCAAGCCCGTGTAATAGCTAAGAGAATAGCCATTGGGGACTTCGAAGGACTCCGGCGAATAGAGCGATGCCGGAAGACACCCCTGGCTCAGATTATCTGCTCCGGCGAAAGAAGCGTCGGAGTGTGCTTCTCCGATGTTGCCCACGGGAACACCGTCAACACTTGCCGGAATCGGCGCCGTTTTGCATAGCTGCTTGGCGGTGCGCATACGGTCGTCGTCTTCGGAGAAATGTTCCCAAACGAAAGTGGCCTGCACATTCGAGGCAGGCTTCCAGCCGAGCGTGACACGGCCCGACCACAGATCGCGGCCGTCGATGGGCGCGTTGGTTATTTCATTGAAGCTGTAACCGTCGCGCTTCGTCCATTCGCCTGCAACGCGCAGATCGAGGCGATCATCCACAATCGGGATATTGACCATGCCTTCGTAGCGGCGGTTGTGATAATTGCCGATATCCGCCGACGCCATCGCTTCGAATTGGTCGGCCGGCTTTGCTGAAATGACGTTCACCACACCTGCGGTCGCGTTGCGGCCATAGAGTGTGCCCTGCGGGCCGCGTAGCACTTCGACCTGATTGACGTCGTAAAATTCCTGCTCGAAGAAATGATTGCGGATGAACGGGATGTCGTTGAATGCGACCGCAACGGCCGGATCGGTCGTCACCGAGATTGCTTGCGTGCCGATGCCGCGGATCTGGATATTGTAGCCGGTGAAGTTGGTTTTCGAGAAAGTGAGGTTCGGAACTTCCTTCACGAGGTCCGGGCCGCCAGCGATTTGGCGCGAAGTAAGCTGCTCCTGGCTCAGCGCCGTAATCGCAATTGGAACGGTTTGAATATCGCCCTTGATCTTCGAGGAGGTCACTACGACGGATTCGATGCCTGCTGCTGCGGCTTTGGGGGCGGCCTGTGCTACGTCCACCTCTCGCTCGCTTGCGCGCACATTCGTGACCGCTCGCACAATCCCCACCGCGCCGGATTCATCGCGCTGCATCACGAAACCGGTGCCTGCGAGAATGCGCGACAGGGCAGCATAGGCGGTCAATTCGCCCTTGGCGCCTTTGGTGCGCACGCCGCGCACGGCCTCGCCCGCGACCACCAGTTCCACGCCGGTTTGCGTCGTGTAGACATCTAGCGCGGTTTTCAGATCACCGCTGGGAATGTTGAATTCCGCCGCATATGCGCCTGTTGTCAGAACGGCAAGGCTTGCGCCCCCGATGAGTGCCGATTTGAAATATGCCAGTCTCGTCATAATCCCCCCAATTGGCCGAAGCCGTTTTCAAAGTGCGCTTGCCGGTTCCGGTCAGCGCGAAATCACGATGTCGTCTCCCTTGGCCTCCACATGGAGGCCCAAAACGGTGCGAATGATGCGGGCGAAAGGCTCGACATCGCTGGTGCGGAATTTGCCCACGATGGTCAGCCGCGCCACCGCCGGATCGGCGATGATGAGCTTGCGCTGGTTGTAGCGGTTGAATTCGGCTGCCGCGTCGGCCAGCGTCATGTTGTCGAACATCAGCGCGCCGCGTCGCCAGGCAAGTTCGCCGGTGAGCGCCTTTTGCGTTTCGCGCGTCACGAACATCGTGCTCGTGGTCGCGGTGACGACATCGCCCGGCGCCAGCAGCGCGGATTGCGACGGCGAACGCGGCGCTTCGAAGCGTATGCGGCCCTCCAGCAGCGCCACTTCCAGCCTGCCGGGATCGCGGCGCACCAGGAATTTCGTGCCCAGATCGGTGACGCGGTGATTGCCCGCAATCACCACGAAAGGATTCGCCGCATCGTGCTTCACCTGGAAATAGGCCTCACCTTTTTCCAGCCAGACGGTACGCCCGCTCGTCGTCATGCGCGTGCGCAGAACTGTGTCGGTGCTGAGTTCGATGCGCGAGCCATCCGCAAAGGCCACCGATTCGTGCCCGCCCACCGGCGTGGCGAACACGCGCTCCTGCGGGCGCGTGAAATAGACCGCCGCACCCGCGCCGATCACCGCAATGCCGGCCAACGCCGCTGCGATTTTCAGAATTGCGGGAAATCGGTGCACCGGCTGCGCGGGCTCCGTCATATCAGGGCGGCGCAATGCCGCCAGCCGGTCGGTGCGGCTCCATGCAGCATCGAGCCGCAAATAGGCGGTGCGATTGGCCCAGGATTGCGTGAGCCACGCATCCAGTTCCGCGCGATCCACGTCGCTCCACTCTTCGCCGATCTGGCGTTCGAGAAACGATGCAGCCTGCGCTTCGATATCGTTGGCGCGTTCGCTCACGCGTTCCTCCGCAAATCTTCCGGCTCGCCATAAAGAATGTCGGCGAGCGCGCGCATGCCGTTGGTCAGATGCATTTTTACAGTCTCTTCGCCCACGCCCATGCGCGCTGCGATCTCGCGCCGGGTGAGGCCTTCGATCTGCTTGAGCACAATCGCTTCGCGGCAGCGCGGCGGCAGACGGTCAAGAGCCGCCTGCAAGAGGCGCAATTCCTCGCGCGCCAGAATCACGCGGTCGGGGCCGGGCGCATCCATCGCGACATTCAGCGTTTCCCAGTCCACGGCAGCTTCGATGGGAATGATGCGCGCGGCGCGCACGCGGTCGATCAAGAGATTGCGCGCGGTGGTGAAAACAAAAGCCTTGGTCTGGCGCGGCAATTGAATCTGCGCGGCCTGGCAAACCCGCTCATAGATGTCCTGCCTCAGATCGGCGATCTCACTTTTGTTTCGCCAATTGTGGTGCAGGAACTGCATCAACGCGGCCTCCAGCGGCAACACCTCGCGGACAAACCAGACATCCACTTCAGACGCGTTCATGGCTGCACTCGTGCGGCGCAGGGCTGCGTCTTCGCGGTCCGATCGGTCGTCCATCCAATTCCCGTTCAAGGGAGGACTATGCCTATGGAGACGGCAGGATTGGCCTTGCGGGGGTATCAGGCCAGAGAATTATGTGACGAGTCCTTGCTGCAGGCGCGAAAGGGCGCGATGGCGGCGCGGTTTCCCGATCAAATGTCCGGATCGAGCGCCAGCAATGCGAAGCTCACCAGCCAATGCTCGCCCATATAATCGCCGGTGACATGATCGAGTGCGGCTTCGAGATGGCGCGCGATGGCCGGGGCGATGCACGGTGGCGCTGAACCTTTCAAGCCATCCGCAATCAGCCGCCAGCACCACGCCCGCGAAAGATTGAGCCCGTCGAGATGCGCGATTTTTCCGTCGCTACGATCGCTGACACTGGCGGGTGTGAACAAGGTGCGCGGCTCGCCTTCAGCGGCGCGCGGGAGGAACCCCGCAAACCATTCTGCGAATTCCTCGCGCGAGAGAACCATGTGCATGCAGGCTGCTTCCATCAGCGTGGGCGAGAGGAATTCATCCTGCGAGGGCTCCCAGGCCTGGCAATCGACATCGTTTGCGTACCATTCGCGCGCCTTGCGCCGGCACAATTCCGCGAATTCGGAATTGCCTGTGGCTATCGAAAAATTGAGCGCCAGCAACAAAGCGAATGCCGTGTTCGAATGAACGCCCGCGCGCACGGGATATGTCGCCAGCGGCAGAAAGGATTCGAAGCGCTGAACGAACGCATCACCGAACGGTTTCAGCGCCGCTGCCCAATGCCGGCCTTCTTCGCTTTGGTGTTGCGCGAGTTCGCCCGTCAGCATCAGCGCCCAGGCCCAGCCATAAGGCCGCTCGAAGCCGCGCGATTGTGGGCGCGCAAGATAGGCGATCTCGCCCGCGAGATTTTCGGCGGTGAATTGCGTATCGAACAAGGCCTTTATTTGCGCTGCTTCCTGCAAGTGCGGAAATCGGCGATAGAGCCGCGCCAGCAGCCAATAGCCGTGCACGCAGGAATGCCAATCGAAGCTGCCGTAGAAAACCGGATGCAGCGCGCGCGGCCGCTGTACATCTCCCTCGCCCGCCATCGTATGATCGAGCTTGTTCGGCCATTCGCGAGTCACATGACCGAGCGCTGTGCGCGCAAAATGCGAAGCGATTTGCGGCGTCAATTCCATCGCGGTTTTCCCCTGCACGGGCGCCCGAATGACGGCTATGCGCGCCGTGCATATCGTTTATTTAGCACGGAATGGGCTAATTTATGTCGCGCCTGCAACCAACCGCACGCGAAATTGAGGCGCGCGCAATACCGGCGCTGCCGTAGATTTTCACCCACATCAACGGGGAGGTTCACTTGCTGATCGACCGCCGCACGCTGCTTCTTTCCGGCGCCGCCACCACGGCCCTTGCCTTCGTCTCCACGCCGTTCGCCCGCGCCGCGACGCCGGCATCCGGCCCGCTTTACAAAATGTTCGACGCCTTCATGGACGAAGCGCTCACCCGCTCGCCGGAAGGCACGACCGGTCTTGGCCTCGACACCGGCAAGCGCGCTTATGAAAAGAGCAAGCTGGACGATCGCTCGCTGGCCTCCATCGCCAGCGACAAGGCACGCAACGCCGATCAGATGAAGCGTCTCAAAACCATCGACCGCAAATCGCTCACCGGAATGGATGCGGTGAATTACGATGTGGTGATGTACGGACTCGTCACGCAGGACGATGCCAACCGCGCTTTCGATTACGGCACGGGCGGCGCGGGTTCGCCTTATGTCATCAGCCAGCTCACCGGCGCCTATCAACAGATTCCCGATTTCCTCGACAGCCAGCACGCTATCGAAACGAAGGAAGATGCCGACGCCTACCTCTCGCGCCTCGAAGCTTTCGCCACCGCGATGGATCAGGAGGCCGAGGTTTCCCGCCATGATAAAGGGCTCGGCGTTTCGCCGCCCGATTTCGCGCTCGACAAGGCGCTGACGCAATTGACCAGGCTGCGCGGCACGGATGCAGCCAAATCCGTGCTCGTTCAATCGGTCGTGCGCCGCACGGCGGAGAAAAAGATCGCGGGCGATTATGGCGCGAAGGCCACGAAAATCCTCACCGACAAAGCATATCCTTCGCTCGACCGGCAAATCGCGCTGGCGAAGGATCTGCGCGCGCATGCAACCCATGATGCAGGTGTGTGGAAATTGCCCAAGGGCGAGGAATATTACGCGGATTCGGTCATCAACTGGACGACCACCAATATGAAGCCGGAAGAAATTCACAAAACCGGCCTCGATCTCGTCGCCCAACTCTCCGCGCGCACCGATGCGCTGATGAAGGCGCAGGGCTTGACGAAAGGCACCGTCGGCGAGCGCTTCCGCGCGATGTTCAGCGATCCGAAATTCCGCTATCCCAACACCGATGCGGGCAAGGAAAATCTGATTGCCGACCTCAACAAGAAAGTCGAAGCGGTGCAGGCGAAATTGCTGCAATTTTTCGGCACGCTGCCAAAAGCGAAACTCGAAATCCGGCGCGTGCCGAAATATACCGAGGCGGGCGCGCCGAGCGGCTATTACCAGCAAGGTTCGCTCGACGGCAAACGGCCCGGCGCCTATTACATAAACTTGCGCGACACTGCCGAAGTGCCGAGCTGGACGCTGCCCACGCTCACCTATCACGAAGGCATTCCCGGCCATCATCTGCAATTGAGCCTGCAACAGGAAGCCGATCTGCCGCTGATCCGCAAAGTTTCGTTCTTCTCCGCTTACATCGAAGGCTGGGCGCTTTATGCCGAGCAGCTCGCCGACGAAATGGGCATGTATGAGCACGATCCCTTCGGCAAAATCGGTTATCTGCACGATGCCATGCTGCGCAGCGTGCGACTGGTGATCGATTCCGGCGTGCATGCGATGAAATGGACGCGCGAACAATCGATCAAATATTATGTCGACAATCTCGGCGATCAGGATGCGACCGCCACCACCGAAGTGGAGCGCTATTGCGTGTGGCCGGGGCAGGCTTGCGGCTACATGCTGGGCAAGCTCACCTGGCTGAAGCTGCGCGAAAAAGCCAAGACCGAACTCGGCACGAAATACGACATCCACCAGTTTCACGATGCGGGGCTGCTCTCCGCTGCCATGCCGCTGACGGTGCTGGAAAGCGTCATCGGCAATTACATCGCAGCGAAAAAGGCCTAACGCGCGGGCCCGATCAGCATCACGCCGCCGATCACCAGAAGGGCCGCAACGCCCTTCTGGATCAGGCTGCGCGCCGATAAATCTTCGCGGCCGAGCTTCGGCGCGACCAGCGAAAGCGCGATGCCGAAGAGAAATACGAACAGCGGCGATGTGCTGCCGATGGCCTGCACGAGACTGACGGGTGCGATCAACGCCGCGTAACGCGCGCCCAATCCGCCGCCGAGATTGATGAGTTCATTGGCGCCATTGATGGAGAGCACCGCTATCGGGTGTGCCTTGAACATGCCGGCGAATTCGCGCCGGTAATCGGGAATGGCGAGCAGGCCCGCGCCGAAAATCACATTTCCTACAAAGGTCCAGAATGTCGTCGTCCAGAATTCGTCGCGAATGGCGAAGAATTTGAAGATTACCGAACTCAGCGCCAGCGAAAAGGCGCAAGCCAGCATCAGCGCCACGGTTCCCGCCTTGAACCGCAAGCCGCCCTGATGCGGCCGGATGGAGATCAGCAGCGCACTCGCCATGATCAGTGCGCCGCCCAGCATTTGCTGGCCCGAAAGCGTTTCGTGCAGCACGATCCACGCCAGCCCGTAAACGAAGATCGGCGTGATCTGGAACAGCGGCGAAATGACGGAGGCTTCCTCGCTCTGCAGCGCACGCAGATAGAAGAACATCGCGCCCATATAGAGAAGGCCGGATAACACGATCACCGCGATGCTGACGGGTGCAATAGCGATGATTTGCGGGCGAAAGGCGGCGATGATGGGTAGCGGCAATATCCCGATCAGCCCCGTGAAAATCAGGAGCACGCCGACATCGCTATCCTTGAAGAAGCGCTCGACGAGATATTTGTCGATATGCGTGGAGGCAGCCCAAAGCACGGGCCCGGAAAATGCGAAGATCAGCCACATGACCGAGCCTATAGCGCATTTTCCCGCGGGCAGAAAACGCTAGTTCAATTCGTCATCACCCATACAGCCGCGAAGCCCGCCCTCCGAACTGAGGTATAATTGTTCCTCGATGTCGTCGGGATTGAATTGCGGGGCGCCCGCAATGATGGAGGCGATTTTCAACTCATTGGGCTGCGCGCCGGCGATCAGTCTGGCGTCGCCGAGATAAATCCCGCCGCACGCTCTGTCGCCGTCTTCTGTCAGGTTCCATCTATAGGGCATCTGGGTTCCTTCCCGGAATATCTCTAGCACCAACCCGCCTGCCCCTTATTGAGACGAATCAATTTGGCTCGACATGCTCCTTCAGATGCGGAGAAATCCGCGCCCACAATTCTTCCACATTCAGCTTGGTGAAATCACGGCCGATTTCCTGCCAGATGCTCGCCTGCATCTTGTGCGGGAGTAGCGTGCGCAATTCGCCGATGCTCCGGTGCGGGGCGACCAGCACCAGCCGCTCGAATTGATGTTCGTCAAACGCTTTTTCGAGAATCTGCACCGTTTCGCGGACGAAATCGTGTTTTTCGAGCTTGTGATAATCGTGATGCGGCTCGATGGCGCTGCGCACGCCATTTTGCGACGAGCCGAAGGCGCGCCCCGGCCTGTCGCTTTTCGCGTCGCGGGAATGCGCTTCGAGATGCTCATTCACGGTGGTTGCGATCCGTTCCATCCCGCCATTGCGCAACGCATAAAAATTCGCCCGCGTGCTGTCGGCGACCACGATCCAGGTGGGTATCGTTTTCTGTTTCAATTTATCCTCCCTGAGGGAACCCGCGCGAACACCACTTCAATAACGCGGTGCGGCCGCTGCCTGTTCCGGACACCTCAAGGCTATAGGGTGCCCGCCCGCGATGATTTGATTTGGCTCAAGAGCGAGGGCGCGAATTGCTCAAATTTTCTCGGCTTTTACCTGTGCCAGCAGGGCGCGCACATTATCGGCATGGCAAAGCTCGGTGCCGGGCGATAGCAGTGCCGCGGTTCCTGCGGCCACCGCATGGGCGAGCGCATCCGCCCCGCCCGCCCCCAAAATCAGCCGCCAGACCATGGCGCCGAGAAATGAATCGCCCGCACCCACCGTGCTCACCGGCGCGATATCGGGCGTGGCCGCGCGCCATGCTTCGTCGCGCGCGATCAGCAGCGCGCCCTCTTCCGCCATCGACAGCGCGATCATTTGCGCAGCACCACTCGCCACAAGCTCGCGCGCGGCATTCACGCGGGCGCGCTCGCTCTCCAGTGGGATGTGCAGCAATTCGCTCAACTCGCGCAGATTCGGTTTGACGAGGAAAACGCCTTCCTTCAACGCGGCAGCCAGCGCAGGGCCCGACGTATCGAGAATGAATTTCGCGCCGTGCTTTTTCGCGATGCTTGCCGCCCGCGCGTAAAAATCATCCGGCACGCCCGGGGGCAGGCTGCCGCTCGCCACGATGAAATCGGCTTTGGTGTCGACGGCATCGAGGCAGGCGCGCCATTCACTTTCCAGCAATTCCGGCCCTGGCGTCACGAACCGGAATTGCCGGCCGGAGCGCGTTTCGAATGCCGTGAAATCCTCGCGCGTGTCACCGAGAATGGGAATCTCGATGCTGCGAATATCCTCGCTGCGCACGCAGCGCGCGAGCTGATCGCCGGTCGGGCCGCCTCTGGGAAAGATCGCGGTCGCATCCACGCCGAAGCGTTTCAGCACGCGCGCCACATTGATGCCGCCGCCGCCGGGATCGCGGCGCACCGGGGCGCAGCGCAATTTGTGGAACGGCTCAACCGCCTCCACCGACGTGGAAAGATCGACGGCGGGATTGATCGTCAGCGTCAGGACAACAGGCAATGGACTTCTCCGGTCGCCCTATTATTCCCATGACCGCGGAAAAAATATTGATCTGCCGCAATCAGGCTTCCGCGATCATGCGCGCTTCGATGGCGCCGACGCGATCGATCTCGATGCGCACGATATCGCCCGTTTGCAGGAACTTCGGCGGCCTGAACGCAGCGCCCACGCCACCCGGCGTGCCGGTGAAAACCACATCGCCCGGCATCAGCGTCATGACCTGGCTCAAAAGGGCGATCTGGTCATACACATTGAACACGAGATTTTTCGTGTTTGAATCCTGCCGCTTCTCGCCATTCACGAAGCAGCGAATGCCCAGCGCGTGCGGATCGCCCACCTCGTCCGGTGTCGCGATCCATGGCCCGAACGGCGCGTGCGTGTCGAAAGATTTTCCCAGAAGCCATTGCGAAGTCTGGAATTGCCAATCGCGCGCGCTGACATCATTGCCCGCGCAATAGCCGAAAATCGCGCCCGCCGCATCTTCCTTGGAAACATGGCGGCAGCGTTTGGCAATGATGAAAACCAGTTCCGCCTCATAATCGATGGCCGACGAGGCCTTGGGCATTTGGATCGGATCGAACGGGGCGTTCACCGCATTGGGCAATTTGGAAAACCAGATCTGCTTTTCCGGCGTGGGCTGATTGGTCTCCGCGATGTGATCGGCGTAATTCAGACCGATGGCGAGAATCTTCTGCGGCCGCGGCACCGGCGCCAGCAAATGCACATCGCTCACGCGAAAATGCGGTGTGGTTTCGCGCGCGATTTTCGCCACTTCGTCTTTGACATGCGCCCATGCCGTAATCAGCGCGATCATGTCGCTGGGCAGATTCGCATTGGCGTGTTTCAGATCGATCAGCCCGTCGCCCACGACGATACCGATGCGTTCCGCACCATCTTGTTCAAAGCTCGCGAGTTTCATCGCTTGTCCTTTCAGCCGGAAATTCCAGCAGCCTGATGCAGCTTACGCAAGCCGCCAGAATTGCAAAGACCGCGGCCAGGAGCAGCGAAGCCTCCGCGCCATGCGCCGGAATGCGCGCGAAAAGCAGCGCCACCAGTGCGGCGCCGGTGGTTTGTCCCAACAGCCGCGCGGTTCCCAGCATGCCGCTGGCGCCGCCCGCACGTTCGCGCGGTGCGGCGGAAAGCATGGCGCGATTGTTGGGCGATTGGAAAAGCCCGAAGCCCGTTCCCATCAGCGCCATGCGCCAGACGATGCCGAAGATCGTGGGCTCCGCAGGCAGGAATGCCAGCGCCAGCAATCCGCACGCGAAGATGAGAAGGCCCGCGCCGCCCAGCAATCCTGCGGGATAGCGATCCGCCAATCGCCCCGCGACGGGTGCGGCCACCGCAATCGCCAGCGCCCATGGCGTGATGAGGAGGCCCGTCTGCACGGCGCTGAATCCGAAACGTTCCTGCAGCAGAAAGGGAAGCGAAACCAGCGCCAGCATTTGCGCCGCGAAGGAACACACCGATGTCGCCACCGACAATGTGAAAATCGGAATACGCAAAAGATCGAGCGGCAGAAGCGGTGCGGCCATCGTAAGCTGGCGGCGCACCAGAAAATATCCCACCACCACCACGCCCAATTCTTCGGCGATAAACCACGCAAAACCCTCGCCATGGCCAAGCGCATCGATGCTGGCGATCAGCAAGCCGAATGTGGCGGCACTCAAGACCGCGCTCAGATAATCGAAGGGGCGGCGCGAGCGCGGATTGTCCGGCAGCGCCATGCGCCCGATGGCCAATGCGGCGATGCCGATGGGCACGTTCACGGCAAACAGCCACGGCCAATGCGCCAGCGAAAGAATGAGGCTCGCAATCGTGGGCCCCGCCGCGGCGGAAATCGCCACCACCAGCGCATTGATGCCGATCCCGCGTCCCAAAAGACGATGCGGATAGATATAACGCAGCAGCGCGCTGTTCACGCTCATGATGCCGGCGGCGCCGAAGCCCTGCACCACGCGCGCCAATGCCAGCATCGTGAAGGAATCGGCGAAAGCGCAAGCCAGCGACGCGATCGTGAACAGCAGAAGCCCCGCGAGATAGACGCGGCGATGCCCCACGATCTCGCCCAGCGCCGCAAGCGGCAGAAGCGAAATCGTGATCGCAAGCTGATAGCCGTTCACGATCCAGATCGAAAACGCCGCATTGGTGTGCAGATCGCGCGCAATCGTGGGCAGCGCGACATTTGCAATCGCGCTATCCATCACCGCCATGGTGATGCCGAGCGCAATGGTGAGGATGGCCCAATAACGCTGCGGGAGCGCCAGGCCGTCGGAGGAGTGGTCAGCCATTGCGCAGATGCTTAGAGCAATCCGCGCGAAAAATCATGGGCCGGGACCACAATACGCGCCAACCCCCGCGCCGCGGGGGGCGGGGCGCGGGGACTGAAACGCAACACGCGCGTCTTAGCGCTTGTTCATGTGATCGTTGTGCGAGCGATCCTGCTGCTTGGTGGATTTCGATTGGTCGTTGTCATTCCGCTGGCCCGCATCCTTGCGGTCCATATCGGAAGAGCCGGATGAGCGGTTCTGATTGTCCGGATTGTTGCCGGATTTGTTCTGCTGATGATCTTTGTTATGGGGCATTGCAGCATCTCCGTTTCTGCTTCGGGGTCCTTATCGAACGCCCGCCGAAGGTGCCTGTTCCTGATACAAATGATTAATCTGCAAGGGAAAAAGTTCCGCCGCGCAGGGGCCGCTGGCGCGCAAAATCATTGCCCGTCACCCGCGGTACATGGAAATCACCGATGGCCGCGAGGCGGTCCGGCTGCAGGATTCTGGCCGAGCCATTTTTGAACTCGATGAGCTTGTCGCGGCGCAGCTGCTGCAGCGTGCGATTCAGGTGCACGACGCTGAGCCCCATCGCATCGGCAATGATTTCCTGCGTCAGCGGCATGGAGAGCCGCTCGCCATCGGCAAGGCCCACCACGCTCAGCCGGTGCGCGACCTCCAGAAAAAGATGCGCCAGCCGCTCATAGGCTGTTTGGCGGCCCACCCGCATCAATTGGTTGAGCAGATAGGCTTCATCCAGACTGGCCGTCATCGCGCAGGCCGCCGTCAGACCGGGATAATCCTGCGGCCTTTCCAGCACAGCCTCACCCAGCGGGCTCGCATCGGCGATCACGCAGGGCGTCAGTGTGATGGCATTGCTGAGTGCGATGGCCTGCGGGCGATGGCACATCCCATACATATCGCCGGGCAGGATGAATTCGAAGATTTGCCGGCGCCCATCGGCCAGCATGCGAAACCGGCAACCCCAACCTGAGAGCAGCAGGCGCGGCCGGTTCATCGGCTCGCATTCCACGATCAATTCCGAGCCCGCGGGCAATTTCTCGGTGTCGTTGCCCAGTTCGTTCAGGATCGCGAGTTCTTCAGGCGAAAATTCCGCATATTGCGAAAGGCGTCTGAGGATGATGCCTGAATCGGCAAGGGGTTCGGCTTCAAGGGTACGCATGGGGCTCCCGCAATCTCCCCGCGCACCGAATATCCAGCCTCATAAGATATTGCTTTTTCAGCATCTTCATCACGAACGGCAGTTTTGTTTCACAAAGGACATCCGATGTCCCTGCCGTTTGAACGAACAAATGTGAATTTGGTTTCAGGAGGCGAGCAGCGCGATCACTTCCTCGTCGCTGGTTTGCTCGAAATCGCGGTAATGCAGGCCGACCGATGAGAACGGTTCGGGCATCGCGAGACAGACGATTTCGTCGGCCTCTTTTTCCAGCGCCGCAATCGTCTCGCGCGGCGCCACCGGCATGGCGAGCACGATGCGGGCCGCATCGCTTTGTGCCAGCGCACGCAATACGGCGCGCGCGGTGCCGCCGGTTGCGATGCCGTCATCCACCACGATCACTATGCGGTCTTTCAGATCGGGTGGCTTTTGCCCGCCGCGATAGGCCATGCGGCGGCGTTCGAGTTCGCGCTGCTCGCGTTCGGCTTCGGCCGCGATGTAATGTTCGCTCGCGCCCACCAGACGCACCACATCTTCGTTCAACACGATTTGCGGATTGGCGCCGTCCACCACCGCGCCGATGCCGAGTTCGGGATGGCCCGGCGCGCCGATCTTGCGTACCAGCAAAACATCGAGCGGTGCATTCAGCGCCTTGGCCACTTCATATCCCACCGGCACGCCGCCACGCGGCAGCGCCAGCACAATCGGATTTTGATTCTTGAATTTCTTCAGCGCGACACCGAGCTGGCGCCCCGCATCGCGGCGGTCGGCGAAAATGACATCGCGGGCCGGCGGTCGTGTGACGAGGCAGCGCTCGAACCAATCCACCGCCAGCGACATCACCTCTTCCAGCGTGCCCGGTTCTTCGAAGAGATGACCCGCGCCCGGAACGATGGCGATTTCTTTTTCGCAATGGAGCATCCCAAAGGCATTGCGATTATAGGCGATGGTCGGCAGATCATCGCCGCCCACGATCAGTAGCGTGGGCGCAGACACCAGCGAAAGCGCATTGCCCGCAAGATCGGGACGGCCGCCGCGCGAAACGATGCCTGCGATTTTCGGTCCGCGCACCGAAGCCATCAGCGCGGCGCCGGCGCCCGTGCTGGCACCGAAATATCCGATCGGCAGATGCATCAGTTCGGGCGTGACGCGCGCCCATTCGGCCGCTTCCACCAATCGAGAAGCGAGCAGCGTAATGTCGAACACATTGCGCCGGTCGAGTTCCTCGCCCTTTATCAGAAGATCGAGCAGCAGCGTCGCGAATCCGCTTTCGCGCAAGACTTCCGCCACCGCCATGTTGCGCGGGCTCAGCCGGCTGCTGCCGCTGCCATGGGCAAAGATCACCAGACCCGTTGCGTACTCGGGAATTCCCAATGTCGCTTTCAGGCCACGGGGCGGAATTTCCACATCCTGCAAGCCGGCATGCAATTTCGCGTTCATCTCATAGTCCAAATTGCGATAGCAGGATTTCGCGGCGCAACAATCCAATCGTTTCACGAACGATTGTTTTCTGGATGCGCGCCGCATTTGGCAGAGCCATGCTGCACCTGTTCGCAGGAATGCATGCTCACGCTTTGGGAAATGCCGCCGCAATAAGGATTGTTCCTTAGTACGCGCAGCAAAAAATGAGGCGGCGAAGTTGCCTTCGCCGCCTAAGGGTTCAACGGGTGAGCTAAAAAGGAGATCTTCGCTGCTAGAGCCCAACTCAGGGCCGGTAAAACGAAGAGAATTTC
This sequence comes from Rhizomicrobium sp., assembly GCA_035944195.1. Taxonomy (GTDB): domain Bacteria; phylum Pseudomonadota; class Alphaproteobacteria; order Micropepsales; family Micropepsaceae; genus Rhizomicrobium. The sequence goes on along the minus strand of DASZBL010000028.1, from coordinate 151,495 downwards.
TCCTGCATCCAACCCTAATTTTTACTAACAGCGCTGTCAATAGCTAACTGACATCAATCTCGATAAATAAAATTTCAAAGTCACGGCAGATTGTTGCGCGCCCGTCGCGCTGCACAATTTGTGGTCCGCGGAAAACCTAGAAAAAGCTGGGCAACAGGAACGTTGCAATGCGGCGCACGGCATCGCGGTCGCGACCGAGCATCGCACGCAAGCGCTCGCCGATCACCGCGTCGCCGAACGCACAGAGCGTGACGAACAGCAACGCCGAATCGGTATGCTTGGGCGGCGCCGCACCATCTTTCGTCACGCGGTCATTGATGGCCTTCACAAGCGACTGCACCGCTTCGCGCACCGGTTCGAGATGCGCATGCTTGTTCGACAACGCGATCCAGGCTGCGAGTTGTCCCGCACCACCCTTGTCGAACGCATCGAACACAATGTCGATCAGCGCGCGCGTTGCATTTTCATCGGCGCGCACATGCACGACGGCGGATTGGATGGCGTCGGTGAGGTCATGCACCATCGCGCCCATCAGCGCGGATTGCAGCGCTTCGGCAGAACCGAAATGGTGAATGAGATTGGTGTGGCTCATGCCGAGTTCGTCGGCAACCGCCTTCAGCGTGACGCCGTCCGGCCCGCGCTTCAGCAGCAGCTTCTTGGCCGCGGTCAGCGCCATCTGACGCGTGATTTCAGGGGAATGCCTGCGCCGGAGAACCCGGGTTGGACGGCGAGGTCTAGGTATCGACATTGATGTCAATTTTAAAATCAGCGCCGAACCATGGCCTTAAATGGGGAAAAATGCAATTGCAGGACTTCATCCGGTGCGCCCCCGCCGGGATTTTCGAAAACAAGGTATATAGACGGCCCGTCAGCCCGGTGCAAAAAACTTCGGCAGCAGATAGGCCGTGACCTTGCGCCCGGCCGCTCTTTCGCGCCCCAGCATGTCCACCAAAGGGGCACCGATAATGGCGTCACCGAAAGCACACAGCGCGATAAAAAGTACTGCCGAGGTCACGCCCTGACGCGCGTCGGAGCCCGGCGCAAATTTCTCCTCAATGGCATTAACCAGATCGCCCACGGCCTGCTGAATGGGCTCCAGATGCGCCTGCTTGTTCGACAATGCGATCCACGCCGCGAGCTGTCCGGCACCGCCCTTGTCGAATGCATCGAACACCATATCCACCAGCGCGCGCGGTGCGCCTTCGTCGGAACGCAGATGCACCACCGCATCGCCGAGCGCCGTACTCAGATCGCGCACCATGGCGCTCATCAGTGCGGACTGCAGTTCCGATGCCGAACCGAAATGATGCAGCAGATTGGTATGCGTCATGCCGATTTCATGGGCGACGGCTTTGAGCGTCACGCCGTCCGGACCTTGCGCCAGCAAAAGCTCGCGCGCCGCGGCGATGGCCTCGTCCCGGGCCTCGACCGCCGAGCGCCGCCGGCGGATGCGCCGTTTCTTCAAGCGCGCTATTGACATTGATGTCAGTTACCCATATATACCCGTTTGAAATAAGGATCACGCTTCGAGCACCATAATGCAAACACCTTCTGATTTGACGATCCGGCCCCGTGACATCGCTTTTGGCCGGAAATCCGCCCCCGGGCGCTGGTGGATGGGCAATGACCCCATCGCCACGGCTTTCTACAACGCCCTTTCCGCCTCGTTTCCGCAGGGTGAGCGCTTTTTCATCGATTCCGTGCGCCGCTTCCGCAATGCCGGCAGCCCTGAGTTGCAGGAACAGATCAAGGCCTTCACCACGCAGGAAGCCATCCACAGCCGCGAGCATGTGTTCTTCAACCAGCAGGCGGTGCAGGCAGGCTACGACCTGACGAAGATCGACAAGGTGATCAAGAGCCGGCTGGAATTCGGCCGCTCGCTTCCCGCGATCTATCAGCTCGCCGCCACCATGGCGCTGGAGCATTTCACGGCCGTGCTGGCGCATGCGGTTCTGTCCGATCCGCGGCATCTGGAAAATGCGCCTGCCGATGTGCAGCTGATGTGGCGCTGGCATGCCATCGAAGAAGTCGAGCACAAGGGTGTCGCGTTCGACACATGGATGGCGGCGCGAAAAGATTCCTGGGGAATCACGCGCTGGTTCGCCCGCGTGCGCGCCATGTTCATGGCGACAATTATTTTCCTCGAATTCGTTTTCCGCGGCACGGCGCTGTTCTTCAAGCAGGACGGCATCAACACGCCGAAGAGCTGGTGGCGGCTGTTCCTGTTTCTGTATGGCAAGCCGGGCCTGTTCCGTCAGGTGATGGGAGCCTATTTCCAGTTTTACTTACCAGGATTTCATCCCTGGCATGTCGATGATCGTGCATTGGTGGCGTCTGTGGATCGGGAGCTGAGGGCGAGCTATGTGGCTGCGTAAATTCGGAATTACGGCGGGGGTCGAATTTCTGTTTGCCGCGATTGCGGTTGTGGGCTTTGCAGGTCTTGCAAGCCCGTCGGCTGCAGCCAGCGATATTTTCGGCGTCTGGTCCACGGAGAAAGGTGATGGCCGCGTTGCCATCACCCGCTGCGGCGATGCCATTTGCGGCCGCGTCATCGACGGCAAGGTTTTGCATGTGAACCCGGCACAGACCGATATCTTCAATCCCGACAGAGCCAAGCGCACGCGCCCGATCCGGGGTCTCTTCGTGCTGGAAGGTTATAAGGGCGGTCCCAGCGAATGGACCGGCGGCACGGTTTACGATCCCCATACCGGCATCGCCTCCAATGATTCACGGCTGCATTTGCTCTCGCCCGATACGTTGCAGGTCGAGGGCTGCCGCTGGGTGCTGTGCCGTTCGCAGACCTGGACACGCGTGCGCGAAAATCTCTCATCGCCGCACGGCTGATGAAAGACAATTCTTCTAACGGCGACGCGGCCGAACGTTCCCGCCGCATCGATCCGTTCAGCACGGCCGACGATGCGCTGAAGGCGCTGGCCGTATTCGGCGGCGGCGGTCACGCGCGCACGCTCGAGCCCGAACTGGTGGTGCTCGCAAGAATGCGCGTGGCGCAGATGAACAACAGCGCCTATGGCATCGAAATGGTCGAGCGCGAAGCCGTGCGCCTGTCTTCGCGCGAAACGCGCTTTGTGGGGCTCGCCGATTGGCGCGCGCGGACGGAATTTTCCGATCGCGAAAAAGCCGCACTTGCATGGGTGGAAGCGGTGACGCATTTCGCCCAGACCCGCGTGCCCGATGAAATCTACGACAATGTCCGCACCCATTTCTCCGGCGACGAACTGGTGGCGCTTACGGTCGCCATCGTCTCCGCCAATGCCTGGTGCCAGATCGCGGTGAGTTTCCGGCTGTCGCCTTAACGCGAATATTTCTTCGCCATCATCGCGATTGTTTCCCCAAATTCGGCAATCGTTTCGCGAATGATTTGCGCCACCGGCTTGATCTCGTGAATGCGCCCGGCCACCTGGCCCGATAGCGCGATTGAGGCCTCCATATCGCCGCCGAAATAGAGATCCAGCGCACGCCCGAATTCGCGCATGATGTTTTCGCCGGGATCTTTTTCGAGGACGCTTGTGTGTGCGGTGCGCAGTGCGCGCAGCGCCGGCCCCGGCCCGAAGCGGTTGAGAAACACCGTATCGGTTTCCTGGGCGGCGAGAATCGCGTCTTTCCAGTTCGCATGCACCGGCGATTCCTGAGCCGACACCATGCGCGTGCCCATCTGGATGCCTTCTGCGCCCAGCGCAAACGCCGCCGCCATCGTGCGGCCATCCACCATGCCGCCGGCCGCGATTACCGGCACTTTCACCGTTTCGCAAACAAGCGGCAGCAACACCATGCTCGCCACCTCGCGCGGATTCTTGAAGCCGCCGCCTTCACCGCCTTCAACAACCAATCCATCAACGCCCGCATCCACCGCGCGCAATGCCGCCTTCAGCGACGGCACGACATGGAACACGGTCAAACCCGCATCCTTCAGCGCCGCACAATAACGCTGCGGATCGCCCGCCGATGTGGTGACGAATTTCACGCCCTGATCGATCACGAAGGACACGATATCGGGATCGCGCACGAAAGCCTGCGCGATGTTCACGCCGAAGGGCTTGTCGGTCAGCGTGCGCATTTTCTTGATCTCGCCGCGGATGGCATCGAGTTCGCCCGACGATGTTTCGATGATGCCCATGCCTCCGGCATTGGAGACGGCGGACGCCAATTGCGCGCGCGCGATCCATCCCATCGGCGCCTGCACGATGGGGTATTCGACGCCGAGCATTTCGGTTATGCGGTTCTGGATATGCATGAAAACTCCTGCCAATTTCTGTCGGCAGGAGCCTAGCGCGGTTGCGACTGCCCGCTCAACCGAACTGGCGGTCGCCCGAACGCGCCTTGATCAGCGCCGAAACGTCGAAGGTAAAGGCGCTGAGGATCATGTTCACATGCTCGCCATCGTCGGACAGCGGCAGATAGATCGCGTCGAAATCCAGGAACGAGCGCCCCAGCCATCCCGCGCCGCCATGGGCGCGCACCACCACGCGGTCGCGCGCGGCCTTTCTGTGCGTGGCGAGCACGCCACTGACCACCTGTTCGCCATAGCGCGCGAATGCCTCGCGGATCGTCTTGCCGGTAGCGTCCTCAAGGAAATACTGGCTGACCCGCGTGCCGATCATGCGAAAGCGGAAATCGCCGTAGCCGGGCAATGCATCGAGCAGAATGATCCAGCCCAGATGTTCCTTCATTTCCGCCGGGCGAATATCGGCGCGCGACGGCATCAGCCTTTCGCCGCGCTTGCCCTGCCAATAGTTCTTCAGAAAATTCAGCGCCGGATTGTCGAGTTCTTCCGGGTTGATCTCGGAATGAACGCCCGTGCTGCGTGGCGGTGTTGACATGACCCTGGCAATCCCCCTGCCCGGACTGCCGCGCGACTCCCCCCACGCGGCACCGGCTCGCCATTCATAAGGTGATTTGGCCCCCGCAACAAACCACGACAAGGTTACGACTTCGTTGTGGGGGGACGCCTATTGCCGGTGACGGCGATAATGGCGCTCCGCGGGCGGCACGGGCTCAGGCGTCGCAGACACCGGCTCCGTGGCAACCCGCGGCGCGCGCAGCGCCCAGCCCGCGATCTCTTCCAGGCTGGCGCCCAGCGCCTCGTCGAAGGCAAGCACCACGGCCGGCACGCTGTTGGCGGAGGCTTGTGCGGTGTGGTTCGAATCCAGCGACGCGACGATGGTGCGATCCTTGGCGAGCAGCTTGGCGACGATGTGTACGGTCACGGTGGGAATGCCATCGGCCACATCGTAATGCGCCGAGAAATCCTTCAGATCCGTCTGCAGCACATAATCGGCGTTCAACCCCTCGGTATCGCGCGAGACGCCGGAAATCTTGCCGCTCTTTTCGAGCGCTTCCAGCAGCAAGCCCTGCACCACCAGCGGCGCGCTGTCCGTCCATGCCGCATTGGCATAATAATCCATCGTTACCGGCCCCTGCATCAGCGCGATGCGATGGCTGTCCAGACTGTCTTGCGCTTGCGGCGTGGCAACGGCGAGTTGCCAATTCACCTGCGGCGCATCAGCGAGTGCGCCCAATTGCGGCTTCAGCACATAAAGCTGCGGCGCGGGCCCCGGACCGATCGCGCCGCAAGCGGCCAATACAAAAGCGGTCAGCACGAAAGCGGCAAGGATTGGCGCAAGAAGACGGTTGCTCATTTGGGTGTGTATCCTTCGCGGCGGTCACCGAAAATAAGTTTGGTGGGCTGATGTTCCAGTTCGTCGGAGAGATGCTTGAGGCTCGTCACCAGCGCGCGCGTCTGCGTCACGAGCTGGGAGAGCTGGGCGCCGGTATCGCCCTTCACGACATTGTCGGCGTCGCTGGAGAATTTGCCGATCTTGTCGATTGCCGTGTCGGCATGGCCGAGCGTGCCCTTCAATTCCGTCAAATCCTCGTCCAGATCGGCTGACGCCATCTTGAGATTGGTAAGCGTGCGGTCGAGATCGGCGGAGTGGCGGTCGAACACCGCGGTCGTATCGCGCAAATTCGAAAGCGTCTGGCTGAAGGCCTTGCGGTTTTCGTCGTTCAAGAGATCGTTGAGCTTGTCGCCGACCTTGTTGAGCTTGGCGACCAGCGCCGGTGCGGATTGCGCCAATTGCTGCAGTGTGGAGGGCTCCGATTTGATCACCGGATATTGCTGACCTTCCTGGCGCGTGAGGATGGGCGAATCCTTTTTACCGCCGTCGATCTCCACATAGGAGCCGCCGGTCAAGCCTTCGCTGGCGATGGAGGCAACCGAATCCTCATGCAGCTTCAGATCGGGATTGATCTGCATGGTCACGATCACTTTCTTCGGATCGTTGGGATCGAAATTGATCTTGCTGACGCGCCCCACATCGATACCGTTGTAACGTACCGCCGTACCGTCGCTGAGCCCGGTCACCGCACCGCTGAAATAGGTCTGGTAATAGGCGAATTCCTGGCTGTATTGCGCACCCGCCAGCCACAAGAGCGCGATCACCAGTCCCAGCACGCAGGCCAGCACGAAGGCGCCGACGGCGACGTAATTGGCTTTGGTTTCCATAGCGTTCAGTCCTTCATTTCGCCAAGTGCTGCGTGCCCGCGCGGGCCGGAGAAATATTCGTGAATCCAGGGATTGGGGTCTTTCATCAGCGCCTCGATGGTGCCGACCTTGATCTTCTTGTCGACAAGCACGGCGATGCGGTCGGTGGTGGCGCGCAGCGTGTCGATGTCGTGGGTGACCATGAACACAGTGAGTTTCAAACTCTTCTGCAGATCGCTCACAAGCTGATCGAAATGGCTCGCGGAAATCGGATCGAGCCCCGCCGTCGGCTCGTCGAGAAACAGCAGATCGGGATCGAGCGCCAGCGCGCGCGCAAGACCGGCGCGTTTCTTCATGCCGCCGGAAAGTTCGGAGGGATATTTGTGCGCTGCATCGGGCGGCAATCCCACCACGGAGACTTTCAGCGCCGCGACTTCATCCATCAGCTTCTGGGACATTTTGGTGTAGCGGCGCAGCGGCACCTGGATATTCTCCGCAACCGTATGCGAACTGAACAGCGCGCCTTCCTGAAACAACACGCCCCAGCGCAATTGCAAGCCCCGCAATTCCACCGGCGTCAGTTTCGAAGTTTCTTCGCCGAACACTTCGATCTCGCCTTCCTTGGGTTTGTTGAGACCGATAATGGATCGCAGCAGAACCGATTTTCCAGCACCCGAACCGCCGACGACGCCCAGCACTTCGCCCTGTATCACATCCAGATCGAGATGATCGTGAATCAGATTTCCGCCCAGTTCGTTGACCAGACCGCGGATGCGGATGATGGGTTCGCTCATCCTCAAAACCCCAACACGGAAAAGAGAATCGAAAATCCCGCATCGAACACCATCACGAGGAAGATCGATTCCACCACCGAGCGTGTGGTGAGCTTGCCGACGCTGGCTGCATTGCGCTCCACCCGCAAACCTTCGAAACAGCCTACCAATCCGATGAGAAACGCAAACACCGGCGCCTTGATGAGGCCGACCGCCAGCGTCTGCCAGGTGATGGCTTCATTGAGCTGGCGCATGAAAACCGGAATCGTGATGCCGAGATCGAAATAGGTCATCACCGCACCGCCGATCATGCCCATCACATCGGCATAGAATGTCAGCAGCGGCAGTGAGATGATCAGCCCCAGCACGCGCGGCACCACCAGCACCTCGGCGATGTTGAGTCCCAGCGTCTGCATGGCGTCGATTTCTTCGTTCACGCGCATCGTGCCGATCTGCGCGGTGAAGGCGGAGCCTGAGCGGCCCGCAACGATGATCGCCGTGATCAGCACGCCGATCTCGCGCAGCAGCGAAACGCCCAGCAGATTGATGGTGAAAATCTCCGCCCCGAAGCGGCGCAATTGATCCGCGCCCTGATAGGCGATCACCACGCCCAGAAGAAACGACAGCAATCCCAGAATGGGCAGTGCGGTGAGCCCCGTTTCCTCGATCTGGTGGATCAGTGCCGGAAACGGCAATTCGCGGCGCGGCGAGGTGACGGCTTCGAAGGTCTCCACCGTGATGCGGCCAAGGAAGCCGAGCAATTCATAGCCCTGCTTCAGCACCTCGATCGTGCCGCGCCCCGTGCGCTCCAGAATATCCTCGAAGCTAGTGCGCACCGGCAGCGGCTCGACGGACGCCAGAAGATCGTCGCGATCCATGGTTTCGAGCAGCGGGGTATATTGCTCGGGCACCGTGAAGGTGCCGACTTTCGCGCCGGCAGTTTCGAGCATGTGCTTGGTGCGCAGAAGCAGCCACGCACCCGTGCTGTCCAGCCGCTGGATGGAAGAGCCGTCGATCTCGCCCTGCCGCGCGCCGGAAAGATCGAGTGCCTGCAATTCGCGGTCGAGCCGCGGCGCTTCGGGCACCACCCAGTCGCCGCCCGCGATCAGGCGGAAGATGTCGCCCTTGCGCTCCGTTTCGAGCGTGGCGGGATGCTCGGCCTGCACGACAGGCGAGATGTTTCTCATGAGCGCGCGAAAATCATGTTGGTTGAAAAGGCCCCCAGCGCAGCAATGCGCGATACTAACCCAGCAACCGCGCCATCGTCTCCTGGTAGGCGCGCGCTATTTTTTGAGCCGATACGTGCTGTCCGCCCGCCACCAGCTTGCGTCCATAACGCCAGGCGCAATCGAGGGTTCCGCCTGCGAAGATCCAGCTATCCAGCAGGGCATCGCCCGCCCGGCCCGCCAGCGAGGGGTGCGCCGCATCGAGGCTGACAATATCGGCCGGGGCACCCTGCCGAAGCCCGGCGGCGCCCCTGCCCAAAGCCTGCGCCCCGCCCGCCAGCGCCGCTTCGAACATCGCCCTTCCGGTGGAATGGCCGGGGGCGGCCGCCAGCACATTGCGCTCCCGGACGATGAGCCGCTGGGCATATTCCAGCGCCCGCATCTCGCCTGCCGGATCGATCAGGATGTTGGAATCGGTGCCCAGCCCCAGCCGCCCGCCGGCCGAGAGATAGCGCTCCGCCGGGAAAATCCCGTCGCCCAGATTGGCCTCGGTGATGGGACAGAGGCCCGCCACCGCGCCGCTCTGCGCCAGCGCGATGGTTTCGGCCTCGCTCAGATGGGTGGCGTGCACGAGACACCATTTTGAATCGATTCCCCGATCCAGCAGCCATTGCACGGGACGCGCGCCCGACCATGCGATGCAATCCTCCACCTCTTTGGTTTGCTCCGCGGCGTGGATATGCACCGGCCCGGCATTCGCGAGCGGCGCGATGGCCGCCAGTTCCTCGGGCGCCACCGCGCGCAGGGAATGCGGCGCCACGCCCATATTCGCATCGTCCAGCGATGCAATCGCGCTGCGGCTCGCATCCATCAGCCGCGCGAAGCCATCCACAGTATTGATGAAGCGCCGCTGTCCCGCGACCGGCGGCGCGCCGCCGAAATTGGAATGCGCATAGAACACCGGCAGCAGCGTCAACCCGATTCCGGTTTCCTGCGCCGCGGCCGCGATGCGCTCGGCCATTTCCGCGATGTTCGCGTAAGGCGCGCCGCCCGGATCATGATGCAGATAATGGAACTCGCCCACACGCGTGAATCCCGTTTGCAACATTTCCGCGAACGCCTGCGCCGCAATCGCCTGCACATCCTCAGGCGTCAGCCGGTCGAGGAAGCGATACATCACCTCGCGCCACGTCCAGAAATTGTCGCCCGCGGGCCCGCGAATTTCCGCAAGCCCCGCCATGCCGCGCTGGAAGGCATGCGAATGCACATTGCAAAGCCCGGGAATGGCGACGGCGTGGCGCTCGTCGCCGGGTGCGGCATCCACGTTCTTTTCGATCCGCGCGATGCGCCCATCGGCAAGGATCAATCGCACGCGCCCCGCCCAGCCTTCGGGCAACAGTGCCGTTTCGAACCACAGCGCGCTCATGAACGGACTCACGCTTTTGCGCGCCCATGCTAGCATGGCGCCCATGCACTGCGACCGTCTTTGGCACAATGCCCGCTTTGCCGGGAACGAGCATGGCGCCATCGCCTGCTTGAACGGAAAGATCGCCTATGCCGGGCCCGAATCCGGCGCGCCGGATGCTGCCGAACGCGTGGATTGCGAGGGGCGCTATATCACGCCCGGCCTGATCGACTGTCACACGCATCTTGTCTATGCCGGAAACCGCGCCCGCGAATTCGAGATGCGCTTGCAAGGCGCGACTTACGAAGACATCGCGCGTTCCGGCGGCGGAATTCTTTCCACCGTCAAGGCCACACGCGCCACCAGCGAAGACGAGTTGATCGCGCAATCCCTGCCGCGCCTGGACGCGCTGATCGCCGAGGGCGTCACCACCATCGAAATCAAATCCGGCTACGGCCTTTCGCTGGCCGATGAAATGAAAATGCTGCGCGCAGCCCGCGCGCTCGCCAAACATCGCAACATCGAAATCGTCACGACCTTCCTCGGCGCCCATGCGTTGCCGCCGGAATTCAAGGATAGGGACGCATACATAAATTATGTCTGCAACGAAATGATCCCCGCCATCGCACCGCTCACCGATGCCGTCGATGCTTTCTGCGAAAATATCGCCTTCTCCCCCGAACAAACCGCGCGCGTTTTCGAAGCCGCGCGCAAGCACGATCTGAAAATCAAACTGCACGCCGACCAACTCTCGAATTCGCACGGCGCAGCGCTGGCCGCGCGCTTTGGCGCGATCTCCGCCGATCATCTGGAACACACAGACGAATCCGGCATCGCCGCGATGGCGAAGGCCGGCACCGCTGCCGTATTGCTGCCCGGCGCGTTCTATTATTTGCGTGAAACAAAACTTCCGCCCGTCGATCTCTTGCGAAAGCACAAAGTCCCCATGGCGCTCGCCACCGATTGCAATCCCGGCACCTCGCCGCTCACCTCCATTTTGATGGCCATGAATATGGGCGCGACGCTATTCCGCCTCACGGTCGAGGAATGCCTCGATGCCGTTACGCGCAATGCCGCGCGCGCGCTCGGCTGCGGCGATATCGGCGCGCTCGAAACCGGCAAAAGCTGCGATCTCGCCATCTGGAATATCGAAAGCCGCGCCGAACTTGTTACCCGCATGGGCTTCAATCCGCTTCACGCGCGCGTGCGAGGCGGCATATGAGTGCGACACCGCTCTGGCTCGATGTTCATCGCGGCGACGCGCCGCTGATCGTCTCCATGCCGCATACGGGCACCGGCATTCCGCCGGAGATCGAAGCCAAACTCGTCTCGCTGTGGCGCGCGCGTAAGGATGCCGATTGGCATGTGGAGAAGCTCTATGATTTCGCGCCTGCGCTCGGCGCCACGCTCATCCGCACCGGCGTTTCGCGCACGGTGATCGACGTGAACCGCGATCCCTCCGGCCAAACGCTTTATCCGGGCCAGAACACGACGCCGCTATGCCCCACGCATACGTTCGATGCCGAACCGCTTTACCGCGACGGCACAGCACCGGACGAAGTGGAAATCGCGCAACGCCGCGCGCTGTATTTTAATCCCTATCACACCGCACTCGCAGCCGAGATCGCGCGCCTGCGCCGCATGCACGGCCACATCGTTCTCTTCGAAGCCCATTCCATCCGCTCCGCTATTCCCAATCTTTTCGAAGACGAACTTCCCCACCTCAATATCGGCACCAACAGCGGCGCAGCTTGCGCGCCCGCGCTCACCGCCGCAATCGAACACGAATGCGCCAGTACGCGCTTCTGGCAAGTCACAAACGGCCGCTTCAAAGGCGGCTACATCACGCGCCATTACGGGCAACCGCAAAACGGCGTACATGCCGTGCAACTCGAACTCGCCTGCCGCACCTATTTGCACGAGCCATATGGCCCGGTGAGCGAGGCGAACTGGCCGGTACCATACGATCCCGATTACGCCAGCCCAATGCGCGATCTGGCCGAGCGCATCCTCAAAACCTGTCTCGCGTTCGAGGCCGCATGACCCGCATCGACAACAGCCGCAAAATCCGCAGCCCGCGCGGGCCGCAAATCACCGCGAAATCCTGGCTCACCGAAGCGCCCATGCGCATGCTGATGAACAATCTGGATGCGGAAGTTGCCGAGCGCCCCGAAGAACTCGTCGTCTATGGCGGCATCGGCCGTGCCGCGCGCGATTGGGAAAGTTATGACCGCATCGTCGCCGCACTGAAGCGGCTCGAATCCGATCAGAGCCTGCTCATTCAATCGGGCAAACCCGTAGGCATTTTCCGCACGCATGAAGATGCGCCGCGCGTGTTGATCGCCAATTCCAATCTCGTGCCGCATTGGGCGAATTGGGATCATTTCCACGAACTCGATCGCCGCGGATTGATGATGTATGGCCAGATGACGGCGGGCTCGTGGATCTATATCGGCAGCCAGGGCATCGTGCAGGGCACCTACGAAACCTTCGCCGAACTGGGCCGCAAACATTATGGCGGTGATCTTCGTGGCAAATGGATTCTCACCGCCGGCCTCGGCGGCATGGGCGGCGCGCAACCGCTGGCCGCGACGATGGCGGGCGCGAGCATGCTGGCAATAGAATGCCAGCCCTCTCGCATCGAGATGCGGTTGCGCACGAAATATCTGGACGTCGCCGCGCGCAATCTCGATGAAGCGCTCGCACTGATGGAAAAGTCCGTTTCATCGAAAAAGCCAATATCGGTGGGCCTTCTCGGCAATGCCGCCGAAATTCTGCCCGAACTGGTGAAGCGCAACATCCGACCCGACGCCGTCACCGATCAAACCAGCGCGCATGACCCAGTGAACGGTTATCTGCCTGCAGGCTGGACGCTCGCGCAATGGGAAGACAAACGCAAGCGCGATCCCAAAGCCGTGGAGCGCGCCGCCCGCGCCAGCATGGCCGTGCATGTGCGCGCGATGCTCGATTTTTACGCGCGCGGCATTCCTACCTTCGATTACGGCAACAACATTCGCCAGGTCGCCAAAGAAGAAGGCGTCACCAACGCGTTCGATTTTCCCGGTTTCGTGCCTGCTTACATCCGACCGTTGTTCTGCCGCGGCGTGGGGCCGTTCCGCTGGGCGGCCCTGAGCGGCGATCCCGCGGACATCGCCAAAACCGATGCGAAAGTGAAAGAACTGATCCCGCATGACGCCCATCTGCACAATTGGCTGAATATGGCGGCGGCGCGCATAAGTTTTCAGGGATTGCCCGCGCGCATTTGCTGGATCGGGCTGGGCGATCGCGATCGCGTGGGCCTCGCTTTCAACGAGATGGTTGCGCGCGGAGAACTCGCCGCCCCCATCGTCATCGGCCGCGATCATCTCGACTCCGGATCCGTCGCCTCGCCCAATCGCGAAACGGAATCCATGCGCGACGGCAGCGATGCGGTGTCCGACTGGCCGCTGCTGAATGCGCTGCTCAATTGCGCGAGCGGTGCGACCTGGGTGTCGATCCATCATGGCGGCGGCGTGGGCATGGGCTTTTCGCAGCATGCCGGCATGGTGATCGTCTGCGACGGCACGGAAGCCGCCGCGCGGCGCATCGCGCGCGTATTGTGGAACGATCCGGCCAGCGGCGTCATGCGCCATGCCGATGCGGGCTATGAAGATGCTGTCGAATGCGCGAAAGAGAACCGCCTCGATCTGCCGGGAATCCTGAAATGAAACCGCTTCACACGCCTGTCTGCGATCTGTTCGGCTGCGATGTTCCCGTGATGTTGGCCGGAATGGGCGGGCCGTCGCGCTCCGAGCTTGTCGCGGCGGTGACGGAAGCAGGCGGCTTCGGCTTTCTCGGCATGGTGCGCGAATCCCCGCGCCGCATCCAGACCGAGATCGAGCGTGTGCGCGCCCGCACCTCCCGCAATTTCGGCGTCAATCTCATTCCCGCCGCAACGCCGCCGGATGAACTGATTGGCGAACTTCAAATCGTTCTGGAACTGAAGCCTTTCGCCGTCGCGCTGTTCTGGGATGTCGCGCCTGCTGTCATCAAACGCTTGCGCGATGCGGGTATATTGGTTGTGCATCAGGTCGGCTCCGCATCCGAAGCCGAAGAAGCGCAACGCGCCGGTGCACAAGTGCTGATCGCGCAGGGCATCGAAGCGGGCGGACATGTACGCGCCACGAAGCCGTTGTTTGAAACGCTCGCCGAAGTGCTCGCGGTCGCCAATGTACCGGTGCTGGCGTCCGGCGGCATTGCGAACGGCAAAGATGTGGCCGCGGTTTTGCGGCGCGGCGCGCAGGGCGCGGTGCTGGGCACGGCCTTTCTCGCCACGACCGAATCCTTCGCGCATGATTATCACAAGCAGCGCATCGTGGATTCGCGCGAGGGCGAAACCGTGCGCACGCAGCTCTTTCACATCAATTGGCCCGAAGGCGCCTATGTGCGCGTGCTGGAAAACAGCGTCACGCGCGGCGAACATGGCGATGCATTCGATGGAAGGCGTGAAGTGATCGGTCAGGAAAAATCGCGCCCCATCCATCTTTTCTCGACAGACTCGCCCTTGCGCAATATGGCCGGCGATTATGAAGCCATGGCGCTTTATGCGGGCATCGGCAGTGCGAAGATCGACGACATTGTGCCTGCGGCCGAGCGCCTGGAGCGCATCGTCAATGAAGCAGCTGACGCGCTGGATGCAGCAGCCGAATTCGAGAATATAGAACCCGCTTCGCCCGTCTGCTATGAGGGAAAGACATGAAACGCATATTGCTCTGCGCCGCCTTCGCGATTTCAACCATTGGAATCGCTCACGCGGCGGACAAGCCCATCATCACGCCCGTGCTGTCCACCGCGCAGACGATGACGGGGCAGGCAATCGAAGTGCCCGCCAATCCGCAAGTGATCGTCACGACAGTCGAAATCCCGCCCGGCGCGAAATTGCCGGTGCACAAACACCCGTTTGCGCGCTACGGCTATGTGATGGAAGGCACGCTGACGGGCACGCAAACCGATACCGGCAAAACTTTTACCTACACACCCGGCACCTTCATCGTGGAAATGCGCGGCCAATGGCATTCGGCGGTGAATGATGGCGCGGTCCCGGTGAAGTTGCTCGTGATCGATCAAGTTCCCATTGGGACGAAATCGAATACGATTGTGAAGTAAAAAGGTTTGTTCAATATCCCATCAATCGCGCATATCGGTCGCGATGGAATGATGAGCCGCCGTACATCGCTTCGGCCACGCGGGCGCGTTTGAGATAGAGTCCCGCGTCATGCGCGTCCGTCATGCCGATGCCGCCATGCATTTGCACCATTTCGTTGGAGACGAGATGGGTGAGATCGCTGGCGCGTGCTTTGGCGAGCGAACAGAGCGCGGGAACATCGTTCGCGTTCTTGTCGATAGCGATGAGTGCTGCTTCCACGCAGGAGCGGGCCAGTTCCATATCGGTGAACATTTTTGCGGCGCGGTGCTGGAGCGCCTGAAAACTTCCGATCACCTGACCGAATTGCGTACGGGTTTTCAAATAATCCAGCGTGATATCGAAACTTTGCGAGGCAGCGCCCAGCATTTCGGCGGCAAGCGCGGCGCGCGCACGATCCAGAATGGCATCGAGGATGGAAGCGCCCTGATCCACTGCACCCAACACCGCATCGGCACCCACGCTCACATTGTCGAATGTGAGATTGGCGACGCCGCGGCTGTCCACGCTTTTCAGTTTCTGCCGTGTCACCGCATTTCCCGGCACGAGGAACAGTGTGATGCCGCTACCGCTGTGCGCGGCAACGACGAGCACATCGGCGCTATCGCCGTCAGCCACGAAGACTTTCTTGCCATTCAGCTTCCAGCCTGCACCATCTCGCGTGGCCGCGAGCGCGATCTTTTCCGGCGCGTGATGTGCGCCTTCATCTATGGCCAGTGCGCCTATCGCTTTGCCGCTAGCGAATTTCGGCAGCCATTCGGATTTCTGCGCATCGTTTCCGGCGAGCAGCAACGCTGTGGTTGCAATTGCGGTCGAAAGCAGCGGCGATGCCGTCAGCGTGCGGCCCGTTTCTTCCAGCACCAATCCCAGCGTCAGATAACCGAGGCCCGAGCCGCCATATTCTTCGGGGATGAGGATTCCGGCCCAACCCATCTCGCACATTTCCGCCCACGCTGCGGAATCGAAACTTTTTCCATCATCGCGCAATTTGCGAAATGCGGTGACGGGCGATTTCTCCGCGGTCCAGCTTTTCGCTGCGTCGCGCAACATGGTTTGTTCTTCGGTGAGGAGTGCCATGGCCGCGCCTATTGATGATCGAGCAGGCCGAGCACGCGCTTGGCCACGACGTTGAGGTTCACTTCGCTGGTGCCGCCTTCGATGGAATTGCCCTTGGAGCGCAGCCAGCCGCGTGTGGCCGCGATTTCGCCCGCGTTAAATCCATCGCCGCTCCAGCCGAGGCCTTGCGTGCCCATCGCCTCCACCATCAATTCGAAGCGGTCCTGATTCAATTTCGCCGCCGCATATTTGATGATCGACACCGCGGGCCCCACGCTCTTGCCGGCCTTGGCTTCTTCTTCCACGCGGCGCACCGTCAGCGAGAACGCTTTCGCCTCCATGCGATGTGCTGCGATGCGCGCGCGCAGATCGGGATCGGCGATGCGACCACCCTCCTCACCCACATAATGTTTGGCGATTTCTTCCAGTTCGATTCCGCCACCGCCGCCGAAGCCCGCTGCCGAAATGTTCTGCCGCTCATATTGCAGCAACCGCTTGGCAATTTCCCAGCCGCCATTCAATTTACCGACCATGTTTCTCTTCGGCACTTTCACATCGGTGAAAAAGGTTTCGCAGAAGGGCGATGAGCCGGAAATCAGTTTGATGGGCCGCGCTTCCACGCCCGGCGTTTTCATATCGAACAGCACAAACGAAATGCCTTCATGTTTTTTCGTGTTGTCGGTGCGCACGAGACAAAAAATCCAGTCCGCGTGATCCGCATAGGATGTCCAGACTTTTTGCCCGTTGATAAGGAAATGATCGCCCTTGTCTTCGCAGTGCGTGCGCAAGGATGCGAGATCGGAGCCCGCGCCCGGCTCCGAATAGCCTTGGCACCAGCGGATTTCACCGCGCACGATTTTGGGCAGATGCTCGCGCTTCTGTTCTTCATTGCCATATTCCAGCAGCACCGGCCCCAGCATCCAGATGCCGAAGGAGAGCAGCGCCGGACGCGCCTTGATGCGCGCCATTTCGCGCTCCAGCACCTTGGCCTCTTCGCGCGAAAGCCCGCCGCCGCCATATTCTTTCGGCCATGTCGGCGCCGTCCAGCCCTTCGCGCCCATGCGTTCGAGCCACAATTTCGCTTCGGGGTTCTGGAACGTGAAATTGCGTCCGCCCCAGATGGCTTCTTCTTCGCCGCCCATGTCTCTGCGCATGGAAGGCGGGCAATTGGCCTCGAGCCAGTCGCGCACCTCCGCGCGGAATGTTTCCAGATCGCTCATGCGTCTCTCCAATATCGGCCTGCCGATTTTGCACCAATCGGCAGGGTTGGCTAGTGCGCCGCCGCCCGCTAGGTTTGCCGCATGAATTTTGCCAGCGACAATGCCTATGGTGCGGCGCCGGAAATCATTGCGGCGCTCGCCGCCGCCAATGAAGGCGCGGTGCCATCCTATGGCGAGGACGCGCTCACCAAAAAGGTGACGCAGCGTCTTTGCGAAATTTTCGAGCGCGAGGTCGCGGTCTATCCGGTGGTCACGGGCACGGCGGCGAATTCGCTGGCGCTGGCCACGCTTGCCCCGCCACACGGCGCGATCTTTTGCCATGCCGAAAGCCATGCCGCGACGGACGAATGCGGCGCGCCGGAATTCTTCACCCATGGCGCGAAGCTGGTGGCGCTGGAGGGGGGCGATGCGAAACTCACACCCGCCGCAATCGAAGCAGCGTTGCCGGGATTTCAGCGCGGCGTGCATAGCTGCGTGCCGTCGGCGATTTCGATTACGCAGGCGAGCGAACTGGGCACCTGCTATCGCGCGGAAGAAATCGCCGCGATTTCGGCGCTCGCAAAAAAGCACAAGATGAAATTGCACATGGATGGCGCGCGCTTTGCCAATGCGTTGGCTTATCTCAAATGCGCGCCTGCCGACATCACATGGCGCGCGGGCGTGGATGCGCTGTCCTTCGGTGCCACGAAGAACGGCGCGTTCGCGGCCGAAGCTGTTGTGTTTTTCAACAAGGAAGATGTTCGCGATTTCGAATATCGCCGCAAGCGCGGCGGCCATCTGCTGTCGAAGATGCGATTTATTTCCGCGCAGCTTGACGCTTATCTCACAGACAATCGCTGGCTGAAACAGGCCGCGCGCGCCAACGCTTTGGCCGCGCGCATGGCGCAAGGTCTGGCGCAAGTGAAGGGCGCAGAACTCGCAAACCCGGTGGAAGCCAATGCGATCTTCGCGCGATTGCCGGATGCAACGATTGCGCGGCTACGCGATGCGGGCGCGCGCTTCTACGATTGGGCGCCACCGGCGAACGGGCGCACGCTGGTGCGCCTCGTGCTTTCCTTCGCCACGCCGGAAAATGACGTGGCGAAGTTTCTGGAGATTGCTTCGCGCTAGATGCGCCCCAGCAGCGTGAGCGTTCCCGCCATCGCGCTGCTGCCGCCGCCGCTCAGATAATCGTAATTGAGGCCGAGCGACCACGCGCCCGTGGTGGCCGCAAGCCCTGCGCCCGCCACCATGGTGCCGCGCGCCGGATCGGGCCCCGTCAGCGAGAATTGCGAACCCGCCGCCACACCGGCCGAGGGCTGGCCCGCGAACGCCGCCGTCAGTTTCACCGGATCGCCGACGACATCGTAGCGATAGCCGAGGCGTGCTTCGGGCTGCAGGAAGAAATCGCCGAAATCGATATCCTTGCGCGCATCCACGCCGAGATAGGCGCGCAGCGATTTGGCGTAATAGGGATCGACTTTCAGATCGAAGCCATTGCCGCCACCGGCTTCGGTGTAGCCGTTTTCACGCAAGGTGAGCGCGTCGAGGCTGAATTGGGGCGTCAGCACATTGGTGCCCCAGTTCAGGATCTCGCCGGTGCTGAAACCAGCCGCGGCCAGAAGCGAGGCGCGCTTGTTCGTAGCCGTGCGCAACAGAATCGGAGAGCCCAGAACATTGTCGACGGTCAAATGGCGCTTGCCCGTGAGACTGCCATAACCGACCGTCGCCTGGCTGTCGAAGAAAAATCCGCCCTTGCCGCGCCAGTCCGAATAGCCCGTGCCCAGAAGCCATTCCGAACTCGTCTTCACTTGCGCCGGCAATTGCTCGGTGATGTCGCCGGAGAAGAATGTGAGGGCGCCGCCGTAATGTCCTTCGCTGGCCGAGCCGCCATCGGCACCCAGTGCAAAGCCGAAGCCGCTGTCGCGATAGCCATCGGGTAGATTGGTGCTGTTGTTGAGACGCTGGACGAATTCCTGACCCCACAGGCTCATCGAGCCGCTCTTGCCGGCATACATGCGCAGCGCGCGCTGGCGCGCGCCGACCGCGCTGGTCGCCGAATCGGTGAGCGAGATCGCAAGCGCGCGCGAAGCCCCGGTCACTTCGGGTGCGAATTGCGTATAGATCGACTGATAGATGGCGTCGCCCTTGGTGGTCTGTTCCGCCTGCGTGCCGGTGAGCCCGTTGCTGGCTTCGATCACGGCCGAGCCGAGGAGGTTGTCATTGGCCAGAGCCGCATTCGCCATCGGGAACATCGTTTTGGCGAAGCCGGTCAGGCCGAGCTGGTCGGCCGTCTTGGAGGTCAGGCTCAGGACAAGCTGGGAATCGGATTGGCTGCCGCTGCAGGCGGTGAAGCCCGCAAGATTGTAGCCGCATACGCTGCCGGTGAAGAGAAACGGTATGGAGCTAGTGACGCTGGTTTCGATGGCCGTCGGATTGAGGATGTGCAGACTGCCATCCGGCGTATCGAACAGCACGAATTTTGCCGCTTCGCCGGTGGTGGGCGTGGAAACGAAGCTGCCGAAGCTCACATCCAGAATAGCGGCCGAATCGAGCGTGATCGACCCCGATCCGAGCGGCGCGTTATTGGCGGAAACGACCGCCGGATTAGACGCGCTGGCGGACTGGTTGAAACCCTGACTGAGCGACAGGCCGATCGTTGCGCCGTTCTTCACCGAAAGGGTGCCGACTTCCAGCGTTCCGTTGTCGTAATTCGTGTTGCCGGCGAAATTGGTGTTGTTCACGGCCAGTGTACCGGTTCCCGTGCCGTTGCCGACGGTGATGTCCACATAGCCGCCGCCATGTTCCAGCAGCGCGCCGTTGACGATGTCCGTATCGCCGACTGTCAGAAAGTCGTGACCGCCATGAAAATCGACATTGCCCGTCACAGACGCGTTGGTGCCGCTGACTGTGAGATGGTCGTTGCCGGTGCCGAAGAACACGTCACCAATCACCGTTCCGGTATTCATGAAATTCACGCCGCTGGTATTTGCCGAAAGATTGGCGGCGATATGTATCTGCGCATTGTTGTTCAGCGTCGTGGACTGGGCCGAGATCGTGCCCGAATTGACGATGCTGTTCAGCGTGCCGGACTTGTCCCAGATGGCGACGGCGGTCATACCGCTGATGGTCAGATCGGAAGTCTGCGCGATAGCGGCGATCGTGCCCGAATTGATGAGGCTCGTTAGCGTGCCATTACCGTTGGCGTCGGCATCGATCAGGATACCGATGGCCTGACCCGGCATGACGCCGCTGACGCTGGCCTGGATCTGGCCCGAACCCGAACCGGCGGAATTGGAATTGTTGAGTGTGGGAACGGTGACGTAATCGCCGATCCAGAGCGCCGTCGTCGCCGTGCCGTTCGATCCCTTGGCGTCGGTCTTGGCGGAAGCGGCGATCGAGCCGGTGTTGAGGATACCAAGCCCGTCAAACGTCACCGGCGCTCCATTGGCTCCCACGACGCGCATGCCCACCGAACCGAAATCGGCATCGTTCGGTGCGGCATTGATGGTGCCGCGATTGTAGAAGCTGTAGCCGGGATTGGAGGTGTCGGCGGTATACGTTCCGATTTCGAGCGGCGCGGGCGTGGTGATGCCGCCAGCCGTCGGCGAAATAAGGACCGCGGGCCCCGTACCCTGCGCAACCATAAGGGCTCTGGTCGTGCCATCGCCGGACGAAACCGGCCCGCTATTGTAGATGCCCGCGCTCACGCTGCCGGCCAGCACAAAGGCCGAACCGCCTTCGGGATTGGCCGCGGTGGTGGAAGGCGTTGTGATGCCGACGGCCTCGATGGCGCCGCCATTGAAGATGCTGCCGGTGATGTTGCCCAGCACGACGAGGCCGCGCGAGCCTTGTCCGGTGGCGACCACAGATCCGCCCAGAGCGGAGACCGACAGATTGCCGACCAGATTGCCGTCGATCTCGATACCGGTATCCGACGTCGAGCTGGTGGATGCGGTGGTGGAGGCCGTCACCGTGATCGGACCGCCGACAATCAGCGGTCCCTGTATGGTCACGCCCGGCATGACATGAATGCCGTAGGACGTATCGCCCACGACCTTGATGGTTCCCACGCTGATGCCCGGGAATGTCGCCGTCGAGGCATTGAATGTTCCCGTCGCAGCGCCAAGCGGCAGATCGACGAGCAGGCCGGTCTTGCCCGTTCCCGCACCGGACAGATCGATGGTGCCCAAAATGCCGTCATAGGACCCGATCGTGTTCGTGTAAGTGGCAGGCGTTGTGGCAGGCGTCACCGCTTGCGCGGCAAGGATCTCGACGCCGATGGCGCCCGTGGTGCCTTTGTTGTTGATCGTGACGGCATTGGTGACGTTGTTGTTCGAATCGATTTTCAGCGCGGCGCCCGCTTGCGTCACCGTGATGCCGCCGGGCGAGATGAGGGATATGTCGCTGCCGCCCGTCTGCACCGTGCTGGTGGCGATGGGCGTCACGATGACCGTGTTGATCTCGCACAAGGTCGCCGTCGAGTTGGAATCGCAGGTGGCCGCATGGCTCTGTCCCGAAAGCAACGCAACGGTTGCGGCTGTCAGCATTAACGCGCGCTTGTTCAAGACGAACCTCTCATCTAATTCCGGCCGATAATTGTGGGGAGCGGGTATTGAAGTCCCCCTCACCCCTGGCCCGCACCTGAGCCCCTGGGTGGCCGCGGGCGGCGCACCATACCCAATTTGGAGCAGATGAAGCTAGCCGTAAGAATCGGGCCAGGCTCAAGTTTTTGTTTTTTAATCAGGCGTTAGCGGGTTGCGGCAAGAATGACCGGTGAAGGGCCCGCTGGACTTTTTTCCTTATGATGCCGCATCGTCGCATCAGCTTTTCCAAGCTCACCCAAAAGCAGGTGACGGCCTCCGCCGCCCGCCACGAAATGCTGTATGCGGGGCGAATGGGCGGGGCCCGCGCGGTTTTCGCCTTCTGCGATCTGTCCGGCCTCGATCTTTCCGGGCGCAATCTGGCGGATGCTGACTTCACCGGCGCCATACTGGAAGAAACCAATCTCGCAGGCGCACGCCTGGACAGCGCGAGCTTTTTCGGCGCCGATTTGCGCCGGGCCAATCTCGCAGATGCGAGCTTACGCCGCACCGATATGCGGGGCGCCTGTCTCAGGGGCGCCAATCTGATCGGCGCGGATTTGTACGAATCGGACCTTCGCGAAGGCACCATTGCCGAGAAAGACCGCTTCGGAAATCTGCGCGTGCTGCAGCACGATGTGGGACCCTCCGAGCTTCCCGCCGCCATGCTTAATTCCGCCAACCTCGAACGCGCCAGAATGACGGGCGCGATGGCGATCAATGCCGATTTCACCGATGCGATGATGAAGGGCTGCAGGCTCGTGCGCGCCAATCTGCGCGATGCCAAGCTCACCGGCGCCAATCTCGAAGGTGCCGATCTTTCCGGCTGCAATCTTTCCGGCGCCGATCTGAACGGCGCGATCCTTATCGGCGCGCGCATGACGCGCACGGTGCTGGACGGCGCCAATATGAGCCATGCGCTCACCCACGCGCCCGCCGGCAAGGACATGGACAGGCTGGCAATGCCCATCGAGGACATTCTGGAAGCCCATTCGCGCTGGGTCGAGACCGATGGCCGCGAAGGCCGTCCCGCCGATCTCTCGGGCACCGATCTGCGCGCATTGAAATCGCTGGCGCATCGTTCGCTCACCGCGATCATTGCGCCGGGCGCAATTCTCTACGGTCTCAATCTCGAAGGCACATCGCTTCAGGGCAGCAATCTTTCCGGCGCCGACATGCGCGGCTGCAAACTTTCCGGCGCGGATCTGCGCGGTGCCAATCTCACGAGCGTCAAACTCAACAATTCCGATCTGCGCGATGCGAAAATCGGACCGCTGATGATTTCCGATGCGCGGCTTCTGCCCGCACGTCTCGACGGCGCGCAAGCCCGCTACGCCGATTTCCGCGGCGCCGATTTGCGTCGCGCGCGCCTCACCGACATCGATCTGTCCTACGCCAATCTTTCCGACACCGATCTGCGCGACGCCGATCTCGGCGGCGCGCTGACCGCCGGCACCAAACTCCCCGCGCTTTATTCGGAAGCGTCAATGGCGAACATCGCCTAACCTCGCTGTCATCCCCCGGCGAGCATCGCATGCTGTGCATGCGATGCGAGGGAAGGGGACCCAGGTGGTGAAAGCCACGCGGTCTTGACGAATAGCACCGGAATTTTTTCTTCAGCAGACAGTGTAGGTCACTACCTGGGTCCCCTTCCCTCGCATCGCGCGATAGAGCGCGATGCTCGCCGGGGATGACAACGTGTTTTTAATGGAATGAAGTTTTACGATCCCGTCTTCGCCTGTGCTTCGCCGCCTTGCGTACGCGTACGGATGAATTGTCCCAGCCGCGCCAGCGAGACGCGCGCTTCGGGTACATTGCTTGCCTGAAAGATGTGCTGCATGCCGTCGTAGATTTCCACGCTCACCGGCACATTGGCTTCCGCCGCGCGGTCGCCGATGCGGCTGGCATCGTCGCGCAGGATTTCATTGCTGCCCGCATGCACCATGATGGGCGGAAAATCCCGGAAGCTTGCAAAGACCGGCGACGCGTAAGGATCGGTCGGATTCTGTTTCTTCAGATAATGCCGCGCGCTGACGAACAGCAAATCCCATGACAGCGCCGCATCATTCTTTGCGTTCTGCAGCATCGACCATCCGGACAACGACAAATCCGCCCAGGGCGACATCGCGACAATTCCGGCGGGCATCGACAATCCTGCATTGCGGATGGCGAGCGCGCAGGCGAACGCCAATCCGCCGCCGGCGCCGTCGCCCGCAAGCACGATCGACGATGGCGAAAATCCGCGCTGCAGAAGATGGCGATAGGCATCGATCGCATCGCGCAGGCCGGCGGGAAACGCATAATCCGGCGCGAGCCGGTAGGCCACGGAGAACGCGCTCGCCTGCGCATTGTGACAAAGCCGCGCGACCAGCGCGCGATGCGTTTCCGGCGAGCCCGCGATATATCCGCCGCCGTGAAAATAAAGAACAAGCCGCGACGTCGAGGACGCCTCGACATGCACCCATTCGCCCTTCACCGGCCCTAATTGTGCGGCCTCGAACACGGCATCGGCCGGTACAGGCCCAAAGCGGTCCGACAGATATTCATATTGGCGACGCAGCTCCGCGATATCGGCTTCGGCACCCACAGCGCGCGGCCTCGTCATGCGGTTGAAACGGTCGAAAAGCGCACTCTGCCAGGAGGGCATGGTTACCTGAAAAATGGTTTTTGAAATCAGAAGTCAGAATAGAACCAATGGCTTAAATTTGTCATCAAAAAGCGAAAGGCGGGCGCCGTTTCCGGCACCCGCCTTTGGTATTTGGTTTACAGCCTTACGCTGCCTTGGCATCGATGGACTTCAGCTCGCCGCCATTGATGGCGATGCGCCGGGGCTTGCTCGCCTCGGGTACGATGCGCTCGAGCTCGATGTGGAGCAGGCCGTTTTCGAGCTTTGCGCCGCGGACCTCGACATGCTCGGCAAGCTGGAAGCGCCGCTCGAAGCTGCGCCCCGCGATGCCGCGATAGAGGGTGCCTTCCTTGGCCGCCTCTTCGGCGCGCTTGCCCGACACGGTCAGCACGCCTTCGCGCACTTCCACATTCAGGTCCTTCTCGGCGAAACCGGCGACCGCCACCGTGATCCGGTAATGGGTCTCATCGGTCCGCTCGATATTATAGGGCGGGTAGGAGGCCTCCTGCTGGGAGACCGAATCGGCCAGATCGAACAAGCGGTCGAAGCCGATGGTGGAACGGAAAAGCGGGGAAAAATCGAAAGCTCGCATGGTCATATCCTCCTTGAAGCGACATGGGTTTCGGGCCCGCCACATGGCCGGGCCTCTCACGCGTCCCGTGGCCTCAGCCCCCGGGACTTCCTTTAGGTAGGAAGGGGGTTGAGGGCTTCAAGACCCCCTGCTTGACAGGCGGGGCCGAGAAAGGCTCGATCCCCTGAGGGGTCCAAATCTTCTCCGGCGAATGCCTCCTTTTTCCATCGACCAGACTGACGCCCTGATTGTGTTCGCGCTGACAGTCGCGGGCCTGGCCGTTTTGCGCGTGGCCTATGCTGCGGCCGGCTCCATTTGGGACGAACGCCATCAGATCACTCTCCACCTTGGCGGACGGAGCCGGAAAATCTCAGGTTATTGGGGCGAAGTGGTGCTGGGGTTTTTCGGATTTCTTATCTTTCTCGGCGCCGACGGGCTTGCACCCGATATCCGGCTCTGGACGCTGTTGCGCGATTTCCCCGTGACGAACGCCGCTATCGTGGGCGCGGCATTTGTCGTTTATGCATATTATGCCCGCTCGGTTCTTCTCGATGCGAAGACGAACGAGAGCCACCGCGGCCCGATACATTATCGCCGGCTGCGCAAGACCTATCTCATCTATTCGCCCTGCGCGGTCCTCATATATTGTGTCTCCACCGCAGCGATAGCGATACTGACGCTGCAATATCTGCGAAACGCGAGCACCGTGGCGACACATCGCGCGGAGATTGTCACGCAACTGAACAACCTCGCCACCGTCAAGTCCGCTGACGTTATTCAGAGCGCTGTCGAAATGTCCTACAGCGATATCGTGCAAACGGGCAATTCGGTTGCGGCCAGCATAGCGCCGATTTTTCTTATGATCGCCGCCATCATGGGAATCGTCCTTCTGGTGACCGCAAGCCCGATCAAGACTGTTCTGCGGCAGGATTCCCGCAACGTCACGCAATATTCGGCATTCATCATCGCGGCGCTGATTTTTGGTCTCACCACCGGAACTTATTATTTTTCCTATTCGAGACTTTTGACCGATAGCCTGAACGCGATCATTGCCATTCGCCCTGCGCTGGCGCACGCCAATTGGCAGGTGCTGGAGCGGTTCAACGAAATCGTTCTCGATCTGGAACACAAAAGAAGCTTCGTCGGCTTTCTCGCCATGGTGGCCAATGAAAGCGGGATTGCCGTGATTGCCATGGCACTCTTCCAGTGGCTGCTTTCCGAGATGCATCCGTTCAGGCGCGCCGCCTAGGAGCGTGGAAATGGGCTTTGCGATTGCCGCCGCGCTTTTGCTGCTGGCGCTTTATGTCGGCGCCGTGATCTGGATAAATCGCAATTATCGCGCGCGTGCGCAGCATCTGCGTTTTCATTCCGGGAGATCCGCATCACCGGCGGGTGGGGAGCTGTCGGTTCTGACGTGGAATCTCGGCTATGCGGGGCTGGGCGAGGAATCCGATTTTCTGGCCGATGGCGGCACGCATCTGCTGCCGCCATCCCGCCGCATCGTTCTCAAAAACATCGGCGGAATAACAGATACGCTGAAAGGCGTGGACGCCGACGTCTACATCTTTCAGGAAGTGGCCAGATCGGGACTTCTTACCTATTGGGTGAATGTCAAATCGCGTCTGGAATCCGTCTTTCGCGGAATGAGCCGCTCATTTCATGCCGATACGCTCACGCGTCTTGTCCCCCATCCCCTTCGGCTGACGCATGGTACGGAAATTTTCTCGCGCCACGCGCTCGAAGATGTGGAGACATGGCCGTTGCCGGGCGAAGCGGACGCGTTTTTCGGCATTATGCGTAAATCCTACAATGTCCATGTCGCGCGCCTGAACACGGCCGCCGGTGCTCGCTGGACGATCATGAACATCCATCTGGCGGCGTTCGACCACGAGGCCATCGCTCGCAAGCAGCAATTGGCCAAGCTTCTGGCCTTCGCATCCCGTGAATACGAAAATGGCGGTCATGTCGTCATCGGCGGAGATTGGAACCTGATGCTGGCCGGCACAGAATTTCCGGCCACCGCCGACCCCCGCCATCGTTTCTGGCTCCATCCCATGCCTGCGAATGCGACGGATGCCGGCTGGCGGTTTGCGGTGGACCCCTCCCTGCCTACCGTGCGTACCGACGAACGGCCTTATACTAAGGGCGTGAATGCGACGGCCATCATCGACGGATTCCTCGTTTCACCCAATGTGGAGGTAGTCTCGATCCGAACCGAAAATCTTGAATTTAGATATAGCGATCACCAGCCGGTTCTAGGTCGCTTTGTGATGCGGCCATAAACCGCTATCGGCCTGTCGGCCAGTCCGGCAACGGGACATTTGTCCGCAAAACTGTGCTACCCACGGGGGTAACCTCAAGGGTACGGGCCATAGGGGTGTGAAATTCCTTCGCTGCGTGCGCGAAATCCGAGTTGTGAGTTTCGCTGACAAATGCTCAAATCCGGCCCGCTCCCCGGTGGCCGCTTGCGACAGAGGCAACAGCAAGGGTGAGCGAGTCCTCGGGGACGGGGCCGCGGGAGCCGGAACTTTAATCAGGAAGGACTTTTTATGACTTCGGACATCGTGAAGGACATCATCTCGCAGATGGGCGCAGCACTGGGCGCGAATTCCGGCCTTGGCGGCATCTTGAAATTCGATTTCGGCGAGCCCGGCAGCGTGCTCATCGACGGCAAGTCGCAGCCCAACACCGTCAGTGACGGCGCAGGCAAGACGGCCGATTGCACCATCACCGTCAGCCTCGAAACCTTCGAGAAGATGGTGAAGGGCGAACTCGACGGCACATCTGCATTCATGCAGGGCAAGCTGCGCGTGGCAGGCGATATGGGCCTGGCCATGAAACTCGGACCGATCCTGCAAAAGGCGCGCGGCTGATTCTTCGTGGCCGCTCTTTTTCGGATCTTGAAGGGATGGCGTTCGCCGCTGTCTTAAAAAGGCGAGGAGAAGGGGCTCATCGAAGATGAGGGGTACGCCGATTGTGAATGAAGCGCCGCATGCGCTCTTCATTTCGGGCCGCGACGGCAAACGCCTTCGCACAGCAAAATGGGACGCCGCGCCGGGCTCTGCTCAGCGCGGCGTCTGCGTTTTGTTGAGCGGCCAGACCGAATTCATCGAAAAATATGCCGAAGTGATTGTGGAGTTGCGCAAGCGCGGCTTTGCGGTGGCGACGATGGATTGGCGCGGACAGGGCAAATCCGCGCGCGCGCTCCCCGATACGCGCAAAGCCCATATCGAAAAATTCTCGCAATATGACGAAGACTTCGCCGTCTTCATGGATGAAGTCGTGCGCCCGATGGCGGCGGATCGCCCGCCGATTGCGCTGGCCCATTCCATGGGCGGGCACATTCTGTTGCGCGCGCTGCACGCCCGCCCCGCCGATTTCACCGCTGCAGTAATGACCGCGCCCATGATCCGTGCGCAGACGCGCGGCTATCCGGCATGGCTCGCGCGCGCGATGTGTTTTCTGGAATTCCAGTGCGGCGCGGGCAATGATTGGGTCTTCGGCATGGAAAAGCGCGATCCGCTGCATATGGAATTCGAAGACAATCTCGTCACGTCGGATCGCGCGCGTTTCGCACGCACCAAGGCGCTGATCGCAGCCGATCCCGATATTCGCCTCGCGGGGCCGACCTGGGGCTGGCTTGAAGCGGCTTATCATTCCATGGCTGAGATCGCAGAGCCCGGTTACGCCGAAGCGATCACCACGCCGGTGCTGATATTCGGCGCGGGCCGCGACCGCATTGTCGATACCGCCGCCACGCGCGAATTCGCCAAGCGCATGCCGAACGGCACCTATATCGAAATCCACGAAGCCGAACACGAAATCCTGATGGAAAACGACATCGTGCGGGCGCGCTTCTGGAAAGCCTTCGATGAATATGTTTCAAAATTCGCGCCGGTGCCGGAGGAATGAGATGAAACGGAATTTGGCAATTGCAATTTTTTCAGCCGCGCTGTGTTTCAGCCCGCAAGCCTTTGCCACGGGGATGTACCAGCCCGATGGCGTGCAACCTGTCGATCCGCAAGGCGAAGCCCAGCATCAGCAGCAAGACGTCAAGCTGCCGCCCGATCCGGAAGGCAAGGCCGAAGAGTTGCGCCTGCAGGGCAAATGCCAGCAGGCCCTTCCCATCCTGCGCTCGCTGGCGGCCGACGATCGCGACGACATCGCCAAATTCAATCTCGGCCAATGTCTTCTCGATTTAAGCAAAGGCGTAGCCAATGGGCAGGGCCTCAAACGCGAAGGCGTGGTGTGGCTGCTGAAGGCCGCGAACAAAGGACTGCCGAACGCACAACTCAGTCTGGTGAGCGTCTATCTCGACGGCAGCGGCGTGCCGCGCGATGCAATTGAGGCGGGAAAATGGTCCCTCATCTATCACGGCAACGGCATGCGCTTCACAATCGGCATGAAAGATATTTCGCCCGATCTGCAGGCGCGGCTGGACGGCGCGCTGAACGAACAAAGCTGGATCGAAGCCCGCTCGCGCGCCGATGCCTGGATGCCGCAAACACAGAGCGCCGAAGATTAGCGCCGTCCCATTCAAGACAAAACGACTCTAGGCGTTGGAAGCCAGCATCGTCTGCCTTGAATGGGCGCGGTGCCGCCCCCTGGTAACTTTTTGAACAGCGGCAAATTCCGGAACAGCGGCAAGTTTTTTGCCGACGGATATGTTTTGCGCAACGGCGATCTTTTTGACGCCGATGAAGCTCACGACATTGACGAGATAGGCGCGCGTTTCCGGCGGCAGCGGCGTGCCCTGCTTCAAATGCTGGTCCACGCGCGCAGGCCCCGCATTGTAGGCGGCGAACATATTGGGAAAGCCGTAGCGCTTCTTGAGCACTTTCAGATAAGCGGCGGCGGCCAGAATATTGTCGTGCGGATTGTACACATCCGAACCCAGCGCCTGCTGCGCGCGCATTTCGTCGTAAGTCTCTTTCATCAGCTGCATCAAACCGGCTGCGCCCACGCTGGATGTGATCGGCTGACCGTTGAGCGCGAGCCGCCCGCCGCTTTCGGCGCGCATGACGGCGCGAATCCAGGCTTGCGGAATCGCAAATCGGTGGGACGCTTCGGCGATGAAAGGCTGCCAGCGGTCGATGCGTTCGGCCAGACTCAAACCGGCATCGGGATCGGGCAGAGCCTGCGCATCGTCATTGACGATGGAAGGCGTCAGCAAATGCGCAAGATTGGTTTGCGGCGTGCGGGAAGCGGAACCCATTGTCATTTGATGGATCACGCCAGCTGTCAGCGCGATCATCGTCGCGACAGCGAGCAGCCAGAGAAGCAAAATGATGGGATCGAATTCGCGGCCTTCCAGGGCGAGAGTGGAGGTCGTCAATGGGCACTCCTTTGTTTGTCTCGCACGACGACCCGCGCGCGTTCAGGCTCCCCGCCCGCAACACTGACTGCCTCCCCGCAGTTGATTTCTCAGGTTCAGAAGTTCCGGTGCGCGACTAGCGCGAATTGCTCGCCTTGGCGAACGGCCGGATAAGCCGCCTTCGATCTGAGGCGTGCTTCCTATCAGCGGTATTTTTGAGGGTCAATAACAAACGACCGTTTGGTTCCCGGCGCGCAAAAAGAATTATTGAAGCGATGAAAAAGAATTCAACCCATCAAAAGATACGGCCCCGCAGGCAAAACCTGCGAGGCCGCAATTTCATTCAATCAAAAACGATGTCAGTCGGAATAGCTGCGCGCGTCGCGGATCGCCATATCCGCCTGATAAAGCCCGCTCTCCGCTGCGTTTCTGTAGCAGGGCGGGCTGTTGTCGGCAGTGATCGGATAGCGCTCATCGAGATCGCGGCACAACAGACGCGCGGTCAGTTTCACGCGCGAACGCAGGATATGCGCGCCGCGATTTGTGCGCAGATCCAGATCGTCGAAATACACTTCCTGCGACAGCGACCTGTTCACATAAGGCGCGCCGTACCTGGTTTGAGGCTTGGGACGCGGCACGATGACTTCATAATTCTCGGGCGCGTTTTGATAAACGTCGTTGTCATAACGGCCGTAATCCTGCGCATTGGCCGAAGCGGCACCAAGCGTGAACGCACCGCCAACCAGCAACGCTGCGAACAACAAATGTGATTTCATCATAGCAAGACTCCTGTGCGTTGCCGCTGGCACGAACACCAGCGGGGTCGTTTGATAAACGATTGGCGCTTGCGAGGGTTCCTGCGAAGAATCAGGCCGCTTTTTTCGTGCTGTCTTTCAGAAGTCCCAGTTTGATCATGCTTTCGGCGCTGGCGATAATGGCTTCCTCGTTGGAACGCGGCGCCCAGCCCAACATGCGTTTGGCTTTTTCGTTCGTTGCGTTTTTGCGTTTTCCGAGTTCCGGCGTGATCTGCTTCACGGCGGGATCGCGCAATGCGGAGAGGCGCACGAGCCAGTCGGGAATCTGCCGCGTCGGAACGCGGCGCGCCGCATCGCCCATGCGCGCTTTCAATATTTTTGCGATGTCCTGTATCGACAGAAAATCGCCCGCGACGGCGAGGAAGCGTTCGCCTTTCGCGGCGGGATTCGTCATCGCGCGGATGTGCAGATCGGCGACATCGCGCACATCGACAATGCCGAAATAAAGCCGCGGGCAGCCGGGCATCGCGCCGTCCATCAAACGCTGCATCAGAAGAATCGATGTCGAATAATCCGCAGCCAGAACCGGGCCCAGCACCGCCACCGGATTGACCACCGACAATTCGAGCTTGCCGTTTTCCTTCGCCACGAAATCCCACGCCGCGCGCTCGGCAATCGTTTTGGATTTCACGTAAGGCGAAATATCGCGGCCGTTGAGATTGCTCCAGTTCGTTTCATCGAAGGGCTTGTCCTGCGGCTTGTGACCGTAACCGACCGCCGCGAAAGACGATGTCAGCACCACGCGCTTGACGCCCGCATCACGCGACGCACGCAGCACGCGCAACGCACCCTCGCGCGCAGGCACGATCAATTCGTCTTCGTGCTTGGGCAAATTCGGCGGAAAGGGCGAGGCGACGTGCAAAACATATTCGCAACCCGCAACCGCTTCCTTCCAGCCGGAATCGTTTTCCAGATCCGCCGCGAAGAACGACAGCTTGTCGCCCGGCTCCGCACCGCCCTCCTTCAACATCGCCCGCACATCGCCCTCACGCTTCAAATTGCGCACAGTGGTACGAACCTGATGCCCCGCCGCCAAAAGCTGCAGGATACAATGACTGCCGACAAAGCCGGATCCGCCGGTGACTAGAACTGTGCTCATTGTGGCCCTCATTTTGTATGGAGATAAAAATATCGGATAGGCAGTTTATATAGACCAACGCGTTCAACGTGGGTAGCAATGTTCTGAAGTCGAACGAATTCAGGTGTTTAGAATTCGCAAGGCTTGCGCGTGTGCGCGCGCGTCGCCCGCAGCAACGATGCTTCCACCGTCGCCGACCGGATTGCCGTGCCAGTCCGTCACGAGTCCGCCTGCGTTCTCGATCACCGGAATGAGTGCTGCCACATCCCAATGCTGGAGTGCGGCCTCGATGATGATGTCGATATGGCCTGCCGCCAGCATCGCATAGGCGTAGCAATCTCCGCCGAAGCGGCTCATGCGCGCCGCATGCGCCACGCGCTCGAAGCTGCTGCGTTCGCCATCCGCGAAATAGCTCCAGGGATGCGTGGTGGAAACCACCGCTTCGCTCAGCCGCGCGCAGGTCCGCGTTTTGAGCTTCGCGATTCCGCTCGCCGAGCGCATTTCGCTCGTGCCCGCATAGCCGATGAAACGTTCGCCCAGCACCGGCTGGTCGATGATGCCGAGAAGGCGGCGGCCGTTCTGCTCAAGTGCGATCAATGTGCCCCACAGCGGCTGCCCGGTGATGAAGGCGCGCGTGCCGTCGATGGGATCGAGCACCCAGCTGCGCCCGGTGGTGCCGGGCTCGAAGCCGTGCTCCTCGCCCAGAATCGCATCGCAGGGGCGCTCGGCGCGGATGAGGGCGCGCATGGCCTCCTCGGCGCGGCGGTCGGCCTCCGTCACCGGATCGAAGGCGTGGGCGCCCTTGTCGATGACTTCGAGGCGCTGGCGGAAATACGGGCGGATCACCGCGCCCGCCGCATCGGCGAGCCGGTTGGCAAAAGCGATTGTCCCCTGGTCGATTTTGTCCATGCGCGCGTATACCGTCTGGCGCGCGATATTGCACGCAAAAGGGGATTTCATGAAAAGCGTCGTGGTTACCGGAGCATCGACCGGCATCGGCTGGGGATGCGTGAAAGTGTTGACGGCCGCGGGTTTCCGCGTGTTCGGCAGCGTCAGGAAACAGGCCGATGCCGACCGGCTGGCACGCGAGTTCGGCGCCAATTTCGTGCCGCTGATCTTCGATGTGACGGATCAGGCAGCGGTCGCGGCGGGCGCGGAAAAGGTGGCCGCGGCACTGGGCGGCGAAACGCTGGCGGGGCTGGTGAACAATGCCGGCATCGCGGTGCCGGGGCCACTGCTGTATCTCGGCATCGACGATTTCCGCCATCAGATCGACGTGAATCTCACCGGCCAATTGATCGTCACGCAGGCGTTTGCGCCGCTGCTGGGCGCGGACCGTTCGCGCAAGGGGGCGCCGGGGCGCATCGTCATGATGTCATCCATCGGCGGCAAGAATGCGTTTCCGTTTACGGGTCCGTATCACGCATCCAAATTTGCGCTGGAAGGATTGTCGGAAAGTTTGCGCCGCGAATTGCTGGTGTATGGCATCGACGTGATTTTGATCCGGCCCGGCGCGGTGGCGACACCCATCTGGGACAAGGCCGACGCGGTGGATGTCACGCGCTTCGACAACACGCCCTATATGAACTCACTCGCCAAGATCAAGGACGTGATGATCGGTCAGGGCCGCAAAGGCTATCCGCCGGAGCGCATCGGCCGCGCGGTGCTGAAGGCGCTCACGCTTGCGCGCCCGAAAACCGCCTACACCGAAAATCCCGATCCCGTGCAGGAATTCATGGTCACGCATCTGCCCAAGCGATTGGTGGACAGACTCGTGGCGTCACAATTGGGATTGAAACGCGTGAAGTGAGACTTACGCTTCGGCCTTCGCCCGCTTGCGCAGATGCGGTGTCAATTCGCGTTTGCGCAGGCGGATGGATTGCGGCGTCACTTCGACAAGCTCGTCGTCTTCGATATAGGCAATCGCCTGTTCCAGCGTCATCGGCACGATGGGCGTCAAGCGAACCGCTTCATCCTTCGATGTCGTGCGGATATTGGTCAGCTGCTTGGCGCGCAACGGATTCACATCCAGATCGTTGTCGCGCGAATGCTCGCCGATCACCATGCCCTGATAGACTTTGGTTCCCGGCACGACGAACAGCTTGCCGCGCTCTTCCAGATACCACAGCGCGTAAGCAACCGAATCGCCATCGCCCGTGGAGATCAGAACGCCGTTGCGCCGTCCTTCGAGCGTGCCCTTGTACGCAGCGTAGCCATGGAACATGCGGTTCATCACGCCCGTTCCGCGCGTATCGGTGAGGAATTCGCCGTGATAGCCGATCAATCCACGCGACGGCGCGAAGAATACAAGCCGCGTTTTTCCCGCACCCGTTGGGCGCATGTCCTGCAACTCGCCCTTGCGCTGCGAAACCTTGTCGATAACGACGCCGGTGTATGGATCGTCCACGTCGATGGTGAGTTCCTCGATGGGCTCCAGCTTCTGGCCGTCTGCATCGGTTTGATAAAGAACGCGCGGGCGGCTGATGGAAAGCTCAAAACCTTCGCGCCGCATCTGTTCGATCAGCACGCCGAGCTGCAATTCGCCGCGGCCGGCGACTTCATAAGCGCCCTCGCCCGTCTCGCGCACATGGATGGCGACATTGCCTTCGGCCTCGCGCAGCAAGCGGTCGCGGATGACGCGGCTTTGCACTTTGTCGCCTTCGCGGCCCGCAAGCGGGGAATCGTTCACCGACAAAGTGATCGCCAAAGTCGGCGGATCGATGGGCGTCGCGTAAATCGGCTGCTCGACAATCAGATCGCACAACGTGTCGGCAACGGTTGCGGTCTGCAATCCGGCAATCGCTACGATGTCGCCGGCTTCCGCGCGCTCCACCGGCACGCGCGCAAGACCGCGAAACGCCAGCAGCTTGGTGGCGCGCGCGCGTTCCACCAGTTTGCCTTCGCGGTCGATGGCCTTGATCTGGCGGTTCACGGTGATCGCGCCGGATTCGATGCGTCCCGTGAGAATGCGCCCGAGATACGGATCGGCTTCCAGCGTCGTCACCAGCATGGCGAACGGAAAATCATCACCCGCCATTGCGAGCGGCTTGGGCTTGGGTACATCGGCGACGATGCGTTCGAACAGCGGCGCAAGTCCCGTCTTCTCGTCGTTCAGATCTGCCACCGCCCAGCCCTGACGGCCAGACGCATAGAGCACATGGAAATCAAGCTGGTAGTCATTCGCTTCCAGCGCCAGGAACAGATCGAAAATGCTTTCCAGCGTTTCTTTCGGCTGTGCGTCGGAACGGTCGATCTTGTTGATGACGACAATCGGCTTCAGCCCCAGCTTCAAGGCCTTCGACAGCACGAATTTCGTCTGCGGCATGACGGATTCGGCTGCATCCACCAGCAGCACCACGCCATCGACCATCGAAAGAATGCGCTCCACTTCGCCGCCGAAATCGGCATGGCCGGGCGTGTCCACTATATTAATGTGCGTGCCGCGCCATTCGACGCTGGTGCATTTGGCGAGGATGGTGATGCCGCGCTCGCGCTCCAGATCGTTGGAATCGAGCGCGCGCTCCTCCATATGCTGGTTTTCGCGCACGGAGCCGGATTGCTTGAGGAGCTGGTCCACAAGCGTCGTTTTCCCATGATCGACATGGGCAATAATGGCAATATTCCGGATATCCATACGCGCGGGCCGTGTTCGGGAGCGGCGGCTTATAGACGCCCATCCGGCGCACCGCAATCGCCGGGCCTGCGCAATTGGCGGCCGGAAAGGTTACCGAAGCCAAATAATCGCCCCGGAACCCGATTGCGGCAGGACCACTTAATAATGGGGCAGGATTGGGGCCGGCGGGCGAAGGTCCAAGCCCCTAATATTTCAAGGCCTTATGCCCAAAGGGTCGCATGTGCTGCACACGCTCTCGCAATTTTCCCACGGCGTGCTAGGAAACCGGCCGGGAGCGTCCACGACAACGGCATATGATTCGCGGCTGCGGATCAGATTGCCGCGCTGCGTTGGCCCGGCGGTGGCCTCGCGGCATCAATTGCGCCGCCAGGACTGACCAGATGCTCCGCCTCCTGACCCTGCCCTCCGCAGTCCAAGATTTCCCTGCAGCTTTCCAGCGGGCGAACCCGCGCCAGAGATTGATCCTGAGTCTGCTCGTCATTGCGGCGGCGGTGGGGCTCATCTGGTATCTGATCCATCTGCTGTCCCAGCCCGCCGAACACAAAAGACCCGCGCCGCCGGTCATCGTCGCCATCGCCCAGCAAAGAGATGTCACCATCGCCGAACGCACCATTGGAACGGTGGTGGCCAATGCGACGGTGCAGGTCAATTCGCGCGCCGACGGCCAATTGCTCTCAGCCTCTTTCAAGGAGGGACAGATCGTTCATGCGGGCGATGTGCTGTTCCAGCTCGATCCCAGACCGTTGAAGGCGGCTCTCGACAGCGCGCTCGCCACGCTGACATCCACCAGAGCCAAGGCCGAACGC
Source organism: Rhizomicrobium sp. (assembly GCA_035944195.1). Taxonomy (GTDB): domain Bacteria; phylum Pseudomonadota; class Alphaproteobacteria; order Micropepsales; family Micropepsaceae; genus Rhizomicrobium. The sequence goes on along the minus strand of DASZBL010000028.1, from coordinate 114,785 downwards.
TATGCAAGGCTGCTGGCGGAAAAGGCGGTCGCGCCGCAAGACGCCGACGACGCCAAGGCAGCATATCTCCAGGCCGCGGCTGCCGTGGACACGGCGCGCCTCAACCTCAATTACACGAGAATTTATTCTCCGATTAACGGCAAGACGGGACCCATCCTCATCCAGCCCGGCAATCTGGTGAAAGCGAACGACACCAATGCGCTGGTGGTGATCACGCAGGTGCAGCCGGTGAAGGTGTCGTTCTTCCTGCCGCAATCCGATCTGCCGCGCGTGCAGGACCGCATGAGCGCGCATCAGCTTCAGGCGACGGTGGCCGTTCACGATGCCGCGCAAAGCCACATCACCGCGCCCGTCGATTTCGTCGGTAATGCGGTGGATGCCAAAACCGGCACCATCGAATTGCGCGCCACATTCCCCAATGCCGATCTCAGACTGGTACCGGGACAAGTGGTGGATGTTTCCGCCAGCATCGAAAAATTGAACAGAGCGATCGTGGTGCCGCGCGAAGCGGTGAACATCGGCCCCGACGGACGATATGTGTTTGTCGTGAACACCAATGGCACAGCACAAATGCGCACCGTGACTGTGCTTTATGACGACGGCAAATCGAATGCGATCTCGGGCGATATTCATGCTGGCGACAAGGTGATCACGCAGGGCCAGCTTCGCGTCGTACCCGGTCATCCGGTTTCAATCGTGAAGCCCGGCAAGGCTTCGCAATGAACATCTCCGAAGTCTTTATCCGCCGGCCGGTCATGACGACCTTGCTGATGGCGGCGCTCATCATCTTCGGTGCATTCGGCTACGCCACGCTGCCCGTCAGCGAATTGCCGAATGTGGATTTTCCAACCATCACGGTTTCCGCGTCTTTGCCGGGCGCCGATCCCGAAACCATGGCATCGGCCGTCGCCACGCCGCTGGAGAGTCAGTTCTCCACCATCGCCGGCGTCGATTCGATGACGTCGCAAAGCACGCAGGGCAGCACCTCGATCACCATCCAGTTCAAGCTGGATCGCAACATCGATGCGGCCGCACAGGATGTGCAATCGGCGATCTCCACCGCCACGCGCCATCTGCCGACGCAAATGCCGAACCCGCCGACGTTGCGCAAGGTCAATCCATCCGATGCGCCGATCATGTATATGGCGGTCGGCTCGCCGACGCTGCCGCTCTCGCAGGTCGATCAATATGCCGAGACCTTGCTGGCGCGGCAGATTTCGACGCTGGATGGCGTGGCGCAGGTCAATGTCTATGGCGCACAGAAATTCGCGGTGCGCATACAGGCCGATCCCGCCGCCATGGCCGCGCGCGGCATCGGCATCGATCAGGTCGCGCAGGCCGCCAATTCCGCGAATGTGAATATCGCAACCGGCATCCTGAACGGGCCGACGCGGACCACCGTGATCCATGCCAGCGGCCAGCTCGACAATGCCGCCGATTTCAAGAACCAGATCATCGCCTATCGCGATGGCGCACCGGTGCGCGTGCAGGACGTGGCCAATGTGCTCAACAGCGTCGAGAACAATCGCGCCGCGAGCTGGTACAACGGCAAGCGTGCCATCGTGCTGGCGATCCAGCGCCAGCCCGGTTCCAACACCATCGCCGTCGTCGATGAGATCAAGCAGGTGCTGCCCAAATTCATGGGGCAGATTCCGGCTTCGGTTTCGCTGCAAGTCATTTATGACCGCAGCCAATCCATCCGCGCATCGGTGTCGGACGTGCAGACGACGCTGCTTCTGGCTGCGGTCCTCGTCGTTGCGGTGATCTTCGTTTTCCTGCGCACGCTTTCGGCGACGCTGATCCCGTCGCTGGCGCTGCCTATCGCGATCATCGGCACATTCGCGGGCATGTCCTATCTCGGATACAGCCTCGACAATCTTTCGCTGATGGCGCTGACGCTCTCGGTCGGCTTCGTCGTGGACGATGCCATCGTGATGCTGGAAAATATCGTCCGCCATGTGGAGATGGGCGAAACGCCCTACGAAGCCTCGCTCAAGGGCGCGCGCGAAATCGGCTTCACCATCCTTTCGATGACCGCATCGCTGGCCGCGGTGTTCATTCCGGTCGTCTTCATGGGCGGCATTGTGGGGCGGCTGCTGCATGAATTTGCCGTGACCATCGTGCTGGCGATCGTGTTTTCCGGCATCGTTTCGGTGACGCTGACGCCCATGCTCTGCAGCCGGTTCCTCAGGCGCGAAACCTCGCTGCAGCACGGTGCCTTCTATCGCTGGAGCGAAGGAACGTTCGATCGCATGCAATCCTTCTACCGGCGCACGCTGCACTGGAGCCTTGATCACAGCGGCTTCGTATTTATCGTCTTTCTCGTAAGCGTGGCGGCGACGGTGCTGATGTTCGAGATCATGCCGGCGGATTTCCTGCCCAGTTCCGACAGCGGCCAGCTTATCTCCTTCACCGAGGCGCAGAACGGCACCTCCTTCGATCAGATGGTGAAATATCAGCAGCAGGCGGCGAAGATCGTCATGCACGATCCCAACATCATCGGGACGATGTCGTCGGTGGGCGCGGGCGGCGCGCGCGCCGGCACCAATACGGGCATCATCTTCGTGCATCTAAAGCCGCTCTCGGATCGTTCGTTGGGCGCCGATGAAATCATCCAGGAATTGCGGCCCAAGCTTTCGCGCATTCCCGGGCTCAACGTGTTCATGCAGAACCCGCCCTCCATCCGCATCGGCGGCGGCTTGTCGAAATCGCAATATCAATACACGCTGCAGGGCCTCGATCTGAATGTGCTGCAAACGGTTTCGACGCGATTGATGGCGGGGCTTGCCGATGCGCCGGGATTTCAGGACGTCACCAGCGATCTTGATCTTTCGACGCCATCGGTGAACGTCGCCATAGATCGCGACCGGGCGGCGACACTCAACGTTACGCCTGCGCAGATCGAAAATGCGCTGGGCTCGGCGTTCGGCGGCCAGCAGATTTCATCCATCTATGCGCCGTCCGATCAATATCAGGTCATTCTGGAATTGCTGCCGCAATATCAGGAGGACGCCTCCGCGCTGTCGCAACTCTATATCACCGCCTCCGACGGCACGACGCTGGTGCCGCTGAGTGCCGTCACCAAGGTCGAGCCGGGCACGATGCCGCTCAGCGTCAATCATCTGGGACAAATTCCGGCCGTGACGATCTCGTTCAATCTTGCGCCGGGCACCGCACTCAGCGATGCGGTTACCGGTATCGATCGCGTGCGGCGTCAGATCGGCATTCCGGCAACCATTCAGGGCACGTTTCAGGGCACCGCAGCGGCTTTTCAGAGTTCGACAAGCACAATCGGCCTGCTGCTGATTATTGCCATCGTCGTCGTCTATATCGTGCTGGGTATTCTCTATGAGAGTTTCATTCATCCGCTAACGATTTTGTCCGGTCTGCCCTCGGCGGCCGTGGGCGCGCTGCTTACGCTGTGGCTGTTTGGAATTCCACTCAGTCTTTATGCCTTTGTCGGCATGATCATGCTCGTGGGCATCGTGAAGAAGAATGCGATCATGATGATCGATTTCGCTCTGCATCGTCAGCGCAATGAGGCCGCCTCGCCGCAAAACGCGATCTTCGAAGCCGCCATCATCCGCTTCCGCCCCATCATGATGACGACCATGGCGGCATTGATGGGAACGCTGCCAATCGCCATCGGCTTCGGCGAGGGTGCGGAGACGCGCCGCCCGCTGGGTCTGGCCGTCGTGGGCGGCCTTATTCTATCGCAACTTCTGACGCTCTACATCACGCCGGTGATTTACGTCTATCTCGACCGGCTGGGCGAACGCGTCGGCAATTGGCGCAGACGGCGCACCGGCAGCGTCACTGCGTAAATTCCCCGCCGTGCGCGCGGACAAAAAAAGGGGCGCCGGTTTCCCGGCGCCCAATCACGGTCGAGGGGGGAAGTGACCGCGCTTAGAACCTTGCTCCCACGGCAACGCCATAGGTCCGCGGATCGCCATAGAAGGCGCCCGTCCACAGGCCCGACGACGAACTCGTCAGATATTCGCCCGTGATGTTGTCCTTGTCGAAGGCGTTCTTCACGAAGGCCTGCGCGTACCAGACATTATCCGGTGCGTTGAGCGTGATTTGCGCGTTCAACACGTTCCACGATTTGATCTTGTCGGCGCTGTCCTTGAAGATGCGGCCCCACATGTCGTCCTGCCAGTAGAAATCCACGCGCGGAACGAGCGAGTAGCCATTGTCCATCATCGCGGTGTACTGAACGCCGACGCTGAAGGCGACCGGCGGTGTATTGGCGATGTTGTTGCCCTTCAGATTGACCGGTTCGCCGGTGAGCGAGCCGCCCGTGGCCGGATCGTTCGTGTGGAAACCGAATAAACTGAGAAGTGTCCCGACACCGGTGGGAGTATGGTTGTTCACGCTCAATCCATAGAACGGATTACTCGGATCCGTGCCGGCAAAGCAACTGCCGAACGCCACATTGGGAACACCGGATGCGGCGAGCGAGTGCATGCCGCCGGGCGGTGTGAAGAACACAGTCGGCGCGAACGAATGCATCGCGGCGAAATCGGCGTCCATGTTGCCGGACGAAAAGGCGCCATCGCCCTTGTAGTAGTACACGCAGTTCTGCGCGTTGGTCGTGGACAATTGCCCGTCTTTCAGGACAAGAGCGTTGGGATCGCCCGCGCCGGGATTGCGCGGATCGACCTGGAAGCTGTTGCCAATGCCGGAATGCGTGAAGTCGGCATTGAAATTGACCGCCCAATGCGTGTCGGGCACCCATTGCAACTCGGCTTCCGCGCCCCACAATTTGGCATTGATGTTGGTATTGATCGACGTGTTCGAGATGATCGCGGAGATCTGGTAATCCTTGTAATCATAATACCAGAGATCGCCGTTCGCCTGCAGGGTGCCGTCCATCAGGGTATTCTTGGTACCCACTTCGAAGGCATTGATCTGTTCAGGCTTGTAGGTCAGCGGCAATCCTTCGCCGTTGCCGGATTGGACGCCAGGGTTTGCGCCGCCTGCCTTGTAGCCTTTCGCATAGGATGCGTAGAACAAGGTTGCATCGGTGAAATCGACTTTCGGCGTCCAATCCAGAACCGCGCGTCCGGTCAATTTGTCGAATTTCGTCCGCACGAAATAGAACGGCTGATCGCCTGCCTTGTTCGGATCGAAATCGGCTTGACCGGTTGCGTTTTGGAAGGCGACCGCTGCGTTGTTGCTGTCCGTTCCGATGGGCACAAAGCCGTTGAAGATCGTGATGCGCCCGGTGTCTTTCTTGGTGTCTTCGGTGTAGCGCGCACCCACGGTCAGTTTCAGGTCGGAAGCGATATCCCAATAGGCTTCGCCATAGACCGCGCGCGAATTGAGCGTGGCGGCTTCGGTGCGGTTGTCATAATAGGGCGTGCCGAAGATGCAGCCCGTTGCGTTGCCGCAGATAGGCGCCGCGCCGGCCGGTGGCGCCAGTGGTCCAAGCAATGCGCCGAAGAGTGTCTGGCCGTAGTCCAGCGTGTTGCTGGCCACATAATAATCGCCCACGGCCACGGTGTTGAGATAGAACACGGCGGCCATGAAATTCACCGGTCCGGTGAAATCCGTGTTGAGGCGGAAATCGATCTCGCGTTGATCGGCCTGTCCGCTCGACTGGTCGTAAGCCAGTTCATTGGGTGCATATCTCAGAATTCCGTTGCCACCACCGATGATGCCGAGATTTTTAAACGATGAAACCGGCAGGGTCGGGAAGTTCGCAGGATTGAGAAGGAATGCGTAAGGCCCGTTGACCGGATCGGCATAGATGGCCGGAACCAGACCGAACGCCACATAACTGTTCAGCGTACCCTGCACGGTCGCCAAACTCGTTCCCAGTAGCGTGGGATTGAAATTCGCCGTCGGGAAGTTGGTGTAGCTTTCCTGCGAGATCGTATTTCCCCATGAGGAATTGGCTACCAGCGTCGCATCGGCCCATGAACCGATCTTCTGTTTCCATTCGCCCGTGAAGGAATTGCTTTCGCCTTTCATCGTCGGGGTGAAGTCGGTGTTGATCGTGTGCGGATCCGAAGGAACCGCTCCTGCCGGAGCGACGAAAGGCTGCGTCAGATCGAAAAGCCCAAGGCCTTCGGCGATGGCCGTTCCAGTGCCCGGCGGATAAGGCGGTGACGGAAAGAACGCGCTGTAGAGCGGTCCAAATGCCGTCCCCAATGCCTGTTTGCTGATCGGAATGTTGAAGAAGGTCGCATTCAGATTGACGGGCTCCGCGGCAAGCGAATCCGGCAGACAGCCCAAGGTGCCCGAAGGATCGCTGTGGCAGAGCTGTTTCTGCCCGCGCATGCGCGTGTCGTCTTCCTTGGCGTGCGACGCAATGAAATCGATGGTCGTGCTGTCGGTGGGCTCCCAGCGTACCAAGCCGCGGATGGACCACATATCGCGCGAGTCGGGATGTTTGTCGTTGGTGCCTGCGAAGATGTTCGTTGCGAATCCGTCGCGCGATACTTTGTCGGCAGCGATACGCACGCCGAGCTCGTCGTTCACCAGCGGGATATTGACCATGCCTTTGAGTTCCCAGGCATTGTAATTCCCGTAGCTGGCATCCGCGCTCGCGGCAAATTTATCGAGCTGGGGCTTGGCAGAGAAAATGTTGACCGTGCCGCCGGTCGCACCGCGTCCATACAATGTGCTCTGCGGACCGCGCAGGATTTCAATGCGCTCCAGATCGTAGAACTGGCCGGAATCGACGGGTGCATTGGCGTAGTAGACATCGTCGATGTTGAAGGCGACGCCGGATTCCGCGTCGCCCGAGATCACCTGCGTGCCGATACCGCGAATCTGGAAATTGGTGCCGGTGAAATTGGTTTTCGTATAGGTGACGCTCGGCGTGCTGAATTGCAGATCCTTGGGCTGCACGATCTGGTGGGCTGCGAGATCCGCTGCACTGAAGGCCGTAACCGAGATCGGCACCGTCTGGATGTCTTCGGTCTTTTTCTGAGCGGTGACGATGACCTCTTCGATCTGGGCGAAGGCCGGTGCGGCAAGCGCCGTGGACAACAATAATGTGCTGATGAATGAAAGGGACCGGCTGGTCCTACGCTGAACAGTCATTTTGAACTCCCCGTTGCAATTGCGCCTTATGGCAAAATCTCGTTATCCCACCTCGCCCATATTCGACCCGAATACATCGCGAAGGGTTGATTTGTCGCAATCAGGATAGGGATAAAGCTTTTCAATCAGCAAGGATGTAACGGGCCAAACGCTTTTTCTGTGACCATTTCCAGCCACCTTGTACCCGGAATGCAACACTAGGTTTTATGCGGCAAAGCGCCGGCCGCTCAGCAAACCGGTTTTTCGAAACATGGTTTTCATCCTGACAAGAATGTCAGCACGCCGGGCTCGCCGGCCCGGCATGGCCGTCTTGCGGAAATTCAAAAAAGACGCTTACGGGTGCTTGGGGAAGGGCCCAATGGGAAAAGGCTGCTCGTCGCGCGCAAAGGTGACGTATGCCAGCAATTCCCAGAGATATTGCACGAGATTGAGGCTAAAACCCTTCAGCTCGTCATTCACCCGCCCATTGATCGCCACGACGACGAATTGGGCGAGCGCCAGAATGAGAGTGATCCAGAACACGAACCACGCCACGATTGCGAAACCGATTGCATAGAGCAGCCGGACGGCGGGGAAGGGCTCCCGGACCACGCCGGGCGGAGGCACAGCCTGTGCGCCTGCCGGTGCGCCGTCATTGATCGGATCTGTCATGGGCACCTCCAACGATAGACGTTAATCTATGGACTGGCGGTGGCAGTTCAAGCGCAATCGCTCAAACGGGTGTTTCGGGAGCGCGCCTGTCCCGTAATGCTCCAAAGGGACCGGCCAGCAGCAGGCCGGCGGCGTAGCCTCCCAGATGGGCCTGCCATGCGATGAGGTGGACTTCGTTGTTCGCCCCGAGCCCGGTAATGCCCGCCAGCAGATTCACCCCTACCCACACGGCCGTCCAGACAAGGACCTGACGGGAAAGCAGGGACCCGAGCTTCGGTGGGCCATGAGGCTGGAGCGTGCCTGCCATCATCCGGAAGCCTGCCCCCATCAGGCCCGATATGGCCCCGGAAGCGCCGATCACATAGGCGGGCGAGCCCCAATTCAGGGCAAGATAGGTCGCAGCACCGGCAATACCGCACAGAAGAAAGAAGGCAAAGAACGGCAGGGCGCCGAAGCGCCGCGCCACGATCGAACCGAAGGCCAGCAGCCAAACGCTGTTGACGGCGAGGTGCCCGAAATCGGCATGCAGGAAGATATAACTGACGAAGGGCAGCGCGCGCTCGAAGATCGTGCCGGGATTGGCCCCATGCGCTGCGAGATAGGCCTGCGAATAGCGCGCCGGAATGAACGCATAGCTGCGGATGATCTCCGCGGCGCGCTCGGCAGGCGCCAGCAATCGGGCGATATGAGCCACGACCAACAGGGCAATGAGCCCCAAAACCGCAGCGGGTGCGCGCAAAAAGGGCTGGCTACGGGGTTCCTGAAAAAACGCCATACGAACTAACTCAAGCCCCGCTCAGCCAATGCGGCCTCGACCAGCGGCAGCCGGTCATTGCCGAAATACATATCATCACCCCCAATGAATATCGTGGGCGAACCGAAACCGCCACGGGCGATCAGTTCCTCGGTGTTCTGCCGCAAGCGCTCCTTGACCTCGGGCTCTTCGCTGCGGGCGAGCAGCCGATCTGAATCGAGGCCGACCGACCAGGCGACATTGGCCAGAATGTCCGGCTGGCTGATATCCTCCAGCCTTCCCCAATAGGCTTCGAAGACAGCGCGCGCGAAGGGAAACAGCGCGCCCTCCTCATCCGCGGCGAGCACAGCGCGCATGGCGGCGACGGCACGGACAGGGAAAACCGGCGGCTTGCCAATGGCGATCCCTGAGAGCTTCGCCCAGTCCTGCAAATCTTTCTCATAGTAGGACGCTTTGCGCTGATCGGGATTGGCGCGGCGTTCATAGACATCCTTGTTAACCGCGTTGAACACGCCGCCCACAAGAATGGGACGCCAGACGATCGACGCATTGGTTCGTGCTGCAACGCCGTTAATTCTGGTGAATGCCAGATAAGTCCAGGGCGAGGAGCAATCGAAGAAGAACTCCAGTTCGGCCAAGCGCGTCTCTCCATCGGCTCAGAGCAAAGTTAACGGCGTTCGTACCAGTTTGGAACAGACAGGCCGCTTGGGGCCGCTTTGAGCGTGGCACGCGGGTTGCTGTCTTCCTGCCGAGACAAACCGGGTATCGGCCATGCGTCGTTCATTGCTCCCTATCGTGACTGCCGCTTGCAGCTTGCTGGCGGCACAGGCCTATGCGGGCGATTACAGCAGCGCGGCCAGCTACAACTCACCCTATGGCATGAGCGCGGGTCAGGAAAACCAGCCCGTCAATTCTTCGCTGCGCGATGCCAATGGCAATCTCACTGTCGTCAACGGCCAGTTCACCAGTTCCGCCATGAGCCAGCAATCCGGCGCGCAGCAGATGAGCGCGCTCGGCTCCAGCAGCGTGAGCACGGGTGTGGGGTCCGGCGCGGGTTCCGGCGGATTGTTCGGCACCGCCACCGCCGTCGGCAATGCACTCAACGTCGTGACAGTCGGCAACAACAACACCGTCGTCGTGACGGCAGAACAGAACAACAGCGGCAATCAGACCGCCAATGTCAGTGTCAACGGACACTAACCGGAGCCCCATATGACCAAACGCGGACGCCGACATCTCATCAAGCCACTGATATTCGTGGCCGCAGCGCTTGCGCTGCCGGGATGCATCAGCCCATCGGCGGATTCCACCGGCCGCTACACCGCCCCCATCGGCGGCTCGCCGGTGATCTCCAACGAAACACCCTATTCCGACGCGCTGCGTTGTCTCGACGGTTACACCGCCCAGCGCCATCTGCGCGTCGCAGTCGGCCAGATCGCGGACTACACCGGCAAGATCGAATCCGACAATGGCGGGCGCAAGATCACGCAAGGCGCCGCATTGATGGCGATGAGCGCGCTTTCCAAAGCGGGCGTGCCGCTGGTGGAGCGCTTCGATACCTCGGTCGCCGAACTCGAACTCAAATACGCCAACAACAAACTCATCACCGACGATCCGAAAGCTCAGGGTCCCGGCGATTACCGCAAGATCATGGCGGGCTCGATTCCGGGTTCCGACTATTATCTCGTCGGCGGCATCACCGAACTCAATTTCAACATTCGTTCCGAAGGTGCGAATGCCGACGGCGGACAGACCGCGACCAACGGCATCAAGGGCACCGCCGGCGCCAACATGTATGTGATGAATGTCGGTATCGATCTGAGACTGGTCGACACCAACACGCTCGAAGTCGTGGACGTCATCTCCTACCAGAAACAGATTATCGGCCATCAGGTGCAAGTCGGCGTGTTCGACTTCCTCGGCCACACATTCTTCGACGCGAGTCTGGGTGAAAGCGCGCTCGAACCCATCCAGCTTGCCGTGCGCTCGGTGATCGAGCGGGCGGTGCTGGAAATGACATCGCGGCTCTACCGCGCGCCCGCCAATGCCTGCACATCGAGCCTGGGTACGGCCCAGGATCCGCTGGCACAACCAGGCGAACCTTCACCCAACAGACCCATCACCAACGCAAACGTAACTTTGAAGGAGAACCACTATGACGCGTCTCGCCAAGACCCTTATCGCTACTACAGCTCTGATGATCCTGCCCAGTCTGGCCTTCGCGGCGGACTCGACTAGCACCGGCAGCAATATCCTGAACGGTCAGGTCGATTTCAACATCTCGCTCTCGAAAGTGAACGTGGATGTGCAGAACGCCGGCGGCAACGCTGTCGGCCAGTCGGTTGCCGCCAGCAACGTGCTGGATGTGACGACGATGCAGGACACCTCCGTCAACAACCAGCAATACAGCTCAAGCTCGCTGATCGAATCCGATCTGAACGCGCACGCGTCCAACATCGGCGGCAGCGCGCAGTACACTTCGCAGTCGGTTTGCAACTCCGCCAATGTTTCGACGGACCCGACGACCACGAATGTTTACAGCAATCAGGAATGCCGCGCGCAGGATCCCACCTCGACGCTGAACGCCGGCATCTCGAACATCGCGGGCGATACCTCGCTGGCAACCTCGGCAATCGGCAACACCTTCGCCGAAGACACCAACGCACCGAATGCGCCGGTCGAGACCTATCAGATCAACAGCTCCGCCACCTATTCGGCGCTGAACGCGTCGGTCGCCAACATCGGCGGTACCGCCACGACCACATCGGCCGCGATCGGCAACAACGCGCAGATCGTACATTACGGCACGAACTGAATCGGCGTCCCTTCGGGGGCACCGGAGGATGCCATTCCTGGGGAGGGCTTTTGCCCTCCCCTTTTTTTTGCGCTTAGTTTTTCGCCGCTATCGTCTCGTGCAACGCCAGCACATGCTGCGCCTGTTTGAGATGCGGCTGATCGAGCATCTTGCCGTCGAGCGAGGCGACGCCCGCGCCCGATGCAAAGGCCGCAACGATGCGCCGCGCATGCTCCACGTCGGCCGCAGAGGGCGTGAATGCGGCATTGATGATGGCAACCTGATCGGGATGGATGGCGAGCATTCCGGTAAAACCCTCGCGCTGTGCGGCGCGCGCGGCGCGATCGAGCCCTGCGCCATCGCGGAAATCGGCATGCAGGGTTTCGATTGCTTCAACACCGGCCGCTTTCGCTGCGATCAGGCATAGCGAACGCACGACTTTGTAAGTGAACAGGAACTCGCCGTTCTCGTCGCGATTGCCGCTCGCACCGAGCGCCGCCGACAAATCCTCCGCACCCCAGGTGAGGGCCGCCAATCGCGTCAGCGAAGCCTTGGCGTAATCGGCGAGCGTGAAAACCGCCATCGGCGTTTCGGTGGCGACGGGCAACAATTTGATCCTGCCGAGTGCAATGCCGTTGCGGGATTCGAGCGCCGCAAGATCGCGATCCACGCGATGCAGGATGTCGGGCGCATCCGGCTTTGGAATTACCAGACCGGCGGGCGCAGCGCCGACAATAGCTTCAAGATCGAGCTTGTAATCGGGAGTGCCGACAGGATTGACCCGCACCCAGATGGATTGCGGATGCCTCTCTTTCAGGAATTCGCACGCCAGCGCGCGCGCCTTGGGACGGTTCTCCGCCGCCACCGCATCTTCCAGATCGAGGATCAGCGCATCGGCGGGAGATGATCTGGCTTTCGCGAGTTTCTTCTCGCTGTCGGCGGGAACGAAGAGGAGCGAGCGCAGGATCATCTTTTGCTCTTGGTCTTTGTCTTGCTCTTGGCTTTTGTTTTGATTTCGATCTTGCTTTTCGCGGGCGATTTTGCCGCCGGTGCCGGTTTGAACACATTGGTGCCGAACACTTTGCGCAGCATCAGCGCCGAACGCTTGCACACCGCCACAAGTTCGTCGCGCTGGTTGAAAGCGCGATGCATGAAGATGACGATGCCGTTTTCGGGGCGCGAGCTGGACGGGCGCAACTCCAGCACTTCGGTTTCGATATGCAGCGTATCGCCATGGAACACCGGCTTCGGGAAACGCACTTCATCCATGCCGAGATTGGCGACGGTGGTACCGAGCGTGGTTTCACCCACCGAAATTCCGATCATCAGCCCCAGCGTGAACAGAGAATTGACGATGCGCGCGCCGAATTCCGTTCCGCGCGCATATTCTTCGTCGAGATGCAGTTGCGCCGGATTGTGCGTCATCGCGGAGAAAAAGACGTTGTCGGCCTCCGTCACCGTGCGCCGGATCGGATGGGCGAATTTCTGTCCGACGGAGAATTCTTCGAAATAAAGACCGGGCATAACTTCCTCTCAATAGGATTTCGGCAGATCGAGAACATTCTCCGCGATGTAGGAAAGTATCATCTGCTCCGTCACCGGCGCGATGCGATTGAGGATGGATTCGCGGAACAGGCGCTCCACCTGATATTCTTTCGCGTAGCCCATGCCGCCATGGGTGAGCACTGCGCGCGTCGTCGCCTCGAAGGCCGCGCGTCCGCCGAGGAATTTGGCGGCGTTCGCTTCGGCGCCGCAAGGCTTGCCGGAATCGTAGAGCGAGGCTGCGCGCAAACACATCCAGTAGGCGCTTTCGAGAAACGCCCAGTTTTCGGCGAGCGGATGCTGGATGCCCTGGTTCTGGCCGATGGGCCGTCCGAACACCGTGCGCTCGCGGGCATATTGGGCGGCGCGCGCCAGCGCATCGCGCCCGATGCCGACCGCTTCAATGCCAATGAGAATGCGTTCGGGATTGAGGCTATCCAGCAGATAACGAAAGCCCTTGCCTTCCTCGCCCACGCGATCTTCATCCGGCACAAAGAGATCGTCGATGAACACCGTGTTGGAATCCACCGCGTTGCGGCCCATCTTCGGAATGCGGCGGACTTCCACCTTGGTCTTGTCGAGATCGGTGTAGAACAAGGTCATCCCGTCGCTGGGCTTTTTGGAATCGATTTTCGTTGTCGTGCGGGTGAGCAGCAGAATTTTGTCGGCGACTTGCGCCGAGGTCGTCCAAATCTTCCGTCCGCGGACGATGTAGCCGTCATTGGTGCGCCGCGCGAAGGTTTCGATGCTCGTCGTGTCGAGCCCCGCATTGGGTTCGGTCACGCCGAAACAGGCTTTCTGTTTTCCCTGCATCAGCGGCACGAGCCAGCGCGCTTTCTGCTCCGGCGTGCCATGCACGACAATCGCGTGCGGGCCGAAGAGATTGAGGTGGATCGTCGATGCTGCGGAGAATCCACCGCCGCCGCGGGCCACCGCATGCATCATGATGGCGGCTTCGGTGACGCCGAGCCCCGCGCCGCCCAGCTCCGGCGGCATGGTGATTCCCAGCCACCCGCCCTCGGCCATGTCGCGGTAGAATTCCTCGGGGAAGCGGGGGGTCGAATCGCACTCCGTCCAGTACTCGTCGCCGAAGCGCTCACAAATCTTCGCGATGCTTTCTTCGATGGCGCGATGCTGCTCGGTGAGGGCGATGTCCAAAATATTCTCCAAAACCCTGTAAATTCAGATACTTACTGGAAATGACCGCAACCCTGTCGGGGGCTTTTGGCCATTCCACGCATGTGTTGCATGGCAGGACGCCCCGGCTAAGATGAAAAAACAAGGGGAAACATCTGGGGTTCGCCGCTATAACTCCCACCCGTTAGGGAGGCGGCTCCGCCATACAAAAAAGCGAATACCGCCGAGGAGTTACGAAAAACGCGATGAGTCCTGATTCGGCTGCAGATCAATTGCTGGCCGAGCGCCCTCCCGCCATGGCGCCGACCGATACGAACGATCCCAATTACTTCCACAAAGTGGTGGATTGCCAATGGGCGTGCCCGGCGCATACGCCGGTGCCGGAATACATTCGCCTGATCGCGGCGGGGCGCTATTCCGACGCCTACATGGTCAACTGGAATTCGAACGTGTTCCCGGGCGTCTTGGGACGCACTTGTGACCGGCCGTGCGAGCCTGCCTGCCGCCGAGGCCGCGTGGAGGATGAGCCGGTTGCGATTTGCCGGTTGAAGCGCGTCGCCGCCGACAACAAGGATGATATTCGCGATCGCTTGCCGAAACCGGCATCGCAAAAAAATGGAAAACGCATCGCGCTGATTGGCGCGGGCCCCGCATCGCTGACGGTGGCGCGCGATCTTCTGCCGCTTGGCTATCACGTGACGATCTACGATGCCGATCCATTCGCGGGCGGCATGATGCGCACGCAGATTCCGAAATTCCGTTTGCCGGAACGCGTTCTGGATGAGGAATGCGGATACATTCTGGCGCTGGAACCCGAGACACGTTTCGGCCAGCGCGTGGACAGCCTCAAATCCGTGCTCGCAGAAAATTACGACGCAGTGTTTGTGGGCTGCGGCGCGCCACGCGGGCGCGATCTGGAAATTCCCGGACGCGTGGAAGCCAAGGCCAATATCCATATCGGCATCGATTGGCTTTCCAGCGTGTCGTTCGGGCATATCGAGAAGATCGGCAAGCGCGTGATCGTGCTGGGCGGCGGCAACACGGCGATGGATTGCTGCCGCACCTCGCGGCGCCTCGGCGGCGAGGATGTGCGCGTAGTCGTGCGCTCCGGCTTCGAAGAGATGAAAGCGTCTCCCTGGGAAAAGGAAGACGCGATGCATGAGGATATTCCAATCCTCAATTTCATGGTGCCCAAGGAATTCACGCATGTGAACGGCAAGCTCACCGGCGTGGTGTTCGAGAAAGTAAAAGCGGAGCGCGATGCGAAGGGCCGGCGCAATCTCGTGCCCACCGGCGAGGCCGATGTGCATATCGAATGCGACGACGTGCTGGTGGCGGTGGGGCAGGAAAATGCTTTCCCGTGGATCGAGCGCGATGTCGGCATCGAATTCGACCGCTGGGATATGCCCAAGGTGGATCAAACCACTTTCCAATCGACCAACCCGAAAGTGTTCTTCGGCGGTGACGCGGCGTTCGGACCCAAGAACATCATCTGGGCCGTGGCGCACGGACATGAAGCCGCCGTTTCCATTGATCTCTTCTGCAACGGCAAGGATGTGACCGTGCGGCCCTCGCCGCTGGTCAACCTCGCCAGCCAGAAGATGGGCATTCACGAATGGTCTTACGACAATGACGTGTCGCTCGATTTGCGCTTCAAGGTTCCGCACGCGGCCAAGGAGTTGACGCTGCGCAATATGAAGGTGGAAGTGGAACTCGGCTTCGACCGTGATCTCGCGTTCAAAGAAGCACAGCGCTGCCTGAACTGCGATATCGAGACCGTGTTCGAGACCAAGCTCTGCATCGAATGCGATGCCTGCGTCGATATCTGCCCGATGGATTGCATCACCTTTACGCCCAATGCGCCGGAGGATGAACTTCGTACGCAATTGCTGGCGCCCGCGCCGGACAAGACGCAGGACCTCTACCTCTCCGAGATTCTCAAAACCGGACGGGTGATGGTGAAGGACGAAGATGTGTGCCTGCATTGCGGGCTTTGCGCCGAGCGCTGCCCGACAGGTGCATGGGACATGAAGAAGTTTTACCTCGAAACCGCGCAGGCAGGCCAATGCAGCCGATAAGCGCCACCAATGATTTCGTCGTCAAATTCGCGAACGTGAACGGTTCGGGTTCGGCGAGCGCGAACGAGCTTTTCGCCAAATGCATTTTGCGCATGGGCGTACCGGCGGCTTCGCGCAATATTTTCCCGTCGAACATTCAGGGATTGCCGACCTGGTATGAAGTGCGCGTGTCGGGCGAAGGCTGGACGGGGCGGCGCGGCGGCGTGGACCTGATGGTCGCGATGAACCCGCAGACCTGGGACAAGGACGTCGCCGAAATCGATCGCGGCGGCTATCTGCTTTACGATTCCACCAAACCCATTCCGCCTTCCAAATTCCGCGACGACATCACCGTGTTGGGCGTGCCGCTGACGGCCCTTTCCAACACGATGGAAGGCACGATCCCGCGCGAGCGCCAATTGCTGAAAAACGTGATCTATCTGGGCGCGCTTTCCGCATTGCTGGGCTTCGATGCATCGGTGGTGGAAGGGCTGATTGCCGGGCAGTTCAAGGGCAAGGACAAGCTCATCAAGCTGAACATGAAGGCCATCGCGCTTGGGCATGATTACGCCGCGCAAAATCTGGCGGACAAATGCCATCTGAAAGTGGTGCGCGCCGACAAGGTGGGCGACCGCATCTTCATCGCAGGGAACGATGCTGCGGCGCTGGGCTGCGTTTATGGCGGAGCAACGGTGGCGGCGTGGTATCCGATCACACCGTCCACATCGGTTGCCGAAGCGTTCATGAAGCATTGCAAGAAGCTTCGCGTCGATCCCGTCACCAACGAAAACAAATACGCCATCGTGCAGGCCGAAGACGAGATCGCCGCCATCGGCATGGTGATCGGCGCAGGCTGGAACGGTGCGCGCGCTTTTACCGCCACGAGTGGTCCGGGCATTTCACTGATGCAGGAATTTTTCGGACTTGCCTATTTCGCGGAAATCCCTGCCGTGATCTTCGACATTCAGCGCGGCGGGCCTTCCACCGGAATGCCCACGCGCACCCAGCAATCGGACATTCTGGCCGCGGCTTACGCCAGCCATGGCGACACCAAGCATGTGCTGCTGTTCCCGAAAGACCCCGGCGAATCGTTTGAATTCGCAGCACAAAGTTTCGATCTCGCCGAGCGCTTGCAGACGCCCATCTTCGTGATGATGGATCTGGACATCGGCATGAATGACTGGCTGTGCGCACCGTTTACATGGGACGACAACCGCGTTTACGACCGCGGCAAGATCATGACGGATGACGAACTGGAAGCGGGCAAGGATTTTGGCCGCTATCTGGATGTGGATGGCGACGCCATTCCTTATCGCACGCTGCCGGGCGTGCATCCCACGCGCGGCGCGTATTTTACGCGCGGCACCAGCCGCAACCGCTATGCGCGCTATAGTGAAGAGGGCGCCGATTACGTGGACAATATGCAGCGCCTGCTGCGCAAATTCGAAACCGCCAAAGCGATGGTGCCCGCGCCCATCCGCACCAATGCCAAGGTCGGCACGCGGCATGGCGTGATCTTCTACGGCTCGACCACGGTTGCGATGGAAGAGGCGCTTGCCGCACTGGAAGAACAGGGGCTTTATCTCGACACGCTGCGCATTCGCGCGTTTCCGTTTGCGGAGGATGTGGTCGATTTCGTGAATGCCCATGATCAAGTGTTTCTGATCGAGCAGAATCGTGATGCGCAATTGCAGAAGCTGATTGTAAATGAATGCGCCATCGATCCGGCACGGTTCATTTCCATCCTGCATTATGACGGCACGCCGATCACGGCGCGCTTCATCACCAGCGCCATCGCCGACCGCATGAAACTTCGCCGCAAAGAGGCCGCGGAATGACCTTCATCGCCAAACCGAAATTCCACCATCGCGGCATCAAGACGAACGCGCTGGGCTTCACGCATCGCGATTATGAGGGGCGCATTTCCACGCTCTGCGCCGGTTGCGGGCACGATTCCATCAGTGCGGCGCTGATCGAGGCCTGTTTCGAGCTTTCCATCGAGCCGCATCGCGTGGCCAAGCTTTCGGGCATTGGCTGCTCGTCGAAAACACCGGATTATTTTCTGGGCCAAAGCCACGGCTTCAATTCCGTGCATGGCCGCATGCCGAGCGTGCTGACGGGCGCGAACCTCGCCAACCGCGAACTCATTTATCTCGGCGTTTCCGGCGACGGCGATTCCGCCTCCATCGGGCTTGGGCAATTCGCCCATTGCGTGCGGCGCGGCGTGAACATGGTCTATATTTGCGAGAACAATGGCGTCTATGGCCTCACCAAAGGCCAGTTCTCCGCCACCGCCGACAAGGGCTCGAAAAGCAAGACGGCGGTGAACAGCGATTCGCCGATCGATCTGGTGAGCCTCGCGCTGGTGCTGGGCGCGAGTTTCGTGGCGCGCTCCTTCTCCGGCGACAAGAAACAGCTTGTGCCGCTGCTCATGGCCGCGATTGCGCATAAGGGCTCTGCGGTGCTGGATGTGATTTCGCCCTGCGTGCAGTTCAATAACAATCCGGAATCCACGAAATCCTATGATTTCGTGCGCGAGCACAATGAAGCGGTGAATCGCATCGACATGATCGTGCCGCGCGAAGAGATCAAGGTCGATTTCGAACCCGGCACAGTGGAAAGCGTGACGCAGCATGACGGCTCTGTGATCCGTCTGGCGAAGCTGCACCCCGATTACGATCCGCACAATCGCGCCGCTGCGATGGCCTATTTGCAGGAGCGGCATGCAGTGGGCGAAGTGGTGACCGGCCTGCTCTATCTCGATCCCGAGGCCGCCGATCTCCACGCCAATCTGAACACAGTGGAGACACCCCTGAACAAGCTCGGCGTGGGGGAATTGTGCCCCGGCTCAAAAGCGCTGGATGCGGTCAACGCGTCCTATCGGTAATCGTGCCACACACCTGACGGATCGCGCACGCGCCATCCATCGTCTAGTTCAATCACATTGTCCGACATCAGCGAAACCTTGGCGAAACCGCCTGGAATATCGAGCACGTAATCCGGCGTTGGCGAAATGCGCCTGCGCAATTCGCGCATCAGCGCCTGACCTTGCGCAATCGAAACGCGGAAATGCGATGTGCCCGGCGCCAGATCGGGATGGTGCAGATAATAGGGCTTGATGCCGATTTCCACGAAGGCGCGCATCAATACTTCCAGCGTATCGACGTTGTCATTTACGCCCTTGAGCAGCACGCTTTGCGATAGCAATGCGATCCCGGCGTTCGAGAGACGAGCGCAAGCCGCGCGCGCGGCTTCGGTGAGTTCGCGCGGATGATTGGCGTGAATCGCCACGCGGGTTTCGCCGGTTTTCAACTTTATAGCGGCCACAAATTCTTCGGTAATGCGGGCGGGTTCGACCACCGGCACTCGCGTATGCCAGCGCAAGGTTTTAATATGCAGGATCGCGCTGGCGCGGGCGGAGATTTCGGCGGCGCGGCGTGCGGTTAAAATAAATGGATCGCCGCCGGTGACGATGATCTCCCGGATTTCGGGATGAGCGGCGACATAGGCGAATGCTTTGTCGAAGGCTTGTGGCGAAAGTGCCGCCTCGCCGCCCGGCCCCACCATTTCGCGGCGGAAACAGAAGCGGCAATAGACCGGGCAGACATGCACCGGCTTGAATAGCACGCGGTCAGGGTAGCGATGCACGATGCCGGGGACGGGGCTGTGTTTCTCGTCGCCGATGGGATCGGACAATTCTTCCGGCGTGGTGATGAGTTCGGCTTCGCTGGGGACGAACTGGCGCGCGATGGGATCGTTCGGGTCGGTTTCGTCGATCAGGGCGGCCATATCGGGCGTGATCGCGACGGCGTAGCGCGCGGCCACCTGCGCGATTGCATTTTCTTTTTTGAGGATCGGCAGCGTCATGAGAGCGGCGTCCAGATCACATCGTTCACATTGCGCGCGCCGGTTGCCAGCATCGCGAGGCGGTCGAAACCCAGCGCCACGCCGCTTGCGGGCGGCATATGTGCAAGAGCTGCGAGGAAATCCTCGTCTATCGGATAGCGCTCACCATAGATGCGCTGTTTCTCATCCATCTCGGCTGCAAAGCGGCGACGCTGTTCTTCCGCGTCGGTCAATTCGCCAAAGCCATTGGCGAGTTCCACGCCGCAAACATAAAGCTCGAAGCGTTCGGCCACACGCGGATCGTGATCCGTGGCGCGGGCAAGGGCCGCTTCGCAGCGTGGATATTCAGTGAGAATCGTGGGCGCGCCACGGCCCAATTGCGGCTCGATGCGCGCGACGAGAATCTTGCTGAAAATATCCGCCCAATTGTCGTTCGCCGCCACTTCGATTCCGGCGATAGCGGCCAGCGCCTCGCGATTGCCTTCGCCTTTTTCGTTCAGGGTGGAAAGAAGATCGACGCCGGCGAATTTGTCGAAAGCCTGCGCCACGCTGAGGCGTTCGGCTTTGGCGCGAGGATCGCAAGATACATTGCGCCAGGAAAAAGTTTTGAGGCCGGTGACGTCGGTTGCGATGCGCAGAAGTTCCAGCGTATCGGCAATCACCGATTCATAGGGCTCTTGCGCGCGATACCATTCCAGCATGGTGAATTCGGGCGCATGCAGCGCGCCGCGCTCGCGATTGCGGAAGACGCGGGCGAATTCGAAGATGCGCGCCTCCCCCGCTGCCAGCAGCTTCTTGGCGGCGAATTCGGGCGAGGTGTGCAGATAACGCGGTGTTGCTGTCCCCTCCGGCCCCCTGAGCGCGGTTTCAAAGGCGTGCAGATGCGCCTCATTGCCCGGCGAGACGGCCAGCGCGCCGCATTCGACCTCCACAAAGCCCTGAGCCTCGAAATGCCCGCGGATTGCGGCCTTGATGCGGCCTCGCGCCAGCAGCCGATCCCGGCGATCGGCATGGAAATCCTTCGACCAGAAGGGGCTCACGACCTCTCCCCTTGGCCCGGCGCGGGCCGCCTGCTATGACCCCGCGCGCGCAATCGCAAAGAGGTTTTCGTGGTTTCGGTCATCGCCAGCACAATCCGCAAGGGTCAGGTCATCGAGAAGGACGGCAAACTTTACGTCGTCCTGACAGCAGAAAACATCCATCCGGGCAAGGGTACGCCGGTGACGCAGATCGAAATGCGACGCATCAGCGATGGCGTGAAGGTCAATGAACGCTACAAGACCACCGACAGCCTCGAAAAGGCATTCATCGAGGAACGCGCCTTCAACTATCTCTATCAGGATGGCGATCACTGGATTTTCATGGATCCGGTGACCTTCGATCAGGTGCATGTCGGCGAGGACGTGATCGGCGATATGGCGCCTTATCTGATCGAGAATATGGAAGTGCGGCTTTCGACCTTCAACGGATTGCCGATTTCCATCGAGCTTCCCGCGCGCGCCACTTTCGAGATCATGGAAACCGAGCCCGTCACCAAGGGACAAACGGCGTCGGGCTCCTTCAAGCCGGCGATACTTTCCAATGGCGTGCGCACCATGGTACCCACGCACATCGTCCCCGGCGTGCGCGTGGTCGTATTGACCGCCGACGGGTCTTACGTCGAGCGCGCCAAAGACTAGGTTCCGCTAAGCCATATCCACGCGAAGATGAGGGCGACAGCGATGGTGCTGATCGCCAGCACATAACGCATCACGCCGAGCGTCACGCCCTGGCGTGCGTCCTGTGTGGACAAATCCTTGCCCGATTCAGCCTGATTGGCCGGTTGCATGGCCATGCTCAATGCGGCTGCTTGGAAGCGTGCTTGTAATCGTCGGCAGATTTTTCGAATTCGCGGACCTGCCGTTCGGCATCTTCCTTGGCGATTCCATAGGATTCCTGAATCCTGCCGACGAGCTGATCGCGTTTGCCGGCGATTTTCTCGAAATCGCTATCGGTCAGCTTGCCCCATTTCTCGCGCGCCTTGCCGGCAAATTGTTTCCAATTGCCTTGGACCTGATCCCAGTTCATCGCTTTTCTCCACACTGACTGCCTAGAGAAAACGGACAGGGGAGCAGGGGGTTCCGTCTGGAGCGGGCGCCGTCACAAATGCCCCGGGCGGAATGAAGATTTCGAGCGCAACGCTCCTTTTGCGTCACACTTGAAATGCAGGTTTGCGAGAGCCAAATGCCTTCGGATGAAGAACAGAAATTATCATTCCGGTTCCAAATTTCGCGCGGCGAGAGACGCAATTCTGCGCCCGCATTCCGCACCGATTCGCGTCGAAAAAGCACCAGAATCGTGCATAAAAAACATGGATAACCGCGCTCTTATCCACGCTCGATTCCGCGCAAAGCCTCGATTTTTGCGAAACGCTATCCCCCAAAAACAGGGGGGAGTACCCCAAAAAAAATTTCCGGAGCATTTTTTGTGTGATTCAGCTCAATCCAAACCGGCTCTAGAATCTGTGCGGATGCGCCCGCCGCGGGCCGCTTTCGGTGGCGAGAAGCCGCGCAAAGGCCCGCGATGCGGGAACGTGCATCATCACAGTGTGAATGAGGATCAGAATGGGAACGGCGGTGACGGCGGCCGGCGGTCCCCACATCCACACCAATGTCGCGACCATCACGAAGATGGCAATGGGGCTTATCACCAGACGCCGGGACAGCAGCCAAGGAGTTACGAAATAAGCTTCCACCACATCCAAACCAAGCAGGATCGCTGGCGGCAATATCGCTTGTCCTATCGTGTTAGACGTGACGAAGCCTACCGCTGCAGCCGTAACGATGATCGCCGTTGGCCCAATAATGGGAATGAAATTGAGAATGCCATAGGCCACGCCCCACAAAAACGGTTCGGGAATTCCGGCGATGGAAAAACAGATCGACGTCGCAATCGCCAGTCCGACATTGATGCTGGCCAGCGTAAACAAATAGCCCGATACGCGATGGCGCACGTCACGGCAGATGCGCGCCATGCGCACGCGTCCCGCGAACGTTCTCGGCAGCAGAATGAGTTGCTCGGTGTAGCGCGTTCGATAGGCGAGCAGAAATATCGTGAGCACCGCGACGTAGAGTATCGACGCCAGAACGCCGGGAGCCGTGGAGGCGACCGCATAGACGATGCCGTCTGCAGATACCCCTCCAGGCTGGGGCGGTGTGCGCGAGCTGCTGTTGTCGCCGGTGATCTGGCGCGAAGCCGACTCCATGGCGGCGATCTGTTTCTTGATCGGCCGCAATTTGTGCTCGACCGATTGAATGAGCGCGGGCGCGCGCTTGGCCCAGGTGGAAACCGAAGGCGCGAATACTGCAGTGCCGACGATGACCACGGAGAAGACCGCCGCGACGGTGATGAGTGCTGCCAGACCCGGGCGGATGTAGAGCCGTTCCAGGGCGCTTGCGGCGGGCGCCAGCACCAGCGCCAGAATGATGGCGATGGCTGTGGGGGCCAGCAACGCTCCGGCCGCAACCCCGCCTGTGAGGGCGGCAATGACAAACAGGCCGATGGCGCAGATCTTGATCGTGCGCAGGTCGCGCCTGAGCGCCGACATATGCCGCCACTTGGCGCGGTTGATGATGGGCTGGACGAGAGGGCGCGGCGAAAGGTTCACAGCGCGTCCGCCTGGCTTGTCATTTGGTGGGGGGAGTTGAGCGGACACCCGATGCGGGGTGTCGAAGGGGCTGGGGCGTACCGGATCGGACATCCGCTCGTGGTAATAAATGCGGGAGCCAAAAAAGCGTTCCCATCTTTTTCAAGAATTATGTGCGGCGCGATGTTTTGGGCAGGCGGCCCCAAATCCAGCAGCCATTTCCGTGCCGGAACAGGCGGTTTTTGCCGCGGCAGCCAAGGGGGCGCGAGAGCTCTCATCGCCAAAGGATAGCAGCAAAAGCAGCAGGAGGCCCGCTCCAATAACAGTCTCGACCGGTGCATAGAACCGCATCTTTTACCCCCTTTCAGACAGGCGGCTGACCGCGCAGGGCTCCCGAAACCGGGCCCGCAATCAGCAAAATGAGGAAGAGAAAGAGACAAGTCTTGGCGATGGCGGCATCCAGACCCGCCAGGGCGACAAAGCCCAGATAGGCCGCGATGACCGCAAGCAGGAAAAATGTCAGGGACCAACCCAGCATGAGGAAGCCCTCCCCTTCTGAGCGCAAACGTCAGCAGGCGTTGCCGGTTCCCCTTATCCACCGCTCAATTCAGCGGCGTGACAGAAAAGCACCCATGATGGCCCCGACGCCGACCGAAACCATGCAGGCCGCCAAAGGCTGGTGGCGCACGGTGTCGCGCAGGATGCCCACATTTTCATTGGCCCAGGCTTCGGCGCGTTCCGCGGCGCGCCCGGCTGCATCTTCGGTGCTTTGCACGACTTCGTTGACGCGAGCGGTTGCCAAATGGCCGACGCCATTCGCCAGTCCCACAAGGTCGCTCTGCAACGCATTGAAATCGGCCTGCAAAGCCTCCAGCCGCGTTTCAATTTTCTGCGCGCCGTTCTTCTTGCGCCTGATAGCCATCGCATCCTCCGTTACAATCCTGAAGACGGAACGGCCAATACCGGGCACGGTTCCGCGATCAGGCGGCCTTACGCTTGATGGGATGGAAGAAAAGCGCCTGACCGACTGTTGCCTGCACCGTTTCCGGCAGGAATGGCTTGGCAATGAGATAAGTGGGCTCGGGGCGTTCGCCGGTCAGAAGTTTTTCGGGATAAGCAGTGATGAAGATCACGGGAATATCGAAGCTGTTCAGGATTTCGCTGACCGCGTCGATGCCGGAGCCGCCTTCGCCCAGATTGATATCGGCCAGAATGAGACCGGGCTTTTTCGCCAGGGCTTCGCGCACGGCCTGATCGCGCGTCGATGCCGTGGCCACCACTTCATGACCCAGTTCGGTCACGAGATTTTCCAGATCCAGCGCGATGATCGGTTCATCTTCGATGATGAGCACGCGCGAAACCAGTTCGCTTTCGATGGCGCGCTGCGCATCTTCGATGGAACGCTCGATATCTTGCGGCGACTCGCCGATGATGGCGCTGGTTTCATCCAGCGTGAAGGATTCCACTGCCGTCAGCAGCAGCGCCGCGCGCGGCGCGGCAGAGAGCGACAAGAGCCGCGTCTCCGGCGTCAGCGCCAGACTGTCGCTATTGCCGTTTTCGAAGCGGCTGCCGGTGGTCGACCAGATCTTGTGGAAGAGCCGGTAAAGCCCGACCCGGGGGCTCAGATCGCCGGGCAGCGATTGCTCTCCTGCCAACAGGGCGGTCAGTGCCGCGCGGACATAGGCATCGCCGCTTTCCTGAGAACCCGTGAGTGCGCGCGCGTAGCGGCGCAGATAGGGCAGATGGGGTCCGAGAACCTCGGTCATGGGCATAGGGGCTGGCTCCTTCGAATGGGTATAGAAAACACCCAATTGCGCAACGCTGACCAGCCCAAAAAGTTGCGTAGGCGCGTGGAACCTTTCGCATTCGCACACGTTTGCTGCCAGACGTGGTGCATGCGTTGGGGGCGCGCATAAATCTGGTACGTTCACCATGTGGAAAGAGGACGTTGTGGCGCGTGCAGTACAACGGCAGGGCTGGGATTTTGTGAAAAGCGATCCAAAAACAGATCGGAATAGGGCCATGAAAACGCGACAGCGTGCCATTGGCCGCGAGTTGAGGCGCATCTACGAGGATGTCGCCAAAGAGCCTGTACCCGACGAGTTCGTCGAACTCCTGCGCCAGATAGACCGGCGCGGCGGCAAGGGAGGTCAGACCGACTCGTGACCGTGCGCGAAACAGATACAGGCAACATGCCACGGCAAAAGCCTCAGGCGAATGATCCGTTCAAAACCGATCTGCTTGAGCTGATTCCGTTTTTGCGCGCCTTTGCCCGATCGCTTTGCGGCAATCCCGAGACCGCTGACGATCTTGCACAGGAAACACTGGTCAAGGCCTGGCAATCGCGCAATACATTCGAGACGGGCACAAATCTGAAGGCGTGGCTGTTCACCATCCTGCGCAACCAGTTCTACTCCGATCGTCGGCGCGCCTGGCGGCAAGCGCCATGGGATCAGGACGCCGCCGAACGCATTCCGGGCTCCGCCGAGGAGCAATCCTGGGCCGCCGAACTTTCCGATACCGCACGCGCGCTGAGATCGCTTTCGGACGAACAGCGCGAAGCGCTTATTCTGGTTGGCGCAGGTGGGTTTTCCTATGAAGATGCCGCCTTGATCTGCAACTGTGCCGTCGGCACGGTGAAGAGCCGCGTGGCGCGCGCGCGCAAATCGCTGATGTCCATTCTGGACGGCGAAGACGCCCTGCCGTCAGCTGCGCAATCGGGGCAGGGAGACGCGGCAGATGAAATCATGGCGCAGCTGGATAGGCTGGCCCCGCCGAACGAGCATGGAAACGCTCACAAGCGGCGAAGCAAAGACGCACCTTCCGAATAGCGGCGGCTCTCTCAGGCTTCGCCTGCTGCTGACCGTAACCATCGCGCTCACGCCGATTGCAGTCGCAAGTTTCGTCCAGGGCATGGACCGCGCCCGGCGCGACACCGAAGAGGTGCGCGACCGGCTCGTTCAAACAGCGCGCGCTGCGGCCACCAGCGAAGAAAACATGCTGGCGGCAGCCGAACAGGTTGCCCGCGCGCTCGCCAATCTTGCTGATGTGCGCGATGCCGGTCCCGATTGCAACCGCGCGCTCTTCGAGGCGCGCAAGGGGCTCAGCTTCTTCGCCAATATTGCCAGACTCGATGCGCGCGGGCGCGTGGTCTGCGCCGCCGATGTACGCGCCATCGGCCGCGATGCCAGCGACCGTCCGGTCTGGAAACGGGCAATCGCAGGCGACGGCTTCGCACTCAGCGAGCGGATCGTCAGTCCGCTGACAAATCATCCCGTGATAAGCGGCATGCTGCCATTGCGCACGAATGGCAAGCTCGACGGCGTGATCGCTGTCACTATCGACGTGCGTTGGCTGGATTATATGGTGAATTCCAGTCAATTGCCGCGCGGCGCCGTGGTGGCGATCTTCGACCGCACAGGCACCATCGTCGCCGCAAACGTGCCTGCCGTTGCAAAAGCTGTGTTCGCGCACGCCGTCGATCTGGGGCTAAAGGCCAACACGCTCAATTCCGCCTTCGACGCGAACGGCCATGCCTGGATGTATGCGACAGCGCCGCTGCTGGGACGATCGGTGTTTGCGGGTTTCGCGATGAAGCAATCCAGCCTGTTCGGTCCGACTTACATCCATGTGGGCACCGATTTCATTTTGCCATTCCTGATGATTGCGCTGACATGGATGGCGATCTGGATCGCCACGGAGCGGCAGGTGACTCGCTGGATCATCTATTTGCGCCGCATCTCCGCGGCCTATCGCAGCGGCCATTACGCCATTCGCCCGGCGCTGGAGGACGCGCCGTCGGAATTCCGGCTTCTGGGTGCTGCGCTGGCCGATATGGCCGATTCAATACAGGAGCGCGACAATCGCCTGCGCGAGGCGCTGGCGCAAAAAACCATTCTCATCCGCGAAGTGCATCATCGGGTGAAGAATAATCTGCAGATCGTGATGAGTTTGTTGAATTTGCAGGCCATGCGCCTTCGCGATCCGGCTGCACAGGAAGCGCTCAAACAGGCGCAGGCCCGCATCAATGCGCTGGCGCTTGTCCACCGCACGCTGAACGAGATCGAGGATCAAAGTCTGGTGCGGATCGACCGGCTGCTCGCCGATCTGGCGCAGCAGACCTATGAGGGATTTGTCGGCGAACGGCGCGATATACATATCGAGACGGATTTGACGGCGCGCAATGTCACCGGCGATCTGGCGGTCCCGCTGGCGCTTTTCACCGTCGAGGCGCTAACCAATGTGTTCAAGCACGCCTATCGCGACCATGGCGGCACCATTCGTCTCAGCCTGCGGGCCGCCGGCGAAAATCAGCTACGGCTGGCAGTGGAAGACGACGGCACAGGTTTTGACTTCGACGAAAGCGATGCCAATGTCGGCGCCCGCTTGATCAGAACGTTCGGCGATCAGGTGCATGGCATCGCTGAAATGCGATCCGAAAAAGGAAAGGGAACGGTGGTCGATATCGTCTTTCCCGATCCGGCCAGCCCGAACGCTACGCCACAGGCGGACCGCGGCGCCGCATGAGCCCGACAACCAGGCTCACCGCGAACAGGATCAGGAATACGACGAACAGGATCTTCGCGATTTCGGCGGAAGCGATGGCGACGCCGCCAAAACCAAAAATCGCCGCGATGATGGCAACGATCAAAAACGTCAAAGCCCATCCAAGCATGACGCACTCCCTGAAAAATCTTCTCAAATGAGAACGGGAAGCCACCCCGCAGGTTCCGGAAAAAAAAGAAACGGGCCCGCGGGGGGAGCGGCGGACCCGTTTCGCATCATGGAGTGCGATCGTGCAATCGCACTCCAGATTCTGTAAAATCAATACGTCGTGTTCTTGTTGTTCTGGTTGTTGTTGTTTTCGTTCGCGTTGACGGGCGGCAGATTCTGAATCTGCGGCTTGCTCATATCGGTCACAAGGATGTTGCGGTCCTTGATGTAGCGAAGATTGCTCGCATCGATATTGACTTCGCGCTCACCCATGCCGAGGAACCCGCCGACATCGGCCTTGATCGTCTTGGCCGTACCATCCGGATTGACTTCGATTGCTTTGACTTCGCCAACCGCTTCGCCTCTTTGGGTCTTGACCTCGGCGGTGGCGAGAGTCTTGGCAGGATCCGCAACCTGGCTGGCAGAGACAGCCTGACGCATTTCCGCGTTGGTCACAGGCCTCTTCACGCCGGCGGCCTTGTCGATCTCGGCACCCGTTTCCGCGGCTGCGCGCCCAACGGCCGATGAATTGTTATTGGCGTTCTGGTCGTTATTCTCGGCCATCTGGTTCTGATTTTGACCGCTCTCGTTCTCTGAGGATTTGTTGCTCGGCGTGCTGCCCGGATTTTGCGTCTGCTGCTCATTGAGTTCGCGGGTGGTTTTCGCTTCCTGCGCATCTTCCTTGGAAGTCGACGAGTAGTGATGATGGTGGTGGTGATGATGGCGATGCGCTGCAAGCGCCGGTGTGCCCATCGCGCCCAATGCGATAGCCGCACAACTCGCCAATGCGATAGATTTGAATTTCATGGCTTAAACTCCTGTTTCGGATAGGCCAGGAGGCAGGAGCCAACCGGCCCCGTTTTCCAGAACGCACTTGCCTCCGGCTGGTTCCGGGAACTCAAGGTTTCCTGCGGGTGGCAGCTGCTTTTTTGGCCGAGCGCGAACGCTCCGCTGCAGGACGTGCGGCCGATGCGGCGCCGCCTTTTCGTCCGTCCTTGCGCGCGGGCGCGTGGTTTTCGGCGCGGCCGCGGCCCGAACCGCTTTTCTCGCCGCCATGGGTTTCGGCGTTCACCGTTGCCCAGGCGCGGCGCTCGGCTTCCTTGTCGGCGACGCCGCGGCTTTCATAACCTTCCTCGATATGCTCGGCCATGCGCTTCTGCCGGTCGGTGTATTTGGATTTGTCGCCGCGGGGCATCTGCTCCTCCTTGCGTTTGTATCGGAGCAAACGCGCAATTTGTTGACCGGTTGCGGGCGCGCAGGGCAACATCGCCCCCATGAGCGAACATCGGACATTGCTGGCGGAAACAGCCGAACGCGTCTTTGCCGGTTTGAAAGAGGACTTCGTCGCCAATTGGCGCAGCATCGAGGAGGCGGGCCTGCAATGGGTGATGGTGGGCGAAGATGCGGGCGGCTTCGGCGGCGGGTTTGAAGATGGGTGCATCGTACTGCAGGCTGCCGGCCGCCACGCCGCCGCTCTGCCGATTGCCGAAGCGGTTATTGCGGCGAGATTGTTGTCGCAAGCAAAGCTGGGTGCCGCGGGCAGTCTGTCGTTGGCAAAAAAATACGATGGGCGGTCACGACGCGATGGCGGTGAAATTGTTTTCTCCGGCACATTGCGCGGCGTTGCCTTCGGCCGCGATGTGGAACGCATAATTGCATTGCTCGATGGCAAGATCGCCGTTTTCCTTCGCGCAGACGCGAAACAGATCGAACACCGTACCAATCCGGCAGGCGAACCGCGCGACGATCTGCATTTCGAAAATGCGAAAGCCGTTTGTGCGGCTACGGATTGGAATGCTGATCGGCTTTATCGCGTCATGGCGCTTGCATATGCCTGCCAGATGAGCGGGGCGATGGATGCAGCGCTGGCGCTGGCGGCAAATCATGTGCGCGACCGCCAGCAATTCGGCAAAGCCCTCGCAAGCTTTCAGGCGATCCAGCAACAGATGGCTTTGTTTGCGGAAGAAGCCGCGGCTACGCGCGCGGCTTGCGCAGCGGCAGCACGCGCGGCGGATCGCGGCGATGCTTCGTTCGAAATGGGTTGCGCAAAGCTGCGGGCCAATCAGGCGGCGTCCATCGCCACCAGCGCCGCCCATCAGGTGCACGGCGCCATCGGATTTACGCGCGAATACGATCTGCAGCGCTTTACCCGCAGGCTTTGGGCGTGGCGCAGCGAATATGGCAATGACCGCCACTGGTCACTCGAAATCGGTGCGCGGGCCGCACGCGCCGGCAGCGAGGGATTCTGGCCCGGTCTCGTGCGCGGATTCGCGCACTGACTATCAGGCTGTTTACACCGTTGCGATGAATGTCGTTTCGCGCGCTTCGTTCAATGTCCACAATTCATTTCCTGCCAGGCATAGATCGAACGGTGCAGTATCGAAAAGCGGACGCTGGGCGCGGAAGCTAAACTGAGAAATTCGCGCGCGCGGATTATGACGCAGATAATGATCCGCCAGCAGGATCGCGATAAACGGTCCCTGAACCACAAGCCCGGGATAGCGCTCCACATTCACGGCATAATCGCGATCGTAATGGATACGATGCGCGTTGAACGTCAGCGCCGAAAAGCGGAACAGCAAAGCTGGATCGGGTACAATGCGGCGCATGTGTTGCGCGGCGCGTATTTCCGGCTTCGCAGGCGGCGCTGCGGATTTCGGCATATCGCGAAAGACGATATCCTGTTCTTCGCTGACTGCAGCGCGGCCATCGGCGGAAATTTCGTGCGCGACGGTGACGAAAACCATGTTGCCGGTAGTACCGGTTTTTTCGCTGATATCTTTTATCGTCGAGCGGCGTTCCAGCACCGCGCCAATCGCAATCGGTGCGTGAAATGTCAGCCGTCCGCCCGCCCACATGCGGCGTGGCAATTGTACCGGCGGCAGGAAGCCGCCGCGTTTGGGATGGCCGTCTTCGCCCAGTTCGGATTGACGGGCATGTTGCAGGAAATAAAGCCAGTGCGAGAGCGGCGGCAATTCGTTTCCGGGCGGGGATTCGTGATCGAGCAAGGCAGCAAGACCTGCAAGCGGACCGGCGCCTGCGATATCTGTCGCGACTTCACTACGCCCGATCCAGTCTTGCAGATGTGACATCGTCAGAAGGATTTCGGCAGGCCCAGCACATGAGTCGCCACATGGCTGAGAATGAGATTGGTGGAGATCGGCGCCACCTGATAGAGACGGGTCTCCCGGAATTTGCGCTCGATATCGAATTCTTCTGCGAAGCCGAAGCCGCCATGCGTTTGAATGCACATATCGGCAGCGAACCATGCGGCTTCTGAGGCCAGCAGCTTGGCCATATTCGCTTCGGTGCCGCAGGGCTTGCCGGAATCGAACAGCGCCGCCGCCTTGTCCACCATTTCGGCAGCGGCGGAGATCTGTACATAGGCGCGCGCGATGGGAAACTGAATGCCCTGATTTTCGCCGATAGGCTTGCCGAAAATGGAGCGGTCGCGCGCATATGCGCTCGCGCGGTCGATGAAGAAGCGTCCGTCGCCGATGCATTCCGCGGCGATCAGGATGCGTTCGGCATTCATGCCGTCGATGATGTAGCGGAAGCCCTTGTTTTCATCGCCGATGAGATTTTCCGCTGGCACTTCCAGATCGTCGAAGAAAAGTTCGGTGGTTGCATGATTGATCATCGTGCGGATGGGGCGAATTGTGAGGCCCTTGCCCACCGCCTCGCGTAGATCGACCAACAGCACGCTCATGCCATCCGTCGGTTTGACTGAATCTTCGCGCGGTGTGGTGCGCACCAGCAGCACCATCAGATCGGAATGTTCGGCGCGGCTGATCCAGATCTTCTGGCCGTTGACGACATATTTATCGCCAACGCGTTTTGCAAAAGTTGTGATGCGCGTCGTATCCGTGCCGCTTGTGGGTTCCGTCACGCCGAACGCCTGCAGGCGCAATGCGCCGCTGGCGATTTTCGGCAGATAGCGTTTCTTCTGTTCGGCGCTGCCGTGGCGCAGGATCGTGCCCATCGTATACATTTGCGCGTGGCAGGCTCCGCCATTGCAGCCCGAGCGGTGGATTTCTTCCAGCACAGCGGTTGCCGCACTCAAGCCCAATCCTGAACCGCCATATTCTTCGGGAATAAGAACGGAGAGAAAGCCTTCGCGCGTCAGCGTTTGTACAAATTCGGTCGGGTATTCGCGCGCGCGATCCAGCGCGCGCCAATATTCGCCGGGAAACCCCGCACAGAGCTTGCGCACCGAGGCGCGGATTTCGGGGAAGGTCTCAGCCATATAATGGCTATAGCCAAGGCCGCGCCCTTCGCCAAGGGATCAGATGTGGATCGCGTGGCCGAGCGCGCGCAAAGCCGCCTCGTGAACGGCTTCGCCGAGCGTGGGGTGGACGTGGATGGTGCCCGCGATGTCCTCCAGCACGGCGCCCATTTCGAGGGCAAGGCTGAACTCATTGGACAGTTCGGAGACATACGCGCCCACCGCCTGCAAGCCCAGAATCCGGTGATCGGATTTGCGCGCCACCACACGCACGAAGCCGCCATCGTCACCGGCCTCCATGCTGAGCGCGCGGCCATTGGCGGCGAAGGGGAAGATGGCGGAGACCGTATCAGGATCATCCGTAGGCAGAACTCCAGCGCTGACGATTTCCGGCTCGGTGAAACACACCGCCGGAATCGACGCAGGATCGAAGCTGCGTTGGTGACCGGCGATGATCTCGGCCACCATTTCACCTTGCGTGGCGGCTTTATGCTCCAGCATCGGTTCGCCCACGAGATCGCCAATGGCCCAGACATTTTTCATGGACGTGCGGCACTGATCGTCCACCTTCACGAAGCGGCCATCCATATCGACGGCCATGTTTTCGAGGCCCCAGCCTTCGGTTGCGGGCTTGCGGCCGACCGTGACGAGAATCTTGTTGGCTGGCAGCGATGCGGTTTTGCCGTCTTTCATCTCGACGGTGAGTGCACCCTTGGCAAGGTTTTTGGCTTTCGCGCCGAGATGAACAGCGACACCGTTCTTCTCCAGCCATTTGGCAACGGGTGCTACAAGCGGCGCATCGTAAAGCGGGAGGACGCGGTCCAGCATTTCCACCACCGTGACTTCCGCGCCCAGCTTGCGAAAGGCGATGCCGAGTTCGAGGCCGATATAGCCTGCGCCAACCACGACCAGTTTTTTCGGTACTTCGGAAAGCGACAGCGCTTCATTGGACGAAATCACATCGCCACCGAATGGCAGAAAAGGCAATTCGACCGGCACCGAGCCATTTGCCAGCAGCACATGCTCGGCGCTGATGGTGAGAGGGCCGTCGGCGGTGGCGACAGAACAGGTTTTGCCATCGGAAAAATTCGCCCAGCCGGCCACCACGCGAACTTTTGCGCGCTTCAACAGAGCGGTGACGCCGGAGTTCAGTTTGTTGACGATGCCTTCCTTCCATTTCACCGTTTGCGCAAAATCGAGCGCGGGCGGCGATTTCAGCGAAATGCCGTTGCTGCCCTTGCCCGCGGCGTGCGTTATCGCTTCGAATTGTCCGGCGACATGAATGATCGCCTTGGAAGGAATGCAGCCGCGAATAAGGCAGGTGCCACCGAGCCGATCGGCTTCAACAAGCACGGTTTCGATGCCGAGCTGGCCCGCGCGGATCGCCGCCACATAGCCGCCGGGGCCGCCACCGACGATGAGCAGTTTCGTTTTGATGTGCTCGGCCATCGTCAATCTATGAACAGCATGGCGGGATGTTCGAGCAGGGCTTTGACGCGCTGGATGAACGCGGCGGCATCATAGCCATCAACCACGCGATGATCGAAAGAAGATGAGAGGTTCATCATCTTGCGCACGACGATCTGGCCGTTGCGCACCATTGGGCGCTCCACAATCGCGTTGGGACCGATGACGGCGACTTCGGGATAGTTGATCACCGGCGTTGTCGCGACGCCGCCCATGGCGCCGAGGCTGGTGATGGTGATAGTGGAACCGGAGAGATCGTCTTTTGTCGCTTTGTTGTCACGCGCGAGAGCTGCAACGCGGGAGACTTCGTTTGCCGAATCCCACAAATCGCGCGCTTCGGCATGGCGCACGACGGGAACGATGAGGCCGTTGGCAGTTTGCGTGGCGATACCGATATGCACAGGTGCATATCGATGGACAACACCCGCCTCATCGTCGAAGCGCGCATTGATTTGCGGGAATTCCGGCAGCACGCGCGTGAGCGCACGCATGAGAAACGGTAGCACGTTCAGCTTGAGCTGGTCGGCGCGTTTGTTGGCATTGAGATGCGCGCGCAGATCCTCCAATTCTGTCATGTCGATTTCTTCGACATAGGCGAAATGGGGGATGCGGCGTTTGGATTCCTGCATCTTCTCCGCGATTTTGCGGCGCAGGCCGATGATTTTTATTTCTTCCACTCCCTCGCGCGGCGCGTTGCCGGCACGCGTCATATGTCCACCCGATGCGATATAGGCATCGAGATCGGCATGGCTGACGTGGCCTGCAGGACCTGAGCCCGGCACGAATTGCAATTCAATTCCCAGATCGCGTGCGCGCTGACGGATTGCGGGAGATGCTAGTGGCTTGCCCTCGAATTTGCGGGGGGCAACTGGAATCTCCCTCGCCCCCTTTAGGGGGAGAGGGTCGGGGTGAGGGGGCGAAGTCTGCGCAGGTTTCGAGACCCCCTCACCCTTGCCCTCTCCCCCCGTGGGGGAGAGGGAAACAGGTTTGGGTGCTTGGTTTTTTTTCGCAGGCGCTCCGCCATTGCCCTTAACGTTGCCCGCGCCTTCGACTTCCAGTTCCACCAGCGGCGCGCCCACCGGCGCCATGGCTCCAGGCTCGCCATGCAGTGAAACGACGATGCCGGAAACCGGCGACGTCATTTCCACCGTCGCCTTGTCGGTCATCACGTCCACGAGATTCTGATCTTCGTGGATGTGATCGCCGACCTTCACATGCCACACGACAATCTCGGCTTCGGCGGTGCCTTCGCCGACATCGGGAAGTTTGAAAACATAACGGCCCATTTAACCCTCCATCGCGCGGCGCATCGCTTCGGCGACACGTTTGGGGCCGGGGAAATAATCCCATTCGAAGGCGTGCGGGTATGGCGTGTCCCATCCCGCCACGCGTTCGATAGGCGCTTCGAGATGGTGGAAACAATTTTCCTGCACCAGTGCCGAAAGCTCTGCGCCATAGCCACTGGTACGCGTCGCTTCATGCACGATCACACAGCGGCCGGTTTTCTCGACGGATTTCACGATCGCTTCGATATCGACCGGCACGAGCGTGCGCAAATCGAGGATCTCTGCATCCACATTGGCATCCGCCGCAGCGGCGAGCGCCACGTGCACCATGGTTCCATAAGCAAGCACCGTGAGATCATTGCCTTCGCGCATGGTGACGGCCTTTCCCAGCGGTACAGTATAATAGCCTTCGGGCACTTCGCTTGCCGGATGTTTCGACCATGGCAGAACCGGTTTGTCATGATGGCCGTCGAACGGGCCATTATAGATGCGCTTGGGTTCGAGGAAGATCACAGGGTCGTCATCCTCGATAGCGCTGATGAGCAGGCCTTTCGCATCGTAAGGATTAGACGGCACCACGGTTTTCAGTCCCGCGACGTGCGTGAACAGCGCTTCGGGGCTTTGGCTGTGCGTCTGTCCGCCGAAAATGCCGCCGCCATAGGGCGTGCGCAATGTCATCGGCACATGGAAATCGCCCGCGGAGCGGTAGCGCAAGCGTGCAGCCTCCGACACGATCTGGTCGAAGGCGGGGTAGATGTAATCGGCGAACTGGATTTCCACCACCGGCCGCAGGCCATAAGCACCCATGCCGATGGCGACGGCGACGAATCCGCCCTCGCCGATGGGTGTATCGAAACAGCGCGTGAGGCCATGTTTTTTCTGAAGACCTTCGGTAGCGCGAAAAACGCCACCAAAATAGCCCACATCTTCTCCGAAGATGAGTACATCGGGATCGCGCGTCAGCATCACGTCCATCGCGGAATTCAGCGCCTGAATCATGTTCATCGCCATGGCTCAGACTCCAAGCTCTTGACGCTGACGGCGCAGATGCCACGGCATGTCCTTGAACACGTCCTCGAACATCGTTTTCAGACTCGGCGGCTGACCGCTGCCGAGGGTGCCATAGCTTTCGGCTTCCTTGTTGGCGGCTTGTACCTGTTCGACAACTTCTTTTTGCGTTACCTCGTGCCGCTCTTCGCTCCATTCACCGAGACCGATGAGATGTTTCTTCAACCGCTCGATAGGATCGCCCAGTGGCCACGCTTTGGCTTCATCGCGTGGGCGATAGCGGCCGGGATCGTCGCTCGTGGAATGGCCTTCGGCGCGATAGGTGTAGAGTTCGATCAGCGTGGCGCCGAGATTGTTGCGCGCTCGTTCCGCCGCCCATTGCGTCACCGCATAGACTGCAAGGAAATCGTTTCCATCCACGCGTAAGCCCGGCAAGCCATAGCCGATGGCGCGCGATGCAAAGGTTGCCTCCTCTCCCCCCGCGATTCCTTGAAAGCTCGAAATCGCCCATTGATTGTTGACGACATTCAGGATCACCGGCGCGCGATAGACGCTGGCAAAATTGAGCGCGTGATGGAAATCGCCTTCCGCCGTCGTGCCCTCGCCCACCCAGCTTGCGGCAATGCGATCGTCGTTCTTGTAAGCGGATGCCATTGCCCAGCCGACGGCTTGCGGGAATTGCGTGCCGAGATTTCCCGATACCGAGAAGAATCCATCCTTGCGTGAGGAATACATGACGGGCAATTGGCGGCCCTTCAACGGATCGCGCACATTGGAATAACATTGGCACATCATCTCGACCAGCGGATAGCCGCGCGCGATGAGAATTCCCTGCTGGCGATAGGAGGGAAAACACATATCGCTGCGTTCCAGCACGGCGGTCGCTGCAATCGATACGGCTTCTTCGCCGGTGCATTTCATATAGAAGGATGTCTTGCCTTGACGCTGCGCGCGATACATGCGGTCGTCATAGGCGCGCGTCAGCATCATGTCGCGCAGTCCTTTGCGCAAAATTTCCGCATCGAGATGCGGGTTCCATGGGCCGACCGCTTTCTGGTTGCTGTCCATCACGCGGATTAGCGAATAGGCAAGGTCTCTGATCTCATGCGGGCTCACGCCGATTTCGGGCCGCGCCACACTGCCAGCTTCCGGCACGCGGATGCCGCTGAAATCGGCTTCGTCGCCGGGGCGCTGCTCCGGGGCGGGGATGTGAAGACTGAGCGGCTTCCTGTTCTTCATGGCCATGCCTTTCAGGGGTTCTCGGCACGACGGTCACAGAAACGCGGGACCGGACTTTGGCGGAATTACGCGGCGGCGCAGGCGCCGTCAAGCAAACGCCGGAGCCATCCTTAGCGCAACGTTCATGAGGAAAAACAGTGCCTTGCGCGGACGCAATAAAACACTTCTGTAGCGGTGAAGGGAGACAAAAATTGATCGTTTGCGCGAGGCTGAGAAGCCTTTCCGTTCAACGCCGCGCACCCAGCACTTTGCAGCTATGAGCCTAATGCACCATGAAAAGCGGCAGCGCGAGGTGCGAGGTGAGATGCACTGTGGTGCCGCCGAGCATGGTTTCCATCAGCCGGCTATGGCCGTAACCACCGATCACAAGCATGCTGGCGCCGCTTTTGGTTGCGGCATCCAGCAATGCTTCACCTGCGCTGAGCGCTCCCCGGTCCACGACGCGCGGCGTGGCGGCAATGCCATGCAGCGCTAGATATTCCACGGCTTCGTCGAGGCTCTTGTTGTCGAGCGGCGCCTGCTGCACGGCGAAGATTTCCACCGCATCGGCGACAGCCAGATAAGGGAGCGCCGCACTCAACGCATGAGCCGCGGCAAGTCCACCATCGAAGCCGATGACAATCTTATTGGTGAGACTGCGCACCGGCTGGCGTGGCGACAACAATACTGGTCGCTGGATATGCGCCAAAGTTTCGATAAACGCGCCGCTGACATCGGGGCCGCTATCGAGCGTGGCCGGGCCAAATACGACGAGATCGGCAAGGCGGGCCGCCTGCCCTACGCGCGTGATGAAATGACCCTGCACTTCATGATAACAGCAGGTAACGAATTCTTTCGACGCAAGCGGATGCTTGACGAGATTCGCGCCCGCGTCTTTCGCAACAACGTAGAGCGTGGCGCGCGCGGTTTTCGACGCGGCCTGTGCGATTTCTTCGGCGCTGTCGACAATCTGTTGAATCACCTCCGGTGAAACCGGCATGCCGACATAGGGAACAGATTCACGCGGATCGGGATGCACGAACAGTGCTTCGACATGGGCATTGAACGGTTTGGCAGCGGCAAACGCCGCACTCAGCGAAATCCTATCCTGCTGTGCGCCGATGACCGGAACGAGAATTTTCTTGAACGCCATGGCTCATCTCCGACGCCACTAAAAGCCCGGCAGATTACTCATCGCCAACCGCAATGGCGTCGAGCGCATCCAGATTGCGGATCGTCACTTGATGGCGGTTTGGAATACCGATCAGGCGCGATGCTTTCAGATCGCTGAGCGCGCGGCACACCGTTTCGATCGTGAGGCCCAGATAATCGGCAATGTCCTGACGGCCCATCGGCAGATCGAGCGAATCGCCATTTGCGGCACCTGCACGCTCGGCAAGCTGCACGAGGAAGGAGGTCACGCGCTCCTTCGCCGTCTGGCGGCCCAGCATCACGAGATGATCCTGTGCGGCGGAAAGTTCGCGGCGCAGCAGCGACATCAATTGCTTGCGCACGAGGGGATGTTCGTCGCTGATGCGTTCCATATTCGAACGCGAGCAACGCATGACGACGACATCGCTCAGCGCTTCGGCGGTCAGTGAATGCTCGTCACCCGCTTCGAAACCGAAAATATCGCCGGGAAGCAGAAATTCCGCGATCTGGCGGCGCCCGTCCGACATCAGCTTGCACAGGCGCACGCCGCCGGCGACAACCGTATAGGAATAATTCGCATCATCGCCCTCGTTGAAGATCGTCTGGTTGCGGCCGAAGCGCGACACCGTGCTTACGGTCTGCAGCGCTGCCAGCTCGCCCGCGCGATGCCCGGGAATTTCTGCAGCGATTGTTTCACCGATGGGGTAATACGCGTCATGATTCGTTGCGAAAGCGTCCGACATTGCCCGGCCTCAAAGGAACAGCTACGCGAGCAAACTGGACCTTTGTGCGGTTGGCCAAAATTGGGAAATACACCTAGGGACTATTGCGTATGCCCAAAATACAACAGCGCGAAACTATTGCGCGTTCTGCTGTTGCGGGTTTTTTCTGCTTTTGAATGCGCGCTCGATGAGCGCGGCGATGTCGCTATCGCCGACCGGCTTATGCAGCAATGCCAGAACACCGGCGCGTTCAATTCGCTCTGCCAGCGCAGGATCGGCACGGCCGGTAATGATGACGGCAGGTGTGTTGAATCTGCGGCGGCGCAGAACTTCCAGCAA
The DNA here is from genome assembly GCA_035944195.1 of Rhizomicrobium sp. Taxonomy (GTDB): domain Bacteria; phylum Pseudomonadota; class Alphaproteobacteria; order Micropepsales; family Micropepsaceae; genus Rhizomicrobium. The sequence goes on along the minus strand of DASZBL010000028.1, from coordinate 75,196 downwards.
TTCGAGGCCGCTCATGCCGGGCATGTGCAGGTCCAGCAACAAGCAGCCGCCGCCGCCCTCGGGCATGTCGTTGAGATAGGCGGTTGCCGACGGATATTCGCGCACACGCAGGCCATAGGACTCGATCAGCAGCCGCATCGAATCGCGGATCGCTTCGTCGTCGTCTATGATACAGACAGTACGCATTTAACCTACCCGCGAACGTCCATATCTGGACCGGCGCAATTGCTGAGCATTTCAGCAAATGAAATTATACAATAGGGCACCGGCCGGGGGTCAGAAATACGTAATTCTGCCTAGCGCAAAACCTAGCTATGACGCGCTGCAACCACGACGCGCACAAGCTCCGCCAGACTCTTGGCCCGCATTTTCTCCATGACGCGGGCGCGGTGGATTTCCACGGTGCGCGGGGAAATATCGAGTTCGTAAGCGATCACCTTGTTCGGCCGTCCCGCGGCCAACAGCTCAAGCACCTGTTTTTCACGACTCGTTAACTCGGCGATACGGGCCTCGGCCCGCTGGGCTTCCGCTGCCGAATTCTGCGCGGTTTTGGCCGCCTCCAGCGCCCGGCCCACGCTGCCCAGCAAAAGCTTGTCGTCGAAAGGTTTCTCGAGAAAATCGATGGCGCCGGCTTTCATTGCGCGCACCGCCAGCGGCACATCGCCATGACCAGTGACGATAATCACCGGCAGGCCGGCCTTGCGGCGGACCAGTTCTTCCTGCAACTGCAGCCCATCCATGTCCGGCATGCGGATATCGGCGATCAGACAAGCGATTCCTTCGAGCGCCCAGTTCGTCAGAAAACTTCCTGCCGAATCGAATGTCTGAACCTGGAAGCCGGAAGCCTCGAGCAATGTCTGCAAGGATTCACGGACATCGGCATCGTCATCGACCACAAAGACAACCGGTTCCGCCATTCAGTCCCCCTCTCTATCGGCCAGGGGGAGCGCAAAATGAAATACCGCTCCGCCACCGTCATTGGCTGATGCCCACAATCTTCCTCCGTGCGCTTCGATGATGGTGCGGCAGATGGCAAGTCCCATCCCCAGCCCCTGATTTTTCGTGGTGACGAACGGCTCGAACAACCGGCTCGCGACTTCCTCCGAAAGGCCCGGTCCCGTATCGGCCACGCTTACATTCGCGAATTCGCCATCCATCGATGTGCAGATCCGAAGCTCGCGGCGCGGCGATTGCTGCATGGCTTCCACCGCATTGCGCAGAAGATTGACAAGCACCTGCTGCACCTGGGTCTTGTCGATCGGTAGAATCGGAATATCGCTCTGCAGATCGACGCGCACGTCGATGCCCGAATCCGCCGCCCCCACAAGTCCGAACGCCACCGCTTCATTGATGATGGCATTGAGATCTTCCGAGGTGCGATTGGGCTCCTTCTTTTCGATGAAGCTGCGCATGCGCTGGATGATCTGGCCGGCCCGCGCGGTCTGGGTCGCCGCCTTTTCCAGCATGTCCCGCACGCGGGCGGCGATTGGATCATTCAATGTTTCAACCGTGCGCCGCGCCGCGTTCATGTAATTCATCACCGCAGCCAACGGCTGGTTCAGCTCATGAGCAAGCGCGCTCGAGAGCTGGCCCATGGCGGTCAGCCTGAGCGCATGAAACAGCTCGTTCTGCAATTGGGCGATGCGCTGGCCATGCACCTTGCGCTCGCTGACGTCATGCACAATGCCGACGAATATTGACTCGTCGCCAAGCCTGCCCTCGCCTACCGACAGATACATGGGAAAGGTCGTGCCATCCTTGCGCCTGCCGACGACTTCGCGGCCGATGCCGATGATTCGCCTTTCTCTGGTCGTTGTGTAGCGCTTCAGATAGCCGTCGTGCTCGGCGCGATAGGGCTCTGGCATCAGCATCTTGACGTTGTGGCCGACGACTTCGTCGGGCTCGTAGCCGAACAATTTCTGGCAAGCCTGATTGTAGATTTTCACGTGTCCAACAGCGTCAATCACCATGATGCCATCGACGGCGGTGGCAATCAGGGTGCGGAACAGGACATCGTGGTCCGCGCTATGAGGCATGGTTAGGCCGGTCAACCCAAAGTAGAACTGTTTCTTTTTAACAGCGGGCGCGAATCTTTACCACCTATTTGAATGTCTTGGCCAATTTCTCACGCTTCGTTGAGCTAGATCAGAGCCCCATGCGGCACAGGGAATTAGGCTTCCTCGAATTCTCGCGGAACGTCGGCCGTGCCTAATACACAAATTGTACTATGTGCGGGACCGGATCGCCGCCGATTGTTCAGCACAAGGAATATCAAGACGGAGACCGCCCAAGAAGCGCTGTGACCCAACTGGGGTCACCGAAAGGCAGAGACCGGCCTGACCATAATAATGGAGATCCTACTCCTCGGCGGCACAAATAAGCCGCTGGAATTAAGAACACAGCTGAGGACAAAGCCATGAAACATATCATCATCGCTGCCCATCCCAATCCCGACAGCTTCACCATGACCATCGCCAAGGCCTATGCCCGTGCCGCCGAAGCGCGCGGGCATAGCGCGAATCTGCGCGATCTGTACGCAATGGATTTCGATCCACGTTTGAAGGCCAGCGAGATTCCAGGCCCCAAAGGCTTCGCGCCTGCCGACGATGTGCGTGCCGAGCGAACCGCTTTGAAAGGCACTGACGTATTCGTTTTCGTCTATCCTTTCTGGGTAAACGCGCCGCCCGCGATTCTGAAGGGTTATATCGATCGCGTGTTTGGCATGGGCTTCGCCTATGCGCCGGGCAAGGACGGCATTCAGCCCCTGTTGACCGGCCACAAGATGATCAGTTTCACCTCTTCCGGCGCGCCGATGGAATGGGTGCGCAAGACGGGCGCCTGGGACGCCGAGCGCAAATTGTTCGATGAGCATGTGGCGATGGTCACGGGCCTCAATGTGATCGATCACATCCATTTCGGCGATATCATTCCCGGCATCCGCGCCGATGTGGTAGAGAGGCATGTGCAGACGGTGAACAACGCCGTGGCGAAATATTTCTGAGCAAGCGATGTCGATCCGCAATCTCGATGCGATCTTCCATCCCAAATCGGTGGCGCTGATCGGGGCGAGTTCGCGCCCCGGTTCGGTCGGCTTCGTGGTGGCGCGCAATCTGCTCGAAGGCGGTTTCGACGGGCCGATCATGCCGGTGAACCCTGCGCATAGCTCGGTCGCGGGCATGCTTGCCTATCGCGATATCGCCAGCCTGCCGCTGACGCCGGATCTGGCGATCATCTGCACCCCGCCGCAAACGGTGCCCGAACTGATCGCGGCACTGGGCAAACGCGGAACCAGAGCCGCCATTGTCATCACCGCGGGATTTGCGGAATTGGGAAGTGCTGCAGGTGCCGCCTTGCAGCAAGCAATGCTGGATGCAGCGAGGCCGCATCTGCTGCGCATCGTGGGGCCGAATTGTCTGGGCGTTCTTTCAACCGCGTCAGGATTGAACGCTTCGTTCGCGCCGGTGGCAGCGAAGAAAGGCGGCGTGGCCTTCGTGGCGCAATCGGGCGCGATGCTGACGACGATTCTGGATTGGGCGAGTGCGCGCGGCATCGGTTTTTCGCATCTGGTTTCGCTGGGCGACATGATGGATGCCGATTTCGGCGACATGCTGGATTATCTGGCGAGTGACGATTCCACGACCTCCATCCTTCTCTATATCGAGACGATCACGCAGGCGCGCAAATTCATGTCCGCGGCGCGGGCGGCGGCGCGGCTCAAGCCCGTGATCGCGATCAAGGCGGGGCGGCACGCCGCTGCGGCAAAGGCAGCGGCTTCGCATACTGGCGCAATGGCGGGCGTGGATGCAGTATACGATGCTGCGTTTCTGCGCGCCGGAATCCTGCGCGTGCGCGATCTGGACGAAGTGTTCGATGCGGTAGAGACACTGGCCGCACCCGTGAAGCTTGCGGGCGACGGCCTCATCATCGTCACCAATGGCGGCGGGCTCGGCGTGCTGGCAACGGACGCGCTGCTCGATCGCAATGGGCGGATGGCCGAGCTTTCACCGGAGATTTTGACGAAACTAAACGGCCTGCTGCCGCCGACATGGTCTCACGGCAATCCGATTGACATCATCGGTGACGCGCAACCCGCGCGCTATGCCGATGTGATGACGGCGCTGCTGGAAACCCCGGCGGAAGATTCTATTCTGGCCCTGAATTGCCCCGTCGCGGTGGCTTCCAGCGTGGATGCAGCGCAGGCCGTGGCCGATACGGTGCGCGCAAAGGACAAAGCCGTTTTCGCGAGCTGGCTGGGATCGGAAACCGCAGCGCAATCGCGCGCCGCTTTCGCGACTGCCGGCATTCCCGCCTATGACACGCCGGACAAGGCCATAAGCGGTTTCATGCATCTGGTGCGCTATGCGCAAGGCCAGCGCACGCTGATGGAAGTGCCGCCGTCCGAGGAATTCGCCTGCGACGAAGCCGCTGCACGAAAAGCGATTGGCGCACAGGAAGGCTGGCTCGATGAGCCCTCCATACACAAACTGTTCGCCGCGTACGGCATCGCATCCGTGCGCTCCGAAATCGCGCGCGACGCGGATGAAGCTGCAGCGATTGCGAAAAAATTCGGTGGGTGCGTAGCGCTGAAGATATTTTCGCCAGACATCACGCACAAATCCGATGTGGGCGGGGTGGCGCTGGATCTGACGCCGGAGGATGTGCGCGCCGCGGCCGAGGCGATGAACGCGCGCGTGGCGACGGCCGCACCGCATGCGAAACTGGCGGGCTTTGTGGTGCAGGAAATGATCCGCCGCCCGCGCGCCTACGAACTCATTCTCGGCATGAGTGTGGACCGCCAATTCGGGCCCGTGCTGATGTTCGGCCATGGCGGCACGGCCGCCGAAGTGATCGGCGACCGGGCACTGGCGCTGCCGCCGCTGAACATGAATCTGGCGCGACAGACGATGGCGCGCACGCGCATCTTCCGCCAGTTGCAGGGCTATCGCGACAGGCCCGCCGCAGCGCTGGACGATATCGCGCTGACGCTGGTGAAGCTGTCGCAACTCATCTGCGATATCGGTGAGATCGGCGAACTCGACATCAATCCGTTGCTGGCAGATGAAACCGGTGTGCTGGCACTGGATGCCCGCGTGCGCATTATTCCTTCGGCGGCAAGCGCTGCAGCGCGGCTGTCCATTTCGCCCTACCCGAAAGAATTGGCGCATAGCGAAACGGTTGAGCATTTCGGTCCGATTTTGCTGCGTGCGATCAAACCGGAAGATGCACCGGCGGTGGTGCGTTTTTTCGAGAAACTTTCGCCGGACGATGTGCGTTTGCGCTTTTTCTCGCCGCTCAAGGCGCTGTCGCCCAAGATGTTGGCCCGCCTCACGCAGATCGACTACGACCGCGAGATGGCATTTCTCCTGCAGGATGGCACAGACGAAATCCTCGGCATCGGGCGGCTGGCCTGCGATCCCGACAACACAAGCGCGGAATTCGCTGTGGCTGTGCGCAGCGACCTGAAGGGTCAGGGCCTGGGGCGGCTTCTGATGCTGCGGCTGATGGAATACGCCAAAAGGCGTGGAACCGCCGAAATGATTGGCGATGTGCTGGAAGAAAATGTGCGGATGCTGGCGCTTTGCCGTGAATTGGGTTTTGCAATCCAGCCGCTGGCAAAGGCACCGGGCATTTTGCGGGCTGCGATGAAGCTTTAAAAAACGAGCGGCGGAGCCCGGAAACGAGGGAGGGGCTGGCTGGAGTCTCCTGAAATCTCCGCCGCTTTGGGCCGAACGCATCGCGCCGACCCATTTCAAATATAAATATAGGGGGATTTGGGAACTTTGATCTGGAACAAATTCGGGTCGGAAAATTTTCGTGGCGCGGCGGCGACCACGAGGCAGGTTTGTTCGTTTCCCGAAAAGAGGACGATTGCGGTGGATCAAGCTTTGCCGCGAGTTTCGGCCCTAAATTATTTGAAATTTCGTGGAGAACGACATGGCCGCCAAACCAACCCTGACCATCTCGCCCGAGAAGGTGTCCTACATCATCATGAAGGCCCGCGAATTCGACGTGAAAGAAGCGGACACCGATCCCGACGAAGGCTCCAACGCCAGCGACGACAAGATGGTTTCGGTGCTGGAAGACAATCCAGACGATGCTACACGCGAAGAGTTGGTGAGCTTCATCCACGATCTGAACGACGACGAAAAGGTGGACCTCGTCGCCCTGGCTTGGCTTGGCCGCGACGACAACACGCTGTCCGATTGGAAGGAATTGCACGCGGAGGCTCACCGCTCCCGCAATGGCCGCACGGCATCCTACCTGCTCGGCATACCGCTGCTGGGTGACTATCTAGCCAGCGGGCTGGAACAATTCGGCATATCGTTCGAGGAATTCGAGCGCGAGAATTTCTGAGCCCCGCTACCCAGCGCGATGCGTATGATTTGCCTTCGATACTTCGGCGGGGCTCGGCGGCAATGCCGTTGACCAGAATGCGAAGACTTCCTCGCGCGCACCCGCAAGCTCAGCCAGACGAGGCGCATCTATGATGCGCACGGACCCCGGCTGCACGTCCGCCAGACCGTCCTCCCGCAATTGACGCAGCATGCGGTTTACATGCACGCCGGTCAGGCCCAACACGTCGCCGATTTCGGTTTGCGTCAGGGGAAGTGGCGCGCTCTCCCCACTCACCAGCGGATAATGATGCTTCAATCGCGCAACGACTTCCACCAGCAGATGGGCGATACTTTCAAGCGCCGACCGCCTGCCGATGCTGGTAATGCGCTCGGCAGCCAGCGTGTACTCGCGCTCTACGAACCACAAGAATGTTTCACCATAATTTGGAAAACGCGTCCGCAAATCAGCCGCACGCTCGCGCGGTATGACGCATAGCGAGGCCGCGGTCAGCGCCTCGGCGGAATAGCTATTGGTGGAAAGTCCATCCGGCTCGATGCCCAGAACATCGCCGGGCAACAGCAACGCCACGATTTGGCGGCGGTTGTCATCCACCGTCTTGTAAAGAGCAAACCAGCCGGACAGAACATTGTAGAGATCGCCCACTGGCGCGCACTGCTGGAACACCATGTCATGCGCACGCACGACAATCGTGCCGGAGCGCGCGGCTTCAAGCGCCGCAAGCTCATTCGACTCGGTCATCACGCGGCAGATATTGCGCTGGCGGACCTGACAGAACCGGCAGATTTGCGATTTCATCTCGAGCCCTCCCTGCGGGCCCTTCGAGAGAACCGCTTATCGAGGTTACAACTCTTGATTTGCATCAATCATTTGCGGCAAAGGCCGCCGAAGCGACCCTCATATCCATAAGGAAAATTGCCTATGCAGCGAATCAAGAGTGGCGTGTTCGCACCGACGGCACGGAACACATCCTGACAGTGCGGGATATGTCAGCGCGGCAGCACGCTTTCGCCCATCAAGAACTCATCCACCGCGCGAGCGCATTGGCGCCCTTCGAGGATTGCCCAGACGACCAGCGATTGGCCGCGGCGCATGTCGCCGCAGGAGAAAATCTTCTCCGCCGAGGCTTTGTAATCCTTCATATTGGCTTTGACATTGCCGCGCGGATCGAGCGCCACTTTCGACTGTTCGACCATGCCCGTTTTGCGGGGACCTAGAAATCCCATCGCCAGCAAAACGAGATCGGCCTTGAGCTGGAAGGTGCTTCCGGCAATTTCCTTCATCTGCACTTTGCCGTCTGCGCCTTTCACCCATTCGACGCGCACGCATTCCAGCGCTTCGATCTTGCCGTTGCCGATGGCGCGCTTCGTCACCACGGACCAGTCGCGCTCGCAGCCTTCTTCCTGCGAGGAAGATGTGCGCAGCTTCAGCGGCCAATCAGGCCAGGTGAGCGCCTTGTTTTCGTGATCGGGCGGACGCGATAGGATTTCCAGTTGCGTGATCGAGACCGCGCCATGGCGGTTCGACGTGCCGATGCAATCCGATCCCGTATCGCCGCCGCCGATGACCACGACATGCTTGCCCTTGGCGCTGATCGTGCCGCTCGGCGCGGCGCGCTGTTCATTGTCGCCGGCCACGCGCTTGTTTTGCTGGGTGAGGAATTCCATCGCGAAGTGGATGCCGGAAAGATTGCGGCCCTCCACTTCCAGATCACGCGGGTTTTCAGCACCACCCGACATCACCACCGCATCGTAATCGGCAAGCAGCATCGGCACCGAAATGCCCGCACCCACTTCCACGCCGGTGCGGAAGGAAACGCCTTCGGCTTCCATCTGGCGCATGCGCCGGTCGATCAGATGTTTTTCCATTTTGAAATCGGGAATGCCGTAGCGCAACAGACCACCGATACGGTCATTCTTTTCAAACAGCGTGACGCTGTGGCCAGCGCGCGCCAATTGCTGCGCGCACGCGAGACCCGCAGGGCCCGAGCCCACCGCGGCGACATTCTTGCCGGTTTTGCGTGAGGGCAATTGCGGCTGAATCCAGCCTTCTTGCCAACCACGGTCCACGATTTGGCACTCGATGGTTTTGATGGTGACGGGATTGTCGTCGATGTTCAGCGTGCAGGACGCTTCGCAGGGTGCGGGGCATACGCGCCCGGTGAATTCGGGGAAATTGTTTGTTGAGTGGAGCGTTTCTAACGCGCTGCGCCACTGGTCGCGATAGACGAGATTGTTCCAGTCCGGAATGAGATTGTTGACCGGGCAGCCCTGATGGCAGAAGGGAATGCCGCAATCCATGCAGCGCGCGGCCTGTTCGGCCACTTCTGCGTTCGGCAGCGGATGGACGAATTCTTTCCAGTTGGCTTTGCGCGTCTCGGGCTTTTCATAGCCGCGGTCGCGACGCTCGATTTCCAGAAAGCCGGTGGGTTTTCCCATTGTTCTTGATCCTGATTATTCGGCGGCGATGGCGGTGCGCGCACGCTCCGCCTTCTGCTCGGCCAATGCGCGCGCGTAATCGAGCGGCGTCACTTTCACGAAACGCGACAGCGCCACATCCCAATTGTCCAGCAGCGATTTTGCGCGCGCGCTGCCGGTGAGCCGGTGGTGGCGCTCCACCAGAATGCGCAAGCGTTCGGCGTCGAAGCGCAGCATGTCGCCCATGCCGCTGTCCTCCACGCTTTCGGATTCGGCGCGCGGCATCTCCGGGTCTTCGCTCGCGTTGGCGGGCGCGATCTTTTCCAACTTCACCATGGCGGTGTTGCAGAGCGAGGCGAAGGCGCCGTCAAAATCATAAACATAGGCCACGCCGCCCGACATGCCGGCGGCGAAATTGCGGCCTGTCTTGCCCAGCACGACGACGGTGCCACCCGTCATATATTCGCAGCCATGATCGCCGGTGCCTTCGACAACGGCGACTGCGCCCGAATTGCGCACGGCGAAACGTTCACCTGCCACGCCTTCAAAGTGCGCCTGTCCTGCAATTGCGCCATAAAGAACAGTGTTGCCGACGATGATGTTCTGTGTGGGATCGAGATGCGAGGTCTCCGATTGGCGCACGACCACGCGCCCGCCCGAAAGACCTTTGCCGACATAATCATTGCCATCGCCGACAAGTTCGAAGCTGACACCGCGCGCGAGGAACGCCCCGAAGCTTTGGCCGGCAGTGCCTTCGAAGCGCATAGAGATCGTGCCTTCGCGCAATCCCGCATGGCCATGGCGCTTGGCGACTTCGCCGGAGAGCATCGCGCCCACCGTGCGATCCACATTGCGGATGGAGCGCTGCAGGCTGATCGGCTGGCCTGTTTCGATGGCCGGCATGGCGGCGGCGATCAATTCGCGGTCGAGTACGGATTCCAGCTTGTGATCCTGCTTCTCGCAATTGTGCGTTGCGATGCCGGGCTTGGCAGGCACCTGATACAGAATGCGGGAAAGATCGACGCCCTTGGCTTTCCAATGGCCCAGCGCCTTGCGCATATCGAGCTTGTCGACGCGGCCGATCATATCGTTCAGCGTGCGGAAGCCGAGCCTGGCCATGATCGCGCGCAATTCTTCGGCGACGAAGAAGAAATAATTGATCACATGCTCCGGCTGGCCGGTGAAGCGCTTGCGCAGGACCGGGTCTTGCGTCGCCACCCCCACCGGGCAAGTGTTCAGATGGCATTTGCGCATCATGATGCAGCCAGACGCGATCAGCGGCGCGGTGGCGAAACCGAATTCATCTGCGCCCAGCAACGCGCCGATAGCGACATCGCGGCCGGTGCGGAAACCGCCATCCACCTGAACGGCGATGCGTCCGCGCAAACCGTTCAGCACCAGCGTCTGCTGCGTTTCAGCAAGGCCGATTTCCCACGGGCTGCCTGCATGGGTGAGCGAGGTGAGCGGCGACGCGCCCGTGCCACCTTCATAGCCCGAGATCGTGACGTGGTCGGCGCGCGCTTTCGCGACGCCTGCGGCGACAGTGCCCACGCCCACTTCGGACACAAGCTTCACCGAAATGCGTGCACCCGGATTGACGCTTTTCAGATCGTGGATGAGCTGCGCCAGATCTTCGATGGAATAAATATCGTGATGCGGCGGCGGCGAGATGAGGCCGACGCCGGGCGTGGAATGGCGCACGCGGGCGATGTTCTTATCGACCTTGTGACCCGGCAATTGTCCGCCTTCGCCAGGCTTGGCCCCTTGCGCCATCTTGATCTGGATATCGTCGGCGTTGACGAGATATTCCGTCGTCACGCCGAAGCGGCCAGACGCCACCTGCTTGATGGCCGAGCGCATGGAATCGCCGTTCGGCAATGTCTTGAAGCGATCGGCTTCTTCGCCGCCTTCGCCCGTGTTGGAGCGCCCGCCGATGCGGTTCATCGCAATGGCAAGATTGGTGTGCGCCTCGCGGCTGATGGAGCCGAAGCTCATCGCGCCGGTGGCAAAACGCTTGACGATCTCGGCTGCGGGTTCCACCTGATCCAGCGGGATCGCGTCTTTCGCGAATTTGAATTCCATCAATCCGCGAATGGTGAGCAGACGTTCGGTTTGTTCATTGACGCTGTTCGCAAAGGCGCGATATTCATCCGGCAGATTGCCGCGCACGGCATGCTGCAATTTGGAAACCGTTTCCGGCGTCCAGGCGTGATCCTCGCCGCGGATGCGATAGGCATAATCGCCGCCGACATCCAGCATGTTGCGATAGATGGGATTGTCGCCGTAAGCGTCGCGATGACGGCGCACGCTTTCCTCGGCGATTTCCCTGATGCCCACGCCTTCGATGGTCGTGGTGGTGCCGGTGAAATATTTTTCGACGAAAGTGGATGCCAATCCCACCGCGTCGAAAATCTGCGCGCCGCAATAGGATTGATAGGTGGAGATGCCCATTTTGGACATCACCTTCAGCACGCCCTTGTTCACGGCCTTGATGTAATTCTTCTGCACGTCATAGGGCGTGAGCGAAAGCCCGCGTTGCGCGCGAATCTGCTCCAGCGTTTCGAACGCCATGTAAGGATTGATGGCTTCGGCGCCGTAACCCGCCAGCACACAGAAATGATGCACTTCGCGCGCTTCGCCGGTTTCCACCACAAGACCCGTCTGCATGCGCAAACCTTGGCGGATCAGATGATGATGCACGGCCGCGGTTGCGAGTGCTGCCGGAACCGGAATGCGATCCGCCGATACGGCGCGGTCGGAAAGAATGAGGATGTTGTTGTCCGCCAGCACTGCATCGGTCGCTTCCTGACAGATGCGCGTGACGGCGCCCTGCATTCCGGCGGCACCTTCGCTCACATCCCATGTGCAATCGATAGTCACCGTGCGGAATGCACCGTCCACCAATTGCTCGATGGAGCGAATTTTTTCCAGGTCCGCATTGGTGAGCACGGGCTGCGCCACTTCCAGCCGCTTGTGCGCGCCCGCATGATGGCCAAGCAGATTGGGCCGCGGCCCGATCATCGACACCAGCGACATCACCAGTTCTTCGCGGATGGGATCGATGGGCGGGTTGGTTACCTGCGCGAAATTCTGCTTGAAATAATTGTAGAGCAGCTTCGATTTTTTCGAGAGCACGGCCAGCGGCGTATCGGTGCCCATGGAACCGACCGGATCGTCCGCAATCAGCGACATCGGCTCGAGGAAGAATTGCAGATCCTCCTGCGTGTAGCCGAAGGCCTGCTGACGGTTCAGGAACTCAGCCGGATCGTTGGCGGGCACCGGCTGGTGCTCCTGCAGATCGGACAGTTCTTCCAGCTTGTATTGGGTTTCTTTCAGCCACTCATCGTAAGGATTTTCGGCCGCCAGCGTGCGTTTGATTTCCTCGTCCTCGACGATGCGCCCCTCTTCCAGATCGATCAGCAGCATCTTGCCGGGCTGCAGGCGCCATTTGCGCACGATCTTGTCTTCCGCAATCGGCAGCACGCCCGCTTCCGATGCCAATATGACTTGATCATCGGTCGTGATGACGTAGCGGGCCGGACGAAGACCGTTGCGATCCAGCGTGGCGCCGATCTGGCGGCCATCGGTAAAGGCAATCGCGGCGGGGCCGTCCCACGGCTCCAGCAAGGCTGCATGATATTCGTAGAATGCGCGGCGCTTGGCATCCATGAGCTTGTTGCCGGACCACGCTTCAGGAATGAGCATCATCACGGCATGCGCCAACGGATAACCGCCCGCCACCAGCAATTCCAGCGCGTTGTCGAGGCATGCCGTATCGGATTGGCCATGCGGAATGAGCGGCCACATTTTATCCAGATCGGGCCCCAGCAAATCGGATTCGAGCGTGCGGCGGCGCGCATTCATCCAGTTCACATTGCCGCGCACGGTGTTGATTTCGCCGTTGTGCGCGATGAAGCGGTAGGGATGGGCGAGTTTCCACGATGGAAACGTATTCGTGGAGAAGCGCTGATGCACCAGCGCGATGGCCGATTGCGTCAGCGGGTTGCGCAGATCGTCATAGAATTTGCCGACATCGGGCGCGAGCAGCAGGCCCTTGTAAACCACGGTGCGCGTCGAGAACGACGGCATGTAGAATTCGGCGATGCTGGGAAGCTTGTGCTTCTTCGCAAGATCGGCGAGCGGATTCTGCGTCTGCTTGCGGATGGCGAGCAGCTTGCGCTCGAACGCATCCTGATCCTTCATCATACGGCCGCGGCCAACGATTGCCTGCCGGATCAGCGGCATCTGGTCGAGCACGGTTTTGCCGAGGCTCGTGGTGGTCACCGGCACGTCGCGCCAGCCGATGAGGCTCTGCCCCTCCACCTTTATGAAATGCTCGAAGCGCTTGACGATGATGTCGCGCGCCGCAGTCTCCTTCGGCAGGAAGCACATGGCCACGGCATAGAAGCCGGGCTGCGGCAGGGTCAGCCCCGCCTTGGCGGCCCAGTCCCGCAACAGGACGTCCGGGGTCTGGATCAGGCAGCCCGCGCCATCGCCCACCAGCGGGTCGGCACCCACGGCGCCCCGGTGATCGAGGTTGATCAGGAGTTGGAGCCCCTGAGCCACGATTTCGTGGGATTTCCGCCCCTTTATATTGGCAACGAAGCCGACGCCGCAGGCATCGTGCTCGTTCTGGGGGTCATAAAGCCCCTGTGCGGATGGAAACGCCATGCTAACCCCGAAGACATAAACGGCTGAACCTCCCTCCACTACTTGAAAGATTTCGCTTTGCCGAGTCCGCAATGGGCGGGTCCTGGACGCTGCGGCGGGATGGCGCGCAGGAAGCCCCGGAGGGCCGGCCCAAATGGCTGAGAATTCAGGCCCATTTGCGGTAAGGTGGAAATAAAGGGGCAATATTCAAAGGGTATAAAGGGGGCGAAAGCTTTCCGGGATATTGTTGTGGATGAAGGCCCTCAGAACTGCCGTCGCGTGGCCGAGGGCCAACTGGATCAACAGGCGCGGACAGGCTTTGGGCGGAAATTTGCGAATGCGTTGCTCGATAATCCTGCTCGGTCTGATGGGTGCGCTGCTGGCAAGCGCGCCATCGCAGGCGGCCGTCTTCAGCCTCGCCCAGGCGATGGGCATCGCCTATGAAACCAATCCACGGCTGGATGGGGCACGCGCAGCATTGCGCGCGCTCGATGAAGGCGTGGCGCAGGCCAATGCGGGATGGCGGCCGAGTGTCAATGCGTCCGGCTCCTATGGCGTGGAGCGGGGCACCATCGACGGGTTTGCGGCCGCATTCAATTCGCATCCGCTCATCGGGCAGGTGACGGTGACCGAACCGGTTTTCCGTGGCGGACGGACCTATGCCGAAGTGGGCCAGGCTATCTCCCAGGTGAAAGCGGGGCGCGCCTCGCTAACGAGCGTCGAACAGGACGTTCTGCTGGCGGCCGTCACAGCCTATATGGACGTGGTGCGCGACGGCGCGATTCTGCGCTTCAATCAGGACAATATCAGCGCGCTCTCGAAAGAGGCCGAGGCCGTGCATACGATGCTGGCAGCAGGAGCCGTGACGCGCACCGATGCCTCGCAGGCCGAAGCCCGCCTTGCCAAGGCGCAATCCGATGAGGCCGGTGCTGAACAGCAATTCGCCGCCAGCCGCGCGGCCTTCGAGAACGTGATCGGCCGGCCGCCGGAATCGCTGGAGCAGGCGCCACCCGTGCCGCGTTTGCCAGAAACCTCCGATGCCGCCCTCGCCGTCGCCCTCGCCCAGCATCCCGATGTGCTGCAGGCCAAATCGAGTGCGCGCGCGGCGGATTATGCCGTGGATGACGCGAACGGCGCGCTGCTGCCGCAGATCGCCGTTTCGGGCCAATATCAATATCTCCGCGATGCGGCCGGCACCAACATCTTCGGCACCAAACGGCCTCAGCAAGTGATGAGCGTGGTGGGGCAAGTAACCGTGCCCATCTATCAGGCAGGCGGCGATGAGGCGACGGTGCGCAGGGCCAAAGAGGTTCGCCAGCAATCCACGATTGCCATAGCATCGGCGGAGCGCAATGTGCGCGAAAACGTGTCGAGCGCCTGGCAGGCTGTCCGCTCGGCGCAAACCGCCATTGGCGCCAATGAAGCGCAGGTGAACGCGGATAAGAAAGCGGTGGAAAGTGCTACCCAGGAACAGCAGGCAGGCGAGCGCTCGGTGATCGACGTGCTCAACGCACAACAGGAATTGGTAAGCGCGCAAGTGGCGCTGGCGGCGTCGCGGCACGATAATGTGGTGGCAGCTTACCGCCTGATGTCGGCGATGGGTCAACTTACCGCCCGCACGCTGGGACTTCATGTACAAACTTACGACCCGCGCACGCATTACGACGACGATGCGGATGCGTGGGTCGGTTTTGGCGATTGACCGGACACAAAATGGCGATTTTCGGACTATCAAAGCCCAACGATCCCGTTAGAGCGGCCATTGCCGCCAACAAACCGGTGCTGACTGCCGTGTTCGGTTTCAGCGCGGCGATGAGCATTCTGGCGCTGACCACCTCCTTCTACATGCTGCAGGTCTACGACCGAGTGCTCGCCAGCCGCAGCATCGACACGCTGCTGTTGCTGACCCTGATCGCAGTGGTGGCGATTGGCGCGTTCAGCGCGCTCGATTCCTTGCGCTTGCGCCTGTTGATGCGTATGGGCATGCAGGTTGGCGATAAGCTTGCATCGTCCGTGCTACGCGCCATGGTGGCGACGACTTCGCAAAACGGCGGGGCGGCCACGCGCTCGGGCCTGCGCGATGTCGACACGATCCGCAATTTCATCGGCAGTCCCGCTTTCGGTGCGTTGATCGATGCGCCTTTCGCCGTCATCTATCTGATCGTTCTGGCGCTGCTGCATCCGCTCTTCCTTGCGATCGTGCTTGTGGGCGGCGCCATCCTCGTGCTGATAGCGGTGGCCGGACAGCGGCTGAACAATCCGCCGCTGGCTCATGCCATTGGGCTTTCCATGCGAGCCCATGAATTCGCCGAAGATGGTCTGCGCAATTCCGATGTGCTGGAAGGCATGGGGATGTCCTCCACCTTCGTGGCACGCTGGCGCAAACAGTGGATCGAATCCCTGCGCGCGGGCACGACCGCAACCGATCGCGACAGCCGGCTTTCCTCGCTTTCGCGCGGCGTACGGCTTCTCATCCAGATATTTCTTCTGGGCGCGGGCGCGTATCTGATCCTGGATTTCCGGGCCACCGGCGGCATCATGATCGGCGCTTCGATCATCGGCGGGCGCGCATTGGCGCCCATCGAAGCGATTGTTTCCTCATGGAAGAGCGTGATCGCCGTGCGGCTGGCATGGGAGCGGCTTGTCACGCTTCTCGAACGCGCGCCCAAACGCGACGAAGGCATGGAACTGCCAGCGCCCACCGGACGGCTGCAATTGTCCGCAGTGCATTATGTGGTGCCCGGAACGCGCAAGCAGATTCTTGCCAATTTGAGTTTCGAACTCGCCGCGGGTGAGTCGCTGGGCATCATCGGGCCGTCGGCTTCCGGCAAATCGACATTGCTGCGGCTCATGATTGGCGCATGGCCCTGCAGCGGCGGCACGGTGCGGCTGGACGGTGCCGACATTTACGCGTGGCCGCGATCCGAACTCAGCCATCACATCGGCTATCTGCCGCAGGATGTGGAATTGTTCGCCGGCACCTTGCGGGAAAACATCGCGCGCATGGGGCAAGGTGATCCTGAAGCGGTGGTGCGTGCCGCTCAGCGCGCCGGCGCCCATGACATGATACTGGCGCTGCCGAAAGGCTACGACACCGATATCGGCGATTACGGCCACCGGCTTTCCGGCGGCCAAAGCCAGCGCATCGGCATTGCGCGCGCGCTTTATGGCGAGCCGCGCTTCGTCGTTCTGGACGAGCCCAATTCGAATCTCGACAACGCAGGCGAAGAAGCATTGCTTGCGTCGCTGGCACAGATGAAGGCGGATCGCATCACCGTCGCCGTCGTGGCGCATCGTCCCAGCATACTTGCGAATGTCGACAAGATGCTGGTGCTGCGCGCCAACGGCACGGTGGAAGCATTCGGACCGCGCGCCGAAGTCATGCAGCAATTCGCCAAACGAGCGGCGCGGCCGCAAGCCAATGTCGTGACACTCACGCCCGGCGATGGCGGTCCCGGACGATCGGGACTGCCATCATGATGAGCCCAAGCATTCCCAGCTGGAACACGATGAAGGCGCGCGCGCAAACATGGTTCCATGTGGCAAGCGAATATTTCGTTTCGAGTGAAGTGGAAGATCCCGATCTTGCCTTCATGAGCACGCGCCGGCTGATCGGCGGCGGAAGGCTGATCATTCTGGTGTTCGCAATCGGCTTTGTGGGCTGGGCCGCTTTGGCGCCGCTCGACAGCGCCATCATGGCGCCGGGTGTGATCGTGGTGGAAACGCATCGCAAGACCATCCAGCATCTGGAAGGCGGCATCGTGCGTGCGGTGCCAATCAATGACGGCCAGACCGTGAAGGCAGGACAATTGCTGGTGCAGATGGACGACACGCAGGCGCGCGCCAGCCTCGAATTGCTCAAGGGTGAAAGCGACGCGCTAGCGGCCCAAGAAGCACGACTGATTGCAGAACGCGACAACGCCGATCAGATCAATTTTCCGCCGGACCTTCTGGCGCGCGCTTCCGATCCCAAAGTGGCTGAGGCCATTCGCGGCGAGCAGAGCGCGTTCGACACGCGCCGCCAGACGCTGAACAAGCAGATCCAGATCCTCTCCCAGCGCAGTCAGGAAAACACCCGCATCATTGCCGGCCTGCAAAATCAGCAGGAGGCCGTCGATCAGCAGATCACGCTCATCGCGCAGGAAACAACGAGCGTGCAAGGCCTGTATAATAAAGGTCTTTCCACGCTGCCGCGTCTGCTTGCATTGCAGCGGCAAGCCGCCGATCTCACCGGCCAGCGGGGGCAACTGATCGAGAAGGTCGCGCAGGTGCAACTTACCTCCGGCGAGAACGAGCTTGAGATCATGAACCAGCGCAACCAGCGCATGAGCGATGTGGTGAAGGATTTGCGCGATGTGCAAACCAAGCGCTTCGATCTGATGGATCGGCTGCACGCGGCTCAGGATGTGCTCACGCGGCTGACGATCCGGGCGCCGGTGTCCGGCAAGATCGTGAGCCTTGCGGTACACACGGTTGGCGCGGTGGTGCGGCCCGGCGATACAATCATGGAGATCGTGCCGCAGCATGACGCCGTGGAAGTGGAAGCGCATGTGCGCCCCGAAGATGCGGACAATGTGCATGTCGGGATGGCGGCACGCGTCAATCTCAGCGCCCATCAGCAGCGGCGTCTTCCGATCATTTCAGGCACGGTGAACAATGTTTCCGCCGACCGGCTGGTCGATCAGCGCACGGGCCAGCCTTATTTCACCGTGAATGTCACGGTGGATCGTTCGTTGTTGAAGGACTATCCCGACGCGCGGCTTATTCCGGGCCTTCCGGTGGAAGTGGCGCTCGATACGGGATCGCGCACAGCGCTCGACTATTTCGTGGAGCCGATCACGGACGTTCTGCGCCGGGGCATGCGCGAGAAATAATCAGTGGAAATCGCGGGATTTCGGCACGACACGCACATTGCGCGGATGGCGCGCCTGCGAACGGAAAGACGGCGCGTCGTTATTATGATCTTCTGAAAGCCGCTCCAGTTCCTCCGTGCGGTCGAAGATGCGTTCGGCCACGAGATGCACGACGCCTTCGGGGCTGCGCTGGACCTTGCCTTCCACCAGCAGCAGCCGCGCGCCCATGATCTCGCGGCGGAATGTTTCGACCAGCCGCGGCCAGACCACGACATTGGCGACACTTGTTTCATCGCTGAGCGTGATGAAGACGACGCCCGCATCGCCCGGCATCTGGCGCGTCAGCACAATGCCGGCGCAGAAGGCGCGCACGCCATCAGGCGCATTGCCGATTTCTTCACAGCTTTTGACATTTTCGCTGCGGAAAAGATCGCGCAGGAATTGCATCAGATGGGCGCGCAACGACAGGCGCAACATGCGGTAATCGGCCAGCACATGCTCGCTGAGCGGCATCACGGGCAGGGCTGCGATAGTTTCCGGCAGCTGCTCCTCCACATATTGGGCGGCAAAGAGCGGCAAGGCATCGTCATCGGCAAGACGGCGCACAGCCCAGAGGATTTCACGGCGGTCCATGGAGATCGACTGAAAGGAATCGGCCTCCGCCAGAATGATGAGCGCGCGTTTGGGAAGGCGCGCGCGCCGCGCCACATCGTCCACCGCGTCATAGCGATTGCCGCGCGCAGCCAAAAGTGCCGCGGCCCAATTCTCGCTGAAGCCGTCGATCTGGCGGAAACCCAGCCGCAGCGCCAGCGCGCCATCGCTGCGAGATTCCAGCGTGTTGTCCCAATGGCTGAAATTCACATCGACATGGCGCACTTCCACATCATGCTCGCGCGCATCGCGCACGATTTCGGCGGGCGCATAAAAACCCATGGGCTGCGCATTCAGAAGCGCGCAGGCGAACGCGGCGGGATAATGCTTCTTGATCCAGGCCGAGACATAAACCAGATGCGCGAAACTCGCCGCATGGCTTTCGGGGAACCCATAGGAACCGAAACCTTCGATCTGCTTGAAACAGCGCTCGGCGAAATCCCGTTCGTAGCCGCGCGCCACCATGCCGCCGACGAGTTTTTCCCGGAAGCTGTCGATGGTGCCGACATTGCGGAACGTCGCCATGGCGCGGCGCAAGCCATTGGCTTCCTCGGCAGTGAATTTCGCCGCCACAATGGCGAGCTTCATCGCCTGTTCCTGAAACAGCGGCACGCCCATGGTTTTTTGCAGAACATCGCGCAATTCATTTGCGGGGCCGTGTTGCGGCGAAGGCGATGGATAGACGACTTTCTCTATGCCGCTGCGCCGCCGCAAATAAGGATGCACCATATCGCCCTGAATGGGGCCGGGCCGCACGATGGCGACCTCGATGACGAGATCGTAGAATTTCCTCGGCGCCAGCCGCGGCAGCATGTTCATCTGCGCGCGGCTTTCCACCTGAAACACGCCGATCGCATCGGCCTTGCAGAGCATGTCGTAAACAACAGGGTCTTCGCGCGGCACAGAGGCCAGATCCATTGGCACGCCGCTATGCACGCGCATCAGATCGAAGGCCTTGCGGATGCAGGTGAGCATTCCCAGCGCCAGCACATCCACTTTCATCATGCCCAGCGCATCAACATCGTCCTTGTCCCATTCGATGAAATAACGGTCTTCCATCGTGGCGGGGCCGATGGGTACGATTTCATCCAGCCGGTCGCGCGTGAGCACGAAGCCGCCAACATGCTGCGAAAGATGGCGCGGAAAACCCATCAATTCATTTGCCGCTTTAACCACGCGCGCGATGAGCTGATTGAAGGGATCGAGTTTGCCCTGCCGGATTTCGCTTTCCGACAATTTGCTGCCCCAGCTTCCCCAAACGCCGCTGACAAGAGCTGCCGTCACATCTTCGGTGAGACCAAAAACCTTTCCCACTTCGCGCACGGCGCTGCGCGGGCGATAGCAGATGACGGTGGCGGTGAGTGCTGCGCGGTGATGGCCGTAGCGTTCATAGATATTCTGGATCACTTCCTCGCGCCGCTCATGTTCGAAATCCACGTCAATATCGGGCGGCTCCTTGCGCTCCTGCGAGACGAAACGCTCGAACAGAAGATCGATTTCGGTGGGATCGACGGCAGTGATGCCCAGCACGTAACAGACAGCAGAATTGGCGGCGGAACCGCGGCCCTGACAGAGAATGTTTTTGCTTCTCGCGAAACTCACGATGTCATTGACGGTGAGGAAATAGGGCGCGATTTCCATCTTGCCGATGAGAGCGAGTTCTTTTTCCAGAAGTGCGCGCACCTTATGCGGGATGACATCGCCGTAACGCTCGGCCGCACCGGCCCAGGCGAGATATTCCAGATGGGCTTGTGCTGTCGTTCCTTTCGGCACCGGCTCATCGGGATAATTGTATTTGAGCTGATCGAGCGAAAATCCGATGCGATCCGCAAAGCGGATGGTTTCGGCGATGGCTTGCGGCGCATCGCGGAACAGTTCTGCCATTTCTTCGGGCGATTTCAGATGACGCTCGGCATTGGCTTCGAGTCGCTTACCCGCATCATTCAGGGTGACATGCTCGCGGATACAGGTGACGACATCCTGCAATTCGCGGCGCTCCGGGGAATGATAAAGCACATCATTGGTGGCAATCAGCAGTACATTGGTCTTGCGCGCGATGCGTTGCCATTTGCGCAAACAGCGCTTGTCATCGCCGCGATAGGGCATGGAACAACCGAGCCAGACACGGCCGGGCGCGGTTTGTGAAAGCTGCTTCAGAAACGGTTCGATGTCTGCTGCTTTTGCGCCCGTTTCGAGTTCGGCAAAGGACGCGGCATTGTTCCATGCTTTCTTGAAAATTTCGTCCGCCATTATGCGCGGGCTCGGCGGCATGACGATCAGCAACAGGCCTTGCTGCCATTCGAGAAGATCGGACAGATATAAAATGCATTCGCCTTTGGCCGCGCGCGCCTTGCCTTTGCTCAAGAGACGGCAAAGCCGGCCATAGGCTGCGCGATCCGCTGGATAGGCGAGAATGTCCGGCGTGCCGTCCGCGAACACCAGCCGCGCGCCGACGAGCAATTTCGGCTTTTCGCCTTCCAGCTCCTGCAGCGCCGAATAGGCGCGCACGACGCCCGCGAGCGTGTTGCGATCGGCAATGCCGATGGCTTTCAACCCGGAAAGCTGGGCGGCCAATGCGAATTCCTGCGGATGCGAAGCCCCGCGCAGGAAGGAATAATTTGTGGTGATGGCGAGTTCGGCATAGGCGCTCATGCGAACATCCCATGCATGAACCAGCGCGGCGCCAATGTTTCGCGCTCATAAATGCCTTCGCGGTAAAGCCAGAAGCGTTTGCCCTGGCTGTCTTCCACGCGAAAGTAATCGCGGCTCGCTTGCAGGTCCTGATGGCGCCACCATTCCATGGCGATGCGTTCGGGCCCTTCGGCCAGCACCACATCATGCAAAGCGCGCCGCCAGCGAAACCGCAGCGGCGGACCTTCCGGCACCGCGGCCACGGCTTGCACTGGTTCGGGCCTGGCGAAGAGGCGCAGCGGACGGCGCGGCGCTTCTTTGGTGTCGCATTCCCATTTCGCGTTTTGCGCATATTGCGCGGGCATCGCGACGAAAGCCGCTTCCGGAATATGCGTATCGTTCGGCTGAAACGCGAGAATGCGGTTGCTGCCGAAGCGGGCGGCGAGACGATCCACCAGAAAGCGGATTTCTTTTTCTTCATTGGCGTCGGCATCGAAACCGATGACCTGCTCAGCACAACGCTCCGCGCGGATCGCGCCGAGACGGATAAGGTCGTAACCGAAACCGGGATCGAGTGGATCGGCCAGCGCATCCAGTTTTTCGCGGAAAAGCCGCTCGATGATATTCGGCGCGCGCAACGCAGAACTGGTTTCGATCGTGATGCGATACACCGCCCCATCGGCGCGGAAGAAACTGGCTTCGAGGCGGCGCGCGCCTTCGCCGCGCTGTTCCAGCACGCTTGAGAGAATTTCAGCCAATGAATGCAGCGTGGCACGGATAACATCTTCCGTGACGATGGGCTCGGCGAAACGATGCTCGGCCATGTAATCGGGAAGCGGGATGCGCGGAGAGATGGGCTTCTCCGCCTTTCCCAGCGCATGATCCAGTGCGAAGACCATGCGTGCGCCGAAGCGGGCAGTGAGTTCATTGCGGGCGCGCGCCGAAACCTGCCCG
Organism: Rhizomicrobium sp.; assembly: GCA_035944195.1. Lineage (GTDB taxonomy): Bacteria > Pseudomonadota > Alphaproteobacteria > Micropepsales > Micropepsaceae > Rhizomicrobium. Next base: position 52,686 of record DASZBL010000028.1, on the reverse strand, counting down.
ACGGTTTTCAGGCCTGCGCGGCGGAAAGCGTGCGTCGTGATCGCGTCGAGGTTCAAAGCCTCGATGGGCAACGGCGCAATAGCGGCTTCTTCCGCGCCCGGCGGCACGATGGCGCCGTCTTTGTAATGCGCGAATGCGCGGGCGGCAGCAGCGGTTCCGGCGATGGCTGCGCGCAAGGCGAAACCCTGTTTGGAAAGCTTCTCGCGAATCTGATCGAGCATCGGCTTTTCGCCGCCGAACAGATGCGCAGCACCCGTGACATCGAGCAGGAGCATGTCCGGCGGTTCGCACGCGACGAAGGGCGTGAAGCGGTCGCACCAATCGGCGATGTGTGCGAGTAGTTTGCGATCAGCGGGTTCATCGGCCGTCACCACTTTCAGCGCAGGCAGCATTGCGCGCGCATTGGCAAGCGGCATTCCGGGCTCGAGACCCAGCATCGCCGCCTTGCGATCCACTGCCGTCAGACGCAGCGCATTTTCCACTTTCGCCACGACGACCAGCGGATCAGGCGACGGCGCCGAACTCCGTTGCAACCGGTCGGTCGCAAGTCGCGGAAACCACAGCGCCGCAATCCGCCGCGCGGAAACAGCCATTCTCACAACTCCACTGCATCACCCAATGTCCCGTGCGCCCATGCCGGTTGCGCAAGAGATCTGTTTCGAAAACCGGATTGCCCCAATCTTCGTTTTTTGAAGAGCATGCGCCACGAATGAGCCAGCGCGTTTCGGCGGTGCTGGCTTGCGGTTTCGCACCGAAGCGCAAAAGAAACGCGCTGACATTTTTCTGCGCGCAGGCAAGCGTCAGCCGCCGGCTCGCCACCAGATCGAGAATTTTCGGTTCGCCCGGAATTTCCAGCACGACCGCGCCCAGTGCCGCACAGGAAAGCGCATCACCTGCCGCGCGCAAACCATTTGCCGCATCGGCTACGCGCAAAATGAGGATGCGCGAAGGATCGAGCCCCATTTCGAGAAAGCCGGTGGCGGAAAGTTCGCCATGCTCAAGGGCCGAGAAATCCTGCCTTATCCAGAGCAGGCGCTTCTTTCCCGCCATGCGAAAACCGAGAGCTGCGGCAAAACCCGTGGCAGCGGTTTCATGGGTGCCCGCCGCAAAGATTTCATGCAGCGCGCCGCGCTCAAGCCCGCCATGCAGGCAAAGATCGGTCTCGTGATGTCCCAAAGGAACGCGCGCATGTTTGTGCAACGTCTCCAAACCCGCCTGAGCAAGAGAGGCACGAAGAACCGCAATTTTTGCCGCTGCATCGCTCATGGGCGCTCACGCGGCATAACCGGATTGAAGCGTGCTCTCCACGCGCTTCACGCAGATGTCTGAAAGCGGACAGGACTCGCACAGTGCGCGCGAATGCGTGCAAAATTTCTGACCGAGACCCTTCAAATACCAATGCAGTTCATAAAGATCATCGGCGCTGAACCCATCGGCTGCCGCCATCACCGCATCGAAAACCGCGATCTCATCGGCATGCGGCTTCACAAAACCAAACCGGCGCATGACGCGCAGCACATGCGTATCGACGACGAAGGCACGCCGACGCAGCGTGCTGAAATTCAGCGTCGCGGCGGCGATCTTGCGGCCCACGCCGTGAATCTGTTCAAGCCAGAACAACCCCTGTTCCACTGGTTGATCGGCGAGGAAATCCAGATTGATCTCGCCTGCCCGCGCGCGGATTTTGCGCAAGGCGAGTTTTAGATCGGGTGCTTTCTTTTCCGGAAATGTGATGCCGGCAAGTTCTGCTTCGATTCCTGCCACGGGCGCATCGGCCAGCGCATCCCAGCTACGATAGCGCCCCGTCAATCGCAGGAATGCATTCCAGGATGTGCGGTCATAAGTCCGGCTGGCGATGAAAGAGCGCACGAACTGGCTGACAGGATCCAGCCGCTCCACATCGCGGATTCTGCCGAACAATGGGTGCAGATTATCCCGCAGGGATCGCAGATCGGCCGCCTGGCCAAAGGGGAATCTCGCTTGCATGAAACGAGACTAGAACAAAATAAGAACAAAAATCAACAAGCATTTGGTCTGAAAGAAAATTACCATCCAAGCCGAAACCGGCGAAGAACGCCGTTTCCAGCACCCGCGAATCGCACATCATGAAATCAGAATTGGGAAATTTCGTTCGTGAATGGCGCACCCGGAGCGATTCGAACGCCCGACCCCCAGATTCGTAGTCTGGTGCTCTATCCAGCTGAGCTACGGGTGCATGCCTGACGAAAAGGCCGGTGAACCTATTCAGACCGAGGCGCGATGGCAAGCGGCGAAACACGGGCGGCGCCGGACCATGACAGCCATGTTAAATCCCGTCATGGTACAGGAAATTTCCTCCAATTCGCGTCATTGCGCGCCCTTGTCGGGGTCGCGTTGCGTGGTTAAGACTGCGGGGACGAAGGCCTTGTTTGCTTGGGCCGGGTGCGGGCGGGTCGGCGGACACACTGCCGGAGCGGAGAGATCGGACAAATGTGGGGAATTAAAGCGGCTGGATCCGGACGGTCCTTGGCAGTTCTTGCCGGTGCATTGGCGATTGCGGCGAGCCTTTCGGGCTGTAGCTCCCTCGACAGCATGCTGTTCGGCGGCAGCGATACCTCCAGCACCGAAACGACGTCTGACGAGACGACCTCCGACACCACTGCCGATAACAGTGCCGACAACACCAGCGCCGATAACGGAGCCGATACCGGTACGGACGAGAACGCGGCCCCCGAACAGCAAATCGTAGGCGAGGAAGATCAGGGCACCGCCCAGCTTCCCCCGGCCTCCCAGCCCGTCAGGGCCGCCGCCGGGCGCCCCATGCCCGGCATCACCATCACGCCGATCCGGATCGAGCCCGGCAGCAATACCGGCACCGCCGTCAGCACCCAGATTTCGGGCCTGCGCAGCGATCTGGTGGCGCTTCAGAACAAGGTGATTTCCAACGCCCAGCGGCTGGCCAGCCTGCGCGGCATGGCCGGAAATGCGGCCGGCATGTATCACGAGTCCAAGGCCCACATCACCACGCGGCTGCAGATGGGCACGACGCGAGGCAACCCGGACCTGGTGCGCGAGTGGAATGTGGCGCAGACAGCACTCGACACGCTGACCAGCAACACCAATGCGCTGAATGCGCTGGGCACCGATGTGGCCAATGATTCGTCCAAATCGCATTACGAATTGAACACGATCCAGGCGACGTTCAACGTCTCCGGCGCGGTGGACGAGGATCACCGCCAGCTTTCCGTGCTGGAGGACGAGACGGGTCAGGTCATCGTGCTGATCGACCGGCTGCTGAAGGAAGTGTCGGACGATGTGCAGCGCCAGACCACCTATGTGGCCAATGAGCGGGCGAACCTGACGACCCTGGCCTCGGCCATCAAGAATGGCGAACTTTACGGCTCCGATCTCGGCTCGACCATGCTGGCGGTGGGCGCGCCCACTTCCTATGGCGGCGGCTCGGCGCTGGTGACGATCCGCTTCGATCATCCAGGCGTGGAATATCAGCAGATTCTTTATACTGCCGTGGCGCAGGCGCTGCAGACGCGCCCCGGTGCCAGCTTCGATGTGATCGCGGTTTCGCCCACGCGCGGAACCGTTGCCGCCGTGCAGATGTCGCAGACCGATGCCCAGCGTCACGCGCAGGAAGTGATGCGCACGATGACGGATATGGGGGTGCCCGCGAGCCGGCTGGGGATTTCGTCCTCCACCGATCCGGGAATCTCGGCCAGCGAAGTGCGCGTATTCGTGCGCTAGGACGCCTCGGAAAAAATTATTTGTGTTCCCATACCCTGTGAAAACATGGATAGGGGCAGGTGAAAATCCAGCAAAGCTGCGGGATTTGGCGTGGATAGTGACAGCGCTATCCACGATTTTTATGTGCATTTTTGTGCGCAAAAGGCGCATTTTTGCGCGCGAATCTGCACTGTTTTGCGCGTCTTCAAAGCAGAAATAAACCGGCGCCATCGCAATCCACATCCTTATCGCTGAAGAGATGTGGGCGGTCTGGACGGTGCTTCAAGTGTGACGATTTCAGAACAGCGTCACGCTGGTTTGGAATCATATTCCCTCTCCCCCGCAGGGGGAGAGGGTTAGGGTGAGGGGGATCTCTCCGTCTGCACTATTGCCGGAAGTTTTCGCGCTGCGTTTTTGCTGGTGAGATTGCGCTTGCTTTTGCGCCCCCCTCACCCTGCCCTCTCCCCCGATGGGGGAGAGGGAAACACGTCGCGATACGCACGCATCTGCCCCAGCGTCTGCGCTTCATAAACACCGCGTGCGATGGCGCGTGCGAGGCAATCCGCGGCGATGCTTCCCAGTCGCATCACATCGCGCGGGCGCGGTTCGGCGATTGGGCGTTTGGCGGTGGAAATTGCAAACACCGTGTCGCCGTCGAAGGGCGTATGCGACGGGCGCAAGGCTCGCGCCATGCCGTCCGCCGCCATGATCGCCATGCGCTGCAATTCCACGCGCGTGAGATCGGCATCGGTGGCGACAATGGCGATGGTGGTGTTTTCGCGGGCGCGCGCACCTTTCATATCTTGCGGCAGATCGCTCACAGCGAAATCGCCGCGCGGTCTGCGTCCGCCGAATTCCTTGTTTTGCTCGAAGGCAAATGCCCAGAACACATCCGTACCCGGAATGAGCGGCGAGCCCGCTGCATTCACCGCCACCAGCGCGCCAATGGTGAAACCATCTTCGGTGATGGCCGATGCGCTGCCGATGCCGCCCTTATAGGCACCGGCCATCGCACCGAAACCCGCACCCGCATTACCGAGCGCGAATTCTTCCGCAGCCGCATCAGCGGCCTTCATGCCCAGCGCACGATAGGGCGCCTCGCTCCAGTTCTTGTCGCCACCATTGGCGAGATCGAAGAGGATCGCGGCCGGAACGATAGGCGCGGGCCGTGCATCGGGGAGCAGGCGGAAACCGCGTCCGCGCGCGGCGAGCCATTCCGTCACCCCGCCTGCCGCATCCAGCCCATAGACCGAGCCGCCCGATAGCACGATGGCATCCACCGGCGGTCCGAGGCTGACGGGATCGAGCGCCTCGGTCTCGCGCGTGCCCGGCGCGCCGCCGCGCACATCGACCGCGGCGATGGCGGGCACATCGGCCAGCAGCACGGTGACGCCCGTGCGCACCGATTCGCTGGCAGCCTGCCCTACACGCAGACCCGCCACATCGGTTATGAGATTGCGCTTGCCCGGGCGAACCATAAATCTGACGCTAGCTTTGACGGACCGGCGCGGAAAGAGACCGAAGATGAAATTGTTCAGATTGTGGGTTGCCGCACTCGTTTTCATCGCCACGCCTTTGGCCGCGGCCCCTGCGAAACATCACATGATCGCCGCGGCCAATCCTTATGCGGCGCAAGCGGGCCTCGAAATGCTGCGCAAGGGCGGCTCGGCGGTGGATGCAGCCATCGCCGCCCAGATGGTGCTCACCCTGGTGGAGCCGGAATCCTCCGGCATCGGCGGCGGCGCGTTCATGCTGCTGTGGGACCCCGCGCACAAACGCGTGACGAGTTTCGACGGACGCGAAATGGCGCCGGCATCCGCCACGCCCGGCATGTTCCTCGATGCAAGCGGCAAGCCGCGCGCGCATATGGATGCAGTCCCCGGCGGGCTTTCGGTGGGCGTACCGGGCGTCGTCGCCATGATGGAAATGGCGCACAAAAAATATGGGCGCTTGCCATGGGCGACATTGTTTCAGCCCGCGATCAAACTTTCGGAAAAAGGTTTTGCGGTGAGCGACAAGCTCGCCAAGACGATACGCGCCTTTCCGCAAATGGCGGCGATGCCGGACATCAAACGCTATTTCTATCACGCGGACGGAACACCGCTGGCGCAAGGCGAAATCCTGAAAAATCCCGAACTCGCGGCAACCTTGCGCGAGATCGCCAAGGGCGGCGCGAAAGCATTTTATTCCGGCGATATCGCGCAGGCGATTGTCGATAAAGTTCAGAACGCGCCGATCAATCGCGGCGGCATGGTGCTGGCCGATCTTGCCAATTACACGGCGAAGGAGCGCGCGCCGGTTTGCGGGACCTATCGCACATACCATCTCTGCTCGATGGGACCGCCGAGTTCGGGCGGGATTTCGGTGCTGCAGATTCTGGGAATGCTGGAGCGCTTTCCTGGCAAGGACTTGCAGCCCGACACGTTAAGCGAAGTGCATCTGTTTTCCGAAGCGAGCCGTCTGGCATTCGCAGATCGCGCCATGTACATGGCCGATTCCGATTTCATTCCGGTGCCGGTGGATGGCTTGCTGGATCATGATTATCTGAAACAGCGCTCGCAATTGATCGATCCCGCGCACGACATGGGCACCGCCACCGCGGGCACGCCACCGGTGAAGCACGCGCTGTTGCTGGCGCCGCAACGCTCGCCGCAACTTCCCGGCACCAGTCACATGTCGATTGTGGATGACAATGGCGAAGTGGTTTCGATGACGACCACGGTGGAATTCGTGTTCGGTTCGGAAATGATGGCGAAGGGTTTCTTCCTCAACAACCAGCTCACTGATTTCTCGTTCGATCCGATGCTGAACGGCAAGCCGGTGGCCAATGCACCCGCACCCGGCAAGCGGCCGCTGAGTGCGATGTCGCCCACCATCATGTTCGGGCCGGACGGCAAATTCAAAATCGCGCTGGGCTCGCCCGGCGGGCCGATCATCATTCCCTATGTCGCCGAAACCATTGTGGGCATGGTGGATGGCGGGCTGTCGCCGCAAGCCGCAGCAGCGCTGCCGCATCACGCCAATCCCAACGGGCCGACAATTCTGGAAGCCGATACGCCGATCGTCGATCTCTCGTCGCAATTGACGGCGATGGGACATCATGTGGTGACGGGCGCGCTGGAAAGCGGGCTCAACATCATCGAGAAAACCAAGCGCGGCTATATCGGCAGCTCCGATCCGCGCCGCGACGGCGTTGCCATCGGGGATTAGCGCCGCGCCACCGCGAACAATCGCTGGAACGGATAAAGTGTTTTGCCGCTGGCACGCATAGGGTAAGCCGAGCGCAGACGCTCCTTATATTCGTAGAGAAAGTTTTCGCGATCTTCGCCTTCCAGCGCATTGGCAAACGGGCGCAAACCCGTGCCGCTCATCCAGCGATAGACGGCGTCCTCGCCGTCCAGCACCTGCATGTAGCGCGTTTCCCAGATGTCGATATGCGAGGCCACGGGTTCGAGAATATCGAAATATTCCTCCGGCTCGCGCACATATCCCCAATCGCGCACATTTTGGAGTTTCGCCGCCCATGGGCCGGCATTAGCCACGTCGTGGATCAGCGTGTGGCAGGGCTCGGAGAAATTGCGCGGCACCTGAAGCGCGAACCAGCCGCCGGGCGCCAGATGCGACATCAATCGCGGCAGCAGATGAGCGTGATCCGGCAGCCAATGCAGCGTCGCGTTGGAATAGATCACATCCTGCGGCGCATCGGGCGTCCAGCCTGACACATCGCCCTCGCGCCATTGCGCGGGAATGCCGGAAGCGCGCGCTTCGGCCAGCATCTCCGGCGAATTGTCCACGCCTTCCACGCGCGCTTGCGGCCAGCGCGCCGCCAGCAACGCGGTTGAATTGCCGGGGCCGCAGCCGAGATCGGCAACGCGCGACGGCGCATCGAGCGCGATGCGCGCGAGCAATTCTGCGGCCGCGCGCGTGCGCTCTGCGCCGAAGCTCATGTAAATTTTCGGGTCCCACGCCATTCAGTGATCGTCCCTGTCCGGAATATCGATGCGGAAAACGGTGCCACTTGCGCCGGTGGAAAGCAGCGTGATATCGCCGCCATGGGCGCGCGCCAGATCGCGCGAGATGGCGAGGCCCAATCCCGAACCGCCCGGCCGCGCCGATGTGGCGAAGGGCTTGAACAAACGCTCGCGCAACGCGGGCGGCACGCCGGGGCCGTTATCGGCGATGTCGATCAGCACATGGCGGCGCTCGCGCTTCGCTGAGACGATGATTTGCGGCGCGCTCGTTTGTTTTTCCAAAGCCTGCGTGGCGTTGCGCAATATATTCAGGACAATACGGAAAAGCTGCTCGCTGTCGGCATCGATATCCAGCGTGGGCTCGATCTCGTTCACCAGCGTGATGATGCGATCCGGTGCGGCACCTGCGAGCGCTGCTTCCGCGGCTTCATCGATCAGCGGGCGTAAGTGAAAGCGCCTGCGCTGCGGCGGGTTTTCGTCGGCGCGGCCATAGCGCAGCGTATTCGTCGCCAGCGCCACCGCATGATCGATGGACGCGACCAGCCGCGGCGCGAGGCGCTGCACCACCGGATCATCCACCTTCGACAAACGATCCGACGCCAATTGCGCGCTGGCCAGAATGTTGCGCAGGTCGTGCTGGATTTTGGCGACCGCCGAACCCAGCGCCGCCAATCGCGCTTTCTGTTGCAGGAATCCGTAGATGTCGCGCTGCATCACCGCCAGTTCGCGCTCGGCAATGCCGATCTCGTCGCGGCGCTGGGACGGCGCGATGATGCGGCTGGCGTCCTCCGGATCGTCCTTGAAGGTGACCATGGCGGTGGTGATGCGCCGCATCGGGCGCACCAGAATGAGAAACAGGCTGAGGAACACCAACAGCGCCGTCACCAGCGAAATCAGGATCGCCAGCAGCAGCACGCGCCCCGAATAATCCACCAATTGCTGATAGATCGATTTTTCGCTGACAATGACTTCGATGGCTTGCGCCCCCTTGATATGCGTTAGCGCCACCACATGCAGGATCCGGTTTCCCCCTTCGGCCAGGCAATCCACCGCCTGAACCATGTCGCCGACAACGCCGATGTTGCGTAGATCGATGGTGGTGTTGATCTTCGAGGGGATTTCCGAAACGAGAAACAATTCGCGCTGCTCGGGGCGCTTCAGCATCACCGCACTGGCGCCCGCGCGCATCAGAAGCTCGCTGCGCAATCCGGTCGAAAGCTGCTCGCCGCCCGCTTCTGTGAACGGCAAAATCGCGATCTCGGCGGATTCGATGTGCTGGTCGAGCAGGCTTCGGTGATAGCGCCCGATGGTCGGAAGGAAGATCAGCACCTGCGTGATCATCACATAGATCAGCGTCAAGAGCAGCAGCCGCCCCGACAGGCTATGGACGACAAGCCTCCAGGCATCGCTCCAGCGCGCGCGCGAACGTTCCGACATAGCGCCATAAAGCACCAAGCGGCGGGAATTTTGAAGCGGGCGCGGCCCTTTCCAGATATTCGCCACGCGCTCAGCCGAACAGCGACAGGAACGAAACGAGCGCTTTGGTGCGGCGGCTGAACAAAGCGGGCGTATAATAAGCGCCCGCCGCGCGCTTGCTGACTTCGCTGAGCGTGGGGTACGGCGCCACCATGGCGGCCATCGCGGAGAGCTTCAGCCGCTGGCCGATGGCCATGGTCCAGGGCAGGATCAATTCGCCCGCATGCGCCCCCACGATTGTCGCCCCCACAATGCGTCCGCGCGCGATCACCAGCTTGATGAAGCCTTGTGTGCGGCGCTCGGTTACTGCGCGGTCATTCTGATCGAAATTCGCGTAGGTGACAGTCACACGCCTGTGAGCGGCGCGGGCTTCGATCTCAGTGAGGCCGACTTGCGCGAGTTCGGGATCGGTGTAGGTGACGTGCGGAATGGCGCCGTAATCGGTGCGCACCGGCATGCGGAACAGCGCATGACGGATGACGAGGCCCGCGTGATAATTCGCCACATGCGTGAATTGCGGCGCGCCCGACACGTCACCGATGGCATAGACGCGTCGGTTGGTGGTCTTCAGGCGATGATCGACGCGGATGCCATGCTTGTCCGCAGCGATGCCGGCGCGTTGAAGATCGAGCCCTTCGATATTGGGCCTGCGGCCGGTGGCCACCAGAATGTGGCTGGCTTGCACGATCTCGCTGTGATGGGCGCTGACGAGCTGGATGGTGACGCCGCCCGCAGATGATTTGATGGCGGTGGCATTTGTCTTTTCCAGAACGCGCACGCCGTCGCGCTCCAGCGATGCGCGTACGATTGCAGCGGCTTCTTCGTCTTCGCGCGGCAGGATGCGCGCGGCTTCGATCACCGTGACTTGCGCGCCCAAGCGGCGATGGGCCTGCGCCAGTTCAAGGCCCAGCGGCCCGCCGCCGATCACGGCCAGATGCGGCGGAATGAAATCCTTCTTGAAGATCGTTTCATTGGTGAAATAGGGAACATGATCGAGGCCCGGAATCGGAGGCACCGCGGCGCGCGATCCCGTGGCGATCACAAAGCGCCGCGCGCGGATGCAATAGGTTCCCGCTTCCACCATGTTCGCGCTCACGAAATGTGCGGGCGCGCGGATCACCGTGACGCCGAGCCCTTCGAAGCGCTCTTGCGAATCATGCGGCGCGATGGTTGCGATCACATCATGCACATGGCCGTGTACGCGCGTACCGTCGATTGCGGGTGTGACGGCCGCGATTCCAAACGGCGCTGCATCGCGCATGTTTTGCGCGACATTCGCAGCGGCAATCAGCGCCTTGGACGGCACGCAGCCGGTGTTGAGGCAATCCCCGCCCATCTCGCCTTTTTCGATTAGCACGACCTTGCGGCCGAGTTGCGCGGCACCGGCTGCAACGCTCAAGCCCGCGGAACCCGCGCCGATCACGCAAATATCCGCGCGGATGTTTTCCATCACGCCTTCGCCTTGCGGAAGAACACCGGCACCAGCGAAAGTACGGCGAGGCCGAGGATCGGCAGCAATATTTCCGGCTTGAAGATTAGAGAGAGATCGGGCGTGGCGCCGCTGGCGAATATCGTGCCGAGCCCGTTGCCGAGTCCCACATAAACGAATGTGCCCGGAATGATGCCGAGGAATGTTGCGAGCACGTATGTCGACAACGGCACGCCCAGCAATCCCGCCGCGAGGTTCACGAGGAAGAAGGGAAACAGCGGCACCAATCGCAACACCAGAAGATAGTTGAAGGCATTGGCGCGGAAGCCTGCTTCCATTTTCTTCGCGGTTTCGCCGAAGCGCTCGCGCAACAGATCGTGCAACGCGGTTTTTGCAGCGAGAAAAATCACCGTGGCGCCCAGTGTCGCGCCGATGACGACAAGCGCTGTGCCCTCCCACACGCCGAACAGAAATCCCCCCGCCAGCGTGAGCAGCGATGCCGCCGGAATCGAGCAGGCGACGATCAATGTATAGAAACCAACAAAACTAGCCGCGGCCAGAACCGGATGTGCGCTCACCCATGCCTCGATGGAATCGCGATGAGTCTTCAGTGCTTCCAGCGTCAATTGGTGCTCGAGGCCAAGCGCGAAGAATGCCGCGAGCCCTGCCAGCAGGACCAGCAGCGGGATGAAACGGCTGAGACGGGAGGGCGGCGAAGCGGCGTTCATGGCCCTCACTATAGCGGATGCTTATCCCTGTCCCCAGAATGTGACGATGCTGCCGCCGAGGATGATGAGCGCGCCGCCCACCATGATCGGCAGCGTCGGCACCGCGCGGAAAGCTGCGAAATTGACGATCTGCCAAACGACAAAAAGTGTCGCGATATAGAGGCCCACCACGCGCCCGAATTCGAGCGGGGCGAGATTCAGCGACAGGCCATACCCGAACAGCAGAACCGCCCCCGCCAGAAACAGAAGCCCCCGTGAAAAGAGATTGTTTTCATGCAGCCCCATCCGGACGATGGCGTCTCCGCTAGCTTCGAGCGTTGTGGCGGCGATCAGAAACCCCAATACGACCAATTTGCTCACGACAACTCCCTCACCGGTCTGAACCCGCATCCCTAGCCCAAAGTACCGCAAACCGCACCGGGCCGTTGACAGGTCCGGGGCCTCTGCTTAGAACCCGCGCTCCTTTGGCAGGCCGGAGTTGACGCCATGAAACGCCCCTATCAGCCAAGCCGGATCGTCCGCAAGCGGCGCCATGGCTTTCGCGCGCGTATGGCGACCAAGGGCGGACGCAAGGTGCTGGCGCGCCGCCGCGCCCATGGCCGCAAGAAGCTTTCGGCCTGACCGGCAAGCCCCATACTGCGGGCCACAAGATGGACCGCCTCAAGACCAGAGCCGATTTCCTGCGCGTCCAGAAGGGCATCCGCCGTTCGGGGCACTCGCTGACGCTGGAAATCTGCGCCACGCCTGAGGATCGCGCCGTTCCCGGCCGTTTGCGGGTAGGCTTCACCGCCAGCCGCAAGGTGGGCGGGGCCGTTCAGCGCAACCGCGCCAAGCGGCGTTTGCGCGCAGCCGCGGCTGCGGTGCTTCCCCTTTATGGCCTACCGGGCAATGACTATGTTCTCGTCGCGCGGACAGCGACCTTGGACCGGCCTTTTGCGGGCCTTCTCGAGGATCTCGCAGCAGCGCTTCACGCGGCCCATGCAAAGCTTGGCCGGCCTATAACGGGAGGGCTCCGGTGATGGAGCGCCTGAAAACGATGCTGCGCCGGGGAGGCATTGCGACGCTCAAGGCGCCGATCCGCTTCTACCGGCTGTTCCTTTCGCCGCTGACGCCGCCCTCGTGCCGCTTCACGCCGAGTTGCTCGGCCTATGCGCTGGAAGCGCTGGAAACGCACGGTCCGGTGAAGGGGCTGTACCTCGCAATGAAGCGCATCGGGCGCTGCCATCCCATTACCTGGCTCGGCGGTTCGTCGGGCTTCGATCCCGTTCCTCCTGCCAGATAAAGAGTCATGAACGAAAACCGCAATCTCATTCTCGCCATTGTGCTGTCCGGCGCCGTGCTGTTCGGCTGGCAATATTTCGTGGGCATGCCGCAGCTCGCAAACGACCGCGCGCATCAAGCGCTTATCGCAAAGGGTCATCCAACCGCCGCAGCACCCGAAACGCCGGGCGCCAATGCTGCGGCCATCGCCACCGAAATGTCGCGCCAGCAGGCGCTGAAAGAAAACGGTCCGCGCATAGTTATCGACACGCCGACGGTGGACGGCTCGCTGCGCCTCGAAGGCGCGCGCTTCGACGATCTGCAATTGAAAAAATATCGCGAGACGACCGATCCCAAGAGCAAGGAGATCGTGCTGCTGTCGCCGCAAGGCACGGCCTATCCTTATTACTCCGTGTTCGGCTGGATCGGTGCGCCGGGCAGCCATGTCAAATTGCCGGGCGATGCCACGCCGTGGAAACTCGTCCAAGGCAGCGTGCTCTCGCCCAATTCGCCGGTGACGCTGCAATGGGACAATGGCGAAGGCCTCGTCTTCACGCGCACCATCGCGGTGGACAATCAATATATGTTCACGATCAGCGATGCGGTAACGAACAAGACCGCCACCAAGGCCGTGCTTTATCCTTACGCCTATGTGGCGCGCGACGGCGTTCCCGTCTCCAAGAGCTATTGGGTTTTGCATGAAGGTTTCGTGGGCGTGGCGGGCGGCACGCTCAAGGATGCGAAATACGACGATTTCAAGGACGACAAGCCACCGCAGACTTTCAACTCCACCGGCGGCTGGCTCGGCATCACCGACAAATACTGGATGGCGGCGGTCGTGCCCCCGCAGAACGCCGCGTTCGATGGCGCCTATCGCGCAACACCACTCGGCAACAAGAAAGCCTATCAGGCCGATTACCGGCTTGAGCCGCGCACAATCGCGCCGGGCGCCACAACGACACTGACGCAGCATCTCTTCGCCGGCGCCAAAGTGGTTGCCACGTTGCGCGATTATCAGACCAAGCTCGGCATCGACAAATTCGATCTGGCCATCGATTGGGGCTGGTTCTGGTTCTTCACCCGGCCGATCTTCTGGCTGCTCGATATCTTCTATCATTTCATCGGCAATTTCGGCGTGGCGATTCTGCTGCTCACCGTCACGATCAAATTGCTGTTCTTCCCGCTCGCCGACACCTCCTACAAATCCATGAGCCGGATGAAGAAGCTGCAGCCGGAGATGGAGCGCATCAAGGAGCGCTTCGCGGAAGATAAAGTCCGCCAGCAAACCGAAATGATGGAGCTATACAAGCGCGAGAAGATCAATCCGGTTTCGGGTTGCCTTCCCATGCTGATCCAGATTCCGGTGTTCTTCTCGCTCTATAAAGTGCTGTTCGTCACCATCGAGATGCGGCAGGCGCCGTTCTTCGGCTGGATACGCGATCTGTCCGCGCCCGATCCGACTTCCATCATCAATCTGTTCGGACTTCTGCCCTTCCATCCGCCGAGCTTCATTCCGGTGTTCCTCTCCATCGGCATCTGGCCGATCCTGATGGGCGGCACCCAATGGCTGCAGACCAAGATGAATCCGGCACCCGCCGATCCGGTTCAGGCGCGCATGTTCGCCTTCATGCCGCTGATCTTCATGTTCATGCTGGCGACATTCCCGGCGGGGCTGGTGATCTACTGGACGTGGAACAATCTTCTCTCCGTCGGCCAGCAATATGTGATGATGCGCAGACAGGGCGTGAAGGTGCATCTGTTCGAGAATCTGAAGGTGCCCGCGTCGCTCAAACGCGCGCCCGCGAAACCGACGCCGGGCGAGTGAATATCGACGCCGACGCAATCGAACGCGCCCGCAAATTGTTCGCGGGGCCGTGCGATTTCGTTGCGGGTGCCACGACAACCGGGGTGTTTCCGCCGCCGGACCTGCCGGAGATTGCGTTTGTCGGCCGTTCCAATGTCGGCAAATCGAGCCTCGTCAACGCGTTGACGGGGCGAAAGACGCTGGCGCGCGTCTCTCAAACGCCCGGCCGCACGCGGCAGGTCAATTTCTTCAAACTCGCCGATGCGCTGATGCTTGTCGATCTGCCGGGTTACGGATTTGCAAAGGTCTCCAAGGCGCAGGCCGCCGAATGGCAGCAACTCATCATGGATTATCTGCGCGGCCGTCCCAATCTGCGCCGCGTGATCCTGCTGGTGGATGCACGGCGCGGCGCGATGGATACCGACCTCGACGCGATGAAGCTTCTGGATCAGGCCGCGGTTTCTTATCTCGTGGTGTTGACCAAAATCGACACATTGAAACCGGCGGAGCGCTCCGGCGCGCAGAAAAATGTGCAAGCCCAGCTTGCGGGCCATGCTGCGGCCTATCCCGATATTCTGAGCACATCGGCCGATACCGCAGAGGGGATCGATCTTTTGCGGGCACATATCGCCGCGCTGGCTGAGGGCTAGGCTTTAGGCTATAAGGCGCCCAATTTTCAGGAACCACTCGCATGGCGCTGCAGGACGACGTCGGACAGGATCGCAATCTGCGCCAATTGGCGCGCTGGCGTTCCACCGCGCGCGTTCTGGTCGAGGCGCTGCCCTACATCCTTTCCTATGACGGCCAGACGGTGGTCGTGAAATATGGCGGCCACGCCATGGAAGGCGGGGTCTCCGAACATTTCGCGCAAGACATCGTGCTGATGAAGCAGACGGGCATCGAGCCCATCGTGGTGCATGGCGGCGGCCCGCAAATCGGCGCCATGCTGAACAAGCTTTCCATTCCCTCCACTTTCGTCGACGGGTTGCGCGTGACCGATGCGGCCGCGGTGGAAGTGGTGGAGATGGTGCTGACCGGCTCCATCAACAAACAGATCGTCAGCGGCATCAACGCCGCGGGCGGGCGCGCCGTCGGGCTTTCGGGCAAGGACGGCAACCTCGTCATCGCCCGCAAGCTGGAGCGCTACAAACTCGATCCCACCACGCTGGAACGCAAGCTGGTGGATCTGGGCTTTGTCGGTGAACCGGAAAAAGTGAATCCGGAAGTGCTGCGCATGATCACGCGCTCCGATCTGATCCCGGTGGTGGCGCCCATCGGCGTGGGCCGCAAAGGCGAAACGTTCAACATCAATGCCGATACGGTGGCAGGAGCTGTCGCCGGTGCGATGGCCGCCTCGCGCCTATTGTTGCTCACCGATGTGGAAGGCGTGCTCGACCGCGAAGGCAAGCTGATCCCGCGCCTGACGCAGAGCGAGGCGCGCGCGCTGATCGCGGACGGCACGATCTCCGGCGGCATGATCCCGAAAATCGAAACCGCCATCGATGCGGTGGAAGGCGGCGTGAAAGCGGCCGTCATTCTGGATGGCCGCATTCCCCATGTGCTGATGCTCGAACTTTTCACCGAGCATGGCGCAGGAACCATGATCACCGCGGGATGAAGCGTTGCGGCGCAGTCTTTGTGCTGGCGGCGCTTGCCTTTTCCGCGGCGCCGGCCAGCGCGGCGCTGCGGTTGTGCAACCAGACAAGCTATGTGCTTTACGCGGCGAGCGCATGGCAGGACCGGCCCAATATCGTCACGCAGGGTTGGACGCGCGTTGCGCCTGGCAGCTGCGCACAAGCCATTGCCAGCGTACTCACCGCACCGGCCTATTATGTGTATGCGCGCACCTCGCAGGCCCATGCCGGGCCCTCGCGCAATTGGGGCGGCAACGCGCAGTTCTGCGTCAAGGACGGGAATTTTTCGCTGCGCGCACCGATGGCGGCGAGCGGATGCCAGAGCGATGACGCATTCCCCGTGCCGTTTGCACAGATCAACACACAGGCCATGAAGAACTGGACGATGACCTTCACCGAGTCCGCACAAGGGGGCCGCATGGACGCCGCGCGCAATGCGGGCATCGACCGGCTGCTCTCCGATATCGGATTCAAGGTCGGCCGCAACGGCGCGATGGATCGCGACGCCGCGCTGAAGAAATTCCGCGCCCGCATGAAATTGCCCGCCAATGCGAACGATTCCGATCTCTTCGACGCGCTGGAAACCGAAGCGCTCAAAGTGGCCGCACCGGCGGGCTATTCCATCTGCAACGAAAGCAATGCGGAGCTTTGGGCGGCACTCGGCCTGAAGAGCGGCAAGACATGGGTGTCGCAAGGCTGGTGGCATGTGGCGCCGGGCGCCTGCGCCAAGGCGCTCACCGATCCGCTATCGGCGGACAAGATTTATCTGCATGCCGAAAAGCATGGCAATCATCAGCTCGTCGCGGGGCCTGCGCATTTCTGCATCACCAACATCACGTTTGAAGTTCAGGGCAAGGAGAATTGCGCCAAACGCGGCCTCGCCAATGCCGGTTTCGCCGCCACCAATACCAAAGGCGTGACGGGCTTTGCGGCACATATCAGCGACAATGGATTGGTGCCCACAGTAGCGGTGCGTTAGCCACTATGTCTCCCTCTCCCCCATCGGGGGAGAGGGCAGGGCGAGGGGGTCGCAAAAGCAAGTGCAATTCCACCAGCAAAAAAGCTGAGCGAAAACTTCGGCGATAGTGCAGACGGAGAAATCCCCCTCACCCTAACCCTCTCCCCCGATGGGGGAGAGGGAATCTGGCGCCCTAAACCTCTACCCCGAAATAACCCAGATGCCAGCGCATCTCGTCTTCCGTCAGTGGGAAATCCACGCCGTCGCGGGCGGGGAGCAATTCGCGGGCAGGCAGGCGCAGCAGATAGGTTTGAATCTTGAAGGCGACGCGCATGCTGAGGCCCGCGCGCCAGACAAGAGCGGTCGCTGCTTTCGCCGATGAGGATTGAAAAATGCGATGCACCATGTCTGCCGAGACATGACCCAGCAGCGAAAGCGCTGCCACGACGATTTCGCGCCGCCCGTTCTGGGCCGCACTCGCAACGAACCCATCGTCGAGCTTGCCGGCGCGGTGGCGCGCGGCGACTTCGGCCAGCGTGGCGCTCACATCGCCATCGGCCCCGCCGATTTCCTCCGCCGCAAGCCGCTCATTCATGCGGCGGCGCAGAACGGCTTGCGTTTCGCCGTCAAGCTTGTGCAGCGATGAAAGCCGGTCGATCAGCGATGCGCTGACGAAGCTTGCAAGCCTTTTCACCGCGCGCTGCGAAAGATCGCTGCGCAGCACCAGCGGCGCATGCCAGTCGCGGATTCGCTCGGCATGATCCACGATCTTTTCGATCGTCTGCTGACGAATCTTCGCGCGCGAATTGGAGAGCAGCGCCGTCACCGCAGGAATATCCTGCAGCGCTGCGATGGCATCCGACACGTTCTCGCTCAGCACCCTGCGCCGGGCGATGGCGACCATGGCGTTGCGCGCCTGCGCGGTGGTGATGATGTCGATCAGATCGGAATCGGAAAGCAGCGGCGAATATTCGAGAATCGGCGCCGCAACGATTTCCACATCGCGCGCCAGCATCAAGATCACATTCCGGGGCACGCAATCGAGATGCTTGATTTCCTCGGCCAGCATCTGGCGCACGCGCGGAAGCTGGTCCTGCGCCAGGCACTCCAGCGTTTCGATGGTGAGATTGCGCAATTTCTCGCTGGCTTCGACAGACAATTCCGGCATCAGCCGCCCGATCTTGCGCGCCAGCTCCACGCGCACATCGTCATCGCTATCGCGCACCAGCAAGCGGTCGGCATGGATGGGCGCGGATGGATTGGCCGCAACAAGACGCCGCGTGACGGGGCTGCCCTCGCTCGCCAGCACGAACAGCACTTCGGGCTCGGTATCGCTGCGCCGGGCCAATTCTTCCTGGCCCTCGCCGCGCTCCTTTAGAATGCGCAGAATATCGGCACGGCTGAAGGTGCCGTAGATTTTGTCGTCGTCGCTGCCGGTCATGGCGCTCCCTGTCGCGGACCTCTCCGCTCGGGGCCAAGTTTGGCAAGCTTCTCTTAAAACGGGTTAAACGGGATTGGTTAGCGCAATCTGGCGTTAATAGGCGGAAAGACTTGCTTAACGCGCACGCATCCACCAAGGTCGGGTTATGCAGATCACACTGAAGAATGACGCGATTGCAGCGGAACCGCGCCCCGATTTGCGCCATGTGGAGGCGTGGATTTTCGACCTCGACAACACGCTTTATCCGGCACACGCGGATCTTTTCGCCCAAATCGATGCGCGCATGTCGTTATTCATCCGCAATCATTTCGGCGTGGACGAGGCCGAAGCGTGGCGCATCCAGAAAGCCTATTACCGCGATCACGGCACGACGCTGAACGGGTTGATGCGCGTTAACAATGTCGATCCGGAGAGTTTTCTTTCCTTCGTGCACGATATCGATCTGTCGGTGCTGACGCCGGATGCGCGCCTTGGCGCGGCGATCTCGCGCCTTCCCGGCAAGCGCATCGTCTTTACCAATGGCTGCAGCGGACATGCCGCGCGCGTGCTGGAGCGCCTCGAACTCACCGCGCATTTCCACGATGTGTGGGATATTCGCAAAATCGGCTACCGGCCGAAGCCCGATCCGCAATCCTATCGCGCAGTGCTGGGAGCGGTTCCGGCGGCGCGTGCGGCGATGTTCGAGGATGTGGCCCGCAACCTCGTGCCCGCCCATGAATTGGGAATGACGACGGTGTGGTTGAAGAACGGCTCGGAATGGTCCAAGCAGGGGCCCGAATTTCCGCGTGCCGAACCGCGGCACATCCATTATGAAATCGAAAACCTCGCGGACTTTTTGCACAGCATCAGGATTTGAACATGGCCGAACTTGAACAGATCATCGACGCCGCATGGGAACAGCGCGAGACGCTGAACGCCGCCACAAAAGGCGAAGTGCGCGAGGCGGTGGACGCCGCACTCGAAGCGCTCGACTCGGGAAAATTGCGCGTCGCGGAGAAGTTGCCTTCAAATCTGGGGGGCGAATGGCTCGTGCGCCAATGGGTGAAGAAGGCGGTGCTGCTGTCCTTCCGCCTCAACGACATGGAAGCGATTGCGGGCGGGCCGGGCGGTGCGAATTGGTGGGACAAGGTGCCGTCCAAATTCGTCGGCTGGGATGACGCACGTTTTCGCGCCGCCGGTTTTCGCGCGGTGCCGGGCGCCATCGTGCGGCGCTCCGCCTATATCGCCAAAGGCGTGGTGCTGATGCCAAGTTTCGTGAACATCGGCGCGCATGTGGGCGAAGCAACGATGGTCGACACCTGGGCCACAATCGGTTCCTGCGCGCAGATCGGCTCGCATTGCCACATCTCCGGCGGTGCGGGCATCGGCGGCGTGCTGGAGCCGCTGCAGGCAGCCCCCGTCATCATCGAGGACAATTGCTTCATCGGCGCGCGCGCGGAAGTGGCCGAAGGCGTGATCGTGGGCGAAGGTTCGGTGCTGTCGATGGGCGTGTATCTGGGCCAATCGACCAAGATCATCGACCGCGCCACGGGCGAGGTTTTCTACGGCCGCGTGCCACCTTATTCGGTCGTCGTTTCCGGCGCGCTGCCGCAAGGGCCGGACAAGCCCTCGCTCTACTGCGCCGTGATCGTCAAGCGCGTGGACGAACGCACCCGCGCCAAAACCTCGATCAACGAACTCTTGCGGGACTGACTTACGCTTCCTTGTAGAAATAGGCGCCCGCAATCGACGCGACGATGATCTCCACAAGACCGACGCCGATCAATGTGAGCGTCAGCGGCAGCGGAAAGACGCCCATGATCATGGGCATGCTGTCGGCCAGCACATAAGCGGTAACCCAGGTGAGCAGCGCCGCTGTGATCGCGGTCCTGTGTCCGGCGCCGAAGCGCGGACGGATGGCGGCATAAGTCCACACCACCGCGAAGCCCTGCACGAAGCCGAAGATATTGAACGCGACGATCTCGTGCATGCCGAGCGGCGGGCGGTTGATGGACGACATGATCGAAGCCCATTGATCCGCCAGATAAATGCCGTTCAAAACATATTCGATGAGATTGATGATGATGCCCGCAACGATACCGCCCAGAATTACGCGTCCAAGATTGATTTTGCTCATGACGTTTCCTCCCCGAAACGAATCGGCAGGGGATTTTCTCACTTGTGCGGGCCAAGGGCCAGCGGCGGGGGGGCGGCGTCTCGGCGGTCGCGCCAAGTGCTTGATGGACCGGCACGATTGCCGCCGCCGCGCCCGCCTTTCCCGATTCCTTTTATTGACCGTGGGCGGCGCGGCAGCCTAAATCGCCAAATGATCGACCCGGTGAAACTGGCGCAAGACCTGATCCGCTGCCCCTCGGTGACGCCGGCGGATGCGGGCGCCATGGCCGTGCTCGAGGCGGCGCTGAAGCCGCTGGGCTTTACCTGCCATCGCTTGCGCTTCGAGGAGAAGGGCGCGGCGCCGATCGAGAATCTTTACGCGCGCATCGGCAACACCGCGCCGAATTTCTGCTTTGCGGGCCACACCGATGTGGTGCCGCCGGGCGACGCGAAGCTGTGGCGCGCCGATCCCTTTGCGGGCGAAATCCGCGATGGCGTGCTGTACGGGCGCGGCGCCGCCGACATGAAATCCGCGATTGCCGCGTTCGCGGCGGCTGCCGAGCGCCACATCGCAAAAGGTTTGAAGGGTTCAATCAGCCTGCTCATCACCGGCGATGAAGAAGGCGTCGCCGTCAACGGCACGAAAAAAGTTTTGGGCTGGATGGTGGAGCAAGGCGAGCACGCGAACCATTGCCTTGTGGGCGAGCCGACATCGGCGGCGCGCGCGGGCGACACGATCAAGATCGGGCGGCGCGGCAGCATGCGCATCGAGCTTCGCGTGCAGGGCGTGCAGGGCCACACGGCCTATCCGCAGAACGCGCTCAATCCGATTCCCATTCTGGCGACGCTGGTTTCGCAACTCACCGCCGAGCCGCTCGATTCCGGCACGGCGCATTTCGAGCCTTCGACGCTCGCCTTCACCACTTTCGATGTGGGCAATGCGGCGTCGAATGTTTCGCCCGCCGAAGCGCGCGCGGCCTGCAACATCCGCTTCAACGATCTGCATACGCCCGAAACGCTGCTGCGCCGTATCGAACAGCGCGCGCATAAAATCGCCAGCGACATGGGCGGCGAGATTGCCGTGCAATCGAGCGTGAGCGGCGTTGCGTTCCTCACCAAGCCGGGCGCTTTCACGAATGTTCTGAGCAAAGCGATTTCGAGTGTGACCGGCGCCGCGCCGCAATTTTCCACCGGCGGCGGTACATCGGACGCGCGCTTCATCAAGGATCATTGTCCCGTGGCCGAACTCGGCCTCGCCAGCTCCACCATGCACAAGGCCAATGAATGCGCGCCGGTGGACGAGATCGCGCGGCTCGCGGATATCTACGAAGCGATCCTGCGCGATTATTTCGCCAATCCGCCTTCATGAACGATTCCCCCATCGGCGTTTTCGATTCCGGCATGGGCGGGCTCACGGTGATGCGCGCATTGATGGCGCGGCTACCGGACGAGCGATTCATCTATCTGGGCGATACCGCGCGATTGCCCTACGGCACCAAAAGCGCGGACACGGTTTCGCGCTACGCTGTGCAGGCGGCAGGCGCGCTGATGAAGCGGCGCGTGAAGCTCGTGGTCGTCGCCTGCAACACCGCATCGGCGGTCGCTTTGCCTGCGCTGGAAGCCGCGCTCGCACCGATTCCCGTGATCGGCGTGGTCGAACCGGGCGCAGAAGCAGCGGTGGCTGCGGCGCCGCGCGGACCCATCGCCGTGATTGCCACCGAAGGCACGGTGCGCGACGGCGCCTATCTGCGTGCGATACAGCAGCGCGCACCGGGCATCAGAATCGTACAGCGCGCCTGCCCGCTTTTCGTGCCGCTGGCGGAAGAAGGATTGGTGGAAGGCGAGATCGCCGAACTGATCGCGCACCGCTATCTCGATTCGCTTCTCGCCGATGCGCCCGCAGCGCTGGTGCTCGGCTGCACGCATTTTCCGGTGCTGGCCAACACTATCGCGCGCGTGGCGGGATCGAAAGTCGCACTCGTCGATAGCGCCGCAACAACGGCAGACGCCGTTACAAATTTGCTGAGCGAACGCGGCCTCGCCCGCAAATCCGCATCGCTCGAACCGCACCGCTTCCTTGCCACCGATGCGCCAGAGCGGTTTGCGCGCGTGGGCGCGATATTTTTGGGGCGGCCTATCTCAGAAGGCGAAATTCAACTGATCGATCTTCAAACATAACACCCCTCTCCCGTCATGGCCCGGCTTGTCCGGGCCATCCATTTTTTTCAATCCATAAATTGGATCGCCCGCATGAAGCGGGCGATGACGGCATAGGTGATTAGTAATCCACCTTCACCAGATAGAGCCCATCCGGTGGCGCGACTGTTCCACATTGCGTGCGGTCGGCGGCGGCGAGTGCATCGGCGACCTCTTTGACCGTCCATTTGCCTTCGCCCACCAGTTTCAGCGTTCCCACCATCGAGCGCACCTGATGATGCAGAAACGACCGCGCGGAAGCCTCGATTCGGATTTCATCGCCGCTGCGATAAACATTCAGTTTATCGAGCGTCTTCACCGGTGATTTCGCCTGACACTCCGAGGCGCGGAAGGTGGTGAAATCGTGCTGCCCGACCAATGCTTGCGCCGCTTCATGCATCGCGACCGCATCGAGATCGCGCACGACATGCCACGCATGGCCACGCTCCAGCGCCAGCGGCGCGCGCCGGCAAATGATGCGATAAAGATAATGCCGCGCTGTTGCCGAGAACCGCGCATGAAAATCTGGCGCGGCAATCTCTGCGTCCAGCACCGCGACCGGATCGGGTTTCAGATAATGGTTCAGCGCGTCGCGGATTTTCTCACCCGGAAATTCCTTTTCCAGATCGAAATGCGCGACCTGCCCAAGCGCATGCACGCCCGCATCGGTGCGCCCCGCGCCGGTAACCGTCACGCGTTCGCCGGAAAGCTTGAAGATCGCTTCTTCCAGCGCGCCCTGAACGGAAGCTGCGTTATCCTGCCGCTGCCAGCCGACGAAAAGGCTGCCATCATATTCGAGGCGCAGCCGGTAACGCATGCCTAGGCGCGCTTCCACAGCGTGACGAGAATGTCCTTGTGCTGGTGCGCTTTATGCAACTCCAGCCATTTGGTCTGCACATCGGGCCAGCGCGCGAAGATCGCATTTTCCAGAAGCCGGAAACCATCGGCAAATTCATCGATCTCCAGCCGCGCGCCTTTCACCACCAGCGCCACATAGAAAAGATCGCCGGAAACCATCGCCAGCACGCCCGCATCGATCTGCGAAACATCGCTCCACAGCACGCGCAATGGCTTGCGGCGGCGCGTATAGATGAAATGATCGTCGCGAATATCGATGGTGGGGCGCTGCCATTTGCGGCGGCGCTCGATGACCATTTCGCGGAAGAAGCGATGAACGATGTTGGTCATTTGATCCCTTCAGAGTTTCGTGCCGCGCGGGAGCGCAAATCCACGGAGCAATTCGGTCGCGTCCATCGGCGCGCGGCCTGCGCGCTGCAAGCGTAGCAATTTCAGCGCGCCTTCGCCGCAGGCCACGGTCAAATTATCGTCAAGCACCTCGCCCGGCACGCCCTTGCCTGCCGCGGGCTCAGCATACAGCACCTTGAGCCGCTCACCCTTGGCCTCGCACCATGCTCCCGGCGCTGGCGAAAGGCCGCGAATGAGACAATCCAGTTCGCGCGCCGATTTGCCCCAATCGATGCTGGCTTCTTCCTTCGAAATCTTTTTGGCGTAGGTGACGCCATCGCCCGCCTGCGGTTGCGCATCGATGCTGCCGCGTTCGAGGGCTGCCAACGCGCGTGCCATCAGATCGGCGCCAAGGCGGGCCAGCTCGTCATGTAATTCGCCGTAAGTCTTGCGGCCAATCGCGGTGCGTTCGGCCATGAGCACGGGGCCGGTATCGAGGCCTTCTTCCATACGCATGACCATGACGCCGGTTTCGCTATCGCCTGTCATGATCGCGCGCTGGATAGGGGCCGCACCGCGCCAGCGCGGCAGCAGCGAGCCATGCAGATTGAAACAGCCCAATCGCGGCGCATCGAGGATTGGTTTGGGCAGGATCAAGCCATAGGCCACGACAATTGCGGCATCGAGATTCAATTCCGCGAATTCGGCTTGCGCCTGCACATCTTTCAGCGTTGCAGGCGTGCGCAACGGCAGATCGTATGCTTCCGCCAGCTTCGCAATCGGCGATGGCTCGGAGGCCATTCCGCGGCCTTTGGGGCGTGCGGGCTGCGTGTAAACGGCGGCGATCTCGTGGCCCTGCCCGACAAGCTCGGCAAGCGTGGGCGCGGCAAAATCCGGCGTGCCCATGAATGCCAGGCGCATCAAACGGGTTCTTTCAGCTTCTTAGCTTTGGTGAGCTTGCGCAGCGCGATGGAGCGCTTCAGCCGCGAAAGATGATCCAGAAACAGCACGCCATCCAGATGGTCCATCTCATGCTGCAGGCAGCAGGCGAGAAGGCCATCGGCTTCCAGCGTCTGCTTGTGGCCCTGTTCATCCAGATATTCGGCGCGGATGCGGGCGGGGCGCTCCACATTGTCGAAGATTTCCGGCACCGACAGGCAGCCCTCTTCCATCGTCACCATTTCGTCCGACGCCCAGACGATCTTCGGATTGATGAAGGCGCGCGGCTCGTTCTTTCCGTCCTTCTGGGCGAGGTCCATCACCAGCACGCGCTTAGGGACCCCGATCTGCACGGCGGCAAGCCCGATGCCGTCGGCGGCGTACATGCTTTCCAGCATGTCGGCGATCAGGCGACGGATTTCATCGTCCACTTTGCCCACGGGCTGCGAGACCGCTTTGAGGCGGGGATCGGGCGCGGTAAGGATGGGGCGGACGCTCATAAAGGCGGAGATAGGCGAGGCCTCGCCGCCGGTCAAGGGAACGCGGGAAACCATGGATTTTGCCTTCATTGTTCTGGCGGTGGCGCTGGTGATTTCGGCAGGGATCGTGGCATTCGTATTGCGACGCACGCCGGCCCCCGAAGCGCCAAAGCCCGATCCACGGCTGGACGATGTGATCCGCGGACAGGGGAATATCGCGGGCCAATTCCAGCAGACGCTGAATGCTCAGGCGCAGCTTCAGACCATGTTGGCCGAACGCATCGAAGCGCTGGACAAGCGCTTGGGTGAATCCCTCACTGACAGCGCGACCAAAACCGCCGCCACTATCTCCAGCATCGGCGAGCGGCTGACCGTGATCGACGAAGCGCAGAAGAATATCGCTTCGCTGTCCGGGCAGGTTGTTTCCTTGCAGGAAATTCTTTCCGACAAGCAATCGCGCGGCGCCTTCGGTCAGGAGCGGATGGAGGCGATTGTCGCCGATCAGCTGCCGCCCACGCATTATGATTTCCAGTACACGCTTTCGAACGGCAAGCGGCCCGATTGCATCATCCGCATTCCCAATGTGCAGGGCGTGATCGTGGTGGATTCGAAATTCCCGCTCGAAGCCTTCGAGACGCTGCGCGGACTTGCGAGCGACGAAGAACGCAAACTGGCGACGGCGCGGCTCAAAGCCGATGTACAAAAGCATGTGAAAGATATCGCGGAAAAATATTTGATCCCCGGTGAAGTGCAGACGCCCGCGATCATGTTCGTGCCGTCGGAATCGGTTTATGCGGAATTGCACACCTCGTTCAGCGACGTGGTGCAGCAGGCCCGGCGCATGCAGGTGGTGATCGTGAGCCCGCATGTGTTCATGCTGGCGATCAATACCATTCAAACATTGATGCGCGATGCCCGCATGCGCGAACAGGCGCACAAGATTCAGGCCGCGGTCGGCGAGATGATGCAGGATGTGAAGCGGCTGGGCGAGCGCGTCGCCAATCTGCGCGCCCATTTCGACCGCACGAACAAGGATATCGGCGAGATCGAAACCTCGATGAAGCGCATCGAAACGCGCGCCGGACGCATCGCGCAGGCAGAGCTTGCAGCCCCCGAAGGCGCGCCGCCGCAATTGCCGCCGAGTTAAAGCGGCCTTCTCGCTTTGAACGCTGCGGAGAGCGTGCCTTCGTCGAGATAATCCAGTTCGCCACCCACCGGCACGCCATGCGCAAGGCGCGTGACCTTCACGCCGGAAGCGGTGAGTGCGTCCATCAGATAATGCGCCGTGGTCTGGCCTTCGACGGTGGCATTCATCGCGAGGATCACTTCGTCCACGCCGTCGCCCACGCGATTGATGAGGGCCGCCACATTCAGTTTTTCCGGCGTGATGCCGTCCAGCGCCGACAGCGCGCCGCCCAGCACATGATAGCGCCCGCGAAAAACACTGGCGCGTTCCAGTGCCCACAAATCGGCCACATCTTCGACAACGCACAGGATGTGCGCGTCGCGCCGTGGATCACGGCAAATCGAACAGGGCGAAACCGTATCGAGATTGCCGCACACATCGCACACGCGGATCGCAGCGGCGGCATCGCGCATGGCGGCGGCCAGCGGCTCCAGCAGCATTTCGCGTTTCTTGAGCAGCGCGAGTGCGGCGCGCCGCGCCGAACGCGGGCCCAGACCCGGCAGCTTCGAGAGAAGCTGGATCAGGCGCTCGATCTCGGGCCCTGCGGGAAGCGATGCCATTATTCCGAATTTTCTTCCGGCGAAGATGCGATCTCTTCGTCCACAATATCGCGCACGGCGACGATTTCTGCGCCCGGAAAACGATCCAGCACCGCGCGCACCATCGACTCCTGCATCACGCTTTCGAGCTTGGCTTGGGCTGCGGATTTCTTCTGTTC
The DNA here is from genome assembly GCA_035944195.1 of Rhizomicrobium sp. GTDB lineage: Bacteria > Pseudomonadota > Alphaproteobacteria > Micropepsales > Micropepsaceae > Rhizomicrobium. Next base: position 25,474 of record DASZBL010000028.1, on the reverse strand, counting down.
GGAGATCGTCGGTGCGCCGCCTTCGCGCGCTACCGTTACCACCCAGCGTGCGCCGGTCCAGTCCTTCAATTTTTGTGCGAGATCGCCAGCAAGGCTGCGCGGTGCGCGTGGCGACGGGCGGAATTCGAGTTGGCCCGGTTCGAGGCGCACAAGATGGATGTCGTTTTCGATATGCACTTTTAGGACCGGTGCGCCTTGCGCGAGCGCGAGTGCTGCAATGTCTTCGAGTGTGCGTAATGTTGGAGCTGGTGCGTGTTGTAGCGCTGGTGCTGCCGCACTTGATGCCATTTCCGTTTTACCGGACGAGAGCGATGCGCGCGGACGCACCCCCTCACCCTTGCCCTCTCCCCCGGCGGGGGAGAGGGAAGTGCGGGTGGACCCATTTTCCATTACATCACGCACCAATTTATCCGTGGGCGGAAGATCGGCGGCGTAGGATAGGCGGATCAGTGCCATTTCGCAGGCAGCGACAGGACGCGTGGCGTCACGCACTTCCAGCAGACCCTTGAGCAGCATCTGCCAGGCGCGCGTGAGTGCGGAGACGGGAAGTTTCGCGGCCATGTCCGCTGTGCGTTTGGCCTCGCTGGAACCGCCGTCGAAGAAACCTTCCGCGCCGGGCGCCACTTTTACGCGGGTGAGAAAATGCGTGATCTCCAGCAGATCCTGCATCACCGCCAAGGGATCGGCGCCGCGATCATAAAGCTCGTTGAGATCGGACAGCGCTTCGGCAATTTTCCCGCCCATCACTTTCTCGAAAAGATCGAGCACGCGGCCGCGATCCGCCAACCCCAGCATCGCGCGCATGGAATCGGCGGAAATGATTCCGCCTTCGTCGTGGGCGATTGCCTGATCGAGCAGCGATAGCGCATCGCGCACGCTCCCCTCAGCCGCGCGTGCGATCAGCGCGAGTGCGCCTTCCTCGATGTTCACCTTTTCTTTTTCGGCAATGCCCTTCAGATGCGCGACCAGCTCTGCGGTTTCCACCCGGCGCAGATCGAAGCGCTGGCAGCGCGACAGCACCGTCACCGGCACTTTGCGGATTTCGGTGGTGGCGAAGACGAATTTCACATGCGGCGGCGGTTCTTCCAGCGTCTTGAGCAACCCGTTGAAGGCCTGCTTCGAGAGCATGTGCACTTCGTCGATGATGTAGACTTTGTAGCGCGCGGATGCGGGGGCATAGCGCACGCCTTCGATGATCTCGCGGATATCATCGATGCCGGTGCGGCTGGCCGCGTCCATTTCCTGCACATCGACATGGCGCGACTCGGCAATCGCCACGCAAGGCTCGCAGACTCCGCAGGGATGAATCGTCGGTTCCTTGCGCGTGCCATCGGGACCGATGCAATTGAGCGCACGTGCGATGATGCGGGCCGTCGTTGTTTTGCCCACGCCGCGCACGCCGGTGAGCATGAAGGCATGCGCGATGCGCCCGCTGGCGAACGCATTGGAGAGCGTGCGGACCAGCGCCTCCTGCCCGATCAGGCCCGTGAAATCGGAGGGGCGATATTTGCGGGCCAGCACCCGGTAGGCCTCGGGCTTTGCGGGCTGGGGCGGGGTGTCGAGGCCGAGGCCGGTTTCGTCGTTCTGGTCCATGGCGTGACTATAGCAATCCGCGGGCGCCGGTCGCGCGGATTTGAGCGGTTTCTGTGGAAAGGTGAGAGGCTGGCACGACCCGCAGCGGATTCGTTACGGCTGCTTCCTTCCGGACCTGACCGGGTTGGCGAGAGCTACGTCCACACCAACCTCCCGGGACCGATATAGACGCTGAAAAGGCGGATTGCGAGTCGGACCATCAGCCCAGCGGCTTGCGCCTGTGCTTACCCTTGGACAGCGCCACGATCACGCCCCGCAGCGTCTGCACATCCTGATTGGTGAGTTCGGCCCGGTGCAGCATGGCGCGGAGATATTGCACCGTCGCCACCGCCTTGTCGGGCGGGTAGAGGAAGCCCGAGGCCAACAGCTCGCTCTCGAAATGTTCAAACAGGCGCTGCATTTCCTCGCTGGTGGCGGGCTGCGCGAACGGGCGGTGTTCGATGCGGACGGGCGGGGTTTCGTCTCCGGCGCGGAACCACTCATAGGCGTTCAGCAGCACCGCCTGGCCGAGATTGAGAGAGGCGAATTCGGCCGTTGGAATGGTGATGACCGCGGTGGCCAGCGAAATTTCCTCATTGTCGAGCCCAGCCCGTTCATTGCCGAAGAGCAGGCCGGTCTTGATGTCGCCTGCCGCCCGCATCCGCCGCGCGGCTTCGGCGGGCGTGAAAATCGGCTTGGTCGTGCCGCGGTCGCGCGCCGTGGTGGCGAAGACAAGTTGCAGATCGTCCAGTGCCTCACCCAGCGTACCGAACACGCGCACCGCTTCAAGGATGACGCTGCCATTGGCCGCCAGCGCTTGCGCCCTCTTGTTGGGCCAGCCGTCGCGCGGCGCCACCAGCCGCAAATCCGTCAGCCCGAAATTGGCCATGGCGCGGGCAGCCGCGCCGATATTTTCGCCCAATTGGGGTTTGGCCAGGATGATGGCGGGGGCATTGGTCATGGACAGCTTTGACGGCGCGGATTCGCCTCGCTATAGCGTGCCGCGCTCCCTATTCCGAGGCCCCCATGGAAAAGATCAAGGTTGCCAATCCGGTCGTCGAGCTTGATGGCGACGAGATGACCCGCATCATCTGGGACCTCATCAAGCAGAAGCTGATCCTGCCCTATCTGGACATCAAGCTCGAATATTACGATCTGGGCATCGAGAACCGCGACAAAACGCAGGACAAGGTGACGGTGGACGCAGCCGAAGCCATCAAGAAGCACGGCGTGGGCGTCAAATGCGCCACCATCACGCCGGACGAAGCCCGCGTGGAGGAATTCAAGCTCCACAAAATGTGGAAATCGCCCAACGGCACCATCCGCAACATCCTGGGCGGCGTGATCTTCCGCGAGCCGATCATCTGCAAGAATGTGCCGCGGCTGGTGCCCGGCTGGACGCAGCCCATCGTCATTGGCCGCCATGCTTTCGGCGATCAGTACAAGGCGACCGATTTCGTTTATCCCGGCGCGGGCACGCTCACCATCAAATTCGTCGGCGACGACGGCAAGGTAATCGAGCATGAAGTGTTCAAGGCGCCGGGCGGCGGTGTGGCCATGGCGATGTACAATCTCGATGAAAGCATCCGCGAATTTGCGCGCGCCTCGATGAATTATGCGCTGGGCCGCAAATATCCACTTTATCTCTCCACCAAGAACACGATCCTGAAGGCCTATGACGGGCGCTTCAAGGATCTGTTCGCCGAAGTGTTCGATGCGGAGTTCGCCGCGAAATTCAAGGACGCCGGCATCACTTACGAACACCGCCTGATCGACGACATGGTGGCGAGCGCGCTGAAATGGAGCGGCGGCTATGTCTGGGCCTGCAAGAATTACGATGGCGACGTGCAATCCGATACCGTGGCGCAAGGCTTCGGTTCACTCGGCCTGATGACAAGCGTGCTGATGACGCCGGACGGAAAAATTGTGGAATCGGAAGCCGCCCACGGCACCGTCACGCGCCATTACCGCGAGCATCAGAAGGGCAAGCCGACCTCGACCAATTCCATCGCCTCGATCTTCGCGTGGACGCGAGGGCTCGCCCACCGCGCCAAGCTGGACGGCAATGCCGCGCTCGACAAATTCTCGCACACGCTGGAGAAGGTGTGCGTGGATACGGTCGAAGCGGGCTTCATGACCAAGGACCTCGCCCTTCTCGTCGGCCCCGACCAGAAATGGCTCACCACCGAAGGCTTCCTCGACAAGGTGGACGAGAATTTGAAAGCCGCGATGCATTAGGCTGCCCGCCGACTAACAAATGATCGCGCCTGTAGAGCGCCGAAGCCGGATTCATATTATCTGTTGAAATCATTGTCTCGCCCGCGGGACTGCCGCTAATACTTGCGCTCCGCAAGTACCGGCGCGCGGTTTCTATGGCGTTTCTCTATCTGGATTGTTCTGTTCGATACCGAACACAGTCGGGTATCACACAGACAGGACGGCCAGAGAACGCTCCATTGCCACAAGTTCCCGTCATGACTGGCCTGTCCATCATGAAAGGGGAGGCACAGAGCGGGGATACTTTGCGACATGGCCCAACACCGAGACGAGCCGGAGATCGAAAACCGGTTCCTTTTGGCGCTGCCCGATTCCTGCCTGAAGCGCCTGAAACCCCATCTCGAATATCTGGAAATGCGCCCGCGCGATGTGCTGATCCGCAACGGCGACACGATGGAGCATGTCTATTTCTTCAATCGCGGGTTGGCGTCGCTCGTCAAAACCATGCGCGACGGACGCATGGTGGAGATCGGCGTTGTCGGCGTGACGGGCGCGGTGGGATTGTTCTCGCTTCTCGGCGTGGAGCGTTCGGCGTGGGAATCGGTGGTGCAAGCGCCGGGCAACGCCTTGCGCATTTCGCGCAGCGCGCTGCAAGCGGAGATGGCGAGGAGCCATGTTTTGCAGGATCTGGTGCGGCGGCGGGCCGGTCTCTTTCTTAGCGAACTCGCCCAGACGGCGGCGTGCAACAGGCTGCATTCGCTGGAACAGCGCTGCTGCCGCTGGCTGCTAATGGCGCATGACAGCGCGGGCACCGACAGCTTTCCGCTGACGCATGAATTTCTGGCATTGATGCTGGGCGTGCAACGCTCCGGACTCTCCATCGTGGCAGGCGCATTGCAGCGCGACGGCTGCATTCGCTACACGCGCGGGCGCGTCAACATTGTGGATCGCGCAGGGCTCGAAGCGGGTTCTTGCGAATGCTACGGCACAGTGCGCGCCGAGTGCGATCATCTGTTCGGCAAGGATTGACCGCGGGCATTGCGCTCTGCGCAACCCCCTTCTGCATATTTGTTCTTGATTTGTTCGTGGCGCCGAATAGACTGCCCCTCCAATTTCGAGGGAGCAGATCATGATCGGTTACGTGACTATCGGTGCCAAGGACAGCGAAGTATCGGGCAAGTTTTACGATGCGGTTTTCGGCGCCATCGGAGCCGATCGCAAATTCGCAGATGGCGGCTGGATCGGTTACGGCGCCAAGGGACAGGACGGTCACACCGTCTATGTCTGCCCGCCGCATGACAAGAATCCGGCGAGTTTTGGCAATGGCAGCATGCTCGCGTTCAAGGCTGCCGGCAAAGACGAAGTGCAGGCCGCTTACGAGGCTGGGCTGAAGAGCGGCGGTTCGGATGAAGGCGCGCCGGGCCCGCGGCCTGCGGATTCCACGAGCTTCTACGGCGCTTATCTGCGCGACCCCATCGGCAACAAGATCTGCGTCTACTGCAAGCCGTAAGGATCAATCGTCGCGCTCAGCGACATCTCGCCAGAAACCGGCGGCATCGACTTCGCTTTGCGCGATGTCATCGGCATCGGCGAATGTCTTGATGGTTTTGATGGCGGCGTTCTTCAGCTTGCGCGCGACGGCGGGGTGCTGCTTCAGAAGATGGGAGAAATCATCCGCCGACAGCGTCAGCAAATGGCATTGGGTGGTGGCGACGATGGTGGCGCTGCGCATGGTGTTGCGCAGCAGCGCCAGCTCGCCGAAGAAATCGCCCGCGCCGAAGCGCAGATGCCGGTTGGTGAGTTCGACTTCCACCTCGCCCGACACGATGAAATACATCGCCTCGGCGGGTTCTCCGCGCGCCGACACCACGCTTCCCGGCTGCACGAGGCGCGCCCGCAGCAGATTCATGATCTCGGCCAGCAGCGCGGGCTCGAAGCCCTGGAACAGCGGCACGCGCGCCAGCATGCCGAACGTGACGACAAAATCGCGGCGATGAATCGAATTCACAAAACCCGTGGCGACGATGCCCACGGGCAATGCAAACAATCCAAGCCCCACGATCATGGTGACACCGGCGACGAAGCGGCCAAGCGCCGTCACCGGAACGACATCGCCGTAACCCACCGTCGTCAGCGTGGTGATTGCCCACCACATGGAGGACGGAATCGTGGCGAAGGCAGGCTGGATATGGCCTTCCACCGCATGCATCGTGGCCGCGGCGAAAACCATCGCGCACAGCGTCAGCAGCAGCGCACCGAACAGTGCGCGACGCTCTTCGTTCACGACATGGGCGAGCGTGGAAAGCGCTGGCGAATAGCGCGCGATCTTCAGCAGCCGCAACATGCGGATGAGTCTGAGCACCCGCAAATCGACGAACGGGACGAACACCGCCACATAGGCGGGCGCAATGGCGAAGAAATCGATCACCATTATCGGCTTCAGCGCAAAGGCAAAGCGGCTTCTGACCGGGCCATCATGCGGCGTCAGCGGATCTTCCGGCGCCGTCCACAGCCTCAGCACATATTCGATGGTGAAGATGCCGACGGAAATAATTTCGAACGCAATCAGATGGCGCCAATATTCGCGCTCGACCGACGGAATGCTTTGCAGCGTATAGGCCACGACATTGGCGATGATGAGCGCGATCAGGATGATCTCGATGATCGTGCCGGCGGTGCCTCCGGCATGCCCGCCCTCGAGCGCAACATAGACGCGCCGGCGAATGCTCTCGCGCGGCAGCACTTGGCTCATGCCAGTGTTGCGAGTTTGCGCTCGATGGCGCCAAGCGCTTCGGGCGCCTTGGCTGCGTCGGGACCGCCGGCCTGCGCCATATCGGGCCTGCCGCCGCCGCCCTTGCCGCCAAGTGCTTCGGCGCCGAGACGCACCAGATCGACCGCGCTGATGCGATCTTTCAGATCATCCGTTACGCCGACGACGAGCGACGCTCTGCCATCCGCCACCGCGACGAACGCGACGACGCCGGAGCCGAGCTTGGCTTTCGCATCGTCGGCGAGACCTTTCAAATCTTTCGCGGCGACGCCATCGACAACGCGCAACACGGTCTTGATGCCGGAAATTTCTTTGGTGTCGTCACCATCGCTGCGCGAAGGTCCGGCGAGCGCCAGCGCTTTCTTCGCATCGGACAATTCGCGCTCCAGGCGGCGGCGCTCTTCGGACAATTGCGTGACGCGCGCGGGCAATTCGGCGAGGCTCGTTTTCAAAGCGGCGGCGGCTTCGCGCGCCAGTTCCGCCTGATCGTTCAGATAGCGCCTGGCACCTTCCGACGTCAGTGCTTCGATGCGGCGCACGCCCGCGGCCACCGCACTTTCGGAAAGGATCGTGAACAGGCCGATATCGCCAAGCCTGCGCACATGCGTGCCACCGCAAAGCTCGACCGAATAGGCCTTCGCCGCGTCTTCGCCCATGGTGAGCACGCGCACTTCATCGCCATATTTTTCGCCGAACAGGGCTTCGGCGCCCGCTTCGATGGCGCGGTCCGTCGGCATCAAGCGCGTGGAGACATCGGAATTTTGACGGATGATCGCGTTCACCTGTGTTTCGACCGCGAAGAGTTCGTCCTGAGACAGTGCTTTGGGATGCGAGAAATCGAAGCGCAGCCGATCCGGCGACACCATCGAGCCTTTTTGCGAAACATGCGGCCCCAGCACGCGTTTCAAGGCCGCGTGCAGAAGATGCGTGGCGGAATGATTGGCGCGCGTGGCCCTGCGGCGTTCGCCGTCGACGCGCAATTCGACCGCATCGCCGATGCGGAATTCGCCGCCCGTGACGCGCACGACATGGACATGGAGCGATCCCAATTTCTTTTCCGTGTCGATCACCGCGCCCTGCGCGCCCTTCGCCGAAAACACCGCGCCCTGATCGCCGATCTGTCCGCCGGATTCGCCATAGAACGGCGTCTGGTTGGTGAGGATGAGCGCGGTTTCACCGGCCTTTGCGGAATTTGCACGCGCGCCGTCCTTCACGATGGCCACGATATTGCCTTCGGCTTCTTCGGTGTCGTAGCCGAGAAATTCGGTGGCGCCCAATTCCTCGCGCAACTGGAACCACAGCGTTTCATCGGCCGCTTCGCCGGAACCGGACCACGCCTTGCGCGCTTCCTCGCGCTGGCGCTGCATCGAGGCTGCGAAGCCTTGCGTATCGACCGCAATGCCGCGCGGGCGCAGTGCATCTTCGGTGAGATCGAGCGGGAAGCCATACGTATCGTAGAGCTTGAACGCGACTTCGCCCGCGAGGCGGTCGCCCTTGCGCATGGTGTAGGTTGCTTCATCGAGCAGCTTCAGCCCGCGCGTGAGCGTATCGCGGAAGCGGGTTTCTTCCAGCTTTAGCGTTTCGGTGATGAGGGCTTCGGCGCGCTTGAGTTCCGGATAGGCGATGCCCATTTCCGCCACCAGTGTGGGCACGAGGCGGAACATCAGCGGATCTTTCGAACCGATCAGATGCGCATGGCGCATTCCCCGCCGCATGATCCGGCGCAGCACATAGCCGCGCCCTTCATTCGACGGCAGCACGCCGTCCGCGATGAGGAACGATGTCGAACGCAGATGATCGGCGATGACGCGGTGACTGGCGGCATGGTCGCCGGTGGACGATGTGTCCGATGCTTCGGCGGAGGCGGCGATCAAATGGCGGAAAAGATCGATGTCGTAATTGTCGGTGACGCCCTGCAGGATCGCGGTGATGCGCTCAAGGCCCATGCCTGTATCGATGGAGGGGCGCGGCAACTCGATTCGCGTTTTCTCGTCCACCTGCTCGAACTGCATGAAGACGAGATTCCAGAATTCGAGGAAGCGGTCGCCGTCTTCATCGGCGCTGCCGGGCGGGCCGCCCATGACCTTGTCGCCCTGATCGTAGAAAATTTCGGAGCAATAGCCGCAAGGCCCCGTCGCCCCCATCGCCCAGAGATTGCTCTCATGGCCGATAATGCGGTCGTCGGAGAGGCCCGCGATCTTCTTCCATAGCGAGCGCGCGGTATCGTCCGTCGGATAGATCGTGATCCAGAGCCGGTCTTTCGACAGCCCGGCAGTGTTGCGCACGAAATCCCACGCGAAGGAAATCGCTTCTTCCTTGAAATAGTCGCCGAAGGAGAAATTACCCAGCATTTCGAAAAATGTGTGGTGGCGCGCGGTATAGCCGACATTGTCGAGGTCGTTGTGCTTGCCGCCGGCGCGCACGCATTTCTGCACAGAAGCCGCGCGTGTGTAGGGGCGCTTTTCCTGACCCGTGAACACGTTCTTGAACTGCACCATGCCGGCATTGGTGAAGAGCAGGCTCGGGTCGTTGCGCGGCACCAGCGGCGAGGACGGCACGACCTCGTGCCCGCGGGCGCGGAAGAACTCGACGAAACTGGAGCGGACATCGGTGAGCGTTTTCATGAATCGCTTGTAGCCGCACCCGTCCTAAAAGCGAAGAGGGGCTCAAAAGCGAAGGGGCGCCTCAAGCGAAGCGCCCCTTCTGGAGCCGTTCCCATGCCAACAGGAACGAGCTTTAATCTTCCGCGGCGGCGGCCGTTTCCTCGGCACCGAGCACCAGGCTCTGGCCGAGCAGACCGGCATTGGCGCGGACGGCGGCTTCGATCTTGGCCGCCATATCCTTGTTCTGGGCGAGGAATTGCTTGGCGGCCTCGCGGCCCTGCCCCACGCGCTGGCCGTCATAGGAGAACCAGGAACCGGACTTCTCCACGATCCCGGCCTTCACGCCCAGATCGATCAGCTCGCCGGTCTTGGAAATGCCCACGCCATACATGATGTCGAATTCGACCTGCTTGAAGGGGGGCGCGACCTTGTTCTTCACCACTTTCACGCGGGTCTGGTTGCCCACCACTTCCTCGCGGTCCTTGATGGCGCCGATGCGGCGGATGTCCAGGCGCACGGAGGCATAGAATTTCAGCGCATTGCCGCCGGTGGTCGTTTCCGGATTGCCGAACATGATGCCGATCTTCATGCGGATCTGGTTGATGAAGATGACGATGGTATTGGATTTGGAAATCGAGCCGGTGAGCTTGCGCAGCGCCTGGCTCATCAACCGCGCCTGCAGGCCGGGCAATTGATCGCCCATCTCGCCTTCGAGTTCGGCCTTGGGCGTCAGCGCCGCAACCGAATCCACCACTACAATGTCCACGCCGCCGGAGCGCACCAGCGTGTCGGTGATTTCAAGCGCCTGTTCGCCGGTATCGGGCTGGGAGATCAGAAGCTCGTCGATATCCACGCCGAGTTTCTTGGCGTAGCCCGGATCGAGAGCGTGTTCGGCGTCCACATAAGCGGCAACGCCGCCCTTTTTCTGCGCCTCGGCCACCGCATGCAGCGCCAAAGTCGTCTTGCCGGAGGATTCAGGCCCGTAAATCTCGATCACGCGGCCGCGCGGCAGCCCGCCGATGCCCAGCGCAATATCCAGCCCCAGCGAACCGGTGGACACCGTATCGGTATCCAGCCCCAGATCGCGGCTGCCCAGCTTCATCACCGAGCCCTTGCCGAATGCCCGGTCGATCTGGCTCAGGGCCGCCTCAAGCGCCCGCTTCCTGTCGCCATTGTCCGCTTTATCAACCACCCGCAGTGCCGCCTGACTCATGTGATCCGCCTCCTTATTCCATGGCGCCGGGAGCGGCGCAATCGACGCAATGTACATGGTTTGTTCCGAATGACAAGATACTGGTTAATGTGTTGAAGAGACTGTAGAATACCACAACTTGTTCTTTTATCGTTCCAGAATTTCGAGAATGGCGACTATATACTTGAGTAAGCAGAATCAGGTACAATCAATGCGACAGGCCGTCACTAACAGGGTTTCTATGGCTATGCGTTTGGAAGGCGCTGAGGTTCTTTCCGAACGCGCGCCTTACGTTGTCGATTGGGCGTACCTTGCTGAGGAGGTATATACCGCCATGGAACGTGTGCGCTTGCGAGCGCTAAACGTGCAGCCTCGCTCTTCGGGATCGTGTTCAAATAAATCAGCCGAATGAAAATCGAAAAACAGTCCAGTTTCATGGCGGAAAGGTCATCAATTCCAACCGTTATCTCCACATATGTCTCGGTGGATTTGGCGGAAAATTCATTGGAGATTTTGAGGTTTCCCTTCTCGTACGTTACTTCACGATGAACCAGGTAGTCTCGTATGGTGCCTATGATGACAAGCTGTGCAGCGCAGCTCTCAAAATCAGCGCAGACTTCGGGTGGGTGCCCCTCAAGGGCTATGAGCGCCCTGACTCGTTTGGTGAGGTCGCCGCCGCGCATTCCGGCGAATACGTGCCGCGCCTTTGCCGAGGTCATCCCAGAGATTCGCCGCCCCAGAACACTGAGCCCGCTTTCCGCTAAGGCGTATTCACAGACCAATCTTCCAATGGCCGCATACGAGCGGTCCTCATCAGGTATATTGGGCATGAGTGGTAGGAGGCTCTCTGGCATGGTGACTCTCAGACGCAAGGCAAAGTCAAAGTATAAGCAGAAACCGTTAACGGCTGTTGATTTTGACCTTGACCCTGCCGCTTGGTCTAAATTTGAAAAGCTAGTGAAATCAGCGGCGAAGATGGGACACAAACCGCATGTTCCATCCGAGCAGCCTAAAGCGCGCAAGGGGAAAAAATGAATCCGTTAAAATGGAAAAAAGAGTATCAGATCGCGTTATCCATCGCCGTTGCTCTTGGAGCCTTTCTGGGCTGGCTATATGGACTGCAGAACGTGGATTGGATGTTCCATCATCATTACTGGTTTGATTACTGGCTTGCTGTCGGCAAATGGTCCGCGCTTGGCGCATTGATCGGCGGCGCACTCATTTACGTCTGGCAACTCTTACGTACCTAGGAGGGTACAATGCTGAACTTGGACGCACGGAATAAGAAGGCTATTACGATCTTTAGCCTCCTTTCTTCATCGCCTTCACAACGTCCGCGACCAAAGCAGCGGGATCAGGCGAAACACCCAAAATCGCGCCGCAGATCGGGCAACAAAAAGAAACGCCCTGCAACGTCCGGCTCATAGAGCCGATCTTCATATCGTGCAGAACGGCCTTTCCAACTGATTCTTTGCAGGACGGGCATTTGTTTATCGGCACCATGGCTGGCACTCCATTAGGAATGGAGTGCTATTGTCGCTTGCGCCACTTAAGGAATGCTTTAGCCTTCTGCTTGGCCGTGACTGGCTTCGTTAGTCCGCCGATAGGTGAGACGCTTGCCCTGAATGCCCTTAAGGGCCGTTTTCGTGCGCTCCGCGTCACTGATTTCCAGCGCCGCGCGGTTTGAATAGCGGAAATCAAACTCTGCCAGATAGCGATGCAGATGCGCCTCGCTGACGTGCTGGTAGGTGCCGACCATGCCGCGCTTGAAGATGCTGAAATAGCCTTCAACGGTATTGGTTGAGACGGGGCCGCGGGCATATTCGTAATTGCCATGGTTGACGGTCTGGTGATCCGCAAATTGACCGGCAGGGCGGATATAGACGGGGTGCTCGTCTGTCATAACCGTTGACGCACGATCCGCATTTGTCAGCAGGATTTTGTTGATCGTTTTGCGGTCAACCTTCTGGACCACGAATGAACGGGCTTCACCGCCACGCTCCACAAGCGCCACGATTTTGCGCTGGGTTTCGATCTTGGGATGTTTGACCCAGCCGAAGCCGGTCACGAAGCTGTCCGGCTTGCTAGGTTTGCCGTCACGCTTTCCGAGATAGGTTTCGTCGGCCTCGATTACGCGGCCTTCTCCTCCCATCGGTCCTTGCTTGCCAGCGGGTATCATGGCCTCACGCAGGCGGTGCATCATAAACCACGCGGATTTGTAGGTAATTCCGATCATGCGGTGCATCTGATGGGCGCTAATGCCCTTCTTCGATGCGCAAAGCAGGAAAGCGGCCATAAGCCATTTATTCAGGGGAATGTGGCTACGCTCAAAAACTGTCCCTACCATGACCGTGAATTGCTTGCGGCAGGCATTGCACTGGTAGAAGCCCGGACGCGCGGGAATCTCGGTGGACTCGTCCACGGCTCCGCAATATCCACAAGCGCGGCCATCGGCCCAGAGCATGTTCTCTAGCCATTCCCTAGCCTTCGTGGGGTCTTGAAAGATTTTGTTGTTCAGTTCGCTTTTTGACATGACCTATCTCCTTGATGCGAAATATAAGTCAGATCATTTGCTGTGTCAAGTATATAATCGCCTCGAGAATGGGCGGATCGGGGGTCTGGTGGCGATTCCTCGCTACCGCAGAATCGGTCAGAACGGGCGGCTGGGAGTTCGCCTATATCTATGCGGCGGTGGGATCGAACCTGCGTGGCAGCGCGCGCCATAGCGTGCGCGCCATCGGGATGAAGCCGAAGAATGTTCCGGCCAGCAGGAACGTCGCGACGATCAGCATGCCGTCGATTTTTCCGTCCTGAAACATTTCGATGACGATGAGCAGGGCTGCGAGCGGGGTGACGATCATCACGCCCGCCACCGCCACCAGCCACAACAGCCACAGCGCGATCGGCATGCCCGATATGAAGATCGCGGACGGATTGGCCGCGCTCACGCGCTGCATCAGCGCCGCCACGAACGGATCGAAACTCTCGCGGCGATCCTCGAAATTGGAGATACCCGCGAAATGATTGCTGGAGAGCACGATGGCGCTTCCATGCGCGGGCCGGATCACGCAGCGCCGGAAGCCCGGCGAGAGCGTCGTGCCGCCGAGATTGCGCATGCCGGGGGAATCGTAAATCCGGATTTTGTGAATGTCCGCGAATCTCACCGCTTCGCCCTCCGAGCGCCAAATCCTGTCGGCCTCAAGACGGAAGCTTCGCTCCTTCTGCAGCAGCGAGGGGCGGAAACTGTATTCCATGGCGCTCAAGCGTTGCGCACCGGCGGCGTGCCAGAAAGAACGTCTTTCACTTTCGCGGCAAGCTGCTTGAGGCCGAAGGGTTTTGGCAGGAAGTGCAAATCCTCCGCCTTCTCGTCATTGCGGCGGAAGGCGTCTTCGGCATAGCCCGACATGAAGATCACATGGATGTCCGGCTTCATGCGCTTCACCGTGCGCACCAGCGTGGGGCCGTCCATATTGGGCATCACCACATCGGTGATGAGAAGATGGATGATGCCGGGATGGGTGCGCACGATTTCCAGCGCTTCCTCGCCGCCGCTCGCCTCCAGCACCTGATAGCCGCGCAGTTTCAGCGCGCGTGCGGCAAAGCTGCGCACGGCTTCTTCGTCTTCCACCAGAAGGATGGTGTCCTGCCCGGTGATGTCGCGCGGGGCGCTGCGTTCGGATTCCACCGGCAGGATCGTTTCGCCGCGGAAGCGCGGCAGGAAAATGCGGAAGGTGGTGCCGCGGTTCATTTCGGAATCCACGGTGATGAATCCGCCCGTCTGCTTGACGATGCCGTACACCGTCGCAAGGCCAAGTCCGGTACCTTGCCCGACGGCCTTTGTCGTGAAGAAGGGATCGAAGATTTTTCCCATATGCTCCTTGAGGATGCCGGTGCCGGTATCGGCCACTTCGATGCGCACATAATCGCCGGGCGGCATGATGGCGGTGCCGAAGGCAGCGGCTTGCGCCACCGTCTCGTTCGCGGTGCGGATGGTGACGGTGCCGCCGCGGGGCATGGCGTCGCGCGCATTCACCACGAGATTGATGATGGCATTCGAAATCTGCGTCTCGTCGGCATGCACGGGCCACAGATCGGCGCCATGTTCGAGATGCAGATCCACACCTTCGCGCAGCAAGCGGCGCAGCATCAGCGCCAGTTCGCCCACGACTTCGCGCAAGTTTAGCGTGCGCGGCTGCAGCGTCTGCTTGCGCGAGAAGGCGAGCAACTGGCCGACCAGCGTGGCCGCGCGCAGAGCATTCTGATGAATCTCGTTGATCTCCTTGAAACTCGGATCGCCTGCCTGATGACGCATCAGCAAAAATTCCGAATTGCCGATGATGACCGTGAGCAGATTGTTGAAATCATGCGCCACCCCGCCCGCGAGCTGGCCCACGGCCTGCATCTTCTGCGACTGGGCGAATTTGGTTTCGAGCGCTTTCTGTTCGGAGACATCCACGAGATAGAGGATCACGCGCTTGTCCTGGCGGCTCGCGAACAATTCGGCCATGCGCTCGCTTTGACCGGCGGGACGGATTTCGGCGGGCGGCGTGCTTCCGAGTGCTGCTCTGGAAAGAAGTTCGGTGACATTCTGCCGGTCGCCCGCATCGACCAGATCGGCAAGCAGGCGCCCCTGCGCGGCACCGCCGAAGAATTCGTTGAACGCGGCGTTCGCTTCGACGAGACGCCCATCGCTGCCCGCCAGCGCCACACCCACCGGCGCGTCGCGAAACAGGGTGGAAAGCGAAGCGGGCGGGGCTTCCTTCTCCTTCGGGCGCGCGGCGTCGGTCGCGATGGAGCTAAGGCGCGGCGTCAGCCACCATGCGGCCTGCCCATCCTTCAGCGGGCGCACGGCGGCGACGAGTTCAAGGCCGGGGCCGACGCGGAAACTTTCCTCCCGCGCGATGCCGTCGGCGGCGTTGCGGGCCAGACGGTAGAGCACGGCGGCCGAGGTTTCGCCCGCCAGCGCCAGCTCGGGCGGCGGCGGGGCCTCGCCTTCCGCACCACCCGCCATGCGGCGATAGACATCGTTGCAGTCGAGCACGGCACCATCCGGACCCGTCACCGCCCAGGCAACATTGGCCCGGGCTGCAGCTTCCGCCACGCGGCGGGTCTCGGCGGTGCGCATGCTGTCGCGCGGCCACACCGCATAGACGACAAGACAGCCAACCGCCCCGATCCCGGCCAAAAGCGCCAAACCGGCCCAGTTCGCGGCGTCGGGCGCCCCAACCGCCAGCGCGCCCGCGGCCAGCGCCAGCGCAACAAACCCCAGCGCCGCCCAGCGCCAGGCGCCGGGAGCAAATCCATAACTGCCAAGGGAACGGACAGCGTTCATCGCGGTGTATCAATAAAGGAATTTGGGAAGCCGTGCTGAGCTTTTCCGCGGGGCTCAGTTCTTCGTCTGCCCGGTAAGGCGCATAACGTAGCCGATGACCTGGGCCACGGCCTTGTAGTGCTCGGGCGGCACGACGTCATCGAGTTCGACGGCGGCGTAGAGCGCGCGGGCCAGAGGCGGGTTTTCGACGATGGGCACATTGCTGGCTTCGGCCACCTCGCGGATGCGTAGCGCGAGCGCATCCACGCCCTTGGCCACGCAAATCGGCGCGGCCATCTTGCCTGATTCGTACTTCAGCGCGACGGCAAAGTGCGTCGGGTTCATGATGACGACGGTGGCTTCCGGCACCGAGGCCATCATGCGGCGGCGCGAACGCTCGGTCCGGATCTGGCGGATCTTGGCCTTGACCGCGGGATCGCCTTCGGACTGGCGGAATTCGTCCTTGATCTCCTGACGGCTCATGCGGTTGCGCTTGAGGAACTGGAAGCGCTGCAGGAAATAATCGAGCCCCGCCATCACGGCGAGAACCGCCAGCACCGCGAGGATCACTTTCATCAGCAGGCGCAGCATTTCGCTGGCGATGATGTCGGGCGTCTGGCCCAGCACCGCGCCGATGGCGCCGCGTTCGGGCCACAGCGTAGTCCACACCGCAGCGCCCACGATCACGATCTTGATGACGCCCTTCAGCAGATTGGTGAGGCCGTCGATCCCGAACATCCGCTTCAGTCCCTTCAGGAGCGAAAGCTTGGCAAGATCGGGTTTGAGGCGCTGCGTGGAGAAACTTGGGCGGCTCTGCAGCAGATGGCCGGCGAGCGCCGCCACCACCATCAGCGCCAGCGGCGCACCCAGCATCGCGGCAAAGCCCAGCATCGCCTCGCGCAGCAGCGTCATGATGCTGGCGCTGTCGATGGCAATCCGGTCGGGTTCTTCGAGGAAGACGCGGAAGGCGCGCGCAAAACTTTGCGCCGCGGAATGGCCGAAGATAACAATGACGAGCGCACCGCCGCCCAGCATCACAAAGGTGGAAACCTCCGTGCTTTTGACGATGTCGCCCTGTTCGCGCGCGTCGTCGAGGCGTCTTTGTGTCGGCTCCTCGGTACGCTGCGAGTCGTCCTTATCGTCGGCCATGGCTTACAGGAACCTTCCCATTTCCACGGTGTAGTAGTTGAGGAACACGGTCATCAGCGAGCCGATGATCAGCATCAGCAAAAACAATCCCGCCAGAATGTTCACCGGCATGGCGACGAAGAACACCTGCAATTGCGGCATCATGCGCGCGAGCAATCCGATGGCCGCGTTCACGACGAAGCCGAAGACAATGAAAGGCGCTGCAAGCTGCAGGCCCAATGCGAACGAACCGCTCACCAGACGCAGCGCAAGCTCCGCCATGTCGGCGGTGGGCAATGCCGCGCCCGGCGGGATCATCGCATAGCTGCCTTCGATGGCGCCGATGGCGAGATGATGCAGATTGGTCGCGAATATCAGGACCACGCCCAGCAAGGTGAAGAAGGTGCTGAGGACAGCGCCTTCCGCACCCATGTTCGGATCGAAGCTTTGCGCGTATGCGAGGCCCGTCTGCGTGGCGATGAGATAACCCGCCACCGACAGCGCGCTCATGATGAGGCGCGCCATCGTGCCGATGAGTATGCCCGCGGTCACTTCCTGTGCGATCAGAAAGCCCAGCGCGAAAACATTCTGCGGCGCGGTTGCGGGATAATGCGATGCGACCACGGGAGCCAGCGCGAAGGAAACAGCCAGCGCCAGCGCCAGACGCACACGCGGCGGCACGCCCACATCGCCGATCGCCGGCATCAGCATAATCATCGCGCCTGCCCGCGAAAACACGAGCAGATAGACAAGCAGCCAGCCGGAAAGATCTGGGAGGTGGACGGACATTTTTACCTCCCCCTTTGTGGGGAGGTCGACGCGCGCAGCGAAGCGAGCACGTCGGGTGGGGGACAGGTGGCAGCAGCGGCCCCCCACCCGGAGCACTTCGTGCTCCGACCTCCCCACAAGGGGGAGGTGAAATGTGGGAAGCGCATCACCGAAATCATTGCACTAATACGCCGATATCTTAGTGGCTATATCCGTCATCAATCCATACATGGCGCTGCCCGCCAGCGGCAGCGAGATCAGCAACATGAGGAAGATCGCGATGATCTTCGGCACGAACACCAGCGTCATTTCCTGGATCTGCGTCAGGGCCTGCAGCAAGCCGATGCCGAAACCCACCACAAGGGCGGTGAGCATGGCGGGCGCTGAAATCTCCAGCAGCACGTAAATCGCCTGACGCGCGAAATCGATGGAATCGGCGGGTGACATTTGTTCTCCGTCAGATCGGCATCTGCATGATGCTTTGATAGGCCGCGATGACTTTGTCGCGCACGGCAACCACCGTATCGAGCGTGAGTTCGGCCGCGTTCACCGCATTGACGACGCTCACCATGTCGGTCTGGCCGGTGATTTGCTTGACGGCCATTTGCTCGCCGCCCTTCATCGTGCCGACGGCTTCCTTCACCGCGCCCGACAGAAAATCGCCAAAACTTGTGCCGCCCGCGGCACCCGTGGGTACTGCGGTTGCAGGCGATGAACTGGCGCCGATTTTCGCAATCGCCTGATAGGCAGCAGAAGCGGCGGCAGGTGCGATAGCCATGTGTTACTCCTCAAATAATTTTGTCATTCCCGGCTGAGCGATCCGTCAGGATCGCGAGGGGAAGGGAACCCAGGTATCGACACCGCGCGGTGGTTGATACCTGGGTCCCCTTCCCTCACATCGCGCGCATTGCGCGCGATGCTCGCCGGGGATGACAGTTTGTTTTTGGTGATGCAGGACACTTTCAACGCCTCAACAGATCAACAGTCCGCGACAGCATCGTCTTGGATGCTTCCATCACGGTGAGATCGGCTTCGTAGGATTTCTGCGCCTCGCGCATGTCCATGATTTCGACCAGCGGATTGACGTTGGGCAGTTTCACATAGCCCTGCTTGTCGGCGGCGGGATTGCCGGGATCGTATTGCGTGCGGAACTCGCTCATGTCGTCCACGGGCTTGCCCGCTTCGACCATGGTGGCGTCCAGCGTGCGGTCGAACGCGCTTTGCATGGTGGGGACCTTGCGGCGATAGGGATCGCCGCCTGCGCTCGTGGCGGTGGAATTCGCATTGGCGATATTTTCTGAAATCGTGCGCATGCGATTGGATTGTGCGCGCATACCCGAAGCGGCAATCGCCATGGAAGTGGTAAGATCCATATTCCTTCTCCCTTAACTGTGCCCGATGGCGGTGCGCAGCAGACCGATGGCTTTCGAATAAAGATTGGCCGCGGCCTGATATTGCGCCTGCGTATCGGCGACCTTGATCATTTCTTCTTCCAGCGAAACGCTGTTGCCGGTGGGATTGGCTTGCGTATCGGCGGATTCGGTATCGGCGAATGAACCGCCGCTGTTGATCGCGATGTGGCGCGGATCAGTGACCGTCAGCGTGTTCGCCGAACCGCGCTCGCTGTTTTTCAGCACGGATTCGAAATCCAGCGGCTTCAGATCGCGCGCGACGTAGCCCGGCGAATCCGCATTGGCGATGTTCTGCGACAGCACGCCCTGGCGCGCGTTCAGCCATGACATGCGCTCACGCAACAGGCCGAGCAGCGGTATCTCTGCGAGGTTCATGCGACGCCCCTTCGTAAGGAAATATTATCCTTAAGAAGCCGCATGCTGCGCCCGAAGTTTTAATCAGCGCTTAACGTAGAAGAACCTTTTTGCCCGGCAGAAAATTCCATCGCTTAACCTGCGATTAAGGTTGATGATTTCAGATGCGCCTATGGATGTGATCGATTTCGGACGCTATTTCGCCGCCCTGCTCCTTGTGGCGGCCCTTCTGGGCTTTGCCTGGCTTGCCGCGCGCAAACAGGGATTTTCGGGCCTTGCGCGGTTCATTCCGGCGCAAACCGACAAGCGTCTCGGCGTGGTCGAGACAATGATGATGGGGCCCAAGCACAGGCTTTATCTCCTGCGCCGCGACGGCACCGAACACCTCGTGGTGATCGGCCCGCAAGGTGCGGATGTGATCGAAGCGGGCATTGCGATCACCGCTCCTGCCGCAACGATCGAGGCCGCATCATGAAGCGCGCGCTTCCACTCGCGACATTGATCGCAGCGCTGTTGATTCCGGGCGCCGCGTTCGCTGCCGCCGCTGCTCCGGCCAGCGGATTGAACATCGATCTTTCCGGCGGCGGGCTTTTCACCGATCGCGTGATGCAGATCGTGGCGCTGATCACGATCCTGAGCCTCGCGCCCTCGATACTCATCATGATGACGAGTTTTACGCGGATTGTGGTGGTGCTGTCGCTGTTGCGCACGGCTATCGGCATCCAGCAGAGCCCGCCCAACAGCGTGATCGTGAGTCTATCGCTGTTCCTCACCCTGTTCGTGATGACGCCGACGCTGCACGACGCCTATCAGGCGGGCGTGGTGCCGCTGATGAGCCAGCAAATTACGACCGAAGATGCGCTGACGCGCGCCAGCGTGCCGGTGAAGAAGTTCATGCTGGCCCATGTGCGCGACGCGGATTTGAAACTCTTCCTCGACATGAGCCATGCGAAAACGCCCAAGACGCCCGACGAGGTTTCCATCGCAGCACTCGCGCCCGCCTTCATGCTTTCGGAGCTGAAGCGCGCCTTCGAGATCGGTTTCCTGCTGTTCGTGCCGTTCCTCATCATCGATATGGCGGTGGCGTCGATCCTCATGTCCATGGGCATGATGATGCTGCCGCCGGTAATTATCTCCCTGCCGTTCAAGCTGATCTTCTTCGTGCTGGTGGATGGCTGGCGGCTGGTGGCGGGCAGTCTGGTGCAGAGTTACATGCATTCCCCGCCGCCCACCTGAGCCTTATTCCGCCGCCGCTTTCCTTTCCTGCATCCTACGCGAGCGATGATAGGGCTTGTCGCCCAATATCGTTGCGCGGTGCATCACGCGGCGGTTGGGCAGATAATCGTTCACCGCATAATGCTGCGTGATGCGATTGTCCCAGAAGGCGATAGCATTTTCGCGCCAGCGCCAGCGCATTTGGAATTCCGGCTTCTTGATGTGATCGAACAGCATGGCGAGGATCGCGTCGCTTTCATTGCGGCGCAGGCCCTTGATGCGTTCGGTGAAGCCGTAATTCACGAACAGCGAATCCTCGCCAGTTTCGGGATGCGTGCGGATGACGGGATGGATGACCGGCGGATTTTCTTCCAGCGCCTTGGCATATCTGTCGGCGCCCGCGGCCTGCGCGACCGTGCGCTTCTTCGGAAAGCCGCGCGCGAAATCATGCACCGCATCGAGACCGGACAGGAAATCGCGCATTGCCGGGCTCAGCGCTTCATAGGCCGCGCGCATGTTGCACCAGAGCGTGTCGCCGCCTTCCGCTGGCAATTGCTTGGCGTACAGAATCGCACCCAGCGGCGGCGTTTCGATAAACGTCACATCGGTATGCCATGCATCATTGTCGGTCGGATTGCTGGCGTGGTTGTCGAGGATGAAAAGCTCCTGCGCTTCGGGCATGCCGGGATAAAGCGGGTGCGTGTGCAAATCGCCGAAGCGCGCGGCGAAATCGCGATGCTGCGTGGGCGTGATGTGCTGATCGATGAAGAAGATTACGCGATGCTTCAGCAACGCGCTCCGAATTTCGGCAATCTGCTCGTCGTCCAAATTCTTCGAAAGATCGACATTTTCCAGCACCGCCCCAATCGTAGGCGTCAGCGTGGTCACCTTTAAGCGGCCCATCGGACATTCCTCGAAATAACAACCCGGCGATGATGGCCCTCCCAAGACTGGCCGCAAGAGCCCGGCCTTGACTCCTCTAATAGTTTTATTATTTTGGAAATATGGAATCGAAAACTGCCCTCGCCGCCCTTTCCGCGCTCGCGCAGGAGACGCGGCTTGCCATTTTCCGCCGTCTGGTGAAGGCCGGGCCCAAGGGCGAGACCGCCGGCATGATCGCCGCCACGCTTGGCATTCCTGCGCCCACACTCTCCTTCCACCTGAAGGAACTCGAGCATGCCGGCCTCATCGGCCAGCGTCGCGAGAGCCGAAACCTTATCTACGCCGCGCAATTCGGCGCGATGCGAAGCCTGCTCGATTTCCTGATGCAGGATTGCTGCGGCGGCCATCCGGAGATTTGTGAATTGGTGTCCGAAAAGCCGTCGGCAAATACGTGCTGCTGATGAGTGAGCATCGTCCCTACAATGTGTTGTTTCTCTGCACCGGAAATTCGGCGCGCTCGATATTGGCGGAAGTCATTTTAAACAGGGAAGGCAAGGGAAAATTCCGTGGCTATTCGGCGGGAAGTTTTCCCAAAGCTGCGGTGAACCCGTATGCGCTGGCCTATCTGAAAAGCGTTGGATTCTCGACGGACGGTCTGCGTTCCAAAAGCTGGGATGAGTTCGCTCAGCCCGGCGCGCCGGAAATGGATTTCGTTTTCACGGTCTGCGATGACGCGGCGGGCGAAGTGTGTCCCGTCTGGCCGGGCCAGCCGGTGACGGCGCATTGGGGCATGGCCGATCCTGCTGCGGTTGAAGGAAGCGACGAACAAAAGCAACGCGCCTTCCGCGACACGGCCCGCATGCTCTCCAATCGCATTCGCCTTTTCGCCGAACTTCCTTTCGACAAGCTCGACCGGTTGAAGCTCAAGACCCATCTCGACGAGATCGGGCGGCCGTGAAGCGCGAAATCGTCGCCGAAGCGCTGGGCACGATGCTGCTTGTCGCGGGCGTCGTCGGCTCGGGCATCATGGCGCAACGATTGACGGGCGATGTCGCGCTGCAGCTTCTCTGCAACGCGATCGCGACAGGCACATTGCTCACGGTTTTGATTCTGGTCTTCGCGCCAATATCGGGCGCGCATTTCAATCCCGCCGTGACACTTTCCTGCGCGCTCCGAAAACAAATTTCGCCGGGCAACGCGCTACTCTATGCGGCCTCGCAGATCGCGGGCGGAATCGCGGGCACCTTCGCTGCGCATGCGATGTTCGGCATGCAGATCATCGCGGCAGGTGTGACGGCGCGCACGGGCGCCAATCTCTGGATCGCGGAAGCCGTCGCCACCTTCGGCCTGCTGCTTACCATTGCGGGTTGCAGCGGACGGCGCGAAACGGCGGCCGCGGTGGGGCTTTATATTGCGGCGGCGTATTGGTTCACGGCCTCCACCTCCTTTGCCAATCCGGCCGTGACCATCGCGCGGGCCTTCACGCCCAGTTTTTCCGGCATCAGGCCCGTAGACGTCCTTCCTTTCGTGGCCGTTCAACTGGGTGCGGCAATGCTGGTAACGCCTTTCCTTGCCTGGCTTTTTCGGCGTCCGGCGGCTGCCTCACCATAACGTCATCACGAACATGCAGAAATCGCAGTTCACAAACTGGGTCGCGAGGCCTATCTTATGAACAGGAAATTCTGAAGAAGGGATTCACATGAACACGATCCGTGCATTGAGTGTGGTGGCGGGCCTTGCTTTGGCAGGCATCTCCATCGCGCAGGCAGACACCACCCTGGTCGGCGCCTGGAAGCTGACGACGGGTGCAAGCGCGCCTTGCACCCTGACATTGGCGGATGATGGCGCCGCAGCACCTAGCACCGATTGTGCCAGCGGCCTCGACGCCATCGGCCATTGGAAGACAGTGGGCACAAAGCTCCAGCTTCTCTCGCCATCGGGCAATCTGGTGGCAAGCCTGAAGCCGAACGGCGATTCCTATGAAGGAACGCGCGTGGAAGACGGCCGCAAGGTTGCACTGACGCGCTAAACACCGCGCCAGAGGAAATTGATGAGGCCGCGTGGGGCAACCTGCGCGGCCTTTTCATTTGCACGGGGTACCCCGGCTTGGCTAAACCATCGCCTCCACAGAAAGGTCGCCGCCCATGAAAGAGCTGACCCATTTCATCAACGGGACGAAAGTAAAAGGAACATCGGGCCGCTTCGGCGATGTGTTTAATCCGGCCATCGGCGAAGTGCAGGCGAAGGCCCCGCTCGCGTCACGCGCGGAAATGCGTAAGGCCGTGGAATCTTCGCTGGCCGCGTTCCCCGCATGGTCGGCGGTTAATCCGCAGCGCCGCGCGCGCGTGATGTTCAACTTCAAGGCGCTCGTCGAAAAGCATATGGACGAGCTGGCCGAAATGCTTTCCTCCGAGCACGGCAAGGTGATCGCCGATTCCAAAGGCGATATCCAGCGCGGGATTGAAGTGATCGAATTCGCCTGCGGCATCCCGCATCTGATGAAGGGCGAATATACCGAAGGTGCGGGGCCCTCCATCGACATCTATTCGATGCGCCAGCCACTCGGCGTTGTCGCCGGCATCACGCCGTTCAATTTCCCCGCGATGATTCCGATGTGGATGTTCGGCGTGGCGATTGCTTGCGGCAACACTTTCATCTGCAAGCCTTCGGAAAAAGATCCGAGCGTTCCGCTGCGCCTCGCGGAATTGTTCATGGAAGCGGGCGCACCGCCGGGCGTGCTCAACGTCGTCGTCGGCGACAAGGAAGCCGTCGATGCCATTCTCGAAGATCCCGATATTCAGGCCGTGAGTTTCGTCGGCTCATCTGCCATTGCGGAATATGTTTTTTCGCGCGGCACCGCGCACGGCAAACGCGTGCAGGCGATGGGCGGCGCGAAGAACCACGCCATCATCATGCCGGATGCAGACCTCGATCAGGTCGCCAATGAATTGATCGGTGCAGGCTACGGTTCGGCAGGCGAGCGCTGCATGGCGATCTCGGTCGCGGTGCCCGTCACCGACAAGCTTGCCGATGCGCTGGTGGCGCGCCTGAAACCCAAGGTGGAGTCGCTCAAGGTCGCCCCGCCCACCGATCCCGATGCCGATTACGGCCCGCTCGTCACCGCCGAGCACCGCCAGAAGGTGCTGAACTATATCGAGCTGGGCGTGAAGGAAGGCGCGGAACTGGTGGTGGATGGCCGCGGCTTCACCATGCAGGGCTATGAGAAGGGCTTCTATCTGGGCGGCTCGCTGTTCGACCGCGTGAAGCCCGAGATGAAGACCTATCAGGACGAGATTTTCGGCCCCGTGCTGCAGATCGCCCGCGCCGCCAATTTCGACGAGGCCATGGCGCTCCCCTCCCGCCACCAATATGGCAATGGGGTCGCCATCTTCACCCGTGACGGGGATGCCGCCCGCGAGTTCGCGAGCCGCGTAAAAGTTGGTATGGTGGGCATCAATGTGCCGATCCCGGTGCCCCTGGCCTATCACACATTCGGCGGCTGGAAGCGCTCGGCATTCGGGGATGTGAACCAGCATGGACCTGAGGGGGTGCGCTTCTACACCAGGATCAAGACCGTGACGGCGCGCTGGCCCAAAGGCGGGGTGCGCGAAAATCCGGATTTCAACATTCCCACCATGAAATGAATTCAGCCGAGGGATTTCAGACATATGAGTGATCAGGAACAGCACCTTCGCGCTATTTCGCGCGAATATCTGGCGGCGCGGATCGTCATCATCGGCGGGCTCATCATTGCGCTGAGCATCGGGGCCTATTTCGCCTATATCCTGCGCTCCGAAATCATGTCGCGGCGTCAGGTCGTGATGGCCGAAGTGCAGCACAACATGGCCGTCCAGAGTGCGCAGGAAGCCAATGCGCAAGCCGGCCAGCAGCTCTGCACCACGGCGCTGACCAATGTGAAGAATTTCGGCGTCATCCCGCCCTTCGGCCAGCTCGCCAGCGCCGAACCGCGCAAGACCGATGTGACCGGGCGCTATGTCTGCATCGCCGTCACGCAGGTGTCGAAATACACCATCGCCGCGGATCTCGTAT
>DASZBL010000027.1:0-69894 GCA_035944195.1 Rhizomicrobium sp. | reverse complement strand
GCGATCCCGACATGCAACGGGACGGGTCGCTTGAGCTGCCGTGGGGCTCCGCGCCCCGTCCCGTTGCATCACCGAGCCAACACGGCTCAAATGACCTTCGGGCTCTACATCCAACTGGATGAAAGAAGGGGCTCAGGTCAGGAGGGGGCACCGTTGGACGCGATTTCATAGCCAAGCCCCCGGAATCCCTGAAAAGTCGGCCAGAATTTTTTAGGAGCGGCGGTAGCCCGTCCAATGTCCTTCCTGAAAAGACGGTGAACCAGCCCGCTGCCCGGCCATCTGCCAAAGAATATCCAACTGCTCCTGGACCGCCGACGCGACCGGCTCGGAAATGTCGGAAACGGTCACGGCGGGCAGCGCGAATTCCCGCCGGCCAAACTTCCGTCGTCCCTGACGCAGCTCAACATCTTCCATGCCTTCGAACGCGATGGAGATGGCCGCGCCGCCCTCGAAACCAAGATCGCCTGCGAAGCGACGCATCCGATCCAGCGTGTGGATGATCGTGCTTTCGAGTTCCAGACCGTCCACGACGATCTGCGGATCATTGTCGATCCGCTTTCCGATGTTGCATTGGAATTCAAAATTGCCGGGTCGCACAAGTCTCATGCGCCATTCGGTTTCCGGGTTGAGGTTTGGCTTGTGGTTAGGACGCGCGCATGTCCACCATTGGCCACCATCCGTCTCTTCCTTCACAGGCTCATCTTCGGTGAGGCGAAACGCCTGTTGGACCGCGGTGGCGGCGCGTGGATCAATGCGGCGTTCTGCCAGCGCTCCGAAAGGGGCCAACCGCAAACTGAGCCGCGGATATGGAACGATTTCCGGATAGCCGCCCTTGATCCCATCCATGGCAAGCTGCTGCAACCAGGCATGTGCCTTCGTTACCAGCTCCTCGTCGGGGACTTCATCCACTTCGGCGGCGCGTAGTCTGTCGCGCGCAACACGGTCAAACGCTTCTATCGCGACACTAAGAGCAGTGGCCGTGTCATTGAGCTTCTTGGCCGCCGCCACGGTGTCATCTTGAGTCCCATGGGCCAAGTCATAATCCGTCTTGACGGTAAGAACCTCGGCATTGGACCGCGAGGCGTGCAAATGGGTGGCCGCAAGCTCGCAGAATTCGCCGTTGAGTTTGAGAACATCGGCAAAGACTTTCTGGACCTCCGCGTCGTGGAATTCGAACGCTGCGCCCTTCCAGTCTGATCCCACCTCGAATATTGGGTCCAAACGGGAGCGCCTGAAGACATCGCCGAAATTTTGCTCCATCAGAAAGCGGCGTTCGTCTTCCGGAAACAGCTTTCGAAATCTGCGAACCAGTCGGATGTCGTGAGGATGTGCCTCGGCGGGCGCCGGGGGCCTCAGCTCGGCCTGAACGGCTTTATCTTCAAAGATCGCCTTTAACGCGGCTTTGAGCGATTTGACGAGGTCTTCTTTGGCGGCCTTGCGCGTCGGAACGTCCCTTCCCACCGGGAGATTATAAAGTATCGGGCGGCGAGAATGACGGAGATCGAAGGGAAGCTGTTGTTGATCCGGATCGCCAAAGGCGATGTTCATGACGGCAATGACACGCCGCCAACCGCGAGATTTCAGTGCCCAGCCGTGTTCGATCAGGACATTGGGATTGGGTGACCGTCCTCCGCCCAGGCGCGTGGCGACAAAGGTCAGGTCGCCCAGAAACACAGCCGCATTGTCGATCTTTCCAAATATCGTATCGGCGATCGGGGGTGAGCCCGGGACATTCAGCGTGTCCTTGTCCATTTCCACGTCACGGTCGGCCAGCTCGACATCGGCGTCTGCCACCAGCTCGGCTATGGAGCGTTCGAGGCAAGTTTCGACAAACGAGCGCCCTACGGCGTTCGGCGTATCGCTCTGCCAGGAAAAGAAGACGTGCTGCGGCATGGGCCGGACTATCGGGCCAAGCCGACAAGCTGACAAGGACCGTGACCCCTCCTGCCAGCCCCGCGAATCCCTGATATTCTGCCAGCATGTGCGGAAAATTCACGGCCATGGCGTCCTGGGAGAATGTTGTCGACTGGAGCGACGCCTTCACCACCACCAAAGGCGTGGGGGAGAACGATCAGCCGGTTGGCTTCAAGGTGATGAGCCAATTGCGCATCATTATCTGGGACCAGGAGGAAAAGAGGCGGAAGGTGATCCCCATGCGGTGGGGCTTCCCGCGCCGTAGAAACTGGCGCTCACCCGATCCGATCCATGCGCGTTCGGAAACGATTGACAGCAAGCCCACCTTTGCCAAGGCGTTCAAAAATGCCCAGCGCGGCATCTTGCTGGTCAAGACCTTCAACGAAGGCAAGCAGGTGGCACCCAAGGTCACAGAGCAATGCACGATCAAGCTCGGGGACGATCCCGCCGGTGCAATCGCCATGCTCTATGAACGTTTCGAGATTCCGGAGCTGCCGGCGCCTTTGTGGGCTTGTGTGATGGTTACGGTAGAAGCAAATGACCTCATTCGGACATTGACGACGGAGCATGCGGAATCCGATCGGATGCCGGCCTTCCTCGCCAAGGATGACTGGTCGACTTGGCTGGGCGAGAACGATGCGACACCGGACCAGGCTAAGGCGTGCTTGCATACGGTCGAAGGTATCCATTGGACCATGAGCAAGGAAGAACGCGCCGCTTCAAAAGCCAAGAAGCGCGGCAAGCCTACGGTCAGCGATCCAAAAGGGCTTTTCTGACCGCCACGATAACTGCAAAGAACTACGGAAAGTCCGATGGGATCATACTGCGCCATTGTCGTTGAGGGGCGTGACTTGGCCAGTGCCAAATCTGCCGTGCCGGACCAATTCGTCTCGTTGTTCCAGGAAGGCGATCGTCACGACGTCTATGAAGAAAAATATGAAAGCACGGCCATCACCTACAGAGCCAGCAGAGACGTAATTCTGCAGCGCCTTGATCTGTTGGGCGTAACTTCTGAAGCGGCGCGTGCCTCGTTCGAACACTGGCTGCAAAGCGAGCGTTCCAATCTGCAAGAGTATTCCGAGGATGGAGACGCGGAGCTGTACGAGCCCAAACTGAAACTCCTTCAGGAGTTCAGCTATGATGAATGGCGCAGGAGGGCGAAGTGGGCGTTGCAAAACCGCTACGAGAGCGACCGGACTCCGCCGGATGCGATCTCTGCCGAAATGGCGGAATCCCAGGACGGATGGTTTCACTGGCCCAGCGGGGACGACCGGCTGTTGCTCCGCGCTTATTTGGATGCAGTGCCGGAGGTTAGCGAAGTCTCACTCGATATCTCTGCTTTGGCGCAGGGGGGGTACATAGACGATGAGAACTTTATCGAGACCAGCCGTGCGATGGCATCTGCTATTCGCCGTGAGATCGAGTCCGCTGTCGTTATTGGCGAGGGCGTTTCCGACACCCGCATTTTGCAGGCATCGTTACAGGGCCTGTTTCCGGAAGTCGCCAATTACTTCTCGTTCTTTGACCACAGCGAACTCAGTGTCGATGGGGGCGCCTTTTATCTGGTCAAATTCTTAAAGGCATTCGCAACTGCGCGAATTCCCACCCAGCTCATCGCTGTCTTTGACAATGATGTGGCTGGGAGCGATGCCTTCGCCGAAGCGGTCAAATTAAAGCTGCCGGCGAATATCACGCCTATCCGGTTGCCTGAGATCGAGATCGCTCGGAACTATCCGACGCTTGGCGCGCAAGGGGCGCACAACGTCGATGTCAACGGACAAGCCGCCAGCATCGAACTGTATCTCGGCCGGCACAATTTGGTGGCTGGCAATGGAGACCTTCGGCCGGTGCGCTTTGGCGGAAGCCGGTCGCGCCAGGGAGGCTACCAGGGCGAAGTTGACGGCAAGGCAGAGTGTGAAATCGCGCCCAATATTGACCCCACCCGCAAAGTCTAGCAGCGCGTTGATTTTGTTACGAAAGATGGAGATTTACCGCGTCGAGTTTCGCGTCCAACCGTGACCCCACATCGGTTGCGGATTTGCGCGCGTTATCAATGACATCGTTGAATATTGGGAGGGGGCACCGTTGGACGCGATTTCATAGGGATGGTCCGATCCGTGCCGAGCAGCAGGTCATGAAAATAAATGGCAGGGAGGTCATGGTCTCTGCCGCCTTTATGGGCGCCGAAGGACGATACGAGGACTATGTTTACTTGCAAATGCTCCAGCGCGAGTGGGAGCGGCCCGTAACCGAATTCGATGGCTTCTCGCACTGGGCGGAGGACCAGCGACCCTCGGCACGCGCAGCGCTCGTGTTCCTGTTCTGGGGTTATTTTGAAACACGAATTGAGCGATTGCTGAGGACCGCAATGCGGGCACTACCGCAACGTGTCCTGGAGGATCAGCTGCGTCGCTACTCCGGAATCGCGGTGCGGCTGCGCGACCTCTACAAGATATTCTTTGCAACGACCTATTTTGATGATCTGCGAGCGGTCGGTTATCCGCAGGTCGCCAATCTGCTGACAGATATCCATACGCGCAGAAATGAATTCACTCACGGTAAGCCGCAGGCCATCAATGACGCGACCGTCTCGGCGTTGGTCTCCTCGCTGAAAGCCGAACACGAAGCCTGGATCGCTGTGTTCAACCGACGGACCGCCGCGGGTCGCAGCTAGAACAGTTGCGCGCTCCCATTTTTTCTCGCGGAGTAGGGCTGCGCCCTTTGCCGTCAAGATCAGGCAAGCGCGTCGCGCAGCCGTGTAAAGGCTTGGCTTTACGCCACACTAAGTTTGTCGTCATCGGAATACGGATCGATTTCCACCACAAGTTTTTTGATCGTGGTACTCAGTGATTTACGGCGGCCCGTACTCTTCGTCCTTACGAAGCCCGCCGCCTCAAGTTTTGCCAGCGTGCGCGTAAGATTTGGTTGTGCGCGACCGGTGATCTCAACGAGCTCAGTTACGGATTCTGGTTTGCGGTCGCGGATGATCGCCAGCAGTTTGCGATTTTCCGGAGTCAGCAACCGCACAACGGCTTCGACGGAATTGAAGCTGGCACGCGCAGCGTCGGGCGGGGCAGGGCGCTCGCCTCGCCCCACGGCTTTCATTTCGTCCTTGAGAGAATGAAGGCTCTGAATTTTGTACTTCTTCATTTCGAAACCTTTCCTTCGACGATTACCGCCGTCGAAACTCCTTTGATCTTCAACACGCGCTCCACCTCCGTGAAGAAATCCTCGATCAGTGTTTCCACGTCTTTGAAACCGTATGGCCGTCCTTCATCATTTTCAGTGCGGTGCCAATGGTCATACGCTGTCGGCCGGCGTCTGTAGCGTGATCCCAGCGGATCGACTGCATGTGCATTATCAAATCCAACGAGGCGTTTGCCATCCGGTGCGTGCAGCGTGAATGAGTAGGAAAGGCCGTGCGGACGCTCCTTTGTCTCCTCGCCGCGCGAAATGGCGAACTTCAACCAGTACCCCTTCTCCAGATAATGAATGCGACCATCGAAACCCAGAAGGAATTCGAGGCCGAAATCCTTCTGTTTCTTCGAAATCATATCATATCCTGATATTATATAATCAGCCGCTGGAATCAAGTGGTCTCAGCGGCGGGATTTTCCAGGTGTTAGGCCACTTTTTGATCCCCTTGGCCTATGATTTCATCGATCATGTCGGCCCATTTCTGCATCATCGCCCGGCGCTCGGGCAGATATGTCGCCCGATTGTAGCTCGCCCGGACTTGGTTGCGTTCTTGATGGGCCAGTTGGCGCTCGATCACGTCTGACCGAAAGCCGGCTTCGTTGAGCATGGTGCATGCCGTCGAGCGAAAGCCATGCGCCGAAAATCCGATTGTGCCTTCGCCAAGAAACCCCATTCGCTCAAGTGCGCGGTTAATGGTTACGGCGGAGATGCACTTTCTATTGTCGCGGCGGTTAGGAAACAGATAGACGTTGCCACCGGTCAGCTCCTTGAGTTCGAGGAGGAGGGCGACCGCTTGCTTTGACAGCGGAACAACATGCACCTCGCGCATCTTCATACGTTCGGCCGGTATGCGCCATTCGGCTGCGTCGAAATCGAATTCCGTCCATTGCGCTGCGCGCAGCTCGATCGTTCGAACAAATGTGAGCAGCATGAGCTTCATGCCGAACATGGTGCCTGGATCGCCGCGATACGTTTCCAGACGGCGGAATAGCGCCTGGAGCTCTGACTTCGAGAGCGCACGACTGTGCTTTACTTTTTTGTGAACAATCGCGCCCTGCAAGGCTGCTGCCGGATCATACTGAGCTCGCAATGTCGCAACCGCGTATCGGAAGATGGCCGAACTCCACTGCCGGATCAGATAGGCAACGGTATTGGCACCCCGGCCATCCACCCGTTGCAGGATTGCCAGAAGGTCGGCGGCTGTTACCGTTGAGATCGGTCGCGAGCCGATCGAAGGAAATACATCGGTGTCGAAGACCTTTCGGATTTGGGCAGCGTTCTTGGGCGACCAGCTATCGGCCTTGCGGTCCATCCATTCCAGGGCGACGGCGCGGAAGGTGTTCTTGTTGTCCTCGATCTGGGACTGGATCTGGCTCTTGCGACGATGGGCCGGATGGATGCCCTTGCGCACAAGATCGCGTGCTTCGTCCCTGGCGCGGCGCGCTGCCTCGACAGAGACGTGGCCGATTCGCTTGTCGTTGAAATACTCGCCGATCGCGAAGAGATTTTCCTTGCCATCGATGCGATAGCGGTAACGCCAAAGCTTGGCGCCGGATGGACGGATTTCGAGATAAAGACCGCCGCCGTCGGTCAATTTGACCGGCTTCGAAGAGGGCTTCGCGTTGTGCGCCTTTGCGTTTGTAATTAGCACAGGAACCAGAACGAATTGTGTTTCTGATACCGCTTTGATACCCGCTTTTTGCGCGATTGCATACGATTTTCGACGCACAAATGCGATCTGAGAACGTTCGGGAAATGCTTAATATATAAGGGTTTCTTGGACGTCTGAGAACAAATGCGAACGAGGGCGAATGCTACTTCTTTTGGTCGATCAGCAGCAGCATGGCGCGTCCTTTGGAGGGCGGAGAAAAGCCCGCGAAATGTGCGCCCGTCAATGGCGTTGACAGGTCCGCCCGCGCGTTTCCAATGGACCCATGGCGCACAGGCACCCGATTCGCAGCAAAAAGCCGGACGCGGGCCACGTCGCGTTCTGGCTGGTATTGGCGCTGGCGATTGGGGTGGGCGGGGGCAGTGCGCTCTCAGGGCTTCCGGCGCTTGCGGGGTTGCTGATCCCGCCCGGCACGATGGCGGCGCAGGCGCAGGGCGATTTGCCCTTGCCGGAAGTCTCATTGCCGATCCGGGTGGCGGCGAATACCGGCTTCTATTCGCCCCAGGTTCTGACGCCGGTTTCGGCGCATGGATTTCCCGATTGGCTGTTGCAGCGCATGGGCCTCATGCGCAGCGCGCCGCCAGCCGCACCCGTTCCGCCGCACCCTGCGATAGCTGTCGTGATAGACGATCTGGGCGCCGACGTTCCCGCCACGCGCCGCGCGATGGCGCTCCCGAGGGCGGTGAATTTGTCGTTCCTGCCTTATCCAGAAAATACGCCGATGCTGGCGCGCGAAGCCGGGCGGCGCGGGCATCAGATTCTCCTGCATGTGCCGATGGAGCCGGAAGGCCGCGACGATCCGGGGCCGAATGCGTTGCGCGCCGATCTCGGGGTGGGCGAAATTTCGCGGCGTCTGAATTGGGCGCTGTCACGCGTGCCGGGTTATTCCGGCATCAACAATCATATGGGCAGCCGCTTCACGCAGGATCGCACGGCACTCGTGCCGGTGATGGAGCGGCTTGCGGATGCGCATGTGTTCTTTCTGGATTCGCGCACGACGCCCAATTCGGTTGTGGTTTCCGTGGCGCGGATTTTTGGTGTGCCGAGCGCTGCGCGCGATGTGTTTCTCGACGATATCGAAACGCGCGATGCCATCGCCGCGCAACTGGCAGAAACCGAAGCGCGCGCGCGAGCCAACGGCGTCGCCATCGCTATCGGCCATCCCCATGCGGTGACGCTGGACATGCTCGCGGCATGGAGTGCACGCATCGAAGCGCGAGGATTTCAGCTCGTGCCGGTGAGCGTGGCGATCAGGATGAAGAGTGAACGCGACACGCGCTCACTGGCCGCGACGCACTGACGAAGCCTGCTTCACCGCTTCTTCCGCCGCCATCATGAGTGCCTTGGCCTTGTTGACCGTCTCTTCGTATTCCGCTTCCGGCACGCTGTCGGCGACGACACCACCTCCGGCCTGCACATACATCACGCCGTCTTTCACCACCGCCGTGCGCAGCACGATGCAGGTGTCCATCGTGCCGTTCGCCGCGAAATAGCCGACCGCGCCTGCGTAAGCGCCGCCGCGTTTTTCCTTTTCGAATTCGTCGATGATTTCCATGGCGCGGATTTTCGGGGCGCCGGAAAGCGTGCCCGCAGGCAATCCTGCGGCCAGCGCGTCGATGGCGTCGAGGCCGGGGCGGATTTTGCCCTCCACATTCGACACCAGATGCATCACATGGCTGTAGCGCTCGATGAAAAACGAATCCGTCACCGTCACGCTGCCGATTTGCGCGACGCGGCCCACATCGTTGCGCCCCAGATCGAGCAGCATGAGATGTTCGGCGCGTTCCTTGGGGTCGGCCATCAATTCTTCGGCGAGTGCCACATCTTCTTCATGCGTGCCGCCGCGTTTGCGCGTGCCGGCGATGGGGCGGATCGTCACCACGCCCTCGCGCAGCCGCACAAGGATTTCCGGTGACGATCCCACAATCGCAAATCCCGGAAAGGCGAGGTGATAGAGAAACGGCGACGGATTGAGCCTGCGCA
The DNA here is from genome assembly GCA_035944195.1 of Rhizomicrobium sp. Lineage (GTDB taxonomy): Bacteria > Pseudomonadota > Alphaproteobacteria > Micropepsales > Micropepsaceae > Rhizomicrobium. Next base: position 61,130 of record DASZBL010000027.1, on the reverse strand, counting down.
ATGCGCGATAAAGCGAAAACGGCGGCAGCGCGAAGGGGCGGCGGAAACGCTGGCTCGGCACGACCTGAAAAATATCGCCCGCCTTGATGTATTCCTTCGCCCGCGCCACGATATCGAGATATTCCGTATGCGTCATATTCGATTGCGCAGGCACGCCCAGCGGCAAATCTTCCGGCAATGCTGCCTGTTGCGGGGCGGGGCGTTCGAGATCGGCCATCGCATCCATCACGCGCTCGGACGCGCGGGCATAAGCCGCGCGGGCATGCACGCCCGCTTGCGGCCACACCGGTGACACCAGCGTGATCTCGTCGCGCACGCCATCGAAGATCGCGGTGATGGTGGGGCGGATCAATATCGCGTCTGGCAAATCCAGCGGATCGGGCGGCGGCGGGCCGAGCTTTTCGATCAGCCGCACCATGTCATAACCGAGATAGCCGAACAGCCCCACGGCCATCGGCGGCAGCGACGCGGGCAATTCCATCTTCGTCGCATTCACCAGCGCGCGCAGCGATTGCAGCGGCTTGTCCGCAAGTTCATCGGGCACAAACGCATCGGCATCGGCGCGCGCATTGCGATTGATCTCCGCCTTGCCGTTGCGGCAGCGCCAGATGAGATCGGGCTTGAGACAGATGATGGAATAGCGCCCGCGCGCTTCGCCGCCTTGCACGCTTTCCAGCAGGAATGCGTTGTCGCGCCCTTCGCCGAGTTTCAGATACGCCGAAACCGGCGTCTCCAGATCGGCGATCAGTTTCGCGTAAACAGCCTGCGGCTTACCCGCATCATAGGCTCGCGCGAATGCGCCAAATTCGGGTTCGATGGCCATCGACCGCTCACGATCCACTGCCTGTGACGCGATCGATCAATTGCTGATTCACGCTCACGCCTTCCTTGTTGCGCGCCGCCATGGCGAAGGAATTGGGAATGTCGTCGCCCAATTGCGTGCTGAGCTGACCGATGAATCCCTGGTAGCGCGGATCGCCCACCGGCAATCCCGGCGGATGCGCGATGCCTGTGACGCGCGCGATGATGTAGCCATCGCCCTTGGCGGATGGTCCCGAAACGACGGCGCCGGGTGCTGCATTGAAAATCTGCGCGACCAATTCCTTCGGCAGGGAATCGGAATTGCCGCCGCGGGTGAGGATGCCGCTTTGCTGGGGCGTAGTGCCGAGCGATTGGGCGACAGCGGCAAGGCTGTGATCCTTGTTGGCCTCGGCAGTGAGCGATTTTGCCTTGTCCGCCAGCAATTTCGCGCGCTGTTCGGCGAGCCACGCAGCGGTCGCCTCGGCACGCACCTGATCCAGCGGCTTCACTTTCGGCGGTGTCACGCCATCGACTTTCACCACATAGACATTCCCGTCCTTGGTCTGGAAGGGATCGCCGTCCACGCCTTCTTCAGCCTTGAAAACCTGCGGCAGGAAATCGGGCTCGGCTGGCAGATCAACCTTGCTGCCGTCGGGCGCCAGACCGCGCGCATCCACGGCTGCCACATGCGCGACGCGCAGGCCCACTTTCTTTGCAGCTTCCGCAAGATTGGCGCCGCCCGATTGTGCATCCTCGAAACCATTCGTCGCATCGGTGAGCTTGGCCTGCGCCAGTTGGGTCATCACGTCCTTGCGCAGATCGTCTTTCACCTGATCGAAGGTCTTGACGTTGCCCGGCGTGATCTTCGTCACATGCATCAGCACATAGCCGAATATGCCCTTGGTGGGTTGCGAAACGCCGCCTTCGGGAAGGCCAAACGCGGCAGGTCCGCGATCCTTGCCGAGATCGGCTTGCACCACCGTTCCGAGCTTGATGTCGGTGGGTTTCAATCCGCGTTCCTTGGCGATGTCTTCGAAGCTCTTGCCGCTGTCGATCTTGGCGCGGGCCGCGCGTGCATCGGCTTCATTGGGGAAAGTGATCTGCTCGATGTCGCGCTTTTCGGGAACCTGATAGTCCGCTTTCTTCAGTTCGAATTGCTGCTTCAACTGATCGTCCGTGACGCTCACCTGATTCATCACATCGGCGGGCGTTCCCGAGACGTAAGTGATCTGGCGATATTCCGGCGTGCTGAATTTGTTCGCATTCGCCTTTACATAAGCCGCAAGCACTGCATCGCTGGGATTGGGCACAGTCATCTTGTCGGCGGGCAGCACCACATATTGCACGGCGCGTTCTTCGTTCAGGAAGTTGAAAAGCGCCTGCGCGTAGCCGGGCGGCATTTCGATTCCGTTTTTCGTGGCACTCAGCAATTGATCGCGCGCGGAATCGGAGCGCACGGCGTCGATGAAGGTCTGCTCGGTAAAGCCCGATTGCGAGATGAGCCGCACGAAGGTGTCGTGATCGAAGGTGCCGAGCGGCCCCGCGAAGCCGCGGATGCTTCTGATCTGCGTGGAGATCGAGGCATCGCTCACCGTCAGGCCGAGTTTGTTGACGATATTGTCCACCGCGGCCCGGCTGATCATCCGCTGCAGCGTCTGCTGGCCCAGCCCCAAGGCGCGGGCCTGTTCCGGCGTCACGGCCTGACCGGTCTGCTGGCCCATGTTGCGGATCATGTTCTGGTATTCGCGCTGGAAGGTCTCCTGCGGGATCTTGGTGTCGCCGATGGTGGCGACGGTCGAATCCGCATTGCCGCGGAAGATGTCGGCTATGCCCCACACCCCGAAACTGAGCGCAAGCAGCCCAAGTAAAATGGACGCCGGGGTGGACTTTGCGTATTTGCGCATCTCTTGAAGCATGTCGGTATCCGGGAATGGCGGCGAAAGGCGGCGGATGATAGGGAGGGGGCTAGGCCACGGCAAGGCGACGATTTCCGAATGAGGAGAAGGGCATGCGGCCGCTGATCGCAGGCAATTGGAAGATGAATGGGCTCGCGGCCCAGCTCGGCGAGATCGAAAGCGTGGCGAAGATCGTCGCGGCGACGCCGCCCAACGCGGATGTTCTGATCTGCCCGCCAGCGACTTTGATCGCGCGCGCGATTGCCGCTGCAGGTCCGCGCATCGCCATCGGCGGGCAGGATTGCCACGCCGAAGCCTCCGGTGCCTTCACCGGCGATATCAGCGCGGAGATGCTGAAGGATGCGGGCGCGTCGGCGGTGATCGTTGGTCATTCCGAACGCCGCCAATATCACGCTGAAACCGATGCCATCGTCGCCGCCAAGGCGCGGGCGGCATGGCGGGCGGGGCTTCTGGCCATCGTCTGCGTGGGCGAAACCGAGGCCGAGCGCAATGCCGGCAAGGCCCTGGAAGTGGTCGCGCGGCAGATCGCGGGCAGCCTGCCGGACGGTGCAGCGGCCGAGGCGACTTGCATCGCCTATGAACCCGTCTGGGCCATCGGAACCGGGCGCACGCCAACCACGGCCGAGATCACCCAGATGCACGCCCATATCCGCGAATGCCTGATCGGGCGGGCGGGCAAGGAGGGCGCGCGTATGCGCATTCTCTATGGCGGCTCGGTGAAGCCCTCCAACGCAAAGGAAATCCTTGGCGTTCCGGAAGTGGGGGGCGCGCTGGTGGGTGGCGCGAGCCTCAAATCCGCCGACTTCCACGCGATTTTTTCCGCCGCTCCCGCAAAGGTTTAGAGCGCCACCTTTCCTTAACTGGGGCCATGCCAATTTTCGGGTCTGTGTGCGTAATGGCTGCGACCGGGGATGACACGGCTTTCTTACGAGAGTGCGGAGACGCTGATCTACGACCCCGTGTCGGCCAATCGCACGGCCACGCGCGCTGCACTGTATAACCTCGGGTTTCGCCGTATCGAAGCGGTGAGCAATCTCGAAGCCTTCGCCGAATGCATTCGCCGCCGTCCGCCGGACCTCGCCGTCTGCGAAGCGCAAGGCGCGGAAACCGAACTTTGCGGATTGATCCAGAGTCTGCGGCAAGGCACCACCGGCTACAATCCGTTTATCGTCATCATTGTGACGGCGTGGGAGAACCACGGCCCGCTCGTCACGCGGGTGATCAATTCGGGCGCCGACGATCTTCTGCTGCGCCCGTTCTCCACCGCCACGCTCGGCACCCGCATCCGCACGCATATCGAGCGGCGCAAGGGCTTCGTCATCACATCGGAATATGTGGGACCGGATCGGCGCGGCGGGGGACGTCCATCGAACGTCGAACTCTTCGAGCCGCCCAATTCGCTGAAGATGAAAGTGCAGGAGCGCCTCAACCCGGAACAGGCCGCACAGCGCCTCGACGTCGAACTCAAGACCGCGCGCGAAGTGCTCAATGCGGAAAAACTGCGCCGCGATGCATTTCAGATTTGCGTGCTGTGGCGGTTGATGCAGGAGAGCAATCCCGGCTCCGGCAAATATGCTGTCGATCTCACCAAGCTCAAAGACGTCACCATGAATGTCGCGCGCCGCTGCGGGGAAACCGAATTCGAGCCCGCGCTGGAATGGTGCGATTCAGTGCTGGCGGCGATCGAAGGGTTGGAATTGGGCGTGGACCGCAACGCCTCGATGCACCTCCTGGGGCACGCAGCGCTCAATCTCAATCAGGTATTCTCGCCGGAAAAATCCACCGACGATCACCTCCACGAAATCGACGCAACGGTGGCCATCGTCAAAGCCCGCACCGAAACCGCGCTGGCGTCGTAATGCCCTCTTTCAAACATGCTGCAGTGCCAATAACCGGCGGCTAACAGCCGAAAATGGAACCTTTGGGGCAGGTTTCCGTTGATGAATGGCTCGTGGTTAGCAGCTACCGGACGCCCGTCCGGCGGTCACATTTGGAAATAAGGATGTTGCAAATGCTCCGTCCCCTCCGCGCCAGGTTGCTGGCGGGAAGCATCGCCCTCGGTTTTGCTTCCATCGCTTTTTCTTTCACTCCCGCAGCAGCACAGCACGTGGATGTGTCGGTAGGTTTCAACACCTTCCACGATAATCTGTCGCGCCATGGCGATTGGGTTTACAGCGACCGCTGGGGCGAAGTGTGGACCCCCACCGATGTTCGCAGCGATTTTCGTCCCTATCAGACGGGCGGGCACTGGGCCTACACCGACGAATATGGCTGGACGTGGGTTTCCGATTACGAGTGGGGCGATATCGCCTTCCATTATGGCCGCTGGGTAAACGATCCCGACGATGGCTGGCTGTGGATTCCGGGTTATGTGTGGAGTCCGGGCTGGGTCGTGTGGCGCACCAATGACCGTTATACGGGCTGGATGCCCATGCCGCCGGATGAACAATTCCTGCGCGGCCCGCAGGGCAACGCAACCGCCGTGGGCATTTCCGTCGGTGGCGGCGGATTGTCGTTCTCGGTCGATTTCAACAACACCGGCGATTATTACGGCTATTCGCGCTGGTATGGCCGCGACTATGACCAGAACCGTTTCGCATCAAACTGGATGTTCGTGGACACCGGCCATATGGCCGACCGCGACTACAGCCGCTACCAGGCGCCGCGTTCCAACTATGTCACGCTCATCAGCAACACGCGCAACGTCACCAACTACACGATCGTCAACAACTACGTCGTGAACAGAAGCGTGGACGTGCATGCGGTCGAGCGCGCCGGTGGGCACCCCGTCCGGGCGATGCGCATCGACGCGGTGATCCACAATCCGCAATTCGTCGCGAAGGTCGATGTGGGCCGTCAGGCAGAAATGCGCGCCCACGACGAAGCCCCGCGTGGCACCGGCGAAGCGGGCAGCGCGCCCAAGCCGCCGCCGCAGGTGATTCAGAGCCTCTCGCCCACGGTCAAGGCGCGCAATGGACGTGCGCCTGCCCATCTCTTCACGCGCGACACGGTGGAGAAGGCGCCACTGGCTCCAGCTCCTGCAGGCGCCACGGCACCAGGCGGCGAGAACCCGGCCGGGATGCCCAAAAACAACAATCCCGCCGGCGCGAATCCGCAGACGGGCGCGCCAACCGGCGCTCCCGGCGAAGCAAATCCCGCCGGGAAAAATCCCCCCGGTGCGACCACGCGCGAGAAGATGCGTCAGCACGGCAATGAGAACCTGCCTGCGAACGAAGCAAATCCGCAGCCGGGAGCGCCGACCGGCACGCCCAGCGAAACCAACCACGGCGCCACGGTTCGCGAGAAAATGCGTCACCACGGCGACGTGAATGCGCCAACCGGCACGCCGGTAAATCCGACGCCGCCAAGTGGCTCAATGGAGCAGACCCCCGGCGCAGCGACGCCTCCTGCCACCAACGAACCGGGCGGCACCCCCGACACGGGCCGCAAAGCGCGCCATCGCGCCAATCCTACAACCGGCACGCCGGACAATGGTGCGGCGGGCGGCAGCACACCCACTCAGCCGCCAGCGGAAACCCCACGCACACGCCGCGAACGCAACGCTCCCGCGGCCGGGCAGGAACCTTCGCCCAACGGTCCGCCGCCAGCGGCCGACACTCCGCCGGATCGTTCGAAAGCGACCGGCGGCGACACCGGGACATCCGAAACGCCCAAGCATGGGAAGAAGAAGCCGAAGAGCGATGAGCCCGGAGCCCCGCCGCAATAAAGGGACGCCTTGTCTGAAGCATCGCAGCCGCTCGCGCGGTCATAAATCAGGAGACGCTTATGTTGGGCACCATTCTCGTTATTGTTCTTATCCTGCTGCTGGTGGGGGCCATTCCGTCATGGCCCTATTCCAGCGGCTGGGGTTACGCCCTTCGGGTATTCTGGGCGTCGTCCTGGTCGTGGTGCTGATACTGGTACTTCTTGGCCGGATTTGAAGGCGGCTTAATCCGCCGCCTTCCATCCGCCTCACCTTTGGTCTAAGACCCGGCGCGAAACGGCGCCGGAGTCCCCATGCAAACCGTCCTGATTGTCGTCCATCTTCTGGTCTCGGTGTCGCTTGTGATCGTCGTGCTGCTGCAGCGGTCCGAGGGCGGGGCGTTGGGCATGGGCGGCGGCGGATCGGGGTTGGGTGGGCTCTTCAGCCCCCGTGGAGCGGCCGACACACTGACCCGCACCACCACGATCCTTGGCGTGCTCTTCTTCGTGACCAGCCTCGGCCTGACGCTGACGGCGCTGCATGGCCGCCCGCAATCATCGATTCTCGATTCGGGTCCTTCGCCGACCGCGCCGCTTCAGAAACCGGCTTCGCAGCCCATCCAGCCGGCCGCGCCAGCGGTTCCTTCGCCGCACTAACGCCTTTCATTTCATAGTTTTAGCGGCGTTTTTTCAGATACGGTGGAAATCGTGACATTTGTGCTTGAGCGCGCACGCCCATTGGGACATGGTGAACTCCCATGGCGCGGTTGATCTTCATCACTGGCGGCGTGGTCTCTTCCTTGGGAAAAGGTCTTGCCTCCGCATCTCTTGGAGCGCTTCTGCAGGCGCGCGGCTATCGCGTGCGTCTGCGCAAGCTCGATCCCTATCTCAACGTCGATCCGGGCACGATGAGCCCGTTCCAGCATGGCGAGGTTTACGTCACCGACGATGGCGCTGAGACCGATCTCGACCTCGGCCATTATGAGCGCTTCACGGGCGTGGCCGCGCTGAAATCGGACAACGTCACCTCCGGGCGCATCTACAGCCGGGTGATCGAGCGCGAGCGCAGGGGCGAATATCTCGGCCGCACCGTGCAGGTGATCCCGCACGTCACCGACATGATCAAGGAATTCGTCATGGCGGGGACGGACGATATCGATTTCCTGCTCTGCGAAATCGGCGGCACCGTGGGCGATATCGAAGGCCTGCCGTTCTTCGAAGCCATCCGCCAATTGGGCAATGAGCTGGGCCGCGAGCGCGCGGCGTTCGTGCATCTGACGCTGGTGCCTTACATCGAAGCGGCGGGCGAGTTGAAGACGAAACCCACGCAGCATTCGGTGAAAGAGCTTCGCGCCATCGGCATTCAATGCGATGTGCTGCTCTGCCGCGCGAGCCATCCCATTCCCGAAGACGATCGCCGCAAGATCGGCCAGTTCTGCAATGTGCCGGCGGAACGCGTAATCCCCGCGCTCGATCTGCCCACGATCTATGAAGCGCCGATCCGCTATCATCAGGAAGGTTTCGACACGCAGGTGCTGCGCGTGTTCGGCATTGCGGACGCGCCCGAGCCTGATCTTTCGCGCTGGCAATGGGTGGTGAACCGCGTGAAGAATCCCGAAGGCGATGTGCGCATCGCCGTCGTCGGCAAATATATGCAGGTGAAGGATTCTTACAAATCGCTGTCCGAAGCGCTGACGCATGGCGGGCTCGCCAACAACGTGCGCGTAAAAATGGACTGGATCGACAGCGAGATTTTCGAACGCGACGATGCGGCCTCCTTCCTCGAAGATGTCGATGGCATTCTGGTGCCGGGCGGTTTCGGCGAGCGCGGCACGGAAGGCAAGATCGCCGCGGTGAAATTCGCGCGCGAACGCAAGGTGCCGTTCTTTGGCATCTGCTACGGGTTGCACATGGCGGTGATCGAAGCCGCGCGCGACCTTGCGGGGCTTGAAGGCGCAGGCTCAACCGAGATTTCCAAACCGCGCCATCCTGTGATCGCGCTGATGACGGAGTGGACGAAGGGCAATCAGGTCGAGACACGCAGCGAAGCGGGCGATCTTGGCGGCACGATGCGCCTTGGCGCCTACACCGCGGCGCTGACGCCGGGAAGCCATGTCGCACAAATCTACGGCGCCACCGAAATCAGCGAGCGCCATCGCCACCGCTATGAAGTGAATGTGGGCTACACGCGTCAATTGGCCGAGCACGGTTTGGTAGTTTCCGGCTGGTCGCCCGACGGCAAACTCCCCGAAATCATGGAAATCCCGGATCACCCCTGGTTCATCGGTGTGCAATTCCACCCGGAACTGAAATCGAGGCCGTTCGATCCGCATCCGCTGTTTGCATCGTTCATCGAAGCAGCGGTGCAGCAGAGCCGGTTGGTTTAACGCGAACAGGGCGCGGTTAACGCCCCATTTACCACATTAACACTCTTAGCGATCCGTAAACGCGATCATTGGTATTATACGGATATGCGATCGTATCTCCCGAAAGCTGCCGCCATTGGTGCGGCGCTGTTTGCCGTGGCGTTTTTCGCCGTGGGTGCCAGCGCGCAATCGGATGATGCGCCGTTGCAGCGATTGGCTTCGGTGCAGCCGCAGGCTGCGGCCTATCAATATATTCTCGGCTCCGGCGACAAGGTGCGTGTCACGGTTTTCGGCGAAGAGGATCTCACCGGCGAATATGCCATCGACGGCAGCGGCTTTGTGGCGCTGCCGCTGGTGGGCGAGGTGAGGGCCGCTGGGCTCACCGGCCCCGCGCTGCAATCGGCAATCCAGAATGCTTATGCCAATGGTTATCTGAACTCTCCGCGCGTGGCGGTGGAAGTCACCACCTATCGCCCGTTCACGATCATCGGGCAGGTGACGCGGCCCGGCCAATATCCCTATCAGAACGGCATGACGGTGGAGAACGCCGTGGCGATGGCGGGCGGTTACACGCCGCAAGCCGCCGACACTTACGTCTACGTGCGCAGAATGGGCGAAGCCAAGGAAACGCGCATGGCGATCAACGAAACCGCGCAAATCCATCCCGGCGATGTCGTGCGCGTGGATGAGACGGGTTTCTGGACGCTGATGTCCGTTGCGTCGCCAATCACCGCAGTGCTGGGCGCCGCGCGTTACGGCTTACCCTAACCGAACAATTTCAATGCAGCACCGCGCTCGCGCTCTTCGCGCGCCACATGCTTGCGCACGGCGAGCAGGTCGCGCCGCGCCACAAGCCCTACCAGTTTGCCCGAACGCTCGATGATCGGCACGCGTCCCACATCCGCCGCCGCCATGCGGTCCGCGAGATGTCCCACAAGCTCATCTGCATAGCCGGTGAACACATCGCCATTGCGCGACGCGAGCGTTGCGTGTTTGTCGAATCCTTCGCGTGTCCAGCGCAGCACATCCGAGCGCGACACCATGCCGGTTACGCGGCCCGCATCGTCCACCACGGGATAGCTTTTGTGGCGCGCTGAGCCCTCCGCCGCGCCGAAGAAGTCGATGGCTTCCGCGATGGGAATGTTCGCGGAGAGTGAATCCACCGGTTTGGTCATGATATCCGAGACGCGCAGCACCTCGAACGGATCGACCGTATATTCGCGCGTCAGGTGCAGCCCGCGCCGCGCGATGCGTTCGGTAAGGATCGAGCGGCGCATCAAGAGCACCGTCACGCCGAACGCCGCGACAGACGCAACTAGCAGCGGTGCCAGCACATGGATATTGCCTGTGAGTTCGAGCGCGAACATCGTGGCCGTCAGCGGCGCGCGCATCGTGCCACCCAATATCGCGGCCATGCCGATGAGTGCCCAGAATCCTGCGTCGCCGAAAGGCAGAAAATGCGCTTCAATTGCGCCGAGCGCGCCGCCCATGATGAGCAGCGGCGCCAACACGCCGCCCGATGTGCCCGAAGAAAGTGCGGCGATCCAGATTGTCGCCTTGTCGATCAGCAGCACGCCTGAATCGTGCAAATTCAGCGAGCCATGCAGCAGCGCGCGGATATTGTCGTAGCCGACGCCCAGCACCGAGGGGTCGATATATCCGCCGATGCCCACCACTACGCCGCCAATCGCGGGCCACCACATCCAGTGGATCGGCAATTTGCGGAACAGATCTTCCACGCCGTAAAGACACACCGTCGTCAGCGCCGATTGCAATCCGGCGACGATGCCGGCCAGCGCGCACAGTCCCAATCCCCACCATGGAATGATCGGCACACCTGCATAGGGAAACAGCGGGCCCGCGCCGAGCAGGAATGGCCGCCATGCCGCCGCCACGATTGCGGCAATCGCCACGGGAATGAAACTGCGCGGCTTCCATTCGAACAGCAGCAATTCCACCGCCAGCAACACCGCGGCAATCGGCGTTCCGAACACGGCGGTCATACCGGCGGCGGCGCCCGCCACCAGCAATGTTTTGCGCTCCGCCGAACTCAGATGGAAAAGCTGCGCGAACAATGAGCCGAGCGCGCCGCCCGTCATGATGATGGGGCCTTCCGCGCCGAAGGGGCCGCCGGTGCCGATAGAGATGGCGGAAGACAACGGCTTCAGCAGCGCCACTTTCGGCTCGATGCGGCTTTGGCCGATCAATATCGCCTCGATGGCTTCGGGAATGCCGTGGCCGCGGATTTTCTCGCTGCCGAACCGCGCCATCAATCCCACGATCAAACTGCCGATCACCGGCACCACCATCATATAGATGCCGAGTGGCGATGAGCCGATCGAAAGCGGCTCCGTCGTCAACCGTCCGAAATAGGCGAGGTTGGTGAAGAGTGCGATCAGCTTGAGCAATACCCAGGCCGCACCCGCGCCGGACGTGCCGACCGCCAGCGCCATGGCGATGAGAACCAGAACGCGGCTGTCGGTGGTGAAATCGCGCAGGGAATCTTTGTGAATGGTCATGGCTCGAATCGTGGCTGTATGGACGTCGCAAGCGGCGCGCTATATATCGCAGTACGATATGTTGCAATGCGCCAAAAGGCGCGGGGGACGCGGACATGGGAAAACAGCGCGGCACACTGGAAGCGGGCGATTACCAATTGCTGGCGCAGTTCCGCTATCTGCTGGCGCGGTTTCTCGCCTTCAGCGAAGACGCGGCGCGCAAGAGCGGATTGGCCCCGCGCCATCATCAAGCGCTGCTCGCGATCAAGGGTTATCCGGACGGCGCCGAGGTCACTGTGGGCGATCTGGCCGAACGGTTATGTATCCGCCACCACAGCGCAGTCGGACTCGTGGACCGGCTGGAGCGGCGCGGTTATCTCAAGCGCATTCCCGATCCGCACGACAAACGGCGCATGCGCGTCACGCTCGCGAAGAAGGGCGAAACCGCACTGGCCGCACTCTCGGCTGCGCATCGCGATGAATTGCGCCGCCTCACGCCGCTGCTGAAACCGCTGCTGGCGAAACTGGAAAACGAGTGACGCCTCACGGCTGCACAGTTGCCGGTCCTGCCACCGGCACGGAAGCATTGGCACGGTTTTGCAGCGTGGTGATGGTGGCCTGCATCGTGTTCATGCTGGCCTTCATGGCAGCGATCTGGGCGTTGAGCGTGGCGATCTGAGCCGCCTTCATCGCATTGTCCTGTTCCAGCCTGTCCATGCGCATGCTCAGCGCCTTGAGCTGGTCGATCTCGATATGCCCGCTCGAAACGGGCGGCATGGTTGCCGCGGGCGTCGGCGGCGGACTTGCCGCGCCCAGCCCCACAGCGAGAATCAATGCGCCGCCAAGCGCGCCTGCGATTTTCCCCTTACGCATGTCCTTCCCCCAAATTTCATGCAAAGCGACCCTATCATGGAGCAAGATGGGGCTATGTTACGGGAAGGCAACCCTGCGCGGTAAAAAGGGGACTAAAAAAAGCCGGGCGATTGGGCTAGAACGCCCCATGACCCAAGCGAACCCAGTCGTGAAGATCGGCGCCGTCGAAATCGGCAACGCCAGAAAACTCTCCATCATCGCGGGGCCTTGCCAGCTCGAAAGCCGCGCGCACGCGCTTGAAATGGCGAGCGCGCTGAAAGAGATCGCCGCCAAAGCCGGCGTCGGCCTCATCTACAAAACCAGTTTCGACAAGGCCAACCGCACCAGCGGCAATTCCGAGCGCGGGCTCGGCCTCGAATTGTCGCTGCCGATCTTCGCCGAAATCCGCGAGAGCCTCGGCATCCCCGTGCTCACCGATGTGCACGAACGCGATCAATGCGCGGCGCTAGCGCAGGCGGTGGATGTGCTGCAGATCCCGGCGTTCCTTTGCCGCCAGACCGATCTGCTGGTTGCGGCCGCGCATACCGGCAAAGTGGTCAACGTGAAGAAGGGGCAGTTCCTCGCGCCCTGGGACATGAAGAACGTCATCGCGAAAATCACCAGCGCGGGAAATCCGAACGTGCTGGTAACGGAGCGGGGCTCGAGCTTCGGCTACAACACGCTTGTCGTGGATATGACCGGCTTACCCGAAATGGCGAAATATGGCGCGCCGATCGTCATGGACGCGACGCATGCCGTGCAGAAACCGGGCGGGCAGGGCGATAAATCCGGCGGCAATCGCGAGATGGCGCCTTATATTGCGCGCGCGGCAGTCGCCGTTGGCGTGGCAGCGGTATTCATGGAAGTGCATCAGGACCCGGACCACGCCCCGTCCGACGGCCCCAATATGCTCAAGCTCAAGGATGTGCCCGCACTTCTCGGCGAATTGGTCGAGATCGACCGCATCGCCAAGAAGTGGGCAAACTGAATCAGGCCGCCATGCTCGCCTGCACGATGCCGACGATGGCCAGAACGATCAGCAAGATCGTCGCCAGCGCCTGAATGCCGAAACCGGCGCTGCGCTTGTTGGCGGCTGCGCTGTATCCCAGCATGTAGACGATGCGGCCGATCACCCAGACGAGCCCCAGCACCGGCGGAATCCAGCCGCCGAAATAAAGCTCAGCCAGCCACAATGCCGGCAGGAACGTCACCATGAATTCCATGGTGTTGGCATGGATGCGTACGGCCCGTTCGAAATCGGGGTGGCCCGTCATGGCCGGCGCGTCGATCTTGTAGGTGCCGCGCGCCATGCCCACGCGAAGGCCCATATAGATGTAGAGGATGATCGCCAGAATAGTGACGGCGGCGGTATAAATCATGTCAGGTGCTGCAAGATTGGACACAGTATTTCCCTCCCAGAATGTCGTCCGGTGATAGTCCGGTTCCGTGACATTCTATACGGATTCGGGCGCTTGATGGTTTACCCCCCAATCGCCTAGAACCGGACACCGCTTTTGAGGGCAAGATCATGACAGCCATTGTCGACATCACCGCGCGCGAAATCCTGGACAGCCGCGGCAATCCGACCGTGGAAGTGGATGTGACGCTGGAAGACGGCTCTTTCGGCCGCGCCGCGGTGCCCTCCGGCGCATCCACCGGCGCGCATGAGGCGGTGGAATTGCGCGACGGCGGAAAGCGCTATGGCGGCAAGGGGGTCGAGAAGGCTGTTGCCGCCGTCAACACCGAGATTTTCGACACGCTGTCCGGTCTCGAAGCCGAAGAACAAACCCATATCGATGAGTTGATGTGCAAGCTCGACGGCACGCCCAACAAGGCGCGCCTCGGCGCCAACGCCATCCTCGGCGTGTCGCTGGCGGTGGCGAAGGCGGCTGCCGCGGCATCTGGCCTGCCGCTCTATCGCTATGTGGGCGGGGCAAGCGCACGCACGCTGCCCGTGCCACTGATGAACATCGTCAATGGCGGCGTCCATGCCGACAATCCCATCGACTTCCAGGAATTCATGATCATGCCGGTGGGCGCGCCAACATTCCGCGAAGCCTTGCGCATGGGCGCGGAAGTGTTCCACACGCTGAAGAAGGCGCTGCACGATGGCGGCCACAACACCAATGTGGGAGATGAAGGCGGCTTCGCGCCGAACCTCAAAAGCGCGGACGAAGCGCTGAGCTTCGTCGTCAAAGCAATCGAGAAGGCGGGCTACAAAGCGGGCGAGGATGTGTTCCTGGCGCTCGATCCGGCTTCAACTGAATTCTTCAAAGACGGCAAGTATGTGCTTGAAGGCGAAGGAAAGACGCTCGATCCCGCGGGTATGGTGAAGGTCTATGAGGATCTCTGCGCGCGCTATCCCATCGTCTCCATCGAAGACGGCATGGCCGAAGACGATTGGGATGGCTGGGCGGCGCTGACCAAGGCCATCGGCAAGAAGGTGCAATTGGTGGGCGACGATCTTTTCGTCACCAATACCGCGCGCCTGAAGCAGGGCATCGCCAAGGGCACCGCGAACGCGATCCTGATAAAGGTCAACCAGATCGGCACCTTGAGCGAAACTCTCGATGCAGTGGATACGGCGCATCGCGCGGCCTATCGCGCCGTGATGTCCCACCGCTCCGGCGAAACCGAGGACTCGACAATCGCCGATCTCGCAGTGGCGACGAATTGCGGACAGATCAAGACAGGCTCTCTCGCCCGCTCCGACCGCCTCGCCAAATACAACCAGCTCCTGCGCATCGAAGAACAGCTCGGCGATCAGGCGGTGTATGCGGGGCGCAGCGTTTTGCGGGCCTGAAAATATGCTATGGTCGTTGCCGGAATGTTCCGGTGACGCCATGACTAAAGACCAGATCAAAGAAATCCTCGAACGTGTTCTCACCTGGCCGGAAGACCAGCAGGAGAATGCGGCCAACGTGCTGCTCGGGATGGAGGAGCGCGACACGCCTTACACGCTGTCGCCGGAGGATCGCGCCAGCATTAAGCGAGGCCTTGAGCAGGCGCGCCGAGGTGAGTTTGTCCCGGACGAAGAGGTCAAAGCATTCTTTGATCGCCATCGCTAATGCGCGTCCGGTTTGCGCCCGAAGCTCTTTCGCAAATGGCCGATATCTCTGCGTATATCGCACAGGATAGTGCTTCGGCTGCGCGTAAAGTGATCCAGCGTATCGAATACATTGCCGCGCTTCTTGGGGGCAATCCGGAGATGGGGCATCTCATCTCCGAGGAAGGGGTGCGAGTGTTTCCTGTAAACCCTTACCCCTATCTGATATTCTACGAACTCGGCGAAGACGAATTGAATGTCATCAGCGTGCGCCACGGCGCCCGCCGCCGTCCTGCCTTTCACGAGCCCGCTCGCGAGTTCCAGCTTTGAAACACATTTTTTCCTTGACCTGCCGAATCGCGATATGATTCGTTCGTACCCATGCGAATCAGACGCAGCGTGACACGCTTCTTTGGCACTCTCGTGATACCGGCGCTCTGCGCGGCTGCGGTCGCGTATTTCGGCTATTACACGATTTGGGGCAGCCGAGGGCTGCTCATGCTCAGCGACACCTCTGCGCGCCTGGCCGTCCAACAGGAACAGCTGGCCTCGCTGAAGGAAGATCGCGCCCGTCTCGAACATCGCATCAAGCTGCTCGAGCCCGGTTCCGTCGATCCCGACATGGTGGAAGAGGTCGCCCGCGAGCAGCTTCTCGACAGCGCGCCCGGGCAGGTCGCCATCCCCCGCGCCCGGCACTAAAGTCTGACACTTCGTCACTGCTTGCCAATCGCCGCCCCGCTTGCCAAAACCGCTCTACGTCCTTGAGGCGTCCAAAGGAGCGATCGGCATGACCGGCGCCGCGACGGGTGATCAGGCCAAAAAATTCTACCGCGACATGCTCCTCATCCGCCGGTTCGAGGAGAAGGCGGGCCAGCTCTATGGCATGGGGCTGATCGGGGGGTTCTGTCACCTCTATATCGGGCAGGAAGCGGTCGTGACGGGCCTTCAGGCCGCACTCGCGCCCGGCGATCAGGTCATCACCGCCTATCGCGACCACGGCCATATGCTGGCCTGTGGCATGGACCCCAAGGGCGTGATGGCGGAACTCACGGGCCGCGCGACGGGCTATTCCAAGGGCAAGGGCGGCTCGATGCATATGTTCAGCCGCGAGAAGAATTTCTTCGGCGGCCACGGCATTGTTGGTGCGCCCGCCCCGTTGGGCACGGGGCTCGCCTTCTCCAACAAATACAAAAAGAACGGCGCGATCACGCTCACCTATTTCGGCGACGGCGCTGCCAATCAGGGCCAGGTCTATGAAAGCTTCAACATGGCCGAGCTTTGGAAGCTGCCGGTCGTCTACGCCATTGAGAACAATCAATATGCCATGGGCACGAGCGTGGAGCGCTCCAGCGCCGAGACGCATTTCTACAAACGTGGCGCCAGCTTCAACATTCCCGGCGAACAGGTCGACGGCATGGATGTGGCGGCCGTGTTCGAAGCAGGCAAGAAAGCCATTGCGTGGTGCCGCGCGGGCAACGGCCCGACCATTCTGGAATTGAAAACCTATCGCTATCGCGGCCATTCGATGAGCGACCCCGCGAAATACCGCACGCGCGAGGAAGTGCAGGAGGTGCGCGAGAAGCGCGATCCTATCGAGCACTATGGACAGAAACTGGTGGAGCGCGGCATTTCCACCGAAGACGAATTGAAAGCGCTCGACAAGGAAATCCGCAGCATCGTGAACAACGCCGCCGAATTCGCCACCGAAAGCCCCGAGCCCGCGCCGGAAGAACTTTACACGGATGTGCTCGCCTGATGTCCACGCAAATCCTCATGCCTGCACTTTCGCCCACGATGGAGGAGGGCAAGCTCGCCAAATGGCTGGTGAAGGAAGGCGACACTGTGAAATCCGGCGACATTCTCGCCGAAATCGAAACCGACAAGGCGACGATGGAATTCGAAGCGGTGGACGAGGGCCGCATCGGCAAACTGCTCGTTCCCGAAGGCACCGAAGGCGTGAAGGTGAACCAGCCGATTGCGGAATTGGTGAGCGATGGCGAGGCCGCCGTTACTCCTGCAACGGCAAAGCCCGCGGCAGTCCCCCTCACCCCAACCCTCTCCCCCCAAGGGGGAGAGGGAGAAGTGAAAAAGAATTCCCTCGCCCCCGCAGGGGGAGAGGGCAAGGGTGAGGGGGTGCCTGCCACCGACGTAGCTTTCCCCGAAGGAACAGAATTCACCACCATTACCGTGCGCGAAGCCCTGCGCGATGCGATGGCCGAAGAAATGCGCCGCGACGAAACCGTGTTCCTGATGGGCGAGGAAGTCGCGCAATATCAGGGCGCGTACAAAATCAGTCAGGGACTGCTCGAGGAATTCGGGCCTGAGCGCGTCATCGACACGCCAATCACCGAACACGGCTTCACCGGGCTCGGCGTCGGCGCCGCGTTCGGCGGGCTGCGGCCCATCGTGGAATTCATGACGTTCAATTTCGCGATGCAGGCCATCGACCAAATCGTCAATTCCGCGGCCAAGACGCGCTACATGAGCGGCGGGCAAATGCAATGCCCGATTGTTTTCCGCGGACCGAATGGCCCCGCCAGCCGCGTCGGCGCGCAACACAGCCAGGATTATTCGGCGTGGTACGCGCAGGTTCCCGGATTGAAAGTGATCGCGCCCTATTTCGCCGCCGACGCGAAAGGCTTGCTCAAATCAGCGATCCGCGATCCCAATCCGGTGATCTTCCTCGAAAACGAAATCGTCTATGGCCGCTCGTTCCCCGTACCGAAGATCGAGGATCACACCGTGCCCATCGGCAAGGCACGGGTGATCAAGCAAGGCAAGGATGTAACGCTGGTCGCATATTCAATTTGCGTGGGGATGATTTTGGAGGCAGCTGAGAAGCTCGCCGCCGAAGGCATCGACGCCGAATTGATCGATCTGCGCACGCTGCGCCCGCTCGATATCGCAACGGTGATCGCGTCGGTAAAAAAGACCAATCGCATCGTCACCGTGGAGCAGGGGTGGCCGGTGTGTTCCATCGGCTCGGAGATTTGTTCGGTGGTTGTGTCGGAAGCATTCGATTATCTCGACGCCCCCCCCACCAAAGTCACCGGCAAGGACGTGCCGATGCCCTACGCCGCCAATCTCGAAAAACTTGCGCTGCCGCATGTGGAAGACGTGATCGCGGCGGCGAAAGCGGTTTGCTACCGGGAATAGCGCGATGGCCAAACCGAAAATGAACTGGAAAAAGGGCGGCTGCCATTGCGGCGCGGTGCAGATTGAAGTGCTGGCGCCGGACGAAATCGAAATCCGTTCCTGCAATTGCTCGATGTGCGAGCGCGTTGGATTTCTGCACTACATCGTGCCGAAATCGCATTTCCGGCTTGTCAGCGGCGAGGACAAGCTGACGCTGTATGAATTCAATACGAAAACCGCCAAGCATCTCTTCTGTTCGATCTGCGGCGTTAAATCCTTTTACGTGCCGCGCTCGCATCCCGACGGTTACAGCGTGAATTTCCGTTGCCTCAATCCGGATGATTTCACCTCCGTGCTCACCGGCGAGTTCGACGGCAAGCATTGGGAAAAGCATGTGGCCGAACTCGGCGCGCTGGAGGATCGATGACGCAGATCCTCATGCCCGCGCTGTCGCCCACGATGGAGGAGGGCAAGCTCGCCAAATGGCTGGTGAAGGAGGGCGATGAAGTGCGCTCCGGCGACATTCTCGCCGAAATCGAAACCGACAAGGCGACGATGGAATTCGAAGCGGGGGACGAAGGGCGCATCGGCAAAATCCTCGTGCCCGAAGGCACCGAAGGCGTGAAGGTGAATCAACCGATCGCCGAATTGATCGAGGATGGCGAGCCGGCAGGGCCGGTGGACATTTCGTCGATGATGTCATCAATCAAGGATGCGGTGTCGGCAGAGGCGAAGGTTGAGAAACCTGTCCCCCTCACCCCAACCCTCTCCCCCAATGGGGGAAAGGGGGAAGTGCAAAAAAATTCCCTCGCCCCCGCAGGGGGAGAGGGCAAGGGTGAGGGGGTGTCGACGTCTGCTCAACCTTCGAAAGATCATCGCGTATTCGCTTCACCTCTCGCTCGCAGAATTGCGCAGCAAAAGGGCTTGGATATCTCCACACTCAAGGGCTCCGGCCCGCGCGGACGTATTGTGAAAGCGGATGTTGAAACACAGAAAACTATCGTCAAACCGTCCACGTCTCAAACATCGACAACAATTTCCGGGATCGCCCCGCTTCCCGACGCACGCCTCTTCTTCAAGCCGGACGATTACGAAGAAATCCCGCATGACTCCATGCGCAAATCCATCGCCAAACGTCTCACCTCGGCGAAAACACTCATCCCGCATTTCTATCTGACGGTGGATTGCGACATCGGCGAATTGCTGGCTTCGCGCGCGCGGTTGAATGCGAAAGGCGACGGCGCTTACAAACTCTCCGTCAATGATTTCATCGTGAAGGCCTCGGCGCTCGCGCTGATGCGCGTGCCGGAAGTGAACGCAAGCTGGACCGACACTGCGCTCCTGCGCCACAAACATGCCGATATCGGCGTGGCAGTGGCGCTCGATTTCGGGCTCATCACGCCGATTGTTTTCCATGCCGAAGAAAAAGGTCTGATCGCGATCTCGCATGAAGTGAAGGAACTGGCCGAACGCGCGCGGGCGAAGAAACTTAAGCCATCCGAATTCGAAGGTGGCGGTTTCGCCATCTCCAATCTCGGCATGTTCGGCATTCGCGATTTCACCGCGGTGATCAACCCGCCGCACGCGGCCATCCTCGCAATCGGTGCAGGCGAGCAGCGCGCCGTGGTGCGCGACGGCAAAATCGAAGCAGCAACATTGATGACCGTCACCATGTCCTGCGATCATCGCGTGATTGATGGCGCAACCGGCGCACGCTTCCTGCAAGCGTTCAAAACCTTTATCGAAGAACCAGCGGCAATGCTGCTATAGAGGTGCATGAGCGATTTCGAAGCCATTCTCGAAACGGGCGGCGCTGCTGCCGTGGAAATGGCTGCTTCCGCGCTTGCCGAGCGCGGGCAACGAACCGAAAAATGCCCCAATTGCAGCACCTCGATGATCGGGGCCTATTGCGCGGTGTGCGGACAGGAGCGCGACACGCATCGCCGCTCGCTTCTTGCGTTGCTGCACGATCTATTCGAAGACATCATCAGTTTCGATAGCCGCGTGATGCGCACGGCCTATGCGTTGCTGGCGCGGCCCGGTGAATTGCCGAGCGCTTTCCGGGAAGGGCGCACGCAGCGTTACATGCCTGCGGTGCGGCTTTATCTTTTCGTCTCGCTTATTTTCTTTTTGATCCTCAGTTTCTCCGGCATCGCGATCGTGCAATTGCAGGTCACGGCCACGCCCGAAAAAGTCATCCGCGACGCAAAGGGAAACACATTCATCCTCAATCCGGCCTATGACAAAGACGATCCCGATATGCCCCGCCTTCTTCCGATTCCGAAGGAAAAGGCGAACGCGCCGGGCGGCCCGTTCAGCTTTTCCACAGTCCCACATTTCTTTTCCAGGATCGGCGGTTATCAGTCCAATCTGACGAAGGCCGAACGCGACCGGCTTGTCAGCACCGACGTCAATGTCGATGTGGGAACAAGCGCCGATGTGACGAACGCCAAGGACAAGCGGAAATCGCGCGCCGCGAAGAACTGGGTGGAAAAACATGTCTATGACGGCATCCAGCGGCTGGCCGCCGATCCCGCGGCGATGAATGGTCCGCTCACGACGTGGATCCCTCGGGTGCTGTTTTTGCTGCTGCCGCTTTATGCGGTGCTGCTGGCACTGTTTTATTGGCGGCAGCGCAAGAAGTTTTATTTTGTGGACCATCTCGTTTTTTCGCTGAGCGTTCACACCTTCGCGTTCGCGGTACTGATCATGGCAGTAGGCGCGGCGCAGTTATTGCCCGGCGGAATCGTGGCGTGGTCGGCACTGGGCGCGGTGACACTCTATCTGTTCCTCTCGATCAAGCATTTCTACGAGCAGAGCTGGTTCTGGACGAGTGTGAAATTCATCGCCATCTCGAGCATCTACACGATCTTTTTTCTGCTTCCCGCACTCGCCAGCGTGCTCGCCGCAAGCTTCCTGCAGGTGTGACGATGGAAAATTTCGACATCATTATAATCGGTTCGGGGGCTGCTGGTTATGTCTGCGCGATCCGCGCCTCGCAGCTCGGATTGAAGGTCGCGATTGTGGAGCGCGCGGAGCTTGGCGGCATCTGTCTCAATTGGGGCTGCATTCCGACCAAAGCACTGCTGCGTTCATCGGAAATCTGGCATCTGATGCATCGGCTGGAGGAATTCGGTTTCGCCGCGGACAATTTGCGCTTCGATGTGACGAAGATTGTGGAACGTTCACGCAAAGTCGCCAAACAACTCTCGGGTGGCGTCGCGTTTCTGATGAAGAAGCACAAAATCGCGGTGATAGCGGGCGAGGCGCAGCTTGCCCGAGCAGGCAAAATCGCCGTCGCCAAAGATGGCAAGACATCCGAATACGCCGCGAAGAATATAGTTCTCGCCACCGGCGCACGCGCGCGCTCCATGCCGGGGCTGGAGCCCGACGGCAAATTGATCTGGACTTATCGCGAGGCGATGGTGCCGCCCGTCATGCCGAAATCGCTGCTGGTGATCGGCTCCGGCGCCATCGGTATCGAGTTCGCCAGTTTCTACCGCACGCTCGGTGCGGATGTGACGGTGGTGGAAGTGCTGGATCGGGTATTGCCGGTGGAGGATGCGGAGATTTCCGCACTCGCGGCGAAAGCTTTCACCAAGCAAGGCATGAAATTCAAAACATCAACCACCGTCGAGAAATTGGAGAAGGGTGCCGAAAGCGTCACCGCCACGCTGAAATCGAAAGACGGTAAAATCGAGACGCTGACCGTTGAGCGCGTAATCCTTGCGGTCGGCATTGTGGGCAATGTCGAAAATATCGGGCTGGAATCCGCGGGCGTGAAAACCGCGAAAACGCATGTGATCGCCAATGAATGGGGCGAAACGGGCGTGCCCGGCATCTGGGCCATCGGCGATCTCGTCGGCCCGCCATGGCTCGCGCATAAGGGCATGCATGAAGGCGTGATCGTGGCCGAGCGCATCGCGGGCGTTAAGGGCGTGCATCCGCTCGATACATCCAAAGTTCCGGCCTGCACCTATTGTTCGCCGCAGATTGCCAGCGTGGGCATGACCGAAGCGGCCGCGAAAGAAAGCGGGCGCAAAATAAAAGTGGGGCGCTTTCCGTTCATCGCCAATGGCAAGGCGATTGCGATGGGCGATGCGGAAGGTCTCATCAAAACTATATTCGATGCGAAAACCGGCGAATTGCTCGGCGCGCATATGATCGGCGAGGGCGTCACCGAATTGATCCACGGCTACACGATTGCGCGCACGCTGGAATCGACTGAGGCCGAATTGGCGGAAACCATTTTTCCGCATCCCACGCTATCCGAAATGTTGCATGAAGCAGTTCTGGATGCGGACAAACGGGCGCTGCACATTTAGAGCCGATTTTATTCCAGCAGCCGCTTCATATCATCCGCCAGTGCCGCGGTGTTGTCGGTGGAAAGCGTCACGATGCGCGCGCGGCCGGCGGGATCGAACAGGAACACCGCATCGGAATGCATCACCTGGTAAGGAGGCCCGGCCGTCACGCTATAGGCGACACGACAGCGCCGCGCCAAATCGGCGATCGCGTTGTCGCCGCCGCGCAATGCATCCATTTGGGGCGCGAAGGCTTTCACATAGGTTTTGAGAATGGGAAGCGTGTCGCGGTTGGGATCGACCGTCACGAACAATACGCTCACGCGCGGCGCGTCTGCGCCCAGCTTCTGCAGCGCTTCGCCGATATTGGCGAGAGTCGCGGGGCAAATGTCCGGGCAATGCGTGTAGCCGAAATAAAGCACCACAAGCTTGCCGCGATAATCGTTCGCCGTGACATTCGCGCCGTCGCTGGCGCGCGCCATGAAAAATCGCAGGGGCGGCATTGCGCCGGTGATATCCGTTCCGTACCAGCCTTGCTCGCCGCAGCCGAGAAGCAGGAGCAGCCCCATCAGGGCTGCGATGCGCTGCGCGATCCGGGCGGCTTTTCCCATGTGCGGCGGAATATCATAGACGGCACCTGCCTGCGTGTGACCAATCGCCTCGCAAGAACGGCGAATATAGTCTTGTAAGTTCTACCGATGACCGCGCAACACGCCGAAAATCGCAACGAATGGCTCGCCTATGGCGCGCTGTTGATTGCGGGTGGTGTTCTCTATGCGATCTGCCGCGCGCTTCCGGCGGATCTGCCCGCATGGCTGCCATGGGAATTTTCCTGGCCGGTGTTTTTGGCGACATGGTTGAGCCTCGGCTGGTATGCGCTGGGTTTGCGCCGCCTGCCAGAGCGGCCGCCGCTCTGGCGCAGCATTTCGTTCGTGTTCGGCGTGCTGCTGGTCTATGCGGTTCTGCAAACGCGCATCGATTATTATGCGCAGCATCTGTTCTTCGCGCATCGCTGGGCGCATTTCACGCTGCATCATCTGGCACCATTCTTCATCGCGTTAGGCGCGGGTGGGCCCGCAATCCGCGCCGGCATGCCGCAATTCCTGCGGCCAGTTTTCGATTGGCGGCCGCTGACGCGCACAGTGGATTTCATGCAGCATCCCGCGGTGGCGCCGGTACTGTTCACGGCGCTGCTGTATTTCTGGCTGATTCCGGCTATTCACACCTATGTGATGCTGGACCGCGATCTATACGATCTGATGAACTGGACGATGGCGATCAACGGAATTTTCTTCTGGTCGCTGATATTGGACAGCCGCCCCAAGCCGCCGGCACGCATCGGCATCGGCATGCGCGCGTTGCTCATCATGGCCATTGAGCTGCCGCAAATGGTGTTGGGCGCAATTTTGTCGCTTTCTTCGACGGACTATTATCCCGTCTATCGTATTTGCGGGCGCGTGATGGCGATCACGCCGATCAGCGATCAGCATTATGGCGGGCTGATTATATGGCTGCCGGGAACGCTGGTGAGTTTTGCTGCGATGATCGTGGTGCTGACAACGTTGCGGCTCAATGAGGAGAAGGCGGAACATGCGCTTCAAAACAATCATTCTTAGCATGCTACTCGCAACACCGGCATTCGCCGGGCCTTTGAGCGTGAGCGATGCATGGTTCCGCGCGCTGCCTGCCAATCTGCCGGCGGGCGGTTATTTCGTTCTGCACAACAATGCGGACAGCAACGCGACGCTCACCGGCGCGTCATCACCCGCCTGCGGCATGCTGATGTTACACAAAAGCGAAACCAGCGGCGGCATGGGCATGATGGATATGGTGATGAGCGTGTCCGTGCCAGCGCATGGCGTCGTAAAATTCGCGCCGGGCGGTTACCATCTGATGTGCGATGCGCCGTCGATGAAACCGGGCGGAAGCGTTCCCGTCACGCTGGAATTCGCAGACGGCACAAGACTGGATGTGGAATTCGCGGTAAAGAATGCGAAGGGTCAGTAGCCGATCGCTTCACCATCCTTGCGCATTTCCGACGCACCCCAATACACGCCGGTTTTCGGATCGCGCATGATCGCCTGGTAGCCACCAAAGTTGCCGGTTCCGGGCACGATTTTGTAACCGCGCTTTTCCAATTCGGCTTTCACCGCAGGCTCGAATCCGGATTCCATTTCCACCATGCCGATGCCGGTTGAAGGCTCACCGGTCGGTTCGCTGCCGCCATAATGGCGCCAGCGCGCGACATCGCCCGCTTCCTGTACGTTCATGCCGAAATCGATGATGTCGGTCAGCACCTGCACATGGCCCTGTGGCTGCATATCGCCGCCCATCAATCCGAACGCCATGAAGGGCGCGCCGTCCTTCATCACGAAACCCGGAATGATCGTCTGGAACGGACGCTTGCCCGGCGCATACACATTCGCCGCATTCGGATCGAGCGAATACATCTCGCCGCGATCCTGAAACATGAATCCCAGATGATCGGCAACCAACCCCGAACCCATGCCGCGATAATTGGACTGGATGAGCGACACCATCATGCCGTCCTTGTCCGCAGTCGTCAGATAAATCGTGTCGCCATCACGCAGCCGCGGATCGCCGGGGCCGAATTTTGGATTGGCATGCGCGAGATCGATCAGCTTGCGGCGCTCATCGGCGTAAGCATCCGACAGCAAGCCCTTCATTGGCACATGCGCAAACGCCGGATCTGCATACCATTTCGCGAGGTCTTCGTAGGCGAGGCGTTTTGCTTCCAGCATCGCGGTCAGCGTGTCGGCGGAACCGGCGCCCATTTTTTTCAGATCATAGCCCTTGAGGATTTGCAGCATCTGCAAAACCGCCGCGCCCTGACCATTGGGCGGGAGTTCGTACACATCGTAGCCACGATAATTTATCGTCAGCGGCGTAACCCATTCGCCGTGATGCGCCGCGAAATCCTCATAGCGCAGATCGCCGCCGATGCGCTTGAAATAGGCGTCGATGGTGTGCGCAATCTCGCCCTTGTAGAAAACGTCGCGTCCGCCTTTCGCCAGCAGCGACAGCGTGTGCGCGAGATCGGGATTGCGGAAGATCTCGCCTTCGGCTGGCGTGTGGCCGTCGATCAGGTAAGTGTGGCGTGCGTTATCCAATTCCTCGATCATAGCGCTGTTCTTCTCGAACGCGGCCATATTGCCTTTCCAGTATGTCGAGATGAGCTGCGTTACGGGAAATCCGTTCGTGGCGTAACCGATGGCGGGCGCCAGATCGTCAACCATCGGCAATTTGCCAAATTTATCATGCAGCGCGAACCATGCATCCACGGTGCCCGGCACGGTGATCGGCAGCGAACCGACCGGTGGAATGTGCGGCGCATAAGGCTTGCCCGCTTTTTTGTACGCCACTTCGATTTCCGCTTTCAATTTTGCAAGATCGCGGCCCTGCGGCGAGCGCCCCGAACCATTGTAGCCATAAAGCTGTTTGGTTTTCGGGTCCCAAACAATCGCGAAGAGATCGCCACCGATTCCGTTCAGCACCGGCTGCATCAAACCGATAGCGGCATTGGCGGCAATCGCGGCGTCCACCGCGCTGCCGCCTTTCTTCAGAATGTCGATGGCGATTTGCGAGGCGAGCGGTTGTTCGGTCGCCGCCATTCCGTGCTGCGCCAGCACGGGCGAGCGCGTCGCCCAGGGCGCGCCGGAATAACGGTCGCCGCGGCTCATCTGGCCATAGGCGGTTGTTGCGGTGAATCCTATCGCCATGATGATCGCCGCTCCCCGCGCAAGTTTCATTTATTGGTTACCTCGGCATAGCTGATATGGCACGAGCCGCCATTCTTCTCGAAATAGCGCTGATGATAATCCTCCGCCGGCCAGAAGGTTTGCGCCGGTTCGATCACCGTCGCGATGGGCTTGCGAAATTTCCCGTGCGCCGCATCCAGCCGCTCCTTCGCCACGCGTTCCTGCTCCGGCGAGTGCGTAAAGATCGCCGAACGGTATTGCGTGCCGACATCGGGGCCTTGCCGGTTCATCTGTGTGGGATCGTGCATCTTGAAGAACAGATCCACCAGCGTCGCATAAGAAACCTTCGCCGGATCAAACGTCACTTCGACGACTTCTGCATGATTGGTCGTGCCGCTGCAAACCTGTCGGTAAGTGGGGTTGTCCGCGCGGCCGCCGGAATAACCGGACACCGCGTTGCTCACGCCGGGTACTTCGCGGAAGAAATGTTCCACGCCCCAAAAGCACCCTGCGCCGAATGTGGCCTTTTCCATGGTTTGCATCTCCGTTTTCGCGTCGATTATAGGGACGGGCTTCATGCGCGAACAACGCCTATTCGCGCATGGCGGGGCGATAGTTACAGCGCGTTTGACGCCGCCGCCGTCAGCGCCTAATCCAGCATCATGAGAATAATCGTCATCGGTGCGGGAATTGCCGGGCTTTCCATCGGCTGGCGGCTGGCTGAGGGCGGCGCGGATGTCACGGTGCTGGATCGGGCGAATGCCGGGCGCGGCGCGACATGGGCGGCCGCAGGCATGATCGCGGCCACTGCGGAAAGCGCAGAGGCCAGCGGCGCCGAAGCGGAATTCGCGCGCGCATCGGCCGAGGCGTGGCCTGCTTTCGCCGCCGAGGTCGAAGAAGAATCCGGCGCGCAGATTTTCTATCGCAAGGATGGCGCGCTGATCGCGGCGCTTACGCAAAGCGAAGCGGAAGCGTTCAAAGCGCGAGCGGGCGCACAATTCATCGGCGCGGATGAAGCGTTGCGCCGCGAGCCGATGCTGCAGCCCGGCATTGCCGGCGCGCTATGGGATCCGAACGAAGCGCAGGTGGACAATCGCGCGCTGTCTGCGGCGCTGGTAACCGCACTTCTGCGCGTGGGCGGAAAACTTTCCATCAATGAGACGGCGATCCGTTTTGAAATGGAAGGCGCGCGAATCATCGGTGTGCGCACGCCGTTTCATGTTCATCTGGCCGATGCGTTCGTGATTGCGGCGGGCGCATGGACGTCGCGGATCGAAGGCTTGCCGCCGGGCACCGTTCCGGAAATCTCTCCCGTCAAAGGCGAGATGATTTCGCTGGCACTTCCAAATGGCGCGCGGTTGCCGAAAAGTCTGGTGTGGGGAAATGAGATCTACGCAGTGCCGCGCCAGGACCGGCTTTTAATCGGGGCGACCGCAGAAGAAGCCGGGTTCGACACCAGCCTCACGCAAATCGCGCGCAATTGGCTGCATGAACACGCCGCCGGGCTGATGCCAGCGGTGCAGCACTGGGAAATCGCCGAGCACTGGGCGGGCTTGCGGCCGCGCGCGCGGGATGGTCTACCGGTGCTTGGCGCATCTGCTGTGGAAAGTGTCTTTGTCGCGTCGGGCCAATTCCGCAACGGTATTTTGTTCGCACCGCTCATTGCAGCGGCGATGTGTGATCTTGTTCTCAATCGATGCAAGCCTCCGGAAATTGCCGGTTTCAGCCCGCTGCGCGCGGCGCTGACATGAGCGATTTCGAACTGCATCCCCGCCTCGCTGCCGATACCGTTTTCGCCACCGACTGGGCACTGTCGCGCGTGTTGCTGATGAACGATGCGCGCTATCTCTGGCTGGTGCTGGTGCCCCGGCGCGCGGGTCTCACCGAACTGCATGAATTGAGCGTGGAAGACCGCGCCTTTCTGATCGAGGAGATTGCGCTTGCGAGCGAGCGGCTCAAGGCTCTCACGGGTGCGGCCAAGATCAACACCGGCGCGCTCGGCAATCTGGTGCCGCAACTGCATGTCCATGTGGTGGCGAGGCTGGCCGGCGATGCGGCATGGCCGGGACCGGTCTGGGGGCAGGGTAAGGTCGTCCCTTATGAGGCGGGTCTCCTCAAGAAGCTGCTGGCCGATATCGACGGGTTCTGAAACTGGCACGCGGGTTGCGTTTACCAGGGCAGGAGAACCCGAAGCCATGCTGGCAGAAGCCAACACAATCACCACCGCCCGTTCCGACGTGATCGCGGCCTTGCATCAGGCGAGCGCCGTCACGGGCTCGGATTTCAACTATCTGCTCGATACCGCCATGCGCGAGAGCAGCCTGAAACCGCAAGCGAAATCAACGAGTTCCAGCGCCTCCGGGCTGTTCCAGTTCGTCGGCCAGACCTGGCTCGGGCTGGTTAAGCAGCATGGCGCGAAGTACGGGCTTGGCGCTGAGGCCGATGCCATCCAGCAAGGCTCCGATGGCCGCTTCCACGCGGCAACACCGGCCGCCCAGCAGGCAATTCTTGCCCTGCGCAACGATCCGAAAATCGCATCCTTGATGGAAGGCGAGTTCGCCAATCAGACGAAATCGGCGCTGGAGAGCGGGCTGGGCCGCGGTGTCTGCAATGGCGAATTATATGCTGCCCATTTCCTGGGGCCCGATGCCGCCTGCCGCCTGATCCAGCTGAGCGACGCGCAGCCCGGTGCCAACGCCGCCGCCGCCTTCCCGCAGGCGGCAAACGCCAATCGCAGCGTCTTCTATCATCAGGACGGCAGCGCCAAGACGGTGCGCGAGGTCTATCAATGGGCGACGAAGCAGGATGTTTCGCACGCCGCAACGCCCACGAAAATTGCTGCCACGCACGCGCACAATACTGCCAGCAGCGCAAACCAGCCCGACACCAATTGGCTGGCGTTTCAGATGCTGGACGGCGGAGATTCATTTTCCTCGCTGCCGCAATCCCCGCTGGCGCCGGGCATCCTCAACATTCTGGCTGCGCTGACGCCTTTCGAAGCGCAGGACGATCAAACCCACTGACCATTGCGTTGCGCCGCATCGCTGCTTAAGCAGAGCAGGCGGGAATTTTCGAAGAGCGATTGATGCGCGTCGCGCTGATTGCGGTGTGGGCCGTTGTTGTGGCGGGGGGAATCCTTCAAACCGCAAATGCATTGCAGACCGATCTGCTCGGCGTGCGCGCCGGGCTGGAAATGTTTCCGGCCTGGAGCATCGGCATTTTGATGGCCGGTTACTATGTCGGCTATTCGGCGGGGCCGCTGGTGAGCCCCGCCATCATCCGGCATCTCGACCATGTCAACGCGATGATCGCAGCCTCGATCCTGTCGGCTGTGACGATCGCATTGCACGGCTTCTGGGTGTCGCCATGGGCGTGGACGGCGTTGCGCGTTGTTTCAGGGTTGGCGCTTTCCGTCACGTTCGTGGCAATCGAAAGCTGGATCAACGACCGCGTTGAAAATCGCGTGCGGGGCCGCGTGTTCAGCGTCTATCTGGTTTCGCAAATGGTGGGCATGACGGGCGCGCAGATGCTGCTGCAGACAGGCGATCCGAAAACGCCGTTTCTGTTTCTGCTGTCGGCGGCGATTTTTCTCGTCAGCGCGATGCCGGTTGCGTTCGCACGCCATGTCGCGCCCGCCAAAGTGCCGCCGGAACCTTTCGGCCTCATCCATCTCTTTCGCCTCTCGCCTTTAGGCGCAATCGCGACTGCGCTTTCCGGCGTGTCATGGGCGGTGCTGTTCACTTTCGGCCCGGTCTATGCGCAGCGCGAAGGTTTCAATCTTGCGGGCGTCGGATTGTTTATGGGCGTAGGATTGGCGGCGGGCGCACTCGCGCAATTTCCGCTGGGCTGGCTCTCGGATGCCATCGGCCGCAAGCCGACGATTGCATTGATGTGCACGGGCGGCGTTGCCGTGTCGCTGCTGGGCATCTGGGCGGAAGGAAGCCCGTTTTTTACCGACATCGTTTCCGCACTGGCGGGCGCTTCGATTTTTCCGCTCTATGGGCTCGCGGTGGCTCACGTCAATGATGCGATTGCACCGGCGCAGCGCGTACCGGCAGCAGCAGGTCTGGTGCTGGTGTTCGGCGTCGGTTCGATTTTTGGGCCGCTGATCGTCGGCCCGGCGGTCGGCGCCTTCGGGCCGCAGGCGTTTTTCGCCGTGCTGGCGCTCATCATGACGGCGAGCTTGGCGGCGGCCGTCACAAGCCGCTAGAGTTCAGCAAAAGCGAGGATCAATGTCCGAACAGGAAAAGAAAACCGCGCCCACGCCGGTGCCCGCTGCAACGATCCTCATCGTGCGCGATGCGCCTGCGAGCCTCGAAGTGTTCATGGTCAAGCGCCATCACCAGATCGATTTCGTAGCAGGTGCGCTGGTGTTTCCGGGTGGCAAGGTTTCGAAAAGCGATTTCGATGCGGCGTTGACCGATTTCACCGACGTCATCGGCGACTGGAACACCGAAATGCGTGCGCTGGGCGCGGCTGCCATTCGGGAAGCCTTCGAGGAATCCGGAATCCTGTTCGCGCGCGAAGCGGGCAGCGAAGGGTTGATCTCCGCCGAACGGGTCGCGGCACTTGCGCATTACCGCCACGCGCTGGAGAAAAACGAATTAAGTCTGGTGGAGATGCTGCGCGCCGAAAATCTGCGGCTGGCGTGCGATCAGCTTGTGCGTTTCGCGCACTGGATCACGCCCGAAATGATGCCCAAGCGCTTCGACACGCATTTTTTCCTCGCGAGTGCGCCGCAAGGTCACGCTGGCAGCCATGACGGACGCGAATCCGTGGACTCGATCTGGATCGCTCCGAATGAAGCGATCAGCGACCGCAAGAAATGGAATGTGATATTTCCGACCAAACTCAATCTGATGAAGCTCGCGAAATCCGGGAATGTCGAAGCAGCGGTCGCCGCGGCGCTCGCGGTGGAACCGCTCCCTGTAACGCCATGGACGGAAGAAGGACCGGAAGGCCGCATTCTGCGCATTCGCGATGACGCGGGCTATGAGCAGACTTGGGCATCGATGAAGGAAGCGCTTTAGCGCGCCAAAAACTCATCCACGCGCGCTTCCAGTTCCTTTGCCAGCACGAGTGCCATCTTGTCGCCCGTGGCTTTCATCTTGTCGCGCACGATGACGCGGATTGCGTCTACATGGGCGTCGATCAGCGTCAGCGGCACGTTGCGGTCCGGCGCATCCAGCAATTTGCACAGCGATGATGCCACGCGCGCCACTAGCGGATATTCGAAGGTCAGCGCCTGACCCTTCAGATCATGTGCGGCGCGATAGAGATTGCCGCGCGTATCGGCATTCTTTTTCACGGCATAGGCGTTGCGGTATTCCGCAAGGCGGGCGGCATCGGTTTCGATCCACTCGGAAAATTCGGTCTTGAGATTTTCAAGTGCTGCTTCCGCGCGGCCGATCGCGGCCATGTCCAGCCCCGCTATCGTGCCGCCGACTTTCGCCTTCAGCATGTTCGGCGGCATGAAGATTTCGATGGGCTGCTTGGACATGATCTCTCCGGTTACGCGACCATCGCGTCTTGATCGACATTGACGATTTCCACGTCGCGCCGTTCGGGGCCGCGATATTCGTCGCTGACGCGGCGGCGCCGGCATGGCCCGAAATAGATTTTCGTGCGCACGAAAGGCCGCGGATGCTCGATCACCGATACAAGTCGCGTCAGGATCGCATTCACCGAAACCGGCTTGGCGAGGAATTCGTTCACGCCGGCATCGCGCGCCTGTTGCACATGATCCACCTGCGTGTAACCGGTGAGCATGATGATCGGCACGAAGGGATTGGCGCTTGCGGACGATGTGCGCGCCATCTTCGCGAGTTCGAGACCGGTCATGCCCTCCATCATCCAGTCGAGCACGACGACATCGGGGTTGTTCTCGCGCATGATCTTCCAGGCGCTTTGCGCATCGGCGGCTTCGGGAATTTGCACGACGCCGAAGGCGCGCAAGATCTCGACGACGAGCCTGCGCATGTGCGGATTGTCATCCACAACCAGAATTTTCAGACGATCGAAGCGATAACCGGTCATCGTTCATGTCCGGGAAAATGCCCCCGGCGCTCCTCGCGCTCGTTAACGAACAGGCTACAATGAGCCTCTTAATGCGAGGTGAACCGGCGGTTAATCGAGGAATTGCTCGGCCAGAATGCGCTCGTCCAGACTATGGCCGGCGTCGAACAGCATGGTCATGGCGATGGAGCGGTCCTCGGCCACATCCACAATCGTCACATGGCGCACTTCCAGATCGTCCGCCACTGCGCTTACGGGGCGTTTGTCGGGATCGAGGATTTCGAAACGCGTGCGGGCCCGGTGCGGCAGCAGCGCGCCATGCCAGCGCCGTGGCCGGAACGCGCTGATGGGAGTGAGCGCCAGCAATGCGGCGTCGATGGGCAGGATCGGCCCGTGAGCCGACTGATTGTAAGCGGTGCTGCCCGCGGGCGTGGAAACCAGCACGCCGTCGCAGATGAGTTCGGAAATGCGCACCTTATCATCCACCACGATGCGAATTTTCGCCGCCTGCCGCGTCTGGCGCAGCAGCGAGACTTCGTTGAAGGCGAGGGCCTCGATGGTTTTTTCCTTGGTGACGGCGCGCATGCGCAGCGGATGGATTTTGGCTGTCTCCGCCGCTTCGAGCCGCGCTTCCAGACCGTCCTCATGGAAGTCGTTCATCAGGAATCCGACCGAGCCGAGATTCATTCCGTAGATCGGTTTGCCCTTGCCGAGAAAAGCGTGAAGCGTTTGCAGCATGAAGCCGTCGCCGCCCAGCGCCACGATAATTTCGGCGTTGTCCGGTCCCGCATCGTCATAGCGAGCGCGCATCTTCGGCAGCGCGTCTTGCGCGTCCGGCGATTGCGATGCGGTGAAATGCAGTTTCTTCATCTCAGCCACCGGTCAGCGACATATGGCGCGCCAGGGCAGGGGCGCGATGGCGGCGGTCTATCACGAAATCATGCCCCTTCGGTTTGCGCGCGATTGCCGCATCGATTGCCGCGTTCAGCAGCGCATCGTCCGGCGAGGCGCGCAAGGGCGCACGCAGATCGGCCTCGTCGTTCTGGCCGAGACACATGAACAATTGCCCCGTGCAGGTCAACCGCACGCGATTGCAGCTTTCGCAGAAATTATGGGTGAGCGGCGTGATGAAGCCGAGCCGTCCGCCCGTCTCGCGCACGCGCACATAGCGCGCAGGACCGCCGGTGCGATAATCGATGTCCTCCAGCGTGAAGCGTTCTTCCAGCTTCGCGCGCGCAACCGACAGCGGCAGATATTGCGCCACGCGGTCGCCGTCAATTTCGCCGAGCGGCATCGTCTCGATCAGCGTCATGTCCATGCCGCGCGAATGCGACCATTCCAGCATGTCTGCGATCTCGTCCTCGTTTACATCCTTCAGCGCGACCATGTTGATCTTGACCTGAAGTCCCGCATCTTGCGCGGCGTCGATCCCCGCCAGCACTTTGGACAGATCGCCCCAGCGCGTGATCTCGCGGAATTTTGCGGCGTCGCGCGTGTCGAGCGAGACATTGATCCGCTTTACACCCGCGCCCGCCAGATCGCGCGCGAACCGCGTCAACTGGCTGCCATTGGTGGTGAGCGTGAGTTCCTTCAGGCCGGGATGGGCGCCAAGCCGTTCGAACAGGCTCATCACATTGCGCCTCACCAGCGGCTCGCCGCCCGTGATGCGGATGCGCTCCACGCCCTTGGCGATGAAGGCGGCGCTGAGCCGCTCCAGTTCCTCCAGCGTCAGCACCTCGGCCTTGGGCAGAAAGGTCATGTGCTCGGACATGCAGTACACGCAGCGAAAATCGCAGCGGTCCGTCACCGAGACGCGCAGATAGGAGATGTGGCGGCCAAAAGGGTCGATCATGCGGCCACCCTAGCAGGTGCCCGCGATGGTTTCACCCGCTTGTCTGCTATGCGCGGGCCCGGATGCGGGCCATGGCTTCGGGGCGGGAAAAGACGTTGAAAACGCTTTCCACATCGGCGCGCTCGTCGGGCGAGAGTGTGGGATAGAGCCCGCGCGCCTTGCGGGAAAGATTGAAGACGGTCGAGAACACGCAGCGGTCGATGCCCACGGCGCGGCAGGCCAGCGCTACGGAGCGCGGGCCCTGATCGTACAGCACCCGGCGCAAATTCGGCATGTCGAGATTGAGCAGCTTGGCGAAGGCGGTTTCGAAAAGCTCGATCTGGTTCTGATTGAGCACGCGCAGAAGGAACCCGGCGCGCAATTGGCCCGCCGCGGCGAGCTTGTCGATCAGTTTGCTGGCGCTGCTGGCGGCTTCCGGCGGCTCCTGAATCTTCTGCGCCGCTTCGTCGATGGAGGAGGGCGCAATTTTGTAGTTCTGAACAATATAGCTCTTCAGCGCATCCGAAACCCAATCGCACATGCGGGTGGCAAGTGTGGGCGGCAGATCGCGGCGCTGCACCAGCGGTTCATGCAAGTTGGGAAGATTGCGCGATTTCTCGACGAGGGTTTCAAACGTATTTTTCGCGATGCGCGCGGTGACGTTGCGCAGCAGCGTCACCAGTACCGGTTCGGCATCGCTTTTGGCGAGCGCCTCGCTGACGGGCTCCCCGATGTTGGGCCGTGCCGCACAGATCACCTGGCGCGTGATGTCCGCATCTGCGATCAGGCGCAGCAGATCGTCGTCGGAAAGTTTGCGGCTGCGCAGGATCAGCGGGCGGGCCACTTCGATCCTGTCGTCGCAGAGCAGCAGAATGAGATCGAGCGGGGCGTCTTCATCGTCGGCGAGTTTCTCGGCCAGCGTAATGCGGATGGCCATTTCCACATCGCCGGTGAGGCGCTGCAGGATTTCGCGCATCAGCGCACGCTCGCGGTCGGAGAGTTGGGGAGCCTGTGTGCGATAAAGCGAAGCGACGGCGAGATAGATTTCGTCCCGCCCTGTGCCTTGCGGATTGGCCGCAAGCTGGGCAAGTCTCGTCATGTCGCTCAGATCGTGCGCTGTCAGGCCCACTTTGCCCCATTTCTGGCCACACCCCTGTGGCCAAGGCCGCAATCCTAGGCAAAACGGTGTTAACAGCGTGTTAAGGTATTTGTCGCGTGTTCTCCGCGTGTTCTCAGGTCGATGAGTCTGTAAACTCAGTGGATTAGGCGATTTCCCGGTTCCTGTGAGCAGTTTTCATAAGGGACATTGGCCTATTTGAGTCCCTTATCCATGCCGTTTTGTTCTATCTCGGCACTCTTGCCAGACGTGAGCAGACTGTCGCCGATTGCGGCTGCCTTCTTCTCCCCGTCACCGACGGCGTGGGTGTAGATCGCTGCCGTGATGGCCGGGTTCTTATGTCCAGCGCGTTTGGCAGCATCGGCCAACGGCGTTCCGTTTGCGATGGCATGAGAGATCGCCGTATGCCTGAGCCAATGAGGCGAAACATTGTCAGGCAAGCCAGCACGCGCCAGCGCCCGCTTGAACTGCGCCCTGATCGTGTGCGGACTGCGCGGCGCGCGAAGGCCCTCCGCGGTCGCGGGATCGGCGCAGAATACGCAAGCCTCAGCCGGGACCACCGGTCTTGCGGTCGCCACGTTGCCCGGCAGACCCCGCAATTCGCGCTGCATAGCTTCCATGCGCTCGAAATGCGCAACGAACAATGCGGTCAACGCGGGACCGATCCCCACGTCACGCCGCGAGCTTTTCGTTTTTGTGTCGCCGATCCACACGCGCGCGCCTTCGCCGGGACCACCATGGACCCGCTTGGCCGAACCCCGGACGTGAATGACGCTTGCCTTCAAATCGACATCCTGTCGGCGCAATCCGCTTATCTCGCCGGGCCTAAGTCCTGTAGACGCACCGATTGAAACGAACAGATGCAATTTGGGATCATCCGCACAGGCGGAAAGAAGCGCGGTCACTTGCGCAGCGGTCAACGCATGGCGCTTGGCGCTCTCGGCCTCGCCCTCATTTTCGCCCAGATGCAGCTTTGAGAACTTCTGCATCGGGTTCTGATTGAGAAGGCCATCCTCAACGGCTGCATCGAAACAGCGGTGCATTACGGCGTACGCCAGCTTGATGGTGCGCAGGGCGCGACCTTTTCTGCGAAGAGCCTGCATCGCGTCACGGATCATCGGCGCTTCAATTTCAGATAGCTTGTAGGCCCCGAGCGCGGGCAGGATGTAGAGGCGGATCATACTGGCGTAGGCTGCGCGTGTTGCCGCCCGATCCGCGTCCTGCTTGACGTGGGAGGCGAGAAACTCGCCGGACCATTCCGCGAGCGTGGGCTGCTTCGATAGCCGTTCGGCGTCCTGCTTTTTGCGCTCCGTCTCGCCGGATTGAATCTCTGCCACGAAGGCGGGGAGCATCGCCCCGGCTTCCTTCTTCGACTTGGCGGCAACGGTGCGGACGTAATCGCGTCCCCCAAATGTCACCTTGAGCATGTAGGCGATGGTGCCGTCGCGGCGTCTGCGCGCCCGTATGCTCCCAAAGCCCTTGGACCTACGTTCGCGCATATCAGTCACCCTTACCCTTCTTGCCCACGATTTTCTTTTTCGCTTTTTCCAAATTTTCAAATAGGGGGCGCATCTTTTCCAAGACCATTGCCTTGGCCGCTTCGCCAGCCGCGGCAGTTTCCGCAATCTCGTCGCGCGGTCCTTTGTCAGCGTCCGCTCCCACAGTGCGCAAGTCGGCCAACAAGTTCTCGCCGATCACGCGTCCAAGATTCGTAATTGCATCCGGCACGGGCGGTTTGATCTTGTCAGTTGCAAGGCCATCAATCACCGTTTCGAATGCGGCCTTGAACATTTCGAGGAACATAGCCCGGTCCACTCCGGTTGCCGCGTTGAGAAACGGTCCAAATCGGTGGAGAAGCAAATTGATGATCGCGCCGAGTCCGTGGCTAAGCTCCGCATTATCTAGAAGCGCGAAGCTGGCAGTCAGGCGGGAGATTATTTCGGAATGCCGCGACACACCTCGCTTTGCCGCTGCTTCTTCCAAAGCGGCGAGGACACCCGTGGGGATTCGGACCTGAGTCGGAGTCGCCGCTTCTTTTTTCCCCACAAGTTCCTCCAGGCTCATTTGACGTGATGTAGCGAATCGTAGCCATATATAGCTACACGCAGCTACATAACATCGTGAGGCGCTGCGATCAACGCAAATCATGGAGCATATGAGAACATGACGCACGCAGAAGTTATCCCATTGATATTGCCGGTAGATTTGGCAGGCGCGATTCTCGGAATCAACCGAGCAGCCGCGTATGCGATGGCCAAGAGGGGGGACTTACCCGTCCTTCCGGGCGGAGGTCGGCGCAAAGTGCCAACAGCCGGGCTCGAACGCCTTGTCGGCCGCCAACTCGAACCGGCAGACATCCTCGCAGCCGAGCGGAAACTCGCACCCGAGCGCGAGGCGCTGCGCCATTATGGTTCCCGGTACCGGGCCGCGCGCACTTTATTGGCTGAGAAGAAGACAGCTAACCGCGCGCCGAAATGAACTCGGCTGCAACGACTGCCTTACACCCCAAGGGTCTTGCACGGGTTCTGGGCGGCGAGGCGCGCGGCGTGGAAGTGCTCGCGCCCGGCCCTGGACATTCGCGACAGGATCGCTCCTTGAGCGTGCGACTTGATTGGCAAGCGCCCGACGGCTTCATTGTCCACAGCTTCGCGGGCGACGATCCGCTTGCCTGCAAAGACTATGTGCGCCGTCGCCTTGGTTTGGATACGTGGCGGCCGAACCGCCGCGCTCACGAGCCGAAGCGCGCGCCTTCAACACCAATGGCGCTGAGATCCCCACAGGCCGACAATTCGATCACCGACGCGACAACTGTTGCCCGGAGCCTGTGGAAACGGCGTGAGCCAATCGAGCGCACAGTTGCCGAAACGTATCTGCGCGAGGCCCGCGCCTATCGCGACCCCATTCCGGCGACGCTTGGCTTTCTTCCTGCTCGTGGCGAACACGGCGCTGCAATGATCGCGGCGTTTGGAATGGCGGAAGAAATTGAACCCGCCATCATCGCGATTCCCAACAGCGCCGTGCGCGCTGTGCATCTGACGCGATTGCTACCGGACGGCTCGGGACGAGGCGACAAGATCATACTCGGGCGCGGTTCTCTCGGTTCACCAATCATCCTCAATCCACCGAACGATTTGCTCGGACTGGCGATCACGGAAGGAATTGAGGACGGGCTCTCTATTTTCGAGGCTACGGGACTCGGCGTGTGGGTCGCGGGGAGCGCAAGTCGAATGCCCGCGCTGGCCGATTCAATCCCCAGCTTTGTCGAGTGCGTTTCGATCTTCGGTCACGAAGACGATGCTGGCCGCAAGTTCGCCCGGGACCTTCTAACCCGTCTTGACACTCGCGGCATTAACGCAGTGCTCAAATTCCTACAACCACCGCCGGAGTGCACGCCATGAAAACCGACCCCAACGATATCGTGCGCAAGCATGGGTCGTCTGTCTTGCGTACCGTCATCGACAACACGAAACCGGAATCGATGAGGGAATATCGCTTCAAGCTCATTGCCTTCCACGACGTGGGACTCTCATCCGAATGCGAGTACCTCATCAAGGGGCTTATTCCGCGCTACGGGCTCACCGTGGTCTGGGGAGCGCCGAAGAGCGGTAAATCATTCTGGACATTCGATGCGCTGATGCACGTAGCGCTCGGCCTGAAATATCGCGGGCGGCGCGTGAGGCAGGGGCCGGTCGTGTATTGTGCCTTCGAGGGCGGCGACGGCTTCAAAAAGCGCATGGTCGCGTTCGGGCAGCACAAACTGTTTAAATCTGAAACTCAAGTACCTTTTTATCTTCTTCCGATCCGGGTAGACCTCATCGCGGATCATGGCGTGCTGATAGATGAACTCAGCGGGCAAATGCGCGAACGCGGCCACACTGCACCTGCTGCCATCGTGCTCGATACTCTCAATCGCTCGCTTACTGGGTCTGAATCCTCCGACCAAGATATGAGCGCCTATGTTAGAGCGGCAGACGCCCTACGTGAGGCGTTCGGCTGTGCTGTCATTGTGGTTCACCATTGCGGGATCAACGACTCGCGCCCTCGTGGCCATACAAGCCTCACGGGGGCGGCGGACGCGCAGCTCGCAGTGAAGCGCAATGGAGCCGATCACATCATTGTCACGGTCGAGTGGATGAAGGACGGGCCGGAGGGCGACGAAATCACAAGCACGCTGGTGAACATCGAACTCGGCACTGACGAAGACGGCGAGCCGATCACGACATGCATTTTGGAGCCAGCGCAAGGAGGTTCGCTGACCGATACGCCGACGCGCGAGAAATTGACGAAGGCAGCGCGGACAGCGCTTAACGCACTCCGGGAGGCAATAACAGACTCTGGTTCGACCGCGCCGCCGGAGACAGCAAGTCACATTCCGTCCGGAACGAGGGTCACGACGTTCGATACATGGCGCAAGTATGCCTACCAGCGCGGAATCAGCACGTCGGGCGGAGAACGCGCCAAGCAACAAGCATTCAAACGAGCGACAGAACACCTCATCGCAGCAGGCGAGGTAATCGTCTGGGAGCCTTACGTCTGGACACGTGCGTGAGCGAACAGGGTGACGAACATACGAACACCCTTAAGGGGTGTGTTCGTGTTCGTTCGCCAAACGCCCGCGTACCTTGTTCGTGAGTGTTCGTGTTCGCGAAGAAATGTTCGCCATATCCTCGAAGGAGCAAGAACATCGGGTCTCACCCCACGCATGTGGGGCAATCCCGTTCGGCTATCCTCCGCACTCGAAAATGGGCATCCAATGGGATGAACTTTGATCGTGAGCCCTGTCCAAATCGCCTCAGACGGTCCAAGACAGGCGCGCGCTGTTCTCCAGCAAAAGGTAGGCTCGTGGGCTCAATGCCCGTCGCTGGCCTCAGTAGCAGCCATTTGTGACGTTTCGTCAACTTTGTGACGTGACGCCAGAAAATCGAGTATTTTCGTCCCTCAAGGGACATTCTCAAGGGACTCGGCCTCTCGATGGAACGACGGCGGCCCAGCTTATGATATATAATCAAAGACTTAGATGTTCTTCCGTCTGCAATCGCCGCTTAACACCTCGTTATTTGGGACCGATTTCGGGGCTCTCGTGCGGGCCAATTGCGCATTTTTCTGTCCCCTTTGGCTCCCCCCGTTGGGGTGGGCCATTATGGCAGCGGGTGCCTCGCGCCAAGGTAACAGCATCAGCGCGGAATTTATCGTCGAATTTGTACCCCCATGGCTCCCTTTCTCCCCTCACGTTTACGCATTTCGAAAATCGCGCGGCTCCGTGAACGGGTTTGCCGCCCTCCTTATTGAACGAATGGCGGAAGGTTGCGAAGCAATCCCACGGCTGACATGCACAACGTGTTCCGCCGCCCGCGAACGGCAATGACCGAGAAGTTCAGTGATCGTCAAGCAGCCCGCCTAAAATGACCGGGGGGAAGGGTGCCGCGGGCCGAAAACCGGCGCGCGCCAAGGATAGCAATTGCCTGCCATTTTTCGCGCAGCCCTCAAAACTTTGTGGACCCGTCACCCCTGCTATGGCGGCGGGTGTTTCTGATAGGCTCTGGACGCTTGAGGAATTGGTTGAGCAGACTTCGAAGTAGGGGCCGAAATGAAAAAAGCGTTCGTTCTTGTCGCCGCGCTGTGCGCGTGGTCGACCGTATCAATGGCGCAGCAGGGATTGACAGTTCAATATTTGTATCAGGCATGCAAGCAGCCTGCCGCCTCTCCGTTAGGGATGTTCTGCTTTGGGCTGATCCGAGGGATCGGAACACAAATGTCTGTCAACGGCGCGGAGCTTTCCCATATCAAACGGGAAGGAGAGGCCGCGACCTATCTCGCGGCCACGGGCATCTGTGCCGCCGATAAGCGGACCCCGCCTGATAGTCAGTTAATTCACACATTCCTGATTTGGGCTCAAACTCATCCAGAACGATGGGTAGATCACGCCGAAATAGGCGTTGGCCTTGCATTTCAAGATGCGTGGCGCTGTGAGATTTCAAATTAGGACACTACCAAAATTCTTCGTTTGCACTCAGCGCGCGCAATCGGTACTGGCCTAATTTGAATCTTCGTAGGTGATTGAGATAGAACAGACCTGTTCTTTCGATCTGCCTTCGAGAGCGCAGAGGGTTCTGATCCGTGAAGGTGCTCGTGTCATGGCGCGAGATGCGTCTGGCAAAACACCTCTCGACTATGCCGAGTCCGCGGTCATGATCCATTTGCTGCAAG
Source organism: Rhizomicrobium sp. (assembly GCA_035944195.1). Lineage (GTDB taxonomy): Bacteria > Pseudomonadota > Alphaproteobacteria > Micropepsales > Micropepsaceae > Rhizomicrobium. The sequence goes on along the minus strand of DASZBL010000027.1, from coordinate 19,621 downwards.
CAAACAGCGCTAGAGAACAGAGCCGATGAGCCTCAGAACCGGTATACGAAGTGTTAGACAGTGATATTATCAGCCAAAGATTGAAGCATAAGGAACGCCGACGGTGCTCAAACAGCTTCCTATCACTCTGGCGGGTCTGATTGTCGCCTTTAGCGGCCTGACCGATTGTGGCAAATCGGAAAATAGCTCTCACAAGACCGCAGCGGACAATACTGCTCCGACCACCAACCATCTCGGTGAACGCGATACGCTTGGCATTCCGATAGCCGATCCATCGAGAGACGCTCAAGCAGCGTATCAAAGACATGACTACTCATCCGCATTGAAAATATGGCTTCCCCTTGCACGCCGCGGGAATGCCGACGCGGAGGTCGATGTCGCTTTTCTTTACGAACACGGACAAGGCGTTCCTCAAGATTATGCCGAAGCGGTTCTGTGGTATCGCAAGGCTGCCGCTAAGGGCGACGCTAGGGCACAACGCTCTATTGGCTTTATGTACGACACGGGAAACGGACTAACACAAAATTATGCCGAGGCACGGAGCTGGTATCTGAGAGCCGCAAGACAGGGCGACCCGCGCGCGCAAATGCTTCTAGGTGCGATGTATGCAAGCGCAGAAGGTGTACCCCAAAATCTTAGCGCGGCCTACATGTGGTTCAGCGTCGCCGCATCGTCAGCGGATGCCGTCGATCTGCCATCAGTCAAATATCGCGACGAAGCCGCCGCTAGTCTGACTGAGAACCAGTTGGCACAAGCACAGGAATTAGCGCGCGTTTGCCAACAATCAAACTATAGGAGATGTGGGGAACCCGAAAACACGGAAACGGCTATCCCAAGCAGCTCAGTACCAATGCGAAACGTTGGCGGCATATATGTTGTTCCCGTAGGAATAAACGACGCTCTCTCGATCAACTTCGTCGTGGACAGCGGAGCATCAGACGTCAGTGTTCCCGCGGATGTTGTTTTGACATTGATCCGAACAAATACGCTGAGCCTATCAGATTTTATTGGTAGCCAAACCTACACGCTCGCAGATGGATCGACGGCACCATCGAAAACATTTCGCATAAGGTCGCTGAAGGTAGGTAACATCGTCTTGGAGAACGTATTAGGTAGCGTTGGTGACGTTGAAAGCGTTCCGCTACTTGGTCAAAGCTTTCTCGGACGCTTCACGTCATGGTCCATAGATAACGGACAGCACACACTTGTTCTTCTCAATTCTGGACCTCCAGGGTCGCCGAGTGAGTCGCCCGAGCCTACCGCATCTGCGCCAGCGCCCGTTGAATCTGCGTCGCCAGCTGGAGCTTCTAACCCGCCGGGAGCGAGCGTCCAGGGTCCGTCGGCAGTCACGGCGCTACAAACTAGCCAGCAGCAACCAACAGACGGCACGGTAATAACACGAAACGTGAGCGCAAGCTTTGACTGCTCCAAAGTCCATTTCATTGCGGAAAGCGTGGTTTGCAATGATTCGAACCTTGCAGCTCTCGATAACGAGTACGCCGCAAAATGGACCTCGGTTGTCCTTGACCTACGATCAAAACGGGCAACCGCTGAATATGTTGAAGTGCGGAACCATGCACGCTTATTTCTGAAACGGCGAAACGAATGCAACACATCGGCCGAGTGTATTACGCGAGCATATCAGAGCATCATTCAATACTTGTCGTCCGTGCGCGACATTCAACCATAGGCGCAATAAGCTTGAACGGTTTGCGCTACGGCTGGCGGCAGGTACAAACGGAAAAACTGCTATAAATCGAGTTGTGCAACACAGGGGGCGACCCACATGCTCAAATTCGTTCGGTTGGTGCTAGTCATTGGAACGCTGGCGTTCGTTTTCGGCGCGAAAGACATGGCGCGGGCGGCTTCAGTTGATGACGGCGCAGACGCCGCTCAACGAGGTGATTACATTACGGCCGCAAGAATATGGCTCCCCTTGGCTGAGCGAGGAAATGCCATGGCGCAGTTCGATCTCGGATTGACGTACCAAAGAGGGTTAGGCGTTGCTCAGGACTATAACGAAGCAGCGAGGTGGTTTCGTCTTGCCGCAGCGCAGGGAAATGCGGAAGCGCAAGGCAGCCTCGGTGTGATGTTCGCCGCAGGGCAAGGTGTTGCCCAGGATTACGTTGAAGCAGCAAAATGGTTTCGTCTCAGTGCGGCGCAGGGGGACGCGAAGGGGCAAGGAAAACTCGGCGCCATGTATTATTTGGGAGAGGGCATTGTTCAGGACTATGTGCGAGCACACATGTGGCTCAATCTAGCAGCGGCACAGGGGAACGCTGATGCGTTAAAGCTTCGCGACACTATCGCGAGTGAAATGACGCCCGCACAGATCGCACAGGCGCAGGAGATGGCGCACCGTTGCGAGGCATCACACTACAAGGATTGTGATTGAGGAATGCGAGCACTCGGCGCGAAGCCCCGATTCGCTACGATGGAATCGTCTCCGATCACTTCCACGCGGCAACGCCGCCGTGGCGAGAGCATGACCCGCGCCTGTGTTTGCTGTAGCTGTAGGTGCCGTCCGCGCATTTGGCGCTGGCACCATCGGAAAACACCGCGCTGTTTGTCGTCAATGTTTGACTCTCGCTATGGAGCGACGGCGTATTTGTTGTTACCGCCTCTTCGTAACGCTCATAAGCGGCAATCCAATCCGTCGCAATGGCGTGCTGCGCGGTCGCAAGCGGAACGCGATCTTCGCATACAAGGCGGTGCAGCGTATTTTCTAGCCGATCTTTTGTGCGTGCTCCCCACGGTCCGCCCCGCGGTTCAGGCCACAGATTACGTGGATCGGTGGGCGAGCCGCCAAGTTCCAAGGGGATAAGGTGGTCTTCCTCGTAGTCGCGCATGCGCCTGTCGGCATACCCGGTGAGTTGCTCACGCTTGAGCCTACTTGTGTATCGCGCTGGCGGACGAATGGTCTTGGTATAACCGGGAACGCAGATTGTCTCTTGGATATTGAATTGCGTGACGTTGGGATTTGTCGAACCCGGCGTGACGCGAGAGTCTGGCAGCGCGTGCGAGCCAAAATCAAAAGCGACCGCAGAAGTCGCCAGCAACGAAAGTGCGACGGTTAGAGTGCAAAGTCTCGTCAATTGTTCTCGCATCTCGGCACGCCCACTGCCGCATTATGCTGGCACTCTTTGAACTTCGGCAATCTTGGCGGCCCCAAAATTAAAATGACTCCACGTCATCTTCTGGAACCGTTCGCCGTAGCAACTTCTCAATATTCATGCCTTGACCCTCCGCCGCCAACCGTTCCGCCTCAGAACGAGGTAGACCGCCGTCGTATTCGATAATTGCGGCGCGCTCCTCCCATTCGTCACGGTTGAACGAAGGTGTTGCGATTCTTGCGACTGGCGCGACCGGCAGGGGTGTCTTTGGCCGTCTGGTCGCGGCAGTCGCAGGCGTGGCTCGCGCAGCCAGCCCTGCATTATCACCGTCCAAGGCGCGCGACAGAACGTTTCCGAACGCGCAAGAAGAGCATGCAGAGCGGAATCAAAAAGAGGTTGATCGGATCTGGCAGATGTCCAAGCACAGCTGCCACGATCGAAGATACGGTGCTAAGGCGAGCGGCTCGCTGTTCATAGTTGTCTAGGTTTTGTTGATGCTGTCGGGCTTTGATAATATCGAGCGCACTTTGCGGCAGGCCGCGCGCCGGTATGTCATTTGTATTTCGCAAATGCTCCGCGGCCATCTGCTTTACCGCATCATCGTGGGAAATTGTCGCGCCTGTTGCATGTGCCTTCTGCCATGCTTCATAACCGAGCACACCAGTCGTATTTTGAAACGCCATATCCATCGCCGCCTCGAACCCGGCATAATAAGGTTGCTGCAGATTCTGCATCGTTCCCGCCAGCCCGCTATCGTCGTTCACGCCTCGGGTAATGATTACAGCGTGTGCTTTAGTAGCGTTTGCTGCTAAACCACTGAAGGCTACAATGACGAAGATGGCTCTGTTCATTGCGCGCAGCATACCGTGCATACGGCATTGTGGATTGGGCATGTGCATCGCTTTCCCGAAGCCGCGAGCAGCCTACCGACGCCCCGGTTAAGAATTTCTTGCTGCCAGCGCCTGGTAGTGGGTCAGTTTGAATCGTCGTCGGAGTAATCGTGCACGTCGGAGCGGTCAAAATATGCGACGCCCGCGTAGACTGCCGTCGCGCCCGCGAGGAAAATTGCTACCAGAGCGGCCACGGCCCACCCAGACTCCCTCCTGAACCACCGCGAACGCCTATACGTCTGATTGGCCACTAAAAAGCCGAACGCGAGGCCGCCAATGAGAACGATGGCATGGCCGATTTCCCATTCAATGTTCATCGCCCCTAAGCGGCAATCTGTGCCGCTTCCCATTCTTCGATCATCGCCACCATATCAGAGACTTCCCAGCAGCGACTACCTCTGTGGGCGGGACAACGGTACCGAGTCATGCTTGTGCCCCTAGTACGCCGTCCCTGCCAATCGCCTCACTCGCGCGGATTGCCAAATTCTATCACGGACAGCTCTAGGACTTGTCCTGGTTCGACCGCATATTGATCAAACAGAGACTTTGGCGCCTTCTCGCAGGCGCTCATCGACGGAGCTTGAATTTGAAATCTCGACCACATCTCGCGGAACATTCGGAGGCGATCCGGTATCGCGGCAAGATACGTAGTTCTAGTGGTGCTGCCATTGGCCTCGCGCCTGTCCACTACGATGTGCCAGCCAGCGTGTTCAACCTCTTGCATTTGCACGAGTCCCTTTTCGAGTCCCTTGATGCATCGATATTCGTATAGACGTGTTGCGATTTGGTAACTGGTAAAAGCGCCGTTTCCCCAGCAAATCCGCATGTCGCGCGATGCAGCAAACCGTGCTGAAATGCGCCGCTTGCAACAGCGTGTTAAGCTAGATGGCTGGAGCCCGCATAGAAGCATGACCCCCGAACCGCCCTTCATTCTCGCCATCGATCAGGGAACCACGTCCACCCGTGCGATCCTGTTCGACAGCGCGGCAAAGCCGGTGGCGTCGCATTCCATCGAGTTGAAGCAATTCTTTCCCGCCAATGGCTGGGTGGAGCATGACGCCGAGGAAATCTGGCAGGCCACACTTTCCTGCTGCCGGGTTGCGGCCAAGGGCGTGGATGCGAAGGATATGGTCGCCATCGGCATCACCAACCAGCGCGAAACGACCGTGTTGTGGGACCGCAAATCCGGTGCGGCGCTGCATCACGCCATCGTCTGGCAAGATCGGCGCACAGCAGAGCGCTGCCGCGCGCTGAAGGATGCGGGCCATGAGAAGAATGTCACCGCGCGCACGGGCCTGCTGCTCGATCCCTATTTCTCCGCCACGAAATGCGAATGGCTGCTCGACCATATTCCGGGAGCACGCGCCCGCGCAGAGAAAGGCGAACTTGCGCTCGGCACAATCGACTCTTGGCTGATTTACAAACTCACCGGCGGCGCGGTGCACGCAACGGACGTCACCAATGCCTCCCGCACGATGCTACTCAATCTGAAATCGCTGGCGTGGGATGACGACATGCTGCGCCTGTTCAACATCCCGCGCGCCGCACTGCCCGATGTACGCGACAGCGCGGGCGATTTCGGCGTGACGACGGATGGCTTGCTCGGCACATCCATTCCCATCCGCGGCGTTGCAGGCGATCAGCAGGCCGCCGCGTTTGGGCAGGCCTGTTTCAAACCCGGCGATGTGAAATCGACTTACGGCACGGGCTGTTTCGCGCTGGTGAACACAGGCGCGAAAATGTCCGCCTCGCAGAACCGTCTCATCGCCACATCGGCCTATCGCGCCAAAGGCCAAACCGCTTACGCCATCGAAGGCAGCATCTTCATCGCGGGCGCGGTGGTGCAATGGCTGCGCGATGCCATGGGCGTCATCCATACGGCGGGCGAAATCGAAGCGCTCGCGCGCACGGCGAAGGAAGCAGCCGGACTTTATTTCGTACCCGCCTTCACTGGCCTCGGCGCGCCTTACTGGGACCCCGATGCACGCGGCGCAATCCTGGGCCTCACGCGCGACATGGGTGTGGCGGAAATCGCGCGCGCGGCACTCGATGCCGTCTGCTATCAGACGCGCGATCTGCTCGAAGCCATGGCGCTGGACATGAAAGCCGCGGGCCTCGGCGCGCCCTCGGCCATAAAAGTCGATGGCGGCATGGTGAAAAACGACTGGTTCTGTCAGCGCCTCGCCGATCTCACAGGCCTGCCGGTGGAGCGCCCGCAAGTGACGGAAACGACGGCGCTTGGTGCCGCCTATCTCGCGGGCCTCGCTGCAGGCCTATTCCGCGATTTCGACGACATCGCGCGCGGCTGGGCGCTCGACCGCCGTTTTGAGCCGGATATGGGCCTCGCCACCCGCGACGCGCTCTATGACGGCTGGATGAAAGCTGTCGCCCGCGTGCGTTGACAGGACTTGCCCGCGGGGGACACTCTGCCGCCACCGATATTCGCTTTCAGGAGCAGACCGATGAATGCAATGGAAAAGATGGAATTGCGCGTGCCTGCAGCTTTCAAGATTCCGTCTCTGGAAGGAAAAGTGAGCGCCGAGGAATGGAAGCTGCGCGTCGATCTCGCCGCCTGCTACCGGCTCGTCGCGCATTATGGCTGGGATGACATGATCTTCACGCATATCTCCGCGCGTGTGCCGGGGCCGGAGCATCATTTCCTCATCAATCCCTATGGACTCATGTTCGAGGAAATCACCGCCTCCAGCCTCGTGAAGATCGATGTGGACGGCGAGAAGGTTCAGGACTCGCCGTTCCCGGTGAACCCGGCGGGCTTCACCATTCACAGCGCGCTGCATATGAACCGCGACGACGCGCATTGCATCATCCATCTGCACACGACGGATGGCGTGGCGGTATCGGCACAGGCCGATGGACTATTGCCGCTCGATCAGCACGCGATGATGATCTGCGGCGATACGGCCTATCACGATTACGAAGGCGTGGCGCTGGACCTCGACGAGCGCGACCGGCTGGTACACGACATCGGCAACAAGCATGTGATGATCCTGCGCAATCACGGCACGTTGGCGCTGGGCGAAAGCTGCGCCGACGCATTCCTGCGCATGTATTATCTGGAACGCGCCTGCTCGATGCAGGTGCGCGCGCTGGCGGGTGGCGTGAAGCCGAACATGCCCAACCAGGGCGTGCCGGAGAAGGCCGCGAAGCAGGGTTACGCCGCCTTCGACGGCATGATCGGCCCGCTCGCCTGGCCCGCGCTGCTGCGCAAGCTGGACCGGATGGATCCGAGCTACAGGAATTGATGGTCATGAAGTTCGGAATCGGCCAATCGGTAAAGCGCGTTGAAGACATCCGCTTCATTACCGGCAACGGCAAATACACCGACGATCTCCGGTTTGAAGGCGAAGGCTTCGTCGCGTTCCTGCGCAGCCCATATGGCCACGCGAAAATAAAATCCATCGACATCGCGGCGGCGAAATCCGCGCCCGGCGTGATCGGCGTGCTGACATGGAAGGATGTGGAGGCTGCTGGTGCTGCGAACATGCCGCTGCTGGCGCCGATCCCCAGCCGCGACGGCAGCTTCGCCAAATCTACCGCCAAGCCGCTGCTCGCCAAAGACAAGGTGACGTTCGCGGGCGAAGCGATTGCGATGGTTGTCGCGGAAACCTACGCGCAAGCCTGCGATGCGGCCGAACTGGTCGCGGTGGAATATGATGCGCTGGATGCAGCCGGAACGCTCGACAGCGCGGCAACGGGTCCGCAAATCTGGGATAATGCGCCGAACAATTTATGTTTCGACTGGATTGCTGGTGACGAAGCAGGCGTGAATGAAGCGTTTTCGAAAGCCGCGCATGTCGCCGAAGTGGAGGTGGTGCAGAACCGCATCGTCGTGAACTCGATGGAAACGCGCAACGCCATTGGTCTCTATGATGCAGCGTCGGATCGCTACACGCTCTATTCCGGCAATCAGGGCTCCGGCGGCCTGCGCGACCGCGTCGCCAAACATATTCTGAAGATCGAACCGGAAAAGCTGCACGTCATTTCGTCCGATGTCGGCGGCGGTTTCGGCATGAAGGGTTTCATGTATCCTGAGCAGCCGCTGGTGCTGATCGCAGCGAAGCAACTGGGCCGTCCTGTGCGCTGGTCATCGGACCGCACCGAAGCGTTCCTCGCGGACAATCACGGCCGCGACATGCACACCAAGGCCGAATTGGCGCTCGACAAGGATGGCAAAATCCTCGCGATGCGCATCGGCGGCACATCGAATATGGGCGGCTATCTTTCGCAATTCGCGCCGTTCATCTCGACGCTGGCGGGCGGGCGCATTTTCGGCGGGCTTTATCGCGTGCCAAAATTGTTTGCCAACATCAAAGGCTATTTCACCAATACTGCGCCGCTGGACGCCTATCGTGGCGCTGGGCGCCCCGAAGCGGCCTATCTGATGGAGCGGCTGATGGATGCAGCCGCGGCGAAAACCGGGATCGACCGCGTGGAATTGCGCCGTCGCAATCTGCCCACACCGGAAGAATTGCCGTTCCGCAACTGGACGGGCGTGAATTTCGATTCCGGCGATTATCCGCGCATGCTGGACATGGCGCTGAAGCGCGCAGACGTTGCGGGCTTTGCCGCGCGGCGCAAACAATCGCAAGCGCGCGGGAAAAAACGCGGCCTCGGCATCGCCTATTATGTCGAGATCACGTTCGCGGTCGGCAGCGAACCGGCGGCGGTGAAATTCACTGACAATGGTGGCGTGGAGCTTTATGTCGGCACGCAATCGAACGGGCAAGGCCATGAAACCGCGTTTGCGCAATTGGTGGCGGAGCGCCTCGGCGTGCCGTTCGAATCCATCACGGTGAAACAGGGCGACAGCGAATGGGTGAATGGCGGCGGCACCGGAGGCTCGCGCTCGCTGAATATGGCGGGCGGCGCGCTGCTGGCGACTTCCGATGAAGTGATCCGCAAGGGCAAGGTCGCGGCAGGGCAGGTGTTGCAGGCCGGCGGTGGCGATGTTGCGTTCGATGTGGTGGAAGGCATCGGCAAGTTCCGCGTGACGAATACGGATCGCGCCATCACGACTGGCGAACTCGCTGTGACCCTTAAGCGCGAAAAGATTCCCGGCTTCGAGGATGGGCTCGACAGCGACGCCACGTTCAACGGCGAAGCCTCAACTTTCCCCAATGGCTGTCACATCTGCGAAGTGGAGATCGATCCCGAAACCGGTAAGGTTGAAATCGCCAGCTATCATGTGCTCGACGATTTCGGCCGTGTCATCAATCCGATGCTTGTGGCCGGTCAGGTACATGGCGGTGTTGTGCAAGGCCTGGGTCAGGCGCTGTTGGAGAATTGCGTTTACGACAAAGACAGCGGGCAAATCCTCACCGCAAGTTTCACCGACTACGCGATGCCGCGCGCCGACGACATGCCCGATATCGATTTCGCCTATGAAGAAATCCCGTGCAAGACGCACGCGATGGGCGCGAAGGGCTGCGGCGAAGCGGGCACCGTTGGCGCTATGCCTGCAGTGATGAGCGCCGTCGCAGATGCTATCGGCGTCGTACATATCGACATGCCTGCCACACCCGAACGCGTGTGGCGCGCAATGCACGCGGCGTAATTACTGCGCGGGCGCTGCCGGTGTAGCAGGCTGCGCTGAATCCGCCGTAGTGGCAGGTTGCGCGGGAGCTGCAGGCGTCGCATCGCTTGTCGCGGCCGGTGCACCATTGGGAAACGCAGCCTGATAGGTCGCGATGGATTTGGTCAGCGCATCCACTTCATCGCAACTGCCGTCGCAAAGCTTCTGCAAGGTTGCGAGCTGCGCCTGCGCCGAAGGCAGATCGTGCAGATTGAGATAAAGCTCGCCCAGATATTCATGCGCGCCTTTGTGATCGGGATCTTCCGTCAGCGCCTTCTGATAATAGGCCAACGAGTAGCGGTAATTGCCGACCATGCGCTCGGTGTAGCCCAGATAGTTCAGGATATCGGCGCTGTGCGGTTTGTCGGCCAGCGCGCTTTGCAGATGCGGAATCGCATCGCCGTATTTTTCGTGATGGATGAGACGGATCGCGGTTGCATATTCGTCGAAGCTGCCCGAGCTACCGCCCATGCCTCCCATGCCGCCGCCATAGCCGCCGCCGCTGCCCATCGCAAGCGCTGGAGCCGTCAATGCCGTGATCGCCAGAAACGCCAGAATGCCCGTATTGCGCATGGTTTCCTCCACCCGGAACGCCGCCATTATAGCAAAGCCCGCGGCGGCTGCACGGCGCCTCGCATTGACTTGATCGGGCCCGCCGGTCGAAAGTCGGCCAATGTCCGCGTCCGAATCCCCAGCCAAGCTCGACGATCCGCGCCCCGCGCGCCGCAAGCCCGAAAGCCTCTCCAAGCTGAAGAAGGCCGCCCGCAAGCTGTTTGTGGAGCGCGGCTATCATGCCACCCGCCCGCAGGATATCGCCCGCGAGGCAGGGCTCGGCCATGGCACCTTCTACCTGCACTTCCCCGACAAGCGGGCCTGCTTCCTGGCCTTCGTGGAAGATGCCAGACAGGAACTGGACGGATATGTTCGCACCCGCATCACAGAAGAAGACACGCTGGAAACGCTCATCGCTAACACACTGAACGCCATCTTCGATTATGCCGAAAGCCATCCCGGCGTGCTCAATGCCGCGATGACCGATGAAGCGGTGATCGACGCGGAAGGCGCGCAGGCCGTGCCGTTGCTGCAACGCTGGGGCCTCGATTGGGCCGAAACCGTGCGCATGATCGTGCAGCATCGCCAAGCCACCGACATTTTCGATCCCGACATTATCGGCCAAGCCATCGTGGGGGCGATCCATCAAACCGCCAGCGCCGGATTCCACGCCGGCCGCAGCAGGGCCGACGTGATTGGCAATCTCACGCGGTTTTTGGTGCGCGCCCTGAAGCCCTGATTTCATTGGGCCGCGGTTGACAGAACGCTATATCTGACAAATTATCAGTTTGGGGAGCCGTTCTTGGGAGGAACAAGGATGACCAAACTTTCCTATAGCGCGGCAGAAATTCTGGCAGAGCACACTTACGCCAAGCCGCATGTCGAAGCGGGCTATCGCCTGCATGGCGGCTTCGACGCTTCGGGCAAATACATTTCGCCACGCACGCTGAACCGCTGGCCTGCGATCAAGGCTTGGGCGGATCAGGTGAAGGCGCGCGGTTTCGATCTGGTGGATTCATCCCAGCAACTCATGGTGCGTGGTAGCTATCCGACTGCCGCGCAGCAGAAATTCCTGCTCGATCTTGGCCTCGGCCAAACGCTTTGGGATTCGCTCACTGTCACCGGCATGATCGAAGCGCGCGGCCTCCGCCTGACGCAGGCAACCGCTCCGGACTTTCAAAACATTGTCGTGGAAGATATTTCGCAGATGGCCGCCGGTCATTTGAATAAGGGCCTGTTGATGGCCCATGGCCTCGATGAAGGCGGCAACGCGGCGAAGGGTGAGGGCGGCCACGATTCCATGTGGTTCGCCGTGCGCGACATGCTGTTCGGCAAAAACACCTATCCCGATCCGGTCATTCCCGAAAGCCTCTCCCGGCCCGAACTCGGCCGGCTGATGCCGCAGATTCCGAAAGATTATGAAGACTGGACGCTGCTTCTGATGAACGTGTTGATGATCGAGGTGCGGGCGGAGAATTTCTTCAGCTTCTGCACGAGCGTGATGCGCGATCCCGGAAATTTCCGCGACCGTCGCGAGACGGCGATGCATGCGGCCGAATTGGTGGATCGTATCCGGCAGGATGAAGCTCCGCATGTGGGCTACCTCACCGATGTCGTCTCCGAATTGCGCAGCGTGACGTTCAAGACGCTCGATGGCGGGCGCATTGCGGGTGCAGCCATGATCGATCCGGTGTGGCGCGGGATGGTGCATTGGCATGCTGTCAGCAATATAGATTACGATCGCAAAATTACCCATCAGGAAATCGCGGAAGCGTTGATGAAGCGCCCCCACGGCGCCGATCTTCTGCGACGTTTTGACGAACTCGAACATAGGCAGGCAGCATGATTAAGGACTTCAAGGGCAAAACCGCCTTCGTAACAGGCGGGGCGAGCGGTATCGGGCTTTCCATGGCGCGCGCATTTGGACGCGTGGGCATGAATGTGGTGCTGGCCGATATCGATCTGGATGCGGCAAAGACTGCGGTAGAGCGTCTTGCTTCCGAACAGATCAAGGCCGTTGCGGTGAAATGCGATGTGTCGGAACGCGCAGCTGTGCGCGCGGCGGCGCTGGAAGCGATTGCGGCCTTCGGCAAGGTTCACATTCTTTGCAACAATGCGGGCGTCGCCGTTGGCGGACCGATCGGCACGGTCAGCGAAAAGGATTGGGACTGGATCATCGACGTCAATCTGAAAAGCGTCGTCTATGGCACGGAAACCTTCGTGCCGCTGATCAAGAGCCACGGCGAAGGCGGCCATATCGTCAACACGGCCTCGATGGCGGGCATGATCAGTCCGCCGGGCATGGAGCCCTATACGGCCACGAAATTCGCTGTCGTCGCGATGAGCGAAGGTTGGGCGATGCAGCTTGCGCCGGAGAACATTGGTGTTTCCGTGCTATGCCCTGGATTCGTGCGCACGCGCATTCACGAAAGCGGCCGCGCGCGGCAGGACAAATATGGTGGCGTCGCCGATGTCACGTCCGGTATCGGCCAGCAGCAACAGGAAGCTGCCCAGATGGTGCTCTCCGGCATCGATCCCGATATTGTTGGCGCGCGCGTGGTGGAGGCGATCAAGGCCGGCGAGCTTTATATCTTCACCCATCCGGTGATGCGCGATTTTGTGCAGGCACGCTTCCAGCAGATCATGGCCGCCTTCGATGCCGCCGATAAAAGCGAAGCGCTGACAGGCGTGAAAAATCTGTCGCCGGTGACGATGGCGAAACGCTGAGGAGCCTCGCATGAAGTTCGGCATCTTCTATGAGCACCAGCTTCCGCGGCCATGGAACGATGGCGACGAGCTGAAACTGTTTCAGGATGCGCTGGATCAGGTGGAACTTGCCGATAAACTTGGCATCGATCATGCGTGGGAAGTCGAGCATCATTTTCTGGAGGAATATTCGCATTCCTCGGCGCCGGAGGTTTTTCTGGCGGCGTGCTCGCAGCGCACGAAGCACATTCGCTTGGGCCACGGCATTGTTCTGATGCCGCCGGGTTACAATCACCCGGCGCGCGTGGCCGAGCGCATCGCAACGCTCGATCTGGTTTCCAATGGCCGCGTGGAATTCGGCACCGGAGAATCTTCCGCCGCGCTCGAATTGGGCGGCTATCGCGTGCCGGTTTCGAAGAAGCGAGAAATGTGGCGCGAGACCACCGAACAATGCCTGAACATGCTGGCGATGGATCCCTATCCGGGATTCAAGGGCGAATATTTCGAAATGCCCTGCCGCAACATCGTGCCGAAACCCGTGCAGCGCCCGCATCCGCCCGTATGGGTGGCGTGTTCAAACCGCGAGACGATCAAGCTGGCGGCACGGCTCGGCATCGGCGCGCTGACATTTGCGTTTGTTGATCCGGCGGAAGCCAAGCAATGGGTCGATGATTATTATCGCATCTTCAGGGAGGAATGCGTGCCCATCGGTCACGCAGTGAACCCGAACATCTGCATGGTCACGGGATTTTCGGTTCACGCACAACGCGAGGAAGCGCGCAAGCGCGGTCTCGACGGTTTCAAATTCTTCGGCTACGCGCTCGGCCATCATTATATTTTCGGCGAGCACAAGCCGGGCCGCACGGATATCTGGAAAGCCTTCGAAGGCGTCAAGGATGTCATGCCGGAGAATGCGGGCGCCGCCGGTATCGGCACGCCGGATGAATTGCGCGCGCATTTGCGCAAATTTTCGGGCGCTGGCGTGGATCAGGTTGCCTTTATTCAACAAGGCGGCCGCAACAAGCATGAACACATCTGCGAAGCGCTCGAACTTTTTGCCCGCGATGTGATGCCCGAATTCAAGGAGCACGAAAACGCACGCCAAAAGCGCAAGATGGAAGAGCTTGCGCCCTATATCGAGAAAGCCTTCGCGCGTAAGCAACGCATGAAGGAACTGGCGGACGATGAAATTCCCAACGTGCTGGCGCTGGGCCGTCAGGTGGTGCAAACCGATCCGAAGATGCAGGAAGCCGCCAGGCGATTCTCCGAAACCAGCGCCGTTCCCCTTGAGGATCCCGCCAAGAAGAAAGCGGCTCACTAGCGGGTCTTGTATCGGCCGCGAATATCCGAACAATCGCGTCCGATGCTGCGCGCGGGTTGTAGGTCATGAGCAAGGCTGGAGAAGCGGCCGCCGAAATGTTGCCGGGCGCACGCGCGTTCAACAAGCAATTGGCGCCTGCATATCTGGATCATGTCTGCATCACCAGCGGTTTCGCGCCGCCGCCGGGCTCGCCGGTGGGCGAGGGCATGGACGCGGGCTTTGCCTATTGCGAGCTTCATTGCGGTTCGGGCGTGACGGCTGCGCTGCTGGCGTCTGCCAATCCGCTCGGGGATTTCCACGCCATCGATCCGCGCGAGAAGGTGCTGGAGCAGGGCAGAGCGCTCGCCAGAGACGGCGGCGCGCGCAATGTCACCTTTCATCAAGCGGGCATCGAGGCGGCGCTGGAAAAAACGCTGCCCCAATTCGATTACATCACGGTCAACGGCATCTATTCCTGGGTGCCGCTGCACGAACGCGCGCTCGTGCTCGCCTTCGTGCGTAAATTCCTCAAACCCGGCGGCGCGGTCTATGTAAGCTACAACGCGCGGCCCGGCTGGAACAGGCTCGATCCGTTCCGGCGGTTGTTTCGCGAAAGCAATGCCGGTTTGCGTGGCGACGCGCGCCAACGCCTTGTCACGGCGCGCGAGTTGTATGCCAAGCTCGAACAGGCGCGCGCCCCAAGCATCGTCGCGAGTGGCGTTACGGCCGCATCGCTGGCGGAGCTGGACTTATTGCCTATCGACGTCATGGCTGCCGATTATGCAAACGAATTCGCAGAGCCGCTTTACGTCACCGAAGTGATATCCGATTTTGCGGCCATCGATTGCGTGCTGGCGGGACCTGCCGATATGGCGGAATCGGTGCAGGTGTTGATTGGCTACGAGCCATACAAATCGGTTCTTGAACGCATGCCTGCCGCGGCCGGCCGTGAACTGGCGAAGGATCTGTTGCGAGACACACGTTTTCGCCGTGACGTGTTTGTGCGCGGCGGACGCAGGCTCGCGGCCGACAATCGCGAGATGGTGCTGCGGGGTCTGGCCTTTGCGTTGGAGCAGCCAGACGCAACCACGCGCTATCAGGTGCATGTGTCCTTCGGCGAAATGCATTTCGATAATCCGCATGCGCGTGCTTTGGTGGGCGCACTCGCTGAAGGCCCGCGCACGCTCGGTGAGCTGATCGCGCAGGCGCAAGCGCAGAATGTCGAGCCGCAGAATATTGCTGCCAATCTGCATGCGCTGCTTGTGAGCGAGCAGATCAGGCCGGTGTACCGGGGTTCAACCGAAGCAGGGCAAAGTGTGCGCGGTATGCAGCAGGCCATTCGTGCACGGGCCGGGACTGCTGAAGCTATCGGATTTCTGCCATCGCCTTATGGCACGGCATTCGCCGTTCCGGTGCCCGATCAGATTTTCTCGGAATTGCCGTCGCTCGAGCGCGCCGATGAAATGGCGCAGCTCGCAATTGAGAAGCTCGGCGGCAGCAGCCTGCCCGAAACAACGCGGGAGAGTATTTTCAAGCGCGCTCGTGCTTACAGGCGCAACGCCCGCTATTACACTGCGTTGGGATTGCCGAGTTCCGGGTAATTGTATCTCTGCAGATTACAACCTAAAGACGCATAAAGCGATCTTGCTCAACTCATCACAAGGCGATTGTGCACTTGACGTAGGAATGCAGACGGATTAGGTTTGTGGCAATTGGAGTTAGCCGCCATGAACCTCACCGCGAAAATTTACACCGACGAAACCGCCGCCCGCCAACATCTGGAAAAGCTGCTCTGGCCCAATGGTCCGCTCTGCCCCCATTGCGGCTCACTGGACGCAGGCACGAAGCTCAAGGGCAAATCCACCCGTCCGGGCGTCTATTGGTGCAATTCCTGCCAGAAGCCCTACAGCGTGACGGTGGGCACGGTCATGGAAAAGAGCCACATCCCGCTCAACAAATGGCTGCTGGCCACCCACCTGCTCACCTCTTCCAAAAAGGGTTTCTCCGCTCACCAGCTCATGCGGGTGCTGGGGCTCGGCTCTTACCGCTCCGCATGGTTTCTGGCGCACCGCATCCGCGAGGCCATGGGCGAAACCAATCCGCCTTTGCTGGGTGGTCCCGGCAAGATCGTGGAGGCGGACGAAACCTACACGGGCAAGAAAGAGGGCGAAGTCGCCTCAACGGGCTTCCACCACAAGCGCACCGTTGTCGGGTTGGTAGAGCGCGGTGGGAAGTCCCGCATGATTCACGTCAACAAGACCAACAAGCGCGAAATCCAGCGCGTTCTGGACAAGCACGCCGACAAGCAAAGCCATTTGATGACCGACGAAGCCCGCCATTATGTCCTGAATACCGGCTTCGCCAAACACTGCGCGGTCGATCACGGCAAAGGCGAATACGGACGTTACGAGGATGGCCTGCTGGTTTCCACCAATGCGATTGAAGGAGCGTTCTCGATCTTCAAGCGCGGTATGTACGGGACATATCAGCATTGCGGCGAACAGCATTTGCAGCGCTATCTGAACGAGTTCGGCTTTCGCTATTCCAATCGCGCAAAGCTCGGAATTGATGACGCCATGCGCGCCGAAACGGCCTTGAAGGGCGCGGCCGGAAAACGCCTCACTTATCGGCGGCTTAACGGGCAATGGATCGCATGATTTCCGCCGAGGTCGCGCCAATCTGCGTACCATCCTGAATTTGCTGGAAAAGCAGAAGCCCACCGAATGACTCCGGTGGGCTCCCGCATTATCCTAGGAATTGCGACAAACCTAGGAGAACTCGCCATGGAAGAAACAGAAATCACGCTTGCCGCTGGTTACGGGTTGGCCGCCATAACACTGCAAATGGCGCTCTTGAATGCGCTAGCAGGACAAGGCGGCGTACCAAAGCGGCAAGTCGATTTGTTGATCGAAAAGGCCGCGGCCTCGCTTTCTCTAACCGCAGCACCGGGATTTTCGCAGGATACGATAGACGTGGCACGGGCTGCGATAAATCGGATTGCGCAAAATTGGGAGACCATGCAGGTTCGTCATTGAACAGCGCTGCACAAAGCTTATCGAGATGGCCGTTTAGCCGCTCAACAATTACAAAATTAGTGAGGGGCTTTGGTCTGTTTTCCTCCCTATAGCCTTCACCCTTTGCGGTGATAATAATTTCTGTTTTCTCTGGCATGATGACAGCAACTCCTGTTTCGAGAGCCATAATGTTGATAAGAATTGAACCGGGCAAGGAATATGTCGGATTCTCCTGCGCTAAGTGCGGCGTGCCGTTTCCAGTTGCTGGCCCGATTGAGGCCTCTGCGAACGAAGATTTGACGGTTCGTCTGAACGATCCATTTGAGGCAACGTGTCCTTACTGTGGACATGTAGCGGCCTATTCGAAGGCACAACTTCGACGCCTTCTGGGATCACATAAGCATTAGTCTCAAATGGAACGAATTTTCCATCAATGAGGATTTCGATTGCCATGGCAGAACACTTTCGGTTAGATTCCTCTGACCGATGGTTCTCGCCGTCACATGCGATGGAAGCGGGCCTGCCAGCCCGCCCATCAATTTTATAATGACATAGTTAGCCTCAATGTGAATAGCGCGAATGACCCATTTTCAGTGAAAATTCCCGCATTTCCACATCTGTATCAGCGATTAAATCTAAGACCATTTGGGTTTTCTTCGCTATCACATCACTGTTTGAGCAACTCGCCGAACTGTTTGCCAGTGACCGCAGTGCTGGCAATGTGGCCTCGATATTATCGGCAGCAAGTTTGGAAAACTCGTCCGCCGAATCTCGGTCGAATGACAACTTCGCCAAATCAGCCAAAGCAACACTGACAAGAAGGGTTTTGAGGTCGCCAGAAAGACGCTGAGAAGCGTCCTGCAAATTACCTAAACAGGTCAACTCTATTTCCTCATACTCATTTATTCCTCCGCCGGATTGATTCTGTGAAACCAGACTGTCCGAGATAACTTTTCCGGTAGTCATGAGGTCATCATGAACTTGTGCTGCGCGACCAGCTAACTGCCGAATTGTACTGCTCTTGGCGGAAGAATGTGCAGTGGTAGTGATGAATACCAACGCCAACGCCATCATGAAACATGACTTCATCATCCCCTCCATCTCTGGCGATCGGGGAGTTAAGAAGCCTCGAATGAGTGAAGCCGCATACGGCTTTAGGCTTGCGCCCTGAACATGCCCGTATGCCTCCTCGACCATAGAGGTGGAGGAGTGCTTTTGCGGAAGCACAAGTACCGCTCATTCAAGGGGTTCTTAAGCCCCGGAACGGCCTACGGACCGTTCTGCCGGGGAATATAGCAGCGCCTTTTCAGGTGCGCGAATCTGTGGATTTCAGGCCGATTTCTTGGCTTCAACGGTATCGGAGCGGGGCCGACTCGGCGTCCGCTTAGGCTTGTTGGCGGCATGGGGCTTCGGCGGGGTTTTCAACATCCGCAGGAGAACTTCATCGCGGCGTTCTGAGGGGGACTTCGCCATAGGACCGCAACCTCTTTCTCGCGTGAAACCAAATGCGGCATTTGAATGGGGGACTGGCGTGCTGACGCCATACCCTAATCTGTGCTGCATCATCATGGAGGCTATCAGCTTTGGTTCTCAAGTTGAATTCAATTGGTCGGCTGTGCTGGTCGATCTTCTGAAATCCGATACCAAAACTGGCATGGCAATGTATGAGGCCCTATCGGGCGGGGAGAGCCGCCGTGCCGCGCTTCAAGGGGCTGCCGAAGCAGCATTGCCAAGGGATGACTTCCTGCTTTTCAAAGCAGTTGAGAAGGTTTTGGCACCAGCTAGACGGGTGCGAAATACCTTCGCTCATCACATCTGGGGCGTTTCTGATGCTGTACCGAACGCGCTCATCCTCATCGACCCGAAATGCTTGAGGCAATACGAGGTTCAGAGAGCTTCAAGCCTTGGCCCAGAAGTAGATCGCTCGCTTGTAACAGTGTGGAAAGAGCGCGATCTAAACGAAGCTAGGGCCGCGATATATGACGGACTTTTGATCCTCGGGATTTTGGCCGACGGGCTCGCCGGGAAGCCTTTGGAGAGGCCGCAGATAAACGCATCAGCACGCCAGCAGCTATTGAGTCGGCCCCCAATCTTGCAAGCCCTTCGCAAGACGTCCCAGAAAAATACTCCGCCAATTCCTCCGAAACCGCCTCAAAAAAGGCAGCGTCTTCAACAATGAGTGTAACGGCCTGTCTCTGACTCTCTGTCATTTTCAAAATCCTACGTCAAGTGCACAATCGCCCTCGACGGGCAAAAAGCCCGAACAACCGCTCGATATGTAAACCGCAGCACTGAAAATCGGGAGGGCGGATTGAACACAGACAGGAAACGCAATGCGACTCTGCTTGCGTCGTTGCTCCTTTCGACGGTTTTCCCGGTGGGATGTGGTGTCGCCCAGCACCACGAGGACGAGAAGGTCATTGCCGATGCGATTGATGGGATCGATCTTTCTT
>DASZBL010000026.1:0-48748 GCA_035944195.1 Rhizomicrobium sp. | reverse complement strand
CGTCACCGCCACGCCCCGCTCCTTGATCAGCTTCACAGCCTCAAGCTTGAACTCTCGCGTAAACTTCCGTCGTTCCATGATCCACCTCCGGTTCCATAAAAACACCTAACTCGGTGTCTTCAAAACCGGGTGCAGGCCAGTACTTGGGCCGGGCCAATACAATCTCTGGGAGATAGCACGCGAATTTGTACCCACGGGCGGCGAGACGGAAGCATCTTTCCCGCCCCGGAGGGGATTCGCGGCAGGTATCTGTCGTGGCCTCCATAGTGAGAGACCGTGTCGCAAAAGTCACCAAGCGGTGCTCATCGGTGTTTTCGCGCACACTCGATGTGACGATTACAAATCGCGCTTTTGCTCGCAGACTGGTGTGTCAAAGCGCGCATTTCTTGACTTTGAGCATGTTTCATGACCATATGGTCCATCTCGCTTTGAAGTCGAAGCCGACCTCCGCGACCCTCCCATCGGACACTCACGCTCGACGCGAACGACCGCATTGCGCCAGTCCGTTCTCAACCACTTCCAGAAAGAAAGATTACATGTCCCAGACAGCCCCACCGACCCCATACGGGGACCAAGACTTTCGCCTGATTGCAGCGCGGCGGCTCCGCTGGGATAAAAATGCGTGGCAGCAACCTGGATATATCGTTCTCGTGATCCACTCGTTGAAGGAACTGATGGATGAGGAAGGGCGGACGAGGCAAACTCTCGCCGAGGCGGCGATGCTGATTAAAAAGTTCGCCCCCAGACATAACAGGGACGCGTCGTGAATTGAAGTCGTTACGCCGAGCATCTGAAACTACCTTCGCCACGCTGGATATACTTCCGCCAAGACCTGAAACGCTTTAGCTACCGCAGTGAATAGAAAGGTTTTGTCCGGTGAAAGATTACTTGGGTGACTTGGCGAACCGGACGCCTTCACCCATCGTGCCGTTCGATAGGAATACGATGCCAGCCCGTTCGAGCGCATGTCGAACAGAGATGATCGAATCAGGCCTTGGGATCGGATAGGCCCTGTCAGCTTCAATCGCGCGGACCGTGTTGATGGCGACAAGCGCCTTGTCCGCCAGCGTCTGCTGCGTCCAACCAAGGAGAGCACGAGCGGCACGGAATTGGCGTGAGGTGACCATCGCTGGCTACCTTGACCGCTAGCCGAGCGGCCGCCATCGATTTGGTTAAAATAACCAAATATGGTATTGCGATGAACTTAGGCTTCACAAACGGCTGCGCGATGGGTCGAGGGCGAAACGGTAGTGGAGTAGACGCTCGAAAGCACTGCCTGCGCTTGCGCTTCACCTATCAAGGCAAACGCTGCGCCGAAAGACTCGACTTGTCCCCCACGCCCGGCAACATCAAAGTCGCTGAACGCATGATGGCCCAGATACGCCAAAGAATCGCGCTTGATGTCTTCGACTACGCCGCCACCTTTCCAAACTCGGCGACCATCCTGCAAGCGGCGATTCCGCTGTTCAGCGACTATGTGAAAACGTGGCTTGCTACGATCACCTGCGAAAAATCCACCGCCGCTGGCTACCGCACGGTGTTGAATAATTTTTGGAAGCCCACTTTCGCTGGCAAGCGCTTGGACGAAATCAAGCACACCGACGTTACCAAAGCCATCGCCACCAAAGCGGCCACCGCAAGCGCCAAGACCACCAACAATCTGCTGATCCCTCTGCGCGGGCTGTTCGCGGCGGCGCAGGCCGACAAATACCTGATGCAATTACCGACCGATCAAGTCCACAACCGCAGGCACCAGCGCGCGGAGATTGACCCCTTCGAGCCGGAGGAGGTGGCGCTGATCGTGGCCCGCATGAAGGAGCGCTCACCCGAAGTCGTGTGGGCCTATTACGAATTTGCTTTCAACACAGGACTGCGTACCAGCGAGGAAATCATTTTGCGTTGGGGCAACTTCGATTCGCGCAGGCGCTCGGTGAAGGTGAGCAATGCGTTGGTACGACACAAGGTCAAGGATACCAAGACGCACACGGTGCGGGACGTGGACCTGAACGACCGGGCCATAGCGGCGCTCGCCGTCATGAAGAAACACACCTTCATGCGCGGTCCCAACGAGCCGATCTTTTGCGATCCCGAGGGAAGGCCGTGGACGAGTGATCGCAAGCAGCGGGAGGAATACTTCTATCCCACGCTCAAGGCGCTGGGGATACGCCAGCGCCGCGCTTACAACACCCGGCACAGCTACGCGACCATGGCCCTGATGGGCGGCGTGAATCTCGCCTACGTCGCGCGGCAGCTAGGCCACAAAGACACCACCATGCTTCTCCGACACTACGCCAAGTGGATCGACGGGGCGGATAAGGGTGTCGAGGCGGCGAAACTCAACGCAGCTTTCAACGCGGCTCGACGGGGCTGACATGGGCCGGAGCGACGGGACTCACCCATTCGAATTGGCCCCAATTGGCCCAGAATTGGCCCACGGAAACACCAACCATAATGAAATCAATAACTTAATGGCGGGAGCGACGGGGCTCGAACCCGCGACCTACGGCGTGACAGGCCGTCACTCTAACCAACTGAGCTACGCCCCCGCGGGCGTTTCGCGAGGGGTTTCCTCCGCGAAAGTCGCCCGATGTACGGCGCACCCTTGCGGGTGTCAAGGCGCACAAAAGCGGGAATTGAGCGGCTCAATCGCCGTCGGGATCGCCGCCGCCTTCGGGCCCCTCGCCGCGTTTTCCACGCTTGCCACGGGGGCCTCGCTGCTCCGGCTGGCGCGGATGCAATTCCTGCGGCGAGAGCTTGCCGTCGCCATCCGTGTCCATCTGATCGAACAATGAGCGCGCAGTGGCGGCGAATTCGTGGAAATCCACGACGCCGTCCTGATTCCAGTCCACCAACGGCGATGCGGTAGAGGAATCGGCACTCCAGCGTGCCTGATTCACCGCGCGCACTTCGGCTTCGTCCAGATGTCCGTCATGATTGGTATCGGCCTTGGCGAAATCGGCCTTCAGCCCGGCTTCCATTTCCGCGCGCGTGACCGTGCCGTCGTGATTGGCATCATAGGCTTCTAATATCGTGCGCGGCGGATGCCATTCCTCGGGCGCGGACCCGCGATGATGCGATGAGCCGCCGAAAAGGCTCGAACATCCCGCAAGGGCCAAAGCGAGTACAGAGATCGGAACTGCGCGCCGGAATGTCATGGCCAAACTCCGCCAGTGCGCGGGCTATCCGTCAAGGGCGCGTTTGTCGCGAAAGGTCGTGGGAAGATGGAGGCGGCGTTAGGCGAAGGGTGGCCTGCCATCCGGTCCATAGCGTCAGCGTATGGACGCGCAGATGTCCGATAGTCTGCCTACGCTAAAGCTCCGGCAGACTCACCATCCTCCGCTGCCGCGCAGCGTAGGATGGTGGGCGGTGACGGGCTCGAACCGCCGACATCCTGCGTGTAAAGCAGGCGCTCTACCAACTGAGCTAACCGCCCCTGTTGCGTGCTTATATCAACGAGGGCGGAAAGCGACAGTCAATTCAGCGCATCCTTGAGCTGTTTGCCGGCGCGGAAGCGCGGCTGCTTGGACGGTTTGATGGTGATTTCTTCGCCGGTCTGCGGATTGCGGCCTTTGCCGCCCGCGCGCGTGGCCACCACGAAAACACCGAAGCCCGTGAGGCGGACTTCCGTGCCTGCTTTCAGCGCGTCCGTGATCAGATCGAAGACGCCATCGACCGCTTTGGCCGCATCGTTCTTCTGAAGGCCGGTACGGTCGGAAAGTTGCTGGATAAGATCGTTCTTGTTCACAGGACGAGCTCCTTTCGGGCGATTCGCTCCCAAGTGGCGGGACTTTAGGGCCTCGCGGGCGTGGGCCCAAGCCCAAAACCGAGGAAATCCGCGGTTTTTTACAGAAAAAGGGCCCGAATCGACGCCGATCCGGGCCCTTTGGGTCTTTCAAGCCTTCAATGCGTGACCACGGCGTCCCCGTCGGGGGTCGCAATGGCAGGCGTCTGCACGATTTCCGGCTCATCCCAGGTGATGGGCTCCGGAACGCGCACCAGCGCCACCTTCAGCACTTCATCGACATTGGAAACGGGCACGATTGTCAGACCCGATTTCACATTGTCAGGGATTTCGGCCAGATCTTTCTCATTCTCCGCTGGAATGAGAACGGTCTTGATCCCGGCGCGCAACGCCGCCAGCAGCTTTTCCTTCAAGCCGCCAATCGGCAGCACGCGCCCGCGTAGCGTCACTTCGCCCGTCATCGCCACATCGCGGCGCACGGGAATTCCCGTGAGCACGGAGATGATCGACACGGCCATCGCAACGCCCGCAGACGGTCCATCCTTCGGCGTTGCACCTTCCGGCACATGCACATGGATGTCGCGCTGTTCGAACATCGGCGGCTTGATGCCGAAGGTCGTCGCCTTGGAGCGCACATAGGAGCGCGCCGCATCGATGGATTCCTTCATCACATCGCCGAGCTTGCCGGTGGTCTGCATACGGCCCTTGCCGGGCAGCATGACGGATTCGATCTGCAGCGTGTCGCCGCCGACTTCCGTCCACGCAAGTCCGGTGACGACGCCGACTTGATCCTCGCCTTCCACTTCGCCGAAGCGGTATTTGCGCACGCCGGCATAGGCGCCAAGATTCTCGGACGTGATTTCGATGGACGTCGCCTTGCCCGAGACGATTTCCTTCACCGCCTTGCGCGTCAGGTTTGCGATCTCGCGTTCGAGATTGCGCACGCCAGCTTCGCGCGTGTAGTAGCGGATCAGATCGCGCAACGCGTCGTCATTGACCTTCCATTCTTCCGGCTTCAATCCGTGCGCCTTGATCTCCTTGTCGATCAGATGGCGCCGTGCGATCTCCACCTTCTCATCCTCGGTGTAGCCGGGGATGCGGATGATCTCCATGCGGTCCATCAGCGGTTGCGGCATCCGCAGCGTGTTGGCCGTGGTGATGAACATCACATCCGAAAGATCGAAATCGACTTCCAGATAATGATCGTTGAAGGTCGAGTTCTGCTCCGGGTCCAGCACCTCCAGCAGCGCCGACGACGGATCGCCGCGCCAGTCCGCGCCCAGCTTGTCGATCTCGTCGAGCAGGAAGAGCGGATTGGATGTTTTGGCCTTCTTCATCGATTGCACGATCTTGCCGGGCATCGAACCGATATAGGTGCGCCGGTGGCCGCGGATTTCCGCTTCGTCACGCACGCCGCCAAGGCTCATGCGCACGAATTCGCGGCCCGTCGCTTTCGCGATGGATTTGCCGAGCGAGGTTTTGCCGACGCCGGGCGGGCCGACGAGGCACAGGATCGGTCCCTTCATCTTTCCGGCGCGTTGCTGCACGGCCAGATATTCGAGGATGCGTTCCTTCACCTTGTCGAGGCCGTAATGGTCCTCGTGCAAAATATCTTCGGCGAGCTTGATGTCTTTCTTGACCTTGGACTTCTTGCCCCAGGGCAGCGACAGCAGCCAGTCGAGATAATTGCGCACGACGGTGGCTTCCGCGGACATCGGCGACATCTGCCGCAGCTTCTTCACCTCGCCATTGGCCTTCTCGCGCGCTTCCTTGGAGAGTTTGGTCTTGCGGATGCGCTCTTCGACTTCGTTCAGCTCGTCGCGGCCTTCTTCGCCTTCGCCGAGCTCCTTCTGAATGGCCTTCAACTGCTCATTCAGATAATACTCGCGCTGCGTCTTCTCCATCTGGCGTTTCACGCGGCTGCGGATTTTGCGCTCCACCTGCAGCACGCCGATTTCACCTTCGATCAGCGAGAGCACTTTCTCGAGCCGCTCGACCGTGTTCAGCGTTTCGAGCAGGTTCTGGCGATCGGAGATTTTCACCGACAGATGCGCCGCAACCGTGTCGCCGAGTTTCGCGGGATCCTCGATCTGTGCGACCGAGGCCAGCGTTTCGGCCGGCACTTTCTTGTTGAGCTTGATGTATTGCTCGAAATTCGCCTTCACCGTGCGCATCAGCGCTTCGGTCTCGCGCGCATCGCCACCGGCATCGGGAATCTTCTCGATGGTCGCCTGGAAGAAATCGGTGCGCGGCACAAAGCCCGTCACGCGCGCGCGGGACTTGCCTTCGACAAGCACGCGCACGGTCTGGTCCGGCAGCTTCAGCAATTGCAGCACGGTCGCCAGCGTGCCGATGGTGTGAAGGCCATCGGCGGTTGGATCGTCATCGGCTGCGTTCTTCTGCGTCAGCAGCAAAATCTGTTTTTCTTCGTTCATCACCTCTTCGAGCGCACGTACGGATTTCTCGCGGCCGACAAAGAGCGGAACGATCATGTGGGGAAATACGACGATATCGCGCAAAGGCAATACGGGCGCCATCTGGCCGCCAGTTTCGCCTTGGGGGGCGGTCACCACCTCATTATCTGGCATTTTTGTTCTCCTGGCCGGGGATCCCCGGCGGTGTTAAAGGCATTGTACCCCGAAATGGGCGGACAGAACCTTGATTTAAGTCGCCCTTCTGGGCCGACTCTGAATGATAACGTGGGCCCCCGGGGGGAAGGTTTCAAGATAGACAGGTCCTGTCCACGGATTTCTGCCGCGGAACCGGCAGCAGGATGAACAGCCGTTCAGGATATTCTCGCTGAAGAGACGTCAGGACGCGCTTTTTTGCGCTTCGGCCTTGTCGGAATAGGTGTAGAGCGGGCGCGACCGGCCCTCGACCACATCGGCCGTTACCACCACTTCCTGCACGCCATTGAGCGTGGGCAGCTCAAACATGGTTTCGAGCAGGAACGCTTCCATAATGGAGCGTAGACCGCGCGCGCCGGTGCGCCTCAGGATCGCCTTCTTGGCGATGGAATGCAGCGCCTCTTCCTGGAAGCGCAGCTTGACGCCTTCCATCTCGAACATGCGCTGATATTGCTTGGCAAGCGCATTTTTCGGGCGCGTGAGAATTTCGATCAGCGCGGGTTCGGAGAGATCGCCCAGCGTTGCGAGGATCGGCAGACGCCCGATGAATTCGGGGATGAGCCCGAATTTCAGCAAATCTTCCGGCTCCACTTCGCGCAACACTTCGCCCGTGCCGCGCTCGTCGGGGCTGCGCACATTGGCGCCGAAGCCCATCGAGGAACCATGCGTGCGCGAGGAGATGATCCGCTCCAGCCCCGCAAAGGCGCCGCCGCAGATGAAGAGAATGTTCGTGGTGTCGACCTGCAGGAATTCCTGCTGGGGATGTTTGCGGCCACCCTGCGGAGGCACCGATGCTATGGTGCCTTCCATGATTTTCAGCAGCGCCTGCTGCACGCCCTCGCCCGACACGTCGCGCGTGATGGACGGGTTGTCGGATTTGCGCGAAATCTTGTCGACCTCGTCGATATAGACGATGCCGCGCTGTGCGCGCTCGACATTGTAATCGGCAGACTGCAGCAGCTTGAGGATGATGTTCTCGACATCTTCGCCGACATAACCGGCTTCAGTCAGCGTGGTGGCGTCCGCCATCGTGAACGGCACATCGAGGATGCGCGCCAGTGTCTGCGCCAGCAATGTCTTGCCGCAGCCCGTGGGGCCGATCAGCATGATGTTGGATTTCGCGAGTTCGACGTCGCCGTTCTTGCCGGTGGCGTTGATGCGCTTGTAGTGATTGTGGACGGCGACCGAGAGTACCTTCTTGGCGTGCTGCTGGCCGACGACGTAATCGTCCAGAACCTTGAAGATCTCGCCCGGCGAAGGCACGCCATCGCGCGACTTCATGAAGGAGGTCTTGTTCTCCTCCCGGATGATTTCCATGCAGAGTTCGACGCATTCATCGCAGATGAACACGGTGGGGCCGGCAATGAGCTTGCGCACCTCGTGCTGGCTTTTGCCGCAAAAGGAGCAATAGAGCGTATTCTTGGATTCGCCGCCGCTCGATTTACTCATGAGCACTCCCGGGACACGCCCGCCTTGAAAATTCCGTTACCCGCGCCTTGACGCTCTCGACCTTTGCACGAACCGCGCCAGCCAAATCAGGCCGGTCGTCAATGGCATTCGACCACGATAGCCGCGGCTGGATCAAGAATTGTTTAATTTGGCTCTTTTCCGCCAATTTTCGTGCCAAACCTGCTTGCGTATCAGACCGTATCGGTCAATTCGGGACGCCGCGCCAGTACCTGATCCACCAGTCCGAAGGCCTTCGCCTCCTCGGCAGTCATATAAGTATCCCGGTCCAGCGCCTTTTCAACTGCCTCGACGGTTTGGCCCGTGTGCTTGGCATATATCTCATTCAGCCGCCGCTTCAGCTTCACGATCTCCTGAGCATGGCGGGCGATGTCCGCCGCTTGCCCATAATAGGAGGCCGAGGGCTGGTGAACCAGGATGCGGGAATTGGGCAGGGTGAACCGCTCGCCCTTGTTCCCCGCGCAGAGCAGCAGGGAGGCGGCGCTCGCCGCCTGTCCGACACATAATGTCTGAATCTTGGGGCGAATGTATTGCATTGTGTCGTAGATCGCCATTCCGGCCGTCACCACCCCGCCGGGCGAGTTGATGTACATGGCGATCTCTTTCTTGGGGTTTTCTGCCTCCAGAAAGAGCAACTGCGCCGTGATCAGGCTGGCGCCATAATCTTCCACCACACCGGTGATGAAGATGATGCGCTCCTTGAGCAGGCGGGAATAGATGTCATAGGCGCGCTCGCCGCGGGCGGTCTGTTCGACCACCATCGGCACCAGCGTGTTCATGTAAACGTCGCGCGGGTCCTTCATGGGTCCCGTATAGCCTTTCGATTCGCCGGAATCGAGCGTAGGGCCCGGCGGTTACCTGTCAATTACAATATAGGACGCCGAACCTGCATGTCCCGCGTCAAGGCGGACCATCCAAAGCGAAGGGTTATTCGGCAGCCAGCAGCGTTTTCGGGGCCAGACGCTTCACCTTGATCTTTTTGTCTCTACGCCGGATTTGGACAAGGTCGTAACCGGTCTGCAAATCAAGCCAGAAATCGGCGCTGCCCCCAAATGCCTTTTCGAACCGCACAGCCATTTCGGCGCTGACTGCGCTTTTGCCGTTGATGATGTTGTAAAGCTGCTGGCGTGTGACACCAAGACCGCTCGCGGCCTCGGCAACCGTAAGATTGAGCGCCTCGATGTTACCTGCAACCAGCGCACCGGGATGGGCAGGATTTTTCATGGGCATGTGATCCTCCACTCAGTGATAGTCCACCAAATCCACATCGAATGCATCGGAGCCGGAAAATCGGAATATGATCCGCCAGTTCGCCCGCACCGTTATGGCCCAAAATCCTTCCAGATCACCTCGCAACATATGAAGCCGGAAGGCTGGCTGATTGAGATCGGTCACGATTCTGGCCCGATCGATCGCGGTCAGCACGATGCGGATTTTCGCTACCAAATCCTGCCGCAGTTTCGAGGAATCTTCATCCTCGAAAAGATGCTTCAAGCCCTTATGGCGAAAGCTGCGGATCATACATAATCCACTATTTGTAAAATGTCAATTTACATTTGACAAGCAATGCGCAGGAACTATTCGCCTTCGAGCCGCGCCGCCGCTTCGTCCGGATCGAGGAATAGCGTTTCGCGGTCGACCTTGCGCTCGTTCACTTCGGCGAGTTCGGCGATGAAATCGACCACCTTGTCTTCAAAGATCGGCGCGCGGATTTCGGCCATGGCTTGCGCGTTCTGGGCGTAATAGTCGAACACCTGCTGTTCCTGCCCGGGGAACTGGCGCGCGCGCAGTGCCACGGCGCGCTGAATTTCATCGGGCGCCACCTGAATGCCGTTCTGCTCGCCGATACGGGCCAGCACCAGCCCGAGCCGCACGCGGCGCTCGGCGATATCGTGATATTCCTTTTTCAGTTCTTCTTCGCTCTTGCCTTCGTCTTCGGCGGTCTTACCTTCGCGCTGAAGCTCGGCTTCCACGGCGCGCCAGATGGCATTGAACTCGCCTTCCACCATGGTAGGCGGCAGCGAGAAGGAATGCGCCTCATCCAGCGCATCCAGAATACGGCGCTTCATATGCAGGCGGCTGGCGCGATTGAAATCGTTTTTCATCTGCTCGCGCATGCGCTCCTTAAGTTCGCCCAGCGAACCGAGCCCCACGCGCTTGGCGAGTTCATCGTCTATCATCACTTCGTCGGGCTTGCGCACTTCCTTCACGGTAACATCGAAGGAGGCATCCTTGCCCGCGAGCTTCGGCTCCTGATAGGCGGTGGGGAACGTCACGTTCACAATGCGCAGATCGCCCGCCTTGGCGCCGATGAGTTGATCTTCGAAGCCGGGAATGAGTTGGCCGGAGCCAAGCACCAGATTGAAATTGTCCGACTTGCCGCCGGGGAATTCTTCGCCGTCCACGCGGCCGAGAAAATCCATCAGAACGGCATCGCCCTTTTGCGCTTCCTCGCCTGCTTCGCGCGGCGAATAGGTGCGCGCCTGTTCGGCAAGACGCTGCACGGCGTCTTCGACTTCCTCATCGGTCACATCGGCGACGAGCTTTTCGATCTTCAGCTTGGACACATCCGCCAGCTCGAATTCCGGCATCAGATCCACGGTCACCGTGAATTCCAGATCGGCCTTGCCGTCCATCACCTGCTCGAGTTCGCTCGCCAGTTCAACCTTCGGCGGAAAAGCGGGCTTCAACGCATTGTCGGCAATGGCTTTATCTTTGCCCGCGGTCGCCGCCTCGTTGACGATCTCGTTCATCATCGATTTGCCGAACGTCTTCTTGAGATGGGAGACGGGCGCCTTGCCGGGCCTGAAGCCCTTCAAATTCATGCGCGGCTTCATCTCTTCGATGCGCCCGGTCAGGCGTTCGTCCAGATCCTTGGCATCGACCACGATGCGATATTCGCGGCGCAGGCCTTCGGAGCGGGTCTCGGTAATCTGCATTGATATCCCCAACTAATCCCTTGTTCACTTCGTCGGCGCGCCACCCCAAGCTGCGCGACGTCAAACAGTCTCCCTACGCGCCAGGCGCTTCGGGAGACACCATCCTCCGCTGCTGCGCAGCGTAGGCTGGTGCGGACGGAGGGACTTGAACCCCCACGACTTTCGTCACTGGAACCTAAATCCAGCGCGTCTACCAATTCCGCCACGCCCGCGTCCGGGGGCGCCCCTATAACAGGGCTGATTGCGCGCCGCTAGGGTGTCATGAAACCGGCCGCTCGTACCATGCGACATCCCAGAAGCGGCCGAATTTGCGGCCAACTTCACGGTATGTGCCGACATGGCGGAACCCCATGGCGAGGTGCAGGCCGCACGACGCCTCATTGGGCTGGGTAACACCCCCGAAAGCGCGGTGGATGTCTTCGCCCGCCAGCGCCTCCAGCAGCGTGCCATAGAGCCGCCGCCCCAGCCCGCGCCCGGTTTCGTCCGGCGCCAGATAGATGCCGGATTCGACGGAGGTGTCGTAAGCCGCCCGGTCTTTGAACCGGACCGAACTCGCCCAACCGAGCGGCGTGTTACCGCGCACCGCCACGAAGCATTGAAAGCGGCCCGTCGGCTTGAATTGATCGAGCCATTGCTGGCGCTGCGCCAGCGTGCGCGGTTCGATGTCGAAGGTGATGGGCGTGTGGACGACATAATGATTGTAGATATCGAGCAGCGCGGGCAGGTCCCCCTGCTCCACGCGGCGGATGGAAACATCGCTCATGCGATTTCGTCCTTCAGCGCGGAGAGCACCGCCGGCAGCAGCTCCGGCAGATCCTCCGAAATGAGACCCACGCCGAACATGTTCGCTGCCTCACCATGCAGCCACGCTGCCGCGGCGGCTGCTTTATAAGAATCCATTCCCTGCGCCAGCAGCCCGCCGATCATACCGGCGAGCACATCGCCTGCGCCTGCGGTGGCGAGCGTGGGCGGCGCATTGGTGTTGACGATCACGCGCCCGTCGCGCGACGCGATCACCGTGTCCGGACCTTTGAGCAGCACAGTGCAACCGGCAATCGCGGCGGCTTCGCGCGCGGCCTCGATGCGGGTCGGAGATTGTTTCAGCAAACCGGGAAAGATGCGTTCGAATTCGCCTTCATGCGGCGTGAGAACATTGCCGGTGCCCAGCCGGTGAAACAGCGCAGACGGATCGTCCGCAAAAGACGTGAGGGCATCGGCATCGAGCACGGTCTTCGCGCCGCTCGCCAGTACCGCGGCAACCATCTCCTTCGTCGCGGAATTGACGCCGCAACCGGGCCCGACGACGACGGCGTTCAGCCGCTTGTCGTCTAACAGAAGCGAAAGTTCCGTCGCACCGTCGAATGGCTTGACCATGATCGCGGTGTGCGCGGACGCATTCACGATCACCGCATCAAGCGGACTTGCGACGCTTACAAGTCCCGCCCCGATGCGCAACGCACCGCGCGCGGCAAGACGGGCCGCACCCGTGGCGTGCGCGGGCCCGCTGACGCACACGCAGTGCCCGCGCGCATATTTGTGCGCGAGCGGTTGCGGCCAGGGATATTCGTCGCCCCACAAGGCTGGCCCATTCTCGAAAATCTTCGGATGAATGATTTCGAACACGCCAGTCGGCGTGCCGATATCGGCCACCACCACCTCGCCGCAAAGCAATCGCCCCGGCATCAGCACATGCCCCGGCTTCTTGCGGAAGAATGTAACCGTGACATCGGCCTGCACGCACACGCCATCGGCGGCGCGCGCCAGATTGCCGTCCAATCCGCTTGGCACATCCACGGCGAACACCGGCAAACCGGATTCATTCAGCGCCAGCACGACCTGTCTCGCAACGCCCACCAGCGGACGCGAGATGCCCGCGCCAAATAGCGCATCGATAACAACATCCGCATCCTCGAATGCCGCAACCGAAAGCGTCGCGACCGGATCGTCCCAGCGCCTCACCTTTTCCGGGACTTCACTGGCACCCAGCAGCGCCAGCGTCACGCCATAGCCCCGCTGTTTGAGATGGCGCGCGGCGACGAAGCCGTCGCCGCCATTATTCCCCGGCCCGCACAGCACTGCGACGTTGCATGGCTCGCCATAGCGCGCCATCACCGCATCGGCGACCGCGCGCCCCGCATTCTCCATCAACATGGATTCGGACACGCCATGCTTCTCGGCGAAGCGGTCGGAGGCATACATTTCAGAATTGGTGAGGATTTCACTACTCATGTACGAAGCATAGAGCGCCGAACACTTCCTGTCATTCCCGGTGACGGCTCAATTCACCTTGGTCTGTGCTTCGTGGCCCTGTTCGATGAGGCTGAGGCGCCCGCCTTCGGACTCGAATATCGTCACCGAGCAATTGTCCGGCGAGAATACCACCACGCGGTCGTCACCGAGCGCCGCGCCCGCCGCCACATTGATGGCGATGAAATGGGAGAAGATCACCGCATCACCGGGCAATGCCACCAGCGCCGCGACCGCATTCTCCCGCCACTGCGCAAGCTCGATCGAGGCATCGCGCCACGAACCGCTCATGAAGCCGCGCAACCATTGCGCCCGCTCGGCGAGGCTGTGCGTGGTGGAAGGGATTTCTGCCACTGCCTCCTCGATCACCGGCTCGCGCTTCCACAATTGCGACAGCGGTGCGGCGGTTTCCTGCGCACGCTTCAGCGGACTGGAAATAATCGGCAGCGGTCCGAAACTTTCCAGCCGCTTCGCCGTCACGCGCGCCTGCTCGCGGCCGAGTTCATCGAGGCCGGGGTCCATGGATTCGCCGAAGCTTGCCGCCGCGCGCCCATGGCGCACCATATAAAGCCGCGCCATCAGGCGAACCGGAAAAGATTGGTGTGATCGCCCGGCGCGACGGTGCCGGCGCGTCCCAGAATTTCTTCCTTCATCATCTGCTCCAGCGTGGCTTCGTCATTCGGCGTGTTGGCGAGAAACCGGCTGCCATCGTTCAAACGCCCGACAATGATTCCGAAACGCCTGCCCTTGCGGTCGCTCGCCACCGTGTAGGTTTCCACGGTCGCAGCACCTTGTGGTTTTTCAGCGATCTTCACATGCGCCATCGCGTCGATGTCGCGCTGATAATTTTTCGGATCTTCGCGCTCCCATTTTCCGTCCACCGGCTTCGTCGAATAAATTCCCGCCGAATGTTTCGTCACATACCAGCCATTGCCGGTGCAGAGTCCGAATTTGGCTGGATTGGCGCGCAACTTTTCCATCATCGTGACAATGGAATGCATCACATAATTGTTCCCCGGCCCGCCAAAATAAGGCAAGCCGCCGGTAATCGTGAACCCGCGCGGATCAGTCTCCGAGATTCCCAATTCCTGACAGCCGATTTCGACCGCCGACGGAAAACAGGAATAGAGATCAATGAAGGACAGATCGTCCGCGCCGATATCGGCCATCGCGAACGCTTTCTCTCCCATGGTGCGAATAGCGGGCGAGGAATGGAAATCCGCGCGCTCCGTCACATTCCAAATGTCGTTCGCGTCGCCGCAGCCATGCAGGAAAACCCATTTCGATTGCGGAATGCCGAGTGCCTGCGCTTTTTCCACGCTCATCATCACGACGGCCGCGGCCATATCCACTTCAATCACCGCATTGAGATATTTCGTGTAGGGAAATCCCACGATGCGGTTTTTGTCCGTCGGCGTGGAGATTTCTTCGGACGAGCGGAAGGTTTGAAACCACGCATGAGGATTTGCTGCGGCTACTTTCGTGAAAGGCGAAAAGAATTCGCCCAGATATTTCAGATGCGCCTCGGGCGTGCGGCCGCGCTGACCGCGGATTGCGTTCTCGAACAGCGGATAGGTGTTCACCGGAAAATGCAGCGCATAGGCACGCTCATAAGGCGAAACGCCCGCGCGCTGATCGCCGATTTCTTCAGGGTCGCTGCCGTTATCGACATCAGGCAAATTGCTCCAGCCCAGATCGATGCCGTTCTTCATCGCCGCCAGCAGCGTGCCGATATATTCCGCGCCCACCAGCAGCGCCGCATCGCATTCGCCACGCGCAATATCTTCCGCCGTGCGGTTCACCAGCCATTGCGGCGTGTTGCCGCCCGTTGCGGTGTAGATCGTGCGGCGCGGCTTTGCGCCGATGTGATTGGCAACAGATAGCGGCGGATTGCGGAACATGCGCCGCGGCAAACGCCCCTGATCGCCGGGAGAATCCGCGGTGAACCGCACGACGGAGATCGTGTCGAGATCAGAGGCATTCGCGCCAGCATCGGCCAGTGCATCGCGTGAAGCCTTCGCCAGCATCGCGATGGGATTGAGGCCGTCGGCAATCCGCCCTTCGCGCGCTGTGCGCTGTGTGAATTGCGCTGCGCCCACCAACACGGGCGTTCTGGGATTGATGTTACTCACGACTACTCCTACTTCTATTCCCTCTCCCCCACTGGGGGAGAGGGCAAGGGTGAGGGGGTCTATCAGCGCGCCCCGCTTTCGACACCCCCTCACCCCAGCCCTCTCCCCCGCTACGCGGGGGCGAGGGAGTTATTTGAAATATTTCTCCAACCTCACCAGCGCCTCCTCGATCACTGCGCGCTTTTTGCAGAATGCAAAGCGCACGAGATGATCGGGCTTACCGCCGGCGTAGAAGAAACTGATCGGGATCAGCGCCACGCCCGCCTCGCGCACGAGGCGCTTGCAGAATTCGGCATCGGGTTCGTTGGTCAGCGCCGAAATATCGGCGGTGAGGAAGTAGGTGCCCTCGCAGGGCAATACATTGAAACCGATGCGGCGCAGGCCATCGGCCAAGAGATCGCGGTTGGCCTGCAATGCGCGCGTCAGATCGAGCGTGAATTGCGTTTCGTTTTCCAGCCCATAGGCCACACCAAGCTGCAATCCCGGCGGCGTGGTGAAGGTGAGAAATTGATGCGCCTTGGCGATCACGTCGATCAGCGTTGCCGCACCCGTCACCCAACCGATCTTCCAGCCGGTAAGCGAAAACATCTTCCCTGCCGAGCCCACGCGCACGCAGCGCTCGCGCATGCCGGGAAAAGTCATCAGCGGCGCGAAGGGGCGCTTGTCGAAAACGAGATGCTCATAGACTTCGTCGCAGATCACAATGGCGTTCGAACGCTGTGCGGCGCGCGCGAGAATTTCCAATTCGCCGCGGTCGAACACGCGGCCAATCGGATTGAGCGGCGTGTTGATGAGGATGGCGCAAGTCTTTGCGCTCATCGCCGCCGCAAGCGCTTCTTCCGTCAATCGCCATGCAGGCGGCGCAAGCTGCACGGTTCGCACAATTGCGCCCGCGGCTTCCGCAATGGGGCGATAGCAATCATAGGCCGGCTCGATCAGCACGATCTCGTCGCCGGGCCCCACCAATCCCATGATGCAGGCGGTGAGCGCTTCGGTGGCGCCGGATGTCACTAGCACTTCGGTGTCGGGATTGAATTCCAACTCGTAGAATCTGCGCGCATGGTTCGCGATGGCGCGGCGCAGTTCCACGCGCCCGCGTGTCGGCGGATATTGGTTCGGGCCTTCGAGCAGCGCCTTGGCCGCGGCTTGCCTGATCGCTAGCGGGCCGTCCTCGTCCGGGAAGCCCTGCCCCAGATTGATGGCGCCATGTTCGGTGGCGAGCGCGCTCATCACCGTGAAGATGGTCGTGGGCAGATTGGCGAAAACGGGGTTGAAGGGGGTCATCGGGCGCTCTTACTTTCTTCCCGCACCTTTGCAACGCGGCGCGCAAACTGACAAGAATTCAGTGAGGTCACAGGCGCCTATAAATTGGGCTGAATGATCGAAATTTGTGCAACCATCCCCCGCCCTCACGGGTCTGATTTACAAGCCATTGAAAACACTTGTGGATATCGCCGACGCAACTGGCACGAGCCCTGCTAATTCGTTAACGGGGGAGACCGTCCGGGTTCCGCCCAAGGAGCGCAAATGAAGAAAATCGAAGCCATCATCAAACCGTTCAAACTGGATGAAGTGAAGGAAGCCCTGCAGGAAGTGGGCGTCCAGGGCATCACCGTGACCGAGGCCAAGGGCTTCGGCCGCCAGAAGGGCCATACCGAGCTTTACCGCGGCGCCGAATATGTCGTGGATTTCCTGCCGAAGGTGAAGATCGAGATCGTGGTTCCCACCGACCGGGTGGAAGCCGCGGTCGACGCAATTCAGAAGGCCGCGCGCACGGGTCGCATCGGCGACGGCAAGATATTCATCCTCAATGTCGAAGAAGTTATCCGCATCCGCACCGGCGAAACCGGCGCGGACGCGATCTGATCCACCAGCCACCTGAAGGGGAAAGACCAGACGCCATGTCCAATCCAAACGCCATCCTGAAACTCATCAAGGACAAGGAGATCAAATTCGTCGATCTCCGTTTCACCGACCCTCGCGGCAAGTGGCAGCATGTGACGTTCGACCTGTCGCTGGTGGATGAGGATTTCCTCACCAACGGCACGATGTTCGACGGCTCGTCCATCGCCGGCTGGAAAGCGATCAATGAATCCGACATGACGCTGGTGCCCGATCTCGACACCGCCGTGATCGATCCCTTCTTCGCGCAGACGACGCTGACGCTGACCTGCGATGTCGTGGAGCCGACAACCGGCCAGCGCTATGGCCGCTGCCCGCGCTCCATCGCCAAGGCCGCCGAGAAATACATGGCGTCTGCCGGCGTGGGCGACACCGCCTATTTCGGTCCGGAAGCCGAATTCTTCATCTTCGACGATGTGCGCTTCGATGTCGGCATGAACAAAGGCTTCTATTACGTCGATGCGATGGAAGGCGCCTACAACACCGGCACGGAATATGAAGCCGGCAATCTCGGCCATCGCCCCGGCGTGAAAGGCGGCTACTTCCCCGTTCCGCCGGTGGATAGCGCGCAAGACATCCGCAGCGAAATGCTCGCCATCATGGGCGACATGGGCATCAAGCCGGAAAAGCATCACCACGAAGTCGCAACCGCGCAGCACGAACTGGGTTTCCGGTTCAACACGCTGACCAAGTGCGGCGACAACATGCAGATTTATAAATACGTGATCCATCAGGTGGCTGCGGCTTACGGCAAATCGGCGACGTTCATGCCGAAGCCGATTTACGGCGACAATGGTTCGGGCATGCATGTGCACCAGTCGATCTGGAAGGGTGGCAAGCCCATGTTCGCCGGATCGGGTTATGCGGATCTGTCCGATACGTGCCTGTTCTACATCGGCGGCATCATCAAGCACGCCAAGGCGCTGAATGCCTTCACCAACCCGCTGACGAATTCCTACAAGCGGCTCATTCCCGGCTTTGAAGCGCCGGTGCTGCTCGCCTATTCGTCGCGCAACCGTTCAGCGTCGTGCCGCATTCCGTTCTCCGCTTCGCCGAATGGCAAGCGCGTGGAAGTGCGCTTCCCCGATCCCGGCGCGAACCCGTATCTGGCCTACGCGTCCATGCTGATGGCGGGCCTCGACGGCATCGAAAACAAGATCCATCCCGGCGATCCGATGGACAAGGACCTCTACGCGCTCCCGCCGGAAGAGCTCAAGGAAGTGCCGCAGGTTTGCGGCAGCTTGCGTCAGGCTTTGGAAAATCTCGATGCCGACCGCGGCTTCCTC
The DNA here is from genome assembly GCA_035944195.1 of Rhizomicrobium sp. Lineage (GTDB taxonomy): Bacteria > Pseudomonadota > Alphaproteobacteria > Micropepsales > Micropepsaceae > Rhizomicrobium. Next base: position 30,406 of record DASZBL010000026.1, on the reverse strand, counting down.
AAGAAGGGCGGCGTGTTCAGCGATGACTTCATCGACAGCTATATCGAGCTGAAGATGAACGAGGTTTATGCCTTCGAGCACACCCCCCATCCGGTCGAGTTCAAGATGTACTACTCGGTCTGATTTCACGGGAAATCGAACAGAATCAGGGGGATCGGCGAAAGCCGACCCCCTTTTTCTTTGGGCGCTTTGCGGGATAAGCCCCACCCAGCGCCCCCCTTTTCACGCATAAGGCTATGCCGCCTTCCCCGGATGTTTAGCGGGTGCCCATTGGTATAAGGTAAATAATGGGTTAATGGACGGGGCCGCCAAAGTGCGGTCTTCAGGCATAGGTGCAGTGTGAGTGCAGCAGCGGACAAGATTTTGGCAGAGCCTGTGAGCGCGCCTTTGCGCGTACACGGCATTTCGGAACAGGCGCGGCGGCACAATGAGGTGCGCAAGCGCGTCGTCGAACGGCATCCCGAAGTGCTGAAGCTCGCAGGTCCTGACTGGCGCACGGGGATTGCGGCCGTGGGTCTGCTCGGCATTCACTGGACCACGATCTATTTCGTGGCGCAGACGAATGCGCTGGTCGTGTTCATCGTGGCGCTGTGCTTTGGGCAGTTCGTCTATCATTCGGCATCGGCACTCGTGCATGAGAGCGCCCATCGCCTCATCTTCCGCGACCGGCGCGGCAAGCTCGCGTTCGATCTGGTCGTGGAAGCGGTCATCACTTCGTTTTCGCGCCAGCTCACCTATCAGCACAATCACATCACCAGCCATCACCCGCATCTGGGCGAATATGACGGCGATTACGAACATGAGGATATGTGCCGCGTGCTCGCGCGCCGCGCCTATCGCAGCGAAAATCCGCGCCGCCAGCGCTGGCTCACCATAGGCCAGCTGTTCGTGCACCTTCTGCCTTACGGTTTTTTGACGGAACAGCTTGTGATGCCGCGCTATCTCGCCGGCAAAACCGGCCTCGCAAAAGCCGACACCGCGCGCGACAATGGCGCGACCAAGCCCAGCATCGGCGAGCGCAGGCTGTTTGCCTTGTTCTCGCTCGGCATCCATATCTTCATTTTCGTCGCCTTCGGATTTCTCGGCTGGCTTTATCACGTGTGGTGCCTGTCGCTATTCGCGGGCCGCAGCGGCGTCACCAGCATCGGCCAATATCTCTCTGAACATCCCGGCGACGACAAGGAACATCCCACGCGCTCCACCTATTGGTGGGGCAACATGTTCCTCTTCAACACCGGCTATCATTACGAGCACCACACATTCCCGAATGTGTCGTGGATGAATCTGCCGAAGCTGAAGAAGACTGCGCCCGAGACGTTCAACATCGCCAACAACCGGTCCTATTTCCGGTTCTGGTGGGATCACGTCAAATCGGATTTCGATTTTCCCATCCGCCGCAGCGCCGACAATGTTTCGGATACCGAAGGCCGCTGCAAACTGAAAACCGCTTAAGCCGCGGCTACTTCAAGCACGCCCGTTTCGCGTACGGTCAGCGCTTCGATCGGCAACACTACAAATGCGCGGCAGCCCTGCCCTTTTTCGCTTTCGATCCAGGCGCGCCCGCCATGAAGTTCCGTCAGGCCGCGCACCAGCGCAAGGCCGAGGCCCGTGCCGCCGCCTTGCCGGTCATAACGATTGTCCACCTGATTGAAGGGCGTGAAGATCTTGTCGAGCTTGTCACGCGGGATGCCGGGGCCGTTGTCGGCGACCTCGATCTGAAAATCGCCCGAGGGTGCTGCTCCCGCCACCACATGAATCTTGCCACCTTCCGGCGTGAACTTCACGGCGTTTGAAACGAGATTGATCAGAATCTGCTTCAACGCGCGCTCATCGGCATAGAGCGGCGGCGCGTTGTGATCCACTTCGATGATGAGTTCCTGATGGCGCTCGCGCGCCTTGGCGGCGACGAGCTTCAGCGCGGTTTCCAGCGTGTGACGCACATCCAGAATCTCGGGCTGGATATCCATGCGCCCCGCCTCGATCTTGGCGACATCGAGCAGATCGTTGATGAGGCTTAGAAGATGCGCCCCCGATGAATGGATGTCGCTCGCATATTCGGTGTAGCGCGGAATCTGGATCACGCCGAAACATTCTTTGGCGATGATTTCGGAGAATCCGAGAATGGCGTTCAGCGGCGTGCGCAATTCGTGGCTCATATTGGCGAGGAAGGCGGTCTTGGACGCGTTCGCCGTTTCCGCCTCGAAGCGCTTGCGCAGGGCTTCGTCGCGCGCCTCTTCCAGTTCGCGGGCAAGGTCTTCCACTTCGAAACGCAGCCGCGCATCCTCGTCGAGCCGCAAGGTCAGCCTGCGCCCATCATAGAAAAGCTGCATCGCATAAAGCGTCAGCGCGATGGCAATACCCGCACCGAGCATCGTGCCGCCCAACAGACAGCGAATATCCGCCAGCGCCACCAGCGGAACGATACTGGCGAGAAACATGTCCAGATGATTGGCCCGGCTTACGACGAACCAAGCCAGGACCGAAACCACCGCCAGCGCGAGAAAGACATGGTTCAGCGCATTGCCATTGTCCCACAACAACCAAGGCATGATGCCCCACAGCGTGCTGATGACGATCTGCATACCGACGAAGCGCGCGAACCACGGACGCACGCGTTCATAGCTTGGGTTGGCAGCGACATCTTGCTGATAGGTTCTGGCGATGCGCGATGCGGTGAATGTGGCGATTGCAATCGCGGCCGGCAGAAGCAGCGCGATGCGCAATGGCGTGCGTCCGAAAATGCCGTCGCTGGAAGCAAGCCACGCCGCGCACAATGCCCAGAGCGGCGCCATGAAACGCGCCGAATGCACCACTTCCGCGATGAGATCGAGTTGCGACTTCAGAACGCGCGCATCCGCACTTCTCTGCATCCGCAACCGCTGCTCATAACCCACAGCGTTTTTTCCCCGTTGCCCCGGCCAGACTTCTTCGGCCGCGCGAATGCTAAAGGATAGACTTTTAATAATTGCTTAGAGTTGCAACGCTACGCCGTTGCACGAATATTGCGCATCGGCGCCGAAACGGCCTTTCCCGGCGGGAAATAGACATAAGCCTTTACGCCTGCGCCAATTTCCGTTTCGATCCAGGCGCGGCCGCCATGCAGCTCCGCGAGCCCGCGCACCAGCGAAAGACCAAGGCCCGTGCCGCCTTCCTGACGGTTGTAGCGATTGTCGATCTGATTGAACGGCGTGAAGATCCGGTCGAGCAGCGTGGGCGAGATGCCTGGCCCATTATCGGACACACACAATTCGAAGCCACCTTCCGCGGTGCGCCGTCCGGAGATCACGATTCTGCCGCCGGACTGCGTGAACTTCACCGCATTGGTCCCGAGATTGATGACGATCTGCTTGAACGCGCGCTCGTCGGCGAAAGCATCGGTGATATCGTCGGCCATCTGCACCGACATTTGCTGGCCCTTCTCGCGGGCGCGCACCAGCAGCACGCGCAGCGCACTCTGAATCGCCTGCTTGGGATTGAGAGGTTTGGGTTCCACTTCCATCTTGCCGGATTCGATTTTCGCGATATCCAGAATGTCGTTGATGATGGCGAGCAGATGCGTCCCCGATGCGTTGATGTCGCCCGCATATTCCTTGTAGCGCGCGGTACCCACCGGCCCGAAGGTTTCATTGGCGATGATATCGGAGAAGCCGAGAATGGCGTTCAGCGGCGTGCGCAATTCGTGACTCATATTGGCGAGGAAGGTCGTCTTCGACGCATTGGCCGCCTCGGCCTCGAAGCGCTTCTTCAGCGCGTCGTCGCGGGTCTCGCGCAATTCATGGGTCAGGTCGTCATTGGCAAAGCGTGTGCGCAGCATGGTTTCCACCTGCCGCGCGGCTGCCAGCGCCAGAAGGAACGTATAGGCCAGCGTCAGGATAAAGATCGCCGCCATGGGCCAGCCGCCGGGCGCCGTTGAAAAGCGCATCAGAGCCAGGACCGCAGTCGTACCTACGCCCACGAGATAAATCGCGATATGCATGGCGCGCGAGGCCGCATAGGCCCACAGCACCGCCACAATGGGAACGAGCACCGCGACATTGTTCACCGCATTGCCGTTCACCCACAAAAGCCAGACGAGCAAGCCCCAGCCCATGCCGATCAGGGCCTGAAACCCCGTCAGCTTGATGAACCAGCCTTCCATATCGGAGGGATCGCGGCGATAGCGCCCGTAAAGATAGATGGCAGCAACGCTGTTGATGAGATGCACGCCAATGACGGCCGCCAGCCGCCACAGGGCGACACCGCCGAACAGCGACGAAAACACAATGAAGGGAATGATGGAAACGACCGCCCAGCCGGGATTGAGCCACGCACCTGCCGGCAGCGCAGCCACGACCATTTCCAGACGTGCCTGCAGCATCCGCCCGTTCTCATTCGTCACGGGTGATGCTGTAATTGCCTGCGCCGCCATTCCGCTACCCAATGGCCCGATGGTACTCGTGCCCGCTTTCAGGCTATGCAACGCGGGTTAAGAAAATGGCTTCAAGATGATCGACGGTGCACGAGTTCGAAGGTTTCGTTAATTTGTGTTTACCGACTCGAAAAACCGCTTAACGCAACTGAGAAAAATGGCAAAAACACCCGACCTGTTCGAAGCCCCCGCGCCAAGCTCCAAGGGCTACACCGCCAAGGATATCGAGGTTCTGGAGGGGCTGGAGCCGGTTCGCCGCCGCCCCGGCATGTATATCGGCGGCACAGATGAACACGCGCTGCATCACCTGGCCGCCGAAATCCTCGACAACGCCATGGACGAAGCGGTGGCGGGCCATGCCAGCCGGATCGAGATCGAGCTTAAGCCGGGCGATGTGCTGACCATCCGCGACAATGGCCGCGGCATTCCCGTCGATCCGCATCCCAAATTCAAAAACAAATCCGCGCTGGAAGTCATCATGACCACGCTGCATGCGGGCGGGAAGTTCGGCGGCAAGGTCTATGACACCTCCGGCGGATTGCATGGCGTGGGCGCATCGGTGGTGAACGCGCTGTCGGAATGGATGGAAGTCGATGTCGCGCGCGACCGCCACGCTCACAAGATGCGCTTCGAGCGCGGCCATGCGGTGGGCAAACTGAAAGACCTCGGCGCGGTCAACCGGCGCGGCACCATCGTTTCGTTCAAACCCGATCAGCAGATATTCGGCAAGGACACGCATTTCTCGCCCGCAGCATTGCATCGCATGGCGCGCTCGAAGGCCTATCTTTTCCGCGGCGTGGAAATCCGCTGGGCTTGCGATCCCTCGCTCATCAAGCAAGGCAGCACGACGCCCGCCGAAGACGTGCTGAAATTCCCCGGCGGTTTGCTGGATTTTCTGAGAAGCGAAATCGAGGGGCGCGATACCGTTACGCAGCGCGAATTCTTCGGTCGCACGGAGAACCGCGATGGCAAAGGCGCAGTCGAATGGGCGGTAGCCTGGGCGCCGGAAGCCGATCCGTTTTTGCATTCCTATTGCAACACGATCCCCACCCCGCAAGGCGGCACGCATGAACAGGGCCTGCGCAATGCGCTGGCAAAAGCGCTGCGCAGCCATGGCGAGCGCGCGAACAATCGCAAGACCTCGCTCATCACGCCGGATGACATCATGGCGGCGGGCTGCGCGGTGCTCTCCGTCTTTATCCGCGAGCCGGAATTCCAGGGCCAGACAAAAGAAAAACTTTCCACGCCCGACGCGCAGAAGCTCGTCGAAAATGTCGTGCGCGATCATTTCGATCACTGGCTGGCCGAAAGCCCGCAGGAGGCCGACAAGCTTCTGGCCTTCGTGGTCGATCAGGCCGAAGACCGCCTCAAGCGCAAGCAGGAAAAGGAAACCTCGCGCAAATCCGCCACGCGAAAATTGCGCCTGCCGGGAAAATTATCCGATTGCACGCGCGATGCGGCGGCGGGCACCGAGATTTTTCTGGTGGAAGGCGACAGCGCCGGCGGCTCCGCCAAGCAGGCGCGCGATCGCAACACGCAGGCCATCCTGCCCTTGCGCGGAAAGATCCTGAACGTGGCAAGTGCGGCGGCCGGCAAGCTCGCGCAAAATCAGGAGCTAGCAGATCTGGTGCAGGCGCTGGGCTGCGGCACCGGCTCCAAATATCGCGACGAGGATCTGCGCTATGAGCGCGTCATCATCATGACCGACGCCGATGTGGACGGCGCCCATATCGCATCGCTGCTGCTCACCTTTTTCTATCGCGAAATGCCGCGCCTGATTGCGAACGGTCATCTGCACCTTGCGATGCCGCCGCTCTATCGCCTCGTGCAAGGCAGCAAGACAATCTATGCCCGCAACGATGCGCATCGCGAGGAATTGCTAAAGACCGTGTTCAAGTCGAACGCAAAAGTGGAAGTCTCCCGCTTCAAGGGCCTGGGCGAAATGATGCCCGCACAATTGAAGGAAACCACCATGAAGCCCGGCGCCCGCACCCTCATCCGCGTCGAAATCGCCGACGAGAACCGCGAAGACACCGACAATCTCGTCGAACGCCTGATGGGCAAGAAGCCGGAATTGCGCTTCCAGTTCATTCAGGAAAACGCGCAGTTCGCGAAGGAAGTGGATGTGTGAGGGTTACAAACCCGGCACTTTCACGCTCGAAAGAACATACGTCCCATCGCCCAGTTGAGACGGCACCGCCGTCTTGGGCCGCCCACGCTCAAGGAATTTTCCGAAATCGGGCAATCCCGCGCGGCGCTCCGCCAGCATCAATTCCACCGCCTTCTTTGTCGCCAGATCGAGCATCACGTTCGCGTTGCGGCAATCGCCGGTTTGGCAGCCAATGATCACGCGGTCGAGTTTCTTCCATTCCGGCGGCGCATCGAAATGTTTGCCGTTCAGGGTTATTGCTTCAAGCTGCGCTGCCTTCGGCACGACCAGATACATCTGTGCCGCATCCGCGGAACCTTGCAGGGCGAGCGTCACGCGGCGCCCCTTCCCTCGTGCGGTTTGTGTCACCGTCGCAGCGGGTGCTGCAAAACGCGGCTTTCCCGCATCGGCTACATAGGCCTTCAACCATGCGGCGGGATAAGGCTTCTCGGCGGTCTTGCCGAATTTCGCAGCCGCGCGCAGCGATGGCGGCAAGGGCGCATTCGCATCCACCGCCCAGAGCGCGCGGCCCTTGTCGTGATCTTCGACATAAGCGAGGTTCAAGCGCAGCGGCGCCATTTCGCTATAAGCGGGCTGCAATCCCACCGCGACCGCCGCGCCGATTGCGCCACCGAATGCCAGCGCGAGCGAAATGCTCCAGCCGCGCATCGGCAGTGGCTTTGTATTCATCAACGGTATCAGCGCCAGCAACGCGAAGGACGCGGGCACGGTGAACAGCGACGGCAGCGAAAAGCCCATCAGCATTTCGGCATTGGCGGTGATGGACACCCACAAAACAAGCGCGGGCAAAGCTGCCACCAACAACAACGCCTGCCCCGCCGTCGAATTCCATCCCTCGCGCGCGCGCCATGGCAACAGGATCGCGGCTGCGATGGAAGGAAAGAGAAAATAGGGACTGATGCCAGGGAGGAACGCCGCGGTCAGCACCGCCAGTCCCGCAAACCACAGCCATACCGATATTGCACTCAATCGCGGCGACGCCATGCGCGACGCTGCAAGCACAACAGCGAACACCCCGGCCGCCAGCGAAATGCGCATAGCGAGTGGATGCGCATAGGACGGATCGCCCGTGGCGCCGATCAATTGCGCAGCGGATCGCAGCAGCAAGCCGACGACTGTAGTGCCCACAATCGCTGCCAGCGGCATCGAGGCCGCGGCGATGCGCTGTCGCCATGTCGCTTGAACGCCGCGCGCGAGAAATGCAGTCAGCGCCAACACAAGGAACGCGGCAATCGACAACGGCAGCGCCCAGCTTTCCGGCAGCCGCGGCAATGCGCGCCCGAAGACGTCCGCATAGATGTCGTTGCCGCCTTTCAACGCCGCAAAATCGGTTTGCTCCAGTGCGCCCGCCACACCCAGAAGATTTTCGCCATGCTGCTGCAGCGTGACGAGGCTGATATTTTCGCGCCGGTCGAGCGGGGTGTGATAATGCGCGACATTTTCCACGAATGCAAAATTGAACGAGGTGAATCCCTGCCGGATGAACAATGTCAGATCGGTATCGTTGGGCAGGAAGCGATAGATTTCCGCATAGAGCGAACTCGTCGCATAATTGCGCACGCTTTTGGCATACAGATCGATCAACCGCCCGTCGCCCGGACTGGTCTGGAAAAGAAGACTGGGCCCGCGATTGCCCCGCGCTTCCACATTGACGACCGCGCCCACGCGCGCGCGCAATTGCGCATTGTCGAGAAAAGCGGCCGCACCGAGCAACCCATATTCCTCGCCATCGGTGATGAGTGCGATGATCGGATGCAGGCTCACATCGCCGCGCGCCTTCAATGCGCGCACGCTTTCCAGAATGGTAGCGACGCTCGATGCATCGTCGGCGGCACCCGGCCCCGCGGGCACGGAGTCGTAATGCGCCATCAGCACGATTGCCTTGCCCGCGCCCGGCCGCACGTCGGCGATGATGTCGTTTACCGTGCCACAGCCCAGCACGCCGAAGCTGCGCACGGCGTTGCAGCCGAAGCCGGTATAGGTCGTGGCCTTCACGCCCAGTACCGCGAATTCCTTCAGGATACGCGCGCGCACGGCGGCGTTTTCGGCGGTTGCGGCGGGGTGCGGTTTTTCGGGGCCGAGGATACGGGCGAGCGCGGCATCTGCGCGCATCGCGGAGAATTCGGATGCCGGCGCGCTGGCCGGCAAAATCTCCGGCATCGCCTGCCCATATTTGGCGATGAGCCAAAATCCCAGCGCCAGCAAGGCCGGAAGCCATATCCGCAAGGCCCCGCGAAATGTCCCTGCGCTCATTTTCCGCTCCCGACTCGGCTGGCCCTGTCAAAGGTTAGGGCCGCCCGCCATTGACAGCGAGCGTTTCCACCCTATGTTGCAGTGCATAAGAGATTCGGCCGCCATCCGGGCTGGCCGACAGGGCGCTGATCATGCGCCCGACCAGGAGCGTATGACGAACAGCGTGACGACAGCCAGCGCGGAAGCTGGCATTGAAGAAGCCGTAATCGATACTTCTTCTACCCCCACCCCCCCTGAAATAAATGGGTTCGAATCCCTTGGCCTTGCGCCGGAGGTTCTGAAGGCTGTGGCCGAAAGCGGCTACACCACCCCCACCCCCATTCAGGCACAGGGCATTCCCCATGTGCTGAAGCGGCGCGACGTGATCGGCATCGCCCAGACGGGCACCGGCAAGACGGCGTCGTTCACTCTGCCAATGATCGAGCTTCTGGCGCGCGGACGGGCGAAGGCGCGCATGCCGCGCTCGCTCATTCTCGAGCCGACGCGGGAGTTGGCGGCACAGGTTGCCGAAAGTTTCGAGCGCTACGGCAAATACAACAAGCTTTCGATGGCGCTCCTGATCGGTGGCGTTTCGTTCGACGAGCAGGATCGCAAGCTCGACCGCGGCGTCGATGTGCTGATCGCCACGCCGGGCCGTCTGCTCGATCATTTCGAGCGCGGCAAGCTGATGCTTTCGCAGGTCCAGATTCTGGTGATCGACGAAGCCGATCGCATGCTCGATATGGGCTTCATTCCGGATGTGGAAAGCATCTGCAAGAAAATCCCATTCACGCGCCAAACACTTTTCTATTCGGCCACCATGCCGCCGGAAATCCAGCGCCTCACCGAACAATTCCTGCACAATCCCGTGCGCGTGGAAGTTTCGCGCCCCGCCACCACCGCCACGAATATCACGCAGGAAATCATCGAAGTTCCGAACAATGACTGGGCCAAGCGCGAAACACTGCGCCGCCTCATTACCGACAATCAGGTGAAGAACGCCATCGTCTTCTGCAATCGCAAGCGCGATGTGGATGTGGTGGCCAAATCACTGCAAAAGCACGGCTTCAATGCGGCCGCGCTGCACGGCGATCTCGACCAGTCGGTACGCACGCGCACGCTTGATGGTTTCCGCAGCGGCGAGATTTCGCTGCTGGTAGCAAGCGATGTGGCAGCGCGCGGACTCGATATTCCTGCCGTGTCGCACATCTTCAATTTCGATGTGCCCTTCCATGCCGATGATTACGTGCATCGCATCGGGCGCACGGGCCGCGCGGGACGCTCAGGTCATGCCTATATGCTGGCCAGTCCGCGCGATGCGAAATGCGTCGAAGCGATTGAAAAGCTGACGGGCGGGGCGAAAATCCCCAGCCGCAAAATCGAAGGCATCGAAGTGCGCGAAGACCGCGCGGACAATCGCGGACAGGATCGCAACCGCCGCGGTGGGCGCGACCGCAACAAACCGCGCCGCGACCACGCGCCGAAAATCGACGCGAGTTCGCACATGCCAGCCGAAGTGAAACCTGCGGAAGCGCCGAAAGCGGCCGAACCGCAACGCCAGCAACAGCAAGCGCCGCGTCCGCAGCAGCCAAGACAGCAACACGCCCCTCGTCCGCAGCAACAACCCAAACAACAGCAAACCCCGCGCGCCGAGCCGAAAGTTTCCGACGCGCATCAATTGCCGGCATTTCTGCTCCGCCCGATCAATCTGCCCAAGCCGGCCGAAAAACCGGTGCGCGCCAAAAAAACCACACGCGAGCCTGAGTTCAACGAATGAAATTCGACACATTGTCCACGCGCTATACCGGGGGGATCGCTGCGGACTATGAGGCGGAACGCACCGTCGCCCCCCAATGGGCGAAGGAGCAGGCCGCCACGGAGCGCTTCCTCGCCACCCTGCCCGCGGGCGCCACGATCCTCGATGTACCTGTGGGCACGGGCCGCTTTCTGGAATTCTACAAAAAATTCGGCCTCGTCCCGACCGGCCTCGACATCTCGCCCGACATGCTTGCGTCGGCAAAGGCCAAGGCCGCAGCACTGAATCTCGATATCAAACTCGCGCAAGGCGATATCCGCCGTCTCGATGCGGCCGACAAAGGTTTCGAAGCCGCGTTATGCGTGCGCTTCGTCAACTGGATTGATTTCGCCGGCACGGAAGCGGTGCTGGCCGAACTCAGCCGTGTGGCGCGCTCGACGCTGATCGTCAGCGTGCGGGTGTGGCCGACGCCGCGCACATTCGCCCAGCGCCTCGGGCAAGCCTGGACCAATTTCCGCCGCCGCAAGGCCGAGCTGAATTTCCACAACACCGAAGCAACCGAAGCGCTGTTCGGCCGATTGGGCTTCATCATTGCCGATTCCGAAACCGTGTTTCGCAAGAGCAATCAGACGAGCTACGTCTTTTATCTCTTGCACCGGAAACCTGCATGATCGTGGAGCTTGTCGGCGCACCGGGCGCGGGCAAAACCCATCTGGCGCCTGTCATCGCGGCGCGCTGCCGCGTTCCCATCATCAAGGTCGGCAGGCTTGGCCAGCGCCATTTCTATTTTGCGCTTTACGCGCTCACCCATTGGCGGCTGACACGCGAAATCTTCCGCGAATTCCGGCGGCAGGAGCGCGAACATCCGCATTTGCGCAGCGTGCGCAAATGGCGGCGATTCACGTCGATGGGCGCGAAGACCGCCAAGGCGCGTTTGATCGGTGGCGGCCTTGTCGATGAAGGATTGTTCCAGGGGCTGCTCAAGATCTTCGAGGACCCTGCGACGCCCGAGCAACTGGAATATTATCTCAGCCTGATCGGCACGCCGCCCGACCGCGTTTATTTCATCGTGGCGGACGACAACCAGCGCTACGAACGCATGCAGGCGCGCAATTATTTTCCCCGCCGCGATTTGGGCGAAGACAATTGGCAGCATTGGCACAAGAGCTTCACCGCCAATGTCGCGATGATCAAGCCGATCCTGCTGGAGCGCTATTGCGCCGAAATCATCGACAACAGCGCTACTTCTTGATCTGCATCCCCAGAAACCGCTTGAAGTTTATGCCATAGGGCGGGCGCGTCATTGCGGTGATGTCCATCGTCGCCTGTTTGAACACGGCCTTGGCGTGGCTGAAGGTGCGGAATCCGTCGATGCCATGATAGGCGCCCATGCCGGACGGCCCGATGCCGCCGAACGGAATGTCTTCCATGCTCACATGCATCACCACATCGTTGATGGTGACGCCGCCCGATGTCGTGCGCGTGACGACCTTCTCCTGCTCTGCGGAATCCGCGCCAAAATAATAAAGACCCAGCGGGCGGTCATGCGCGTTCACATAAGCCACCGCTTCGTCCACTTCCTTGTAGGTTTTCACCGGCAGCAATGGCCCGAAGATTTCTTCCTTCATGATCTTCATGTCTTCGGTCGGGTTCAGCACGATGGTCGGCGGAATCTTGTGATAGGGCTGCTGCGAGAAATTCTCTTTCGCCGGATTGATCTCCACGATCTCCGCACCCTTGGCGCGGGCGTCGTCCACATAGCCCATCAGCCGGTCGTAATGGCGCTGATTGATGACCGAGGAATAATCGGGATTGTCCTTCATGGTGGGATACATCGCGGCGGTGGCCTTCTGCGCCGCTGCCACGAATTCGCCCGCGCGTTCCTGCGGCACATAGATGTAATCGGGCGCAAGGCAGATTTGCCCCGCATTCAGCGTCTTACCCATCATCACGCGCCTTGCGGTCAAATCCATATCCGCCGAGCGGCTGACGATCACCGGCGATTTGCCGCCCAGTTCTAGCGTCGTCGGCACGAGGTTTTCCGCCGCCGCACGCATCACATGATACGCAATCGAAGTGGCACCCGTGAACAGCAAGTGGTCGAACGGCAATTTGCTGAACGCCGCACCCACATCCGCGCCGCCATTGAACACGGCGACTTCGGTTTCGTCATAGGCTGAGCGGAACATGCGCTCCATCAATTCGGATGTGCGCGGCGTGAATTCCGACGGCTTGATCATGGTGCGATTGCCCGCCGCGAAAATTCCAGCCAGCGGCGTGAAGGTGAGATTCACCGGAAAATTCCACGGGCTGATGACGCCCACCACACCCTTGGGCTGATGCTCCACATAAGCACGCGCGCCGAACAGGCCGAGGATCGCGGGCGTCACGCCGCGATTTTCGCGCTTCATCCATTTCTTCAGATGCGACTTGGCATGTTTCAGCGGCCCGATGGAGCCCGCAACATCGGTGAGCATCGTCGCTTCGACAGAACGATGCCCGAAATCCTCGCGCAGCGCTTCGGCGATGGCGTCCTTGTGGCCGATGACGAGCCCGATGGCGCGGTCGATCCATTCGATGCGCTTTTCGGCGCTGGGCGGACCGTCCTTGATATGGGCCGCACGCTGGCGCTCCAGCACCGCGCGCATCCGCGTTTCGGCCTGCCCTGCCGCGTTGATTTGGGTGGGTCTTGCTTCGGCCACGCTCATCGCCGTCTCCTTGCTGACGTTTTGTCAAATAAAGCAGTCCTGCGGCCCCGCAGCAATCCCGTTTAACCGTTTATTACGGGGGGCCAAGGCATGGTCCGGCCACGGATGGCGGCGACCGTCCGGCCAGGGGTTCGGTGTGGATCGGCACGAGCGTGCGCAAGCGTTGGCGAGGACGGCGTTGGGCTTGATGGCCGAACGCTCCGTTGCGCCCACGCCTAAGAATTTCGAACTGTTTTATGCCTATGCCGCCGGCGACAATCCCGCCGTCTCGCGAATCATGGGCGACATGATCGCAGGCCGCCGCTCCTTCACGCCCGCGGTGCTGGCGGATTTGCGCCGCCGCTTCTTCCATACCGCGAGGATGCAGGATGCGGTGGATGTGGCCAGCAGCGCCATCTCCGAGACGTTGAACAATGTGCTCGACAGATTGGAATCGGCGGGCCGCGAGACGGTGGATTACGGCCGCACGCTGAATGCAGCGAGCGGCGAGCTGGGCGAAGCGCAATCGCCCGCCGGTGTGCGCAAGCTGGTGGACGAACTTGTGTCGGCAACCAAGACGATGGAAGCGCGCACGAAGGAACTCGAAACCGAATTGCAGCAATCTTCCCATGAAGTGAGCGAGCTTCGCGCCAAGCTCGACGATGTGCGCAAGGAAAGCCTCACCGATCCGCTCACCGGCATCGCCAACCGCAAGGCGTTCGATCTGGAACTGGCCCATGCCGTCAAAGGCGCGCGCGAGCATGGCAAACCGCTGTCGCTTCTGATGTGCGACATCGACCATTTCAAGACGTTCAACGACAATTGGGGCCACCAGACGGGCGATCAGGTGCTGCGGCTTGTCGCCAATTGCCTTTCGGAAAATCTCAAGGGCCGCGATACCGCCGCGCGCTATGGCGGCGAGGAATTCGCCGTCATCGTGCGCCATGCGCCGCTGGATGCGGCGATCACGCTCGCCAACCAGATTCGCGCCGCGGTCGAGAGCAAGCGGCTGGTGAAGAAATCCACCGGCGATATTCTCGGCTCCATCACCATTTCCATCGGTGCCGCCCAATTAGCGCCGGGCGAAGTCGCAGCCGATCTCATCAGCCGCGCCGATACGTGCCTTTATGCGGCGAAGAATGCCGGGCGCAATTGCGTCATCAGCGAAACGCCGCGGGCTGCCGTAGCGTAACCCCGCTTTTCTCTCTCGCACGCAACGCCTATGCTCCGGCGATCATTTATCGGAGCAATACAATGCGGAAAGAATTCGAACGCGCCTACGTCACCGCGCATGGCGAAGTGGCTGTGCTCACGCTCAATCATCCCGAAGTGATGAATGCGGCCGCGCCCAAAATGATCCGTGGGCTGACGATGGCGCTCGATTACATCGAAGACCCGCAAAACAATTTCCGCGCGCTCATCATGACGGGCGAAGGCAAGGGCTTCTGCTCGGGCGCCAATCTCTCCGAAGTCTCCGAGGAACAGGCAGCACCGGGCGGCGTCGGCTCGGCGCTTGAAACTTCCTATCACCCGTTCCTGCGCCGCTTGCGCGATCTGAAATTGCCGCTCATCACGGCGGTGAACGGTGCCGCCGCAGGTGTGGGCATGAGCATTGCGCTGATGGGCGATCTGGTGCTGGCTGCGCGCTCCGCCTATTTCCTGCAGGCCTTTGCGCGCATCGGGCTGGTTCCCGATGGCGGCTCGACCTGGCTCTTGCCACGCACCATCGGCCTTGCCCGCTCCAAGGAACTTTCCATGCTGGCCGAGAAGTTGCCCGCGGAACTTGCGCTCGAATGGGGCCTCATCAATCGCGTCTATGATGACGGCGCTCTCATGGATGAAGCGCTGAAGCTGGCGCATCGGCTCTCCCATGGCCCGACGCAATCCTACGCCTTGATCCGTCAGCTTTATTCGGCAAGCCCGCACAATTCGTACGAAGAACAGATCGATCTGGAACGCCAGATGCAGCAGCGCGCGGGCAAGACGGGCGATTTCTTCGAAGGCGTCAGCGCGTTCCTTCAGAAGAGACCGGCAAAATTCACTGGCAAATAGCCGTCGCGTCACGCCAACATTAGTTTTTGTTCACGCATGCACGGGACACATAGGTGCACCCACTCGCATAGCCGTGACTTGCGCTGGCGGCTGAAAACCGGCCCAATCTGCCAAAGCAATCCTCTGCCGCCATCCGCGGCCTGTTCAATCCAGATTGGAGAGCATTCCATGAAACGCAGCCTGTTCCTGCTTGCGAGCGTGATGTGTGCCGGTTGCATGGCGCCGACACCTCCTCCGCCGCCGCCCGTCGTGCAGGCCGCACCCCCGCCCGCAATCGGCAAATGGGGCGTTGATCTCGGCGCGATGGATACGAGCGTGAAGCCGGGCGACGACTTCTTCATGTATGTGAACGGCAATTGGCTGAAGACCGCGCAAATTCCCGCCGACCGCGCCAGCACCGGATCGTTCCAGAATCTGCGCATCCAGAGCGAAAAGCGCATGAGCGAAATCGTGGCGGGTCTCGAAGCCAAACCAGTGGACCAGCTCTCGCCCGAAGAACGCAAACTGCGCGATCTCTACGACGCCTTCGAAGATCAGGCACAGATCGATTCCCGCGGCCTCGCGCCCGTGCAAAAAGACCTCGACAGGCTCGCCCATCTCAAAACCAAGGAAGACGTCGCCCGCGCCATGGCCTCGGTGCGCATGATGACGTCGAGCATCTACAATGTCGGCATCGGCGTGGACGACAAGAATTCCAACGCCTATTCGATCAATCTCACCCAGTCCGGCCTCGGCATGCCGAACCGCGACTATTACCTGAAAGACGACAAGGAAATCGTCACCACACGCGAGGCCTACAAGAAATATCTCGCACAGATGCTGACGATGGCGGGCGCGAAGAACGCCGATGCGCGCGCGGCAAAAATCTATGCCGTGGAAGCCGAAATCGCCAAGGTGCAATGGCCCAATGAAGATCGCCGCGACGAGGACAAGATCTACAATCCGATGTCCTATTCGGACCTCAAGAAACTGGCGCCGCAATTCCCATGGGATGCCTATTTCGCCGAGGCGCGCATTCCGCTGAGTTCGCCCAAGGGCGAGCGTCAAGTGATCGTGGCGGAAAAATCGGCGTTTCCGAAACTCGCCACGATTTTCGCCAAGACGCCGGTTGCCGTGTGGCGCGATTATCTGACCGTGCATTACCTGCACGCATACGCTGCCTATCTGCCGAAAAATTTCGACGATGCCAATTTCGCGTTTTACGGCACCGTCATTCAGGGCAATTCCCAGCAGCTCGACCGCCCCACGCGCGGCGTACATCTTCTGGACGACAATATCGGCGAAGCGCTGGGCAAGCTTTATGTCGCCAAATATTTCCCCCCCGAGGCCAAGGCGAAAGCCGAAGCCCTCGTCGGCAATCTGCTCAAGGCCTATGAAGCCGATTTGCAGGTGCTGCCATGGATGACGCCGGAAACAAGGCAGAAGGCGCTCGAAAAGCTGCACAAATTCACGCCCCATATCGGCTATCCCGATAAGTGGCGCGATTATTCCGCGCTCACCATTTCGCGCGACGATCTCGTCGGCGATGTGCAGAATTCCGTCGAGTTCGAATGGAACCGCGAATTGCGGCGGCTGGACGATCCCGTGGACAAGAGCGAATGGGGCATGACGCCGCCCACCGTGAATGCCTATTACAATCCCTCATTCAACGAGGTGGTGTTCCCGGCGGCCATCCTGCAGCCGCCCTTCTTCGATCCCAATGCGGATGATGCGGTGAATTATGGCGGCATCGGTGCGGTGATCGGCCATGAAATCAGCCATGGCTTCGACGATCAGGGCTCGAAATATAATGGCGACGGCATCTTGCAAAACTGGTGGACGGAGCAGGACCGCAAGAATTTCGACGCCAGCACCGCCTCACTCACCAAGCAGTTCAACTCCTATGAACCGCTGCCGGGGCTGCATGTGAACGGCAGCTTCACGTTGGGCGAGAACATCGCCGATCTCGCGGGCATCTCCATCGCACTGAAGGCTTATCATATCTCACTGAACGGACAGCCCGCGCCGGTGCTCGATGGCTTCACCGGCGATCAGCGGTTCTTCCTCTCCTTCGGCCAGATCTGGCGCGGCAAATATCGCGACGGCGCGCTGCGTTCGCAGGTGCTGTCCGATCCACACAGCCCGGTGCAATACCGCGCCGACGGCGTCACGCGAAATGTGGACGCATGGTACGAAGCGTTCGACGTGCAGCCGGTAGACAAATTCTACCTGCCGCCGGACCAGCGCGTACATCTGTGGTGATAATTACTATCCCCTCTCCCCCTAAGGGGGAGAGGGCCAGGGTGAGGGGGTGCTGCCGGAAATTACTCGGTAGGCGCCGCCTTCAGCGTCACGCTCTCCCCGCACCCACAAGCCGCCGTCTGGTTCGGATTGTTAAACACAAACCGCGACGCCAGTTTCTCGCGAACGAAATCCATCTCCGTGCCGATCAGAAACATGATCGCCTTGGGATCGATGAAAACCTTCACGCCCTTGTCTTCCACTACTTCCTCGAAGGGCTGCGGCGCGTCGGCATAATCCATCGTGTAGGCCATGCCCGCGCAGCCGCCATTGGTGACGCCCACGCGCACACCCGCATATTGCCCATCGGACTGCGCCATGATCTCGCTGATCCGCGCAGCAGCGGAATCGCTCAGGCGGATCGCCTTGGGCCGTTCACGTCTCACTTTGGTTCCTGTGCTCATCAGAACATGTTCAATTCGAGTTTGGCTTCTTCGCTCATTCTGTCTGGCGTCCATGGCGGATCGAATGTCATGTTGACGGTGATTTCGCCGATGCCGTCCACCGTTTCCAGCGCGGTTTTCACCATGCCGGGCATTTCACCGGCCACCGGGCAACCTGGCGCCGTTAAAGTCATGTCCACGGCCACGTCCTTTTTGTCCGACACATCCACCTTATAGATAAGCCCGAGTTCGTAGATGTCCACCGGGATTTCCGGATCATAGACGGTCTTGATCGCCGCCACGAGCTTGGCGGTGAAATCCTCAAGCTCCTCGGGCGAAAGCGCCGATGTCTCGATCTTTGCCGGTTCCGCGTTCATTCCGTTTTGGCGGCTGTGCCGCCCTCCAGCGCTGATTTCATCGTATGCCAGGCAAGCGTGGCGCATTTCACGCGCATGGGAAACGCCGAAACCCCGCCCATCACTTCCAGCCGCTCGCGATCGTCCGGCGAAAGGCCCTGCACATCCTCGCCTTTCACCAGATTGAGGAAACCGCCCATCAGTTTTTCGACTTCTTCCACAGTGCGCCCAACGATCATGTCCGTCATCAGCGAGGCGGAGGCCTGCGAAATTGCGCAGCCCTTGCCCTCGAATTTGATATCCGCGATGCGATTGTCAGCGCCCAGGATCAGATAAATCTTCACGCGATCGCCGCAAAGCGGATTGAAACCCTCGCCCACATGCGTGGCATCCGCCAGCGCCCCGAAATGGCGCGGATGGCGCGAGTGATCGAGGATTACTTCCTGATATAGCTCGCGCAGCGAATCATCCATCAGCATTAGCCCAATATCCCGCGCGCCTTGTGCAGCGCCGCCACGAACACATCCACATCCTCACGCGTATTATAGAGTGCAAACGAAGCGCGCGTGGTGGAGGCGACATTGAACCGTTCCATCAGAACCTGCGCGCAATGATGCCCGGCCCGCACCGCAACACCCTCGCGATCCAGAATGGTCGCCAGATCATGCGCATGCATGCCGTCTGCCTCAAACGAAAGGATCGCGCCCTTGCCCGGCGCATCGCCGATCACCCGCACCCAATTCAACTCGCGCAATTGCTCGCGCGCATAGGAGAGCAGATCATGCTCATGCGCGGCAATCGCGGTGCGATCCATGCTGCTCAAATAATCCAGCGCCGCTGCAAGTCCCACGCTCTCGATGATCGGCGGCGTTCCGGCCTCAAACCGCGCAGGCGGATCGGCATAGGTAACGACATCGCGCGTCACCTCACGGATCATCTCGCCACCGCCATTGAAGGGCCGCATCGCTTTCAGATGCGCCCGCTTGGCATAAAGCGCGCCGATTCCCGTCGGCCCATAAAGCTTGTGGCCGGTGATCGCATAAAAATCGATATCCAGATCGCGCACATCCACACGCCCATGCACCGCACCCTGACAACCATCGGCGAGCACCGGCACACCCTTGGCATGCGCGCGCGCGACAATCTCCTTCAGCGGCGTCACCGTGCCCAGTACATTGGACATATGCGTGATGGCAACCAGTTTCGTCTTCGCACCGATGGCGTCATCCAGCGCCTCGATATCCAGCGAGCCATCATCGCGCACATCCACCCAGCGCAACACAGCACCTTGCCTCTCGCGCAGGAAATGCCACGGCACGATATTGGAGTGATGCTCCATCACCGAAAGCACAATCTCATCGCCCGGCTGAATGCGCGGCGCGAGAAAAGAATAGGAAACCAGATTGATCGCTTCCGTGCCGCCCTTGGTAAACACAATCTCGTCGGCATGGGCCGCATTCAAAAACCGGCGCACAGATTCGCGCGCGGCTTCGTAACGCTCGGTCGCGGTGGCGGAAAGATAATGCACCCCGCGATGCACATTGGCATATTCGCTCGTCGCGAAATCGCGCATAGCATCCAGAACCTGTCTGGGCTTCTGCGCGGAAGCAGCACTATCCAGATACACCAGCGGCTTGCCATAAACCTCGCGCGACAGGATTTCGAAATCCGCGCGCGCTGCGGCTGCATCGAACATCGGCAATTTCGCGGGTGCGTTCATGGCGCAGCCTCATTGGCCCGTGCCAGAGCGCCTTCAACCTCGCGCCAAACGCTGGCGCGGATTTCCTCATTCTCGATTTCCGCCACCGCATCTTCCAGAAACGCCCGGATCAGCAGCGCGCGTGCTTCGCTGTCGGGAATTCCGCGCGCGCGCAGATAGAACAGCGAATCCACATCCAGATCGCCGATCGCTGCGCCATGGGCGCATTTCACGTCATCGGCAAAAATCTCCAGCTCCGGTTTCAGATCGATTTCCGCACGTTCGCCCAGCAGCAACCCCTTGGCGCTCTGACGGCTGTCGGAACCGTTCGCGCCTTCGCGCACCGTGATCTTGCCCTGATAGATTGCGCGCGAATGCCCGCCCGCCACATTCTTGAACAATTGCGTGCTGCGTGTGTTGCCTGCGGCATGCGCGATATGCGTGGTGACATCCGCATGGCCATTGGCCAGAACCGTTGCGCCGCTCAGATGTGCCTCGGCGTTCTCGCCTTCCAGCACGATATTCATATCCACGCGCGAAAGCTTCGCGCCGAAATTTGCGAAGTGCGCGCGATAACTCGCGCCCGCCGCTGCCTTCACGGCAATCGTCTCAACCTGAATGGATTTCGGTGCGTTCGCGGCCAGTCGCGCATGCGAAAGCTTCGAACCAGACGCAAGCACGATCTCTGTGCCCACGTTTCGCAATTCAACAGCATCGTTGCTTTGCGTTTCCATCAGCGTCAGCGATGCATTCTCTTCAAGAACAATCAGAACGCGCGTATGGCCTGCCGCAGACAGATGCAGCCGCGCCGCGCCTTCAACCGCGCGCGTCGCCCGCAACGCCACGCCGCCTTTCGCAAAGACGAATGAGGCCGCTGCCATCGCGCCGCTGCCGTCGATTGCGCCCAGATTGCGCGTCACCCAATCCGGCGCATTGCCCGCTGAAAGATCGAATAATTCGACACCATCCGGCAGCGCCTCGACGCGCCATTGGGCAGCACCTTCCTGTGCGACATGCTCGTCATCAAGCGAGGCGCGCAGATCGCTATATTTCCACTCCTCGATACGCCGGTGCGGCACGCCTTTCGCGCGGAAGCGTTCGCGCGCTTCGGCGCGGCGCAGATCGAGCGAGGGAAGCGCTGCATTCATGCCGCGTCCTTCACGATTTGCTCGTAACCCCTGGCCTCAAGTTCATGCGCCAATTCCTTGCCGCCTTCCTTGATGATGCGCCCCGCCGACAGCACATGCACGCGGTCCGGCACG
Organism: Rhizomicrobium sp.; assembly: GCA_035944195.1. Lineage (GTDB taxonomy): Bacteria > Pseudomonadota > Alphaproteobacteria > Micropepsales > Micropepsaceae > Rhizomicrobium. The sequence goes on along the minus strand of DASZBL010000026.1, from coordinate 9,121 downwards.
ATGAAATCCAGCAGCCGCTGATAATGCGTGATGACCAGCATCGCGCGCGCGGGCGACCGCTGTGCATTCACGCCTTCGGCCACCAGTTTCAGCGCATCGATATCCAGCCCGGAATCGGTTTCATCGAGAATGGCGAGAGACGGCCCGAACAGCGCCATCTGCAAAATTTCCAACCGCTTCTTCTCGCCGCCGGAAAAACCCACATTCAGCGGGCGCTTCAGCATTTCCTCGGAAACCTTCAACATGCCCGCTTCGGCGCGCACGCGCTTCAGAATCGTCATCGCATCGAATTCGCTTTCGCCGCGCGCGCGGCGTTGCGCATTCAGCGCCGTCTTGAGGAAATTCATCGTGGTGACGCCGGGGATTTCCACCGGATATTGCATGGCGAGGAAAATGCCCTTTGCCGCGCGTTCTTCCGGCGGCATCGCGGTCAGATCTTCGCCGCGATAGAGAATGCGCCCGCTCGTCACCTCATAGCCTTCGCGGCCCGCCAGCGTATAGGAAAGCGTGGATTTGCCCGAACCATTCGGTCCCATGACAGCATGCACCTCGCCCGCGCCGATATTCAGCGTCAGCCCTTTGAGGATTTCCTTGCCGCCAACGGCAACATGCAAATCTTTGATCTCAAGCATGAGGCTTCTCTACTCTCCAGATAATCCCACCAAGCCATTTTACGAGCAGCAACACGACGAAATAGGCCGCGAAGCAGCCGAACAAGATTTCAATGGCCCGCAAACCCCCAAACGCACCAATGAATCCGGAAAGAAGACACGCGACAATCCACATCGCGGTATAGGTCCAACGCATCGGCCGCGTGATCTCTCTGATCGCTTGCGCATAGGCTTCTCGACTCACGGATTTTTCGGTTTTAGATGTCATCCCACGCTCCCTTCGAGCGAGATTCCAACCAGCTTCTGCGCTTCCACTGCAAATTCCATCGGTAATTGCTGCAGCACTTCCTTGCAGAAGCCGTTGACGATCAGCGCCACGGCTTCCTCCTGCGGAATCCCGCGGGACCGGCAATAGAAAAGCTGGTCCTCGGCGATCTTAGAGGTCGTCGCTTCATGCTCGATGCGCGCGGTTTTGTTGCGGCTTTCGATATAGGGAACGGTGTGTGCGCCGCAGGTGCCGCCGATCAACAGGGAATCGCACTGCGTGTAGTTGCGCGCCTTCTCTGCACGCGGATGCACGCTCACCAATCCGCGATAGGTGTTCTGCGCGTGGCCTGCGCTGATGCCTTTGGAGATAATCCGCGAGCGTGTGTTCTTGCCCAGATGGATCATCTTGGTGCCGGTATCGGCCTGCTGGAAATTGTTGGCGATGGCGATGGAATAGAATTCACCCACACTGTCATCGCCGCGCAAAATGCAGCTGGGATATTTCCAGGTGATCGCGGAACCGGTTTCCACCTGCGTCCACGAAATCTTGGAGCGCGCACCGCGGCAATCGCCGCGCTTGGTGACGAAATTGTAGATGCCGCCAAGCCCGTTCTCGTCGCCGGGATACCAGTTCTGCACGGTGGAATATTTGATCTCCGCGCCTTCCAGCGCGATCAGTTCCACCACTGCGGCGTGAAGCTGGTTCTCATCGCGCTTGGGCGCGGTGCAGCCTTCCAGATAGCTCACATAGGAGCCTGCGTCGGCAATGATCAGCGTGCGTTCGAACTGTCCCGTCTCGCTGGCATTGATACGGAAATAGGTGGAAAGCTCCATCGGGCAGCGCACGCCCTTTGGCACATAGACAAAGCTGCCATCGGAAAACACGGCCGAGTTCAGCGTGGCGAAGAAATTGTCTGTCACCGGCACCACGCTGCCCAGATATTTGCGCACCAGATCGGGATGATCGCGCAAAGCTTCCGACATCGGGCAGAAGATCACGCCCACTTCGCTGAGCTTCGCCTTGAACGTCGTCGCCACCGAAACGGAATCGAACACCGCATCCACCGCCACGCCGGACAGCAGCTTTTGCTCATGCAGCGGAATGCCCAGCTTGGCGTAAGTTTCCAGCAACTTGGGATCGACTTCGTCCAGGCTTTGCTTCAGCGGCGTGTTTTTCGGCGCCGCATAGTAATAAGCGTTCTCGTAATCGATTTTGGGATAATGAACGCGCGCCCAATTGGGCTCTTTCATTTCGCGCCAGCGGCGATAGGCGGAAAGACGCCATTCCAGCATCCATTCCGGTTCGCCCTTCTTGGCCGAGATGAAGCGCACCGTATCTTCGGTGAGACCGCGCGGGGCGCGCTCCATTTCGATATCGGTGACGAAACCGAATTTGTATTTCTCGCCGAGTGCGGCAACTTTCTCGCGGGTTTCGATGGCTGCCATTTAAGCCGCCTGCCGCGAACGTGCGCGCGCAATGAGTTTGGAAATGGCCGCGATGGCGGCATCCACGTCGGCATCGGTGGAATTCCAGCCGAAGCTCACGCGCAACGCGCATTTCGCAATTTCGTCGGGAACGCCCATGGCCTTGAGCACAATTGAAGGCCGCACTTTGCCGGAAGAACACGCCGCACCCGAACTGATCATCACGCCGTCCAGATCCAGCGCCATCACGGCGGTTTCCGCGGAAATGCCGGGCAACGCGAAATTGGATGTGTTGGCGAGGCGCGGTGCATTTGCGCCGAAGACAATCGCATCATTCGCAACGCGCTTCAGTTCGCTTTCAAAGCGGTCGCGAAGTGCTGCGATTGATCTCATGTCGCTGAGTTTTGCGACAGCGCCGAAGCCTGCGATGCCCGAGACATTCTCCGTTCCTGCGCGGCGGCTTTTTTCCTGACCGCCGCCGAGGATTTGTGCGGCGAAAGGTGCTGCATCTTTCACGATCAATGCGCCGATGCCTTGCGGCGCGCCCTGCTTGTGTGCAGAAAATGTCAGATAGTCCGCCTGCGGCAGCGCCATTTTCCCTGCGGCCTGCACCACATCCACGAACAGGAGTGCATTCGCCTCTTTCGCAATGCGCGCGATTTCTTCGATGGGCTGGATCACGCCGGTTTCGTTGTTGGCCGCCATCGCGGCGATCAGCGCGCGGCCTTTGCCTTCGCGTAACATCTCGAACAACGCGCGCGTATCGATCACGCCATCGGCGTTCACGGGAATAATGTCCATCCGCAATCCCGGCACGCGCTCGGCCAGCGCTACCGCATTCGCCTGAACGGAATCATGCTCGATAGCGGAAACAAACAGCCGCGTGATCCGCGCACCGGCATCGGCCGCACCCTGTATCGCGCCGTTCAGCGCCAGCCAGTTAGCTTCCGTGCCGCCGCTGGTGAAGATCACTTCGCTGGCGCGCGCACCTGCAAGGGCCGCCACCTTTTCGCGGGCTTCTTCCACCATCGCGCGTGCGGCGCGGCCTGCTCCGTGTACGGATGATGCATTGCCGCCGATGGCGAGTGCGCGCGCCACCGCCGCGGCCGCTTCGGGCCGCAAAGGCGATGTCGCGTTGTGATCCAGATAGCTCACGCCGCCTCGCGCGTGTCTTGCTTGGGTTCGGCGCCGCGCGCCCGGCCCAGCACGCGCTTCTCCACCACATCGGCCAGCGAGACCGACGAAAGAAACACATGAATCTGCCGCCCAAGTTCTTCCCACAGATCATGCGTCACGCAGCGCCCGCTGGTGCCGGTGCAGCCTTTGGGACTGCCTTCCTTGCAGCGCGTGGCAGAGATCGGCTCGTCCACAGCGATAATGATGTCCGCAATCCGCAACTCGCCTGCAGGCCGCGCCAGCCGGTATCCGCCGCCCGGTCCGCGCACGCTTTTCACCAGATTGCCTTTGCGCAGCTTGGCAAAAAGCTGTTCCAGATAGGACAGCGAAATCTCCTGCCGCCGGGCGATTTCCGCCAGCGAAACGGGCTTGGCGCCCCCGTCATGGGCGGCGAGATCCGCCATCGCCATCACGGCATAGCGCCCTTTGGTACTGAGCTTCATCCTCGAAATTCCTTGCTTTTCGGGGGTCGCTTGGGTGTAAGAAGCGGCTCCTGCCCAGCCTTGGCCGGGCCTTGTCTTGCCCGGGATATAGTTATCCTGAGTAGAATGGTCAAGAATTGAGCGCGCAACCCTGCCAGCCGAAAATCAAGCCTTTGAAAAGACGTGATATTTTGTCGCGCCGAAAGCCGGAAAATACCCACCAAATTCCTCTGATAACCCCCGATTGGAATTGTCCCCATGCCTGAAATCATCCTGCCCGGCCCCGCAGGCAGAATCGAAGCCCGCTACCAGCGCCAGAAAACGCCCGGCGCCCCCATGGCGCTGGTGCTGCATCCGCACCCGCAATTCGGCGGCACGATGAACAATCCGCTGGTCTACGACCTGTTTCACATGTTCCACCGGCTTGGCTGCACGACGGTGCGCTTCAATTTCCGCGGCGTGGGGCGCAGTCAGGGCACATTCGATTCCGGCGCGGGCGAGCTTTCCGATGCCGCCGCGATTCTGGACTGGATGAACACGCTCTATCCCAATCCGTCCTTCGTGTGGGTGTGCGGGATTTCGTTCGGCGCCTGGATCGGCATGCAATTGCTGATGCGCCGGCCGGAGATCACCGGCTTCATCTCCATCGCGCCCCCCGCCAGCATGTATGATTTCGCATTCCTCGCGCCCTGCCCCGCATCCGGCCTCATCGTGCATGGCACGAAAGATCAGGTGGTGCCCGAGCCCGATGTGCAGAAGCTGGTGGATCGCCTCACCGCGCAAAAGGGCATCAAGATCACCTACGACAAGATCGACGGCGCCAATCATTTCTTTGACAAGCACGAAGGCGAAGTGCTGGAATCGGTGGAGGCGTATGTGTCGAAGGCGATGGGCGTGGTCCCACCAGAGAACGACTAAATCGTAAGTCTCATACAATAATGGCTTCTAGCCAATATTGGCCTATTGTGATCTTCTTCCTTTTCGCAATTGGCGCGAGGGGAGCCATGGGCAAATTGCTTGTCACTTTTGCGGCGATTATTTTGGCGAGCACCTGCCTTCCGGCTGAAGCCGCCATGTGGGGAGGGAATTATCTCACGAACGACGAATTTGGTGACTGCGGAGACGGCCGACTTTCACCGGATATTCGCATCGCCAATTGTCTGAAAGCTGCACAGTGGAATCAGCCCTTGAGTAGCGAATTAGAACAGCTCGACAGCTTGGCGAGCGCTTATGAAGACAAATCCGATTATACGGATGCGGTGTTGATACTTTCGAAGGCCGTTGGTTTCGCCCAAGACAGCAAAATTTCCTATCAACTATATCTGCGCGGCTTTGCGTATCTCAATGAGGGTAAGGCAGATCTTGCTATTGCCGATTTCAAGGCCGCGGGTCACGAGGGTGGAAATTCCTATTCCTACACCGGACTTGCCGAGGTCGCCGCCGCCGATGGCCGTTACCACGACGCCATCGACCTTTACAACAAGGCGGTCGCGTTGAATCTGAACGACGGAAGTATTCTACGCGGACGCGCGAACGTCTACGCCCGCATGGGCGACTACGACAAAGCCATAGCAGACGACAATGTTCTAGTTGAAAATTATCACAACGAGAGCTTTCCTTATGCAACCCGCTGCTGGGACCGCGCGATTTCGAATCGGGATATCGACGGGGCGCTCGCGGATTGCAAACATGCGCTCGATTTGCTCCCAGACGAACCGGACTCTCAAGATAGCCTCGGTTTTGTGCTGTTTCGGCAGCAGAAATGGGATGAAGCAATAGCAAGCTACACCGCAGCGCTATCGCACAATCCTTATCTCGCATCCTCGTTATACATGCGCGGCATTTCGGAACTGCGTAAAGGTGATACTGCCAAAGGGCAGGCCGATATTGATCGGGCGATGGCTATATATCCGCAGATTGGGGCACAATATTCGATCTACGGCGTCGCACCGTAATCAGGCTTTATGAAACCTGCCTCCGCTCATCGGTTCGCGAACGCCGGTGGTTGTCGGTAAACTCAGCGGCAAACCTTTTCGGGCGCGCGCGGCTAGATAGGCAAACGCTTCGGCTTCGATGAAATCGCCGCGCCAGCCTGCGTCTTCTGCCGATAGTACCGGCGCATTCACGCGGGCGCGCAACTCGCTCATCAATGTTGGATTGTGCCGTCCGCCGCCGCAGACGATCCACGTCGTGGCAGGTTCGGGAAAATGTTCGCGGGCGCGCGCAATGGAAGCCGCTGTGAAGGCAGTGAGTGTGGCGGCGCCGTCTTCGGGCGAGAGTTCCTCAACCGCGCGCGCATTGAAATCCATGCGGTCCAGCGATTTCGGCGGTTGCCGCGTGAAGAAATCATGCGCCAGCATCGCATCCAGAATGCGATCATCGACGCTGCCCATCCGCGCCAGCGCGCCATGTTCATCGACGGGCTTGCCGGTGTGGCGATGCGCCCAATCGTCGATCGGCGCGTTGCCGGGGCCGGTATCGAACGCAAGGATTTCGCCGCCGATATAGGTGACGTTCGCAACGCCGCCGATATTCACCACCGCCACCGGCGGCAGCCTTCCCGCCTCGCGCACCAGTGCTGCGTGATACAGCGGCACCAGCGGCGCGCCCTCGCCGCCCGCCTTCACATCGGCGCTGCGGAAATCGTTGACGACATCGATGCCCGTCAGCCGCGCCAGCAGCGCGCCGTCGCCGATCTGCCAGGTCCAGCGCGCTTGCGGGCGATGCAGGATGGTTTGCCCGTGGAATCCGATCAGCGAAACATCGCGCGCGGCCAGCCCCGCCTGTTTCAGCAGCGCCTCTACCGCTTCGGCATGGGCTTCAGTGGAACGCCGCTCGGCATCGCGGATGGCGTGCGGCACAGGCGCACCGGCGGCCACGCCCTGCGCCTCATCCAGTGCCGCCCGCAATGCCGCGCGCAGATCGGGCGCATAGGGCAGCGTCAGCGCCGGACCGGGCACGGCTACGCCCTCGCCGTCGGTCTCCACCAATGCGGCATCGATGCCGTCCAGCGAGGTGCCGCTCATGAGACCTATGACTTTTAGGATTTCCGCCATCCGTGCTACAGCCCTTTCGCAGCCTCAAGAATACACGATCATGCCCACGTCACGATTCAAATCCGAATTCCTGCGCAATTTCGTGGCGCGCGGGCAATATTACGATTGCACTGCGGCCGAAACGCTGGACGGGCTGATGGGCCGCGAGCGCGTCACCGGATATATCGGCTTCGATTGCACAGCACCCAGCCTGCATGTGGGCAGCCTCGTGCAGATCATGACGCTGCGCCGGTTGCAGCAGGCCGGTCACAAGCCGATTGTCGTGATGGGCGGCGGCACCACCAAGGTGGGCGATCCATCGGGCCGCGACGAGACGCGCCAATTGCTGACGCCCGCGCAGATCGAGGCGAACAAGCAGGCGATCCTGAAAAGCTTCGAGCGCTTCCTGAAATTCGGCGACGGGCCGAGCGACGCCATCATGGTGGACAACGCCGAGTGGCTCGACAAGCTGCAATACATCGATTTCCTGCGCGATATCGGCAAGCATTTCTCGATCAACCAGATGCTGGCGCGCGACGCTGTGAAAATGCGGCTGGAGCGCGACCAGCCGCTCAGTTTTCTCGAATTCAATTACATGATCCTGCAGGCTTATGATTTTCTGGAATTGAACCGGCGCTATGGCTGCCGCCTGCAATGCGGCGGCACCGATCAATGGGGCAATATCGTTTCCGGAATCGATCTGGCGCGGCGCATCGACAATGCCGAATTGTTCGGACTCACCTCGCCGCTGATCACGACTTCTTCCGGCGCGAAGATGGGCAAAACTGCGGCTGGTGCGGTGTGGCTCAATCCGGAAATGCGCTCGCCTTATGAATATTGGCAATATTGGCGCAATACCGAGGACGCCGATGTCGGCCGCTTCCTGCGGCTCTTCACCGACCTGCCCGAGGACGACATCGCGCGGCTGGAAAAGCTCGAAGGCGCGGAGTTGAACGAGGCGAAAAAGCGTCTCGCCACCGAAGCCACCGCCATGTGCCATGGGCGCAGCATCGCCGAAGAAGTTGCCGAAACCGCGCGGCGCACATTCGAAGAGGGCGCGATGGCGGAGGGGTTGCCGACAATCGAAATTCCCAAAGGCGAATTTCCCGTCGGGGTGCTGACGCTCGCGGTAAAATGCGGCCTTGCGACATCCAACAGCGAAGCGCGCAAGCTGATCGCGAACAATGGATTGCGCGTGAACGATAGTGCCGTGAGCGATCCCAAAGCGATGATTGCGCTGTCGGATTTCAATGCAGACGGCGTTCTCAAATTATCCAGCGGCAAGAAAAAGCACGTGCTGGTAAAGCCCATCTAATTCGTTATGGCCCCTTCGGCTGTGCCGGATTTGTATTTGCTTCCGCTGGGGGCGCGTGGGGCGTGCCTTCGAAGATGCGGCGGAAGATTCCCGGTGTCAGCACGGACAGCGGATTGACGCTGATTTTCGGCTCATCCGCATCGCCGTTCACCGCATAGCTCATGCCGATGACGCCCTCGCCCTTTTTCGACACCAGCACATCGCCCACAAGCGGTATCGCGCCGAGCACGCTGTTGATGGTGGAGAGCGGCGCCAGCGCGCCTTCCAGTGCGATCTGGTTGCTGCGCCGGTCGAGATAGCCGTCCGCGGTGATGCCGAGCGAGGGGCCGGTGGCGCGCGCGTCGTGAATGTCGAGCACGCCGCCATGCATGGTGAACGGCACCTGCAGCCTGTCCACGCTGATGCCTTGCCCGCGCAGCAGATCCACGAATCCGATGATCGATGCCGCCGAAAACAGGCGCGCCAGGAATGGCTGGTTCGTCACCTTGAAATCGCGAATGACGATGGAGCCGGTGTAATCGATCGGCGTCGCATTTTTTCCCGGCGGTGGCGAAAGCTGTACGGCCACATCCATGTTGCCGCCGTGAATGCTGGTGAGGCCGAACATGCCCTTGATGAGCTGGCCCGCATCGTTGGTGTTGAATTTGATTTGCCGCGTGCCGTTATCGGTTGCGAGATTTGCGCCCAGCGTTGCCGATTTCATCGTGCCGCTCATGCTGAGCACCTGCGGCCGGTCGCCCACACCGCTCACATCTACTGCGAAGGGCGCAATGTTCACGCCTTCGCGCAACACGACATGATCGAGTTTCGCGCTGATGTGGAACGGTTCGGTGAGCGGCCCCTTGCTGGGCTGGCTTTTGCCGTTGAGGT
>DASZBL010000025.1:0-20234 GCA_035944195.1 Rhizomicrobium sp. | reverse complement strand
GCCAGACGAGGCGTTCTTCGAACTGGCGCGTGACCGCGCCACGGTCAACGCCATGCTGGCCGAGATCGGCGGACCCGCCGTCGCCAAGGCCAATGTCGTGGAGAAAGCCAAGACGCAGAAGAAGATCATCCGCGACTTCCTTGCCGGGGCCAATGGGCGCGAGAAGGTCGAAGGCTGGTGTCCCGGCTGGATGGCATTCCCCTTCCGGCAGCTTGGCGAACGCGCGCCGAAGCCCAAGGTGGAAGCTGCGCCGGAGCGTCTCGCGGCGGAATGAGTAGCGGATTGTCAGAAGGGCGGCGGAGCGTTTCCGCCGCCCGCTATTTTGATCGGTGGCAGGCGATGGGGTTGCGGCACCTGCCGTGATTCAGGTCTATTCCCCCTTCGCCAGCAACGAAAGTAATTGAAATGGCAGCATCGAAAGCCTTCATATCCTGGAGTTCGGGCAAGGATAGCGCGTTCGCGCACTACACGGCGCAGCAGTCCGGCGAAGTCGAAATCGCCGGTTTGCTGACCACGGTGAGTGAGATTTATAATCGTGTCGCGATGCACGGGGTGCGCGCCGAACTACTTGATCGGCAGGTTGCCGCGCTCCGCTTACCCCTCATCAAAGTGAGCCTGCCAAATCCCTGCTCGAATGAAATCTACGAGGCGAAAATGGAAGTGGCTTGTGCGCAAATCAAGGCGCAAGGAGTCCATCAGATCGTGTTCGGCGATCTCTTTCTGGAGGATTTGCGCGCCTACCGAATCGAGAAACTGGCTGCTGCCGGAATGGAGGCCGTCTTTCCGCTTTGGAAACGCGATACTGCTGCGCTCGCGCGCGAAATGATTGCCACCGGCATCGTGGCTCATGTCACTTGCGTCGATCCGCGACGGCTGGATCGCCGCTTCGCGGGACGGCGGTTCGACGACGGATTTCTTAACGACCTGCCACGCGACGTGGACCCTTGTGGCGAGAACGGCGAGTTCCATACCGTTGTCTCCGCCGGGCCAATGTTCGCGGCACCCATTCCCGTGTCCGTCGGTGCCGTTGTCGAGCGCGAAGGCTTCGTTTTTGCCGACGTGATTCCGAACTAGACTCGGTTTCTTGCCGCGCTGATCGCGTTGCCCATCACCGCGCGTATCGTTGGCTGAGACGCGAGCGGCTGGTTTTGCCGCTGCCGAATTGGGCTATGGACGATGGCGGAACGCGCACGTTTTAGCGCCACTTGGCCCTTGGTTGCCGCACTTCGCACGGACAATGCCGATGCAAAGCGGCAGTCTCCGTTGTCGTTCGGGACCATTTCGCCCTTGCTCGTGGCGCGAAACCTATGGGCGGCCCGGCCCGCTTGAAACCGTCGCGCCCAACTATTTTCCCCGCCCGTCTTCGCGTTGCTTCGCCGGGCTCCTCGCGCATCGCTTCGCCCAAAATAGTTGGCCGCTCCGGTCCTCCGCTGCGCTGCGGCCCTACGGGTTCCGCGTGCCGCTCAGCCGCCCATCACGGTTCGCCATCGCAAGGGAGAATGGTCTCCCGCGATCAAAAAATGGAGACTACAATGCCAGCAATCGGTCATGTCACGAAGCAGAAGGACGGCAACTTCAAGGGTCAACTCAAGACGCTTTCCTTCCGTGCCCCCATCGATATCCTGCTCAATCCGACGAAGAGCAGCGACACGCAACCCGACTATCGCATCTATTCCGGCAATGTCGAGATTGGCGCAGGCTGGATTCGTCGTGGCAAGACGTCCGGCGAGGATTACGTTTCGCTGAGCCTCGCGGATCCCACATTCGGGCCGAAGAAGCTCTACGCGAACCTCGGCCGCGCAGCTGGCCAGGATGATCCCGATGTCTTCGCGGTCATCTGGAACCCGGCGGACTGACACACTCCGCACTCTCGCCCCCGCGCCCGGCAACGGACGCGGGGGCGTCTTTGCGTGTTTCGTTTCGCAACAGAGGCGAAGTGAATAGCAAATCAAATTCAGCCGTCCACAATCTATCCACAGGCGTGCATAGTGCAGTGCGGGGGACGATTGTAGTCCCTCTCAATCGTCCTCTCGGCAATCCGAGGTCATCATGGACGATAAATCTTTCAAGAATAAACGTGGCGGTCCGTTTCTCAATACGATTCACGCCGCCGAGTTTCTCAAACTCTCCCCACGCACGCTGGAAAACATGCGCCGTACCGGCGAGGGGCCGCCATTTCACAAGCACGGCAGCCGCGTCTTCTACACCATACCGGAGCTTGTCATCTGGTCGAACGCGCGCCTTATGACTTCCACCGACGGCAAGCCATCCTTCGATCCGCACGAACCATCAAAATGACATGATCGCGCGTGTTTCGATCAGCGCGGCTGCGGTTGGACTTGTCATTGCGGCGGCACCGCATGTTCCCCTGCTGGTGTGGAATGCCAGTGCCAGCGCACCATGCGGATTTTACGCAGGGCAGGCACGCGAACGCTTCGGCAAGGGCGATCTTGTTCTTGCGCATCTTCCTGCTGCTGCGCGACACCTAGCATCTGCGCGTGCTTATCTGCCATGGGGCGTGCCGGTGGTGAAACGTATTGCGGCGGTGCCGGGTGACCGGATTTGCGCGCAAGGACGGATCATTTCGATCAACGCGCGGGCTGTTGCACAGCGGCGCAACGCGGACAGCCGAGGGCGTCTGCTACCCAAATGGTACGGCTGCATGACGCTCGATGCTGACTACGTCTTTCTGCTGATGGCCGGTGTGCCGGATTCTTTTGACGGGCGTTATTTCGGGCCGATCCGGCGCACCGCCATCATCGAAAAGCTGACCCCGTTATGGACTTGGTGACGCTGACTGCCGTCTGCGCAATTCGTGGCGCAGCCCTTACGGCGTCATTGGAACAGCCCTGTCCCCAACACCCGAAGAACGCAATCACATCCCCATGGGCGCCAATTGTTGCCGAAGCTGCGCAGCGTTTCGGCATCCCGGTAAACTGGATTGACAAGGTTATGGGCGTCGAAAGTGGTGGTCACACGATGCGAAACGGCCTTCCGATTGTGTCAGCGGCAGGCGCGATGGGTCTCATGCAATTGATGCCCGGCACCTATGACGATCTGCGCCGGCGATATGGCTTTGGCGACGATCCGTTCGATCCGCACGACAATATTTTTGCAGGCGCGGCCTATCTGCGCGAGATGTTCGACCGCTTCGGAGAGGCCGGATTCTTCGCCGCCTATAATGCCGGTCCAGCGCGATACAGCGCCTATCTCGACCGTGGAATACCACTCCCGGACGAAACGATTTTCTATCTCCAGAAGCTCACTGGAAGCGTCCCCGCGCCCATTTCTTCCTTGCTGAGATCGACCAAAGCTGGCGTGCCGGACAGGCTATTCGTACCGCTTTCCACATCGAATCCAGACACTCCAATGCGCGTCAGGCAAGTCGAGAATACATCTCCGTCACCACCAAATGCGCATTCCATCTTCGTGATGAATGCCGTTTCACAGGTCACACAATCCGCCGTGCAACCCGGCAATCTCTTCGTTTCGCTGTCGCGCGCAGCGCCATAAACATCGGAGCAGATCGTAGAAGGACGTAGGAAATGCGGCGTCGTGATTGCAAAACGGTGAAGGGCAAGATTGAAAGGAACGGCACACGGAGGTGCCTATCCTCCTGTCTGCACATCGAATTTGTTTGTGCCGTCGTCACGCGGCGTGTGCCGGAAATGGACCAGATGCTGGCAGTGGGAATTTTTGCATTGTCATGACGATAAGGCGGCGGTTGGCGCGTTGGACTCGTTGAAGAGGTTGGGAATATGGCGCGCGACGACGACTTTGAACCGAAGCTGGGCAAAATCCGCTCGCCTGCCGGCAGACCGGAGCGGCGCTATTTGCAGGACGTTTTGAAAGCGGCAGCGCGCGCCGGCGGCCGCTCTCTGAAAACCCGCAGCGGCTTCCATGGCAACCGCATCGGGCGGGGCTCCGGTGTGGGCCGGGTGCTTGCCAAGCGCGACCGCTATGCCGCCTTCCGCAGCCGGCGTGTCATCGTCAAAACCCGGATCGTAAAATTGCAGGGCCGTACTCTGGCAGCGGCGCGCTTGCACCTGCGCTATATCCAACGCGATGGCGTGACACGGGAAGGTGAGCCGGGTGAACTCTACAGCGCCAAGCAGGATCGCGCCGACGGTACGGCATTTCTGGAGCGCTGCGAGGACGACCGCCACCAGTTCCGCTTCATCGTCTCCGCCGATGACGGCGCGGATTACGACGATCTTAAAGGCGTCACGCGGCGCTTGATGGCAAAGATGGAATCCGATCTTGGGACCGGGCTCGATTGGGTGGCCGTCGATCACTACAACACCGGCCATCCCCATACCCATGTTGTGCTGCGCGGCGAGGATGATCGCGGCAAGGATCTCATCATCGCCCGCGAATATATCACCCACGGAATGCGTGAGCGGGCGGCAGAGATCGTGACGCTCGATCTGGGGCCGCGTTCGGATCGCGTCATCGAAAATGCCTTGCGTCAGGAAATCGAGCAGGAGCGATTCACCAGCCTCGACCGGGCGTTGCTCAGGCAGGCCGATGAGAGCTGCATGGTCGGCATGGCTTCCGGGCGTGATGCGTTTCGCCAGAGCTTGCAGGCGGGACGCTTGCAGAAACTTACCCGGCTGGGCCTGGCCGAAGAGATCGAGCCGGGCCGCTGGCGGCTGGCGGACGATATGGAGCCGGTCTTGCGCCGGATGGGAGAACGCGGCGACATCATCCGCACCATGCAGCGTGCCTTGAGCGATCACGGCGTCCCGCGCGGTCTGTCTGACTATGCCATCTATGATCCTGCGGACCGCAACGTGAAGTCCCTGGTCGGCCGCATCGTGGCGCGCGGATTGTCCGACGAAATCAATGACCGGCATTACCTCATTGTCGACGGCACCGATGGGCGTTCGCATTACGTGGATATTGGCCGCGTGAACGATGTGGGCACGGTGGCAGAGTGTAGCATCGTCGCCATTGCACCCAAACGTGTGGAGTTGAGGCCCGCCGACCGCACCGTCGCGGAGATCGCGGCGGCCCATGGCGGGCGGTATAGCGTGGACATTCATTTGGCCCATGATCCGACGGCGACGGTGGAATTCGCGCAGGCCCATGTGCGGCGGTTGGAATCACTGCGCCGGCTGAGCCGCGCGGTGGAGCGCCAGCCCGATAGCACCTGGGTTATTGCACCGGATCATCTGGAACGTGCGATCGCGCATGAATTGCGGCAAGCGCAAATGACGCCGGTTTCGGTGACGACGCTCTCGACAATTCCGTTCAGCCGTCAGATCCATGCCGAGGCCGCGACCTGGCTGGACCGGGAACTTATCGCGGACAAACCACCCATTTTACGCGACGCCGGCTTCGGCCACGAGTTGCGTCAGGCACTGATCCGCCGCCAACAATGGCTGATCGAGCAGGAGTTGGCGCAGCGGGAGGGAACCAATATCCTGTTCCGTGCCAATATGCTCGGCATTCTGCGGCGGCGGGAATTGAACCGCGCGGCGGGGCAACTCTGCGATGAATTGGGATTGCGTTATGCCGAGGCGCCGGCGAGCGGGCGTATCGAAGGCGTCTATCGCCGGTCTGTCGAACTTGTCAGCGGCCGTTTCGCGCTGATCGAGAAATCCCGCGAGTTCACATTGGTGCCGTGGCGGCCCGCCTTGGAACGCAGCCTTGGCAAGCCCGTGATCGGTATCGCCCGTGGCGAGACGATTTCCTGGACCATCGGGCACCAGCGCAGCGGCCCGTCGATTTCCTAGAATTCAGCGATGCGTGAGCGGACCGCCGGCATTGCCGATAGGTGTAATCAGGCGGGTGAATGCGGTGGCGCCGATGACAATGGCACCGATCGCCGCAAAGATGTGCTGCCAGATCGCCGAGGCGCTTCCAAGCCCAGCGAGTTCGAAGACGCCATTGTACCCCGCGATTACCGCAGGGATAACGAATAGCAGTACGACGCTCATCCGCAAGACGTCGGAACGGGTCGTGCTCATCACCACCTGACCAAGCACGAACACGAAACCACCGACCAGAAATCCTATGGCGATGCCGCCAATGGGACCGGCACCGGATTTGATTGCCCAATAGCCGGCTTCGAAGCCGATCGCACCGGGCAGAGCAAAGACGGCGGCGTTGTAGAGCAGCACGCAAAAGGCGCCAATCCCGAACATGGCCAACAAAAGTGAAAACACCATCGGATACCTCGCAACGCATCCACACTTTGATTTTACACCGCGCGAATCCGGTGCGCCACGATTTCATGCAGATGCGTAATCACTTTTTCGCTTTGAAAATGTAGTGCAACGTAAACAATCGTAGCACAGCGAAAACAAACGTATTTTTGCAACGCCGCCCATGATGCATTCTTCGCTGGTGTGGAATTGCGCGGATGCAAGGGATGACTCCTACCAAGCTTCTCGTCGGCCAGATTGTGATCGTGTTTGCTATTGTCATTGGCGGCGTGTGGTTCGCAACGCAATGGGCTGCCGCGATGCTCGCCTATCAGCGTGGTCTTGGCGCACCATGGTTTCATGTGTTGTCCTGGCCGGTCTATTGCCCCTGGCGCCTGTTCGAGTGGTGGTACGTCTATGACGCTTACGCGCCGTCGCTCTTCAACCGCGCAGGCATGATAGCCGCCTCCAGCGGTTTCCTCGCCATTGGCGTGGCGATCATCGGTTCCTTGTGGCGGGCGCGGCAAAACCGGCTGGTGACGACGTATGGTTCGTCGCGTTGGGCCACCAAAGCCGAGATCGAACGGGCAGGACTATTCCATCCTTGCGGCGTCTTTGTGGGGCGTTTTGGCGAACGCTATCTGCGCCATGCCGGACCCGAGCATGTGATGGCCTTTGCACCGACCCGCTCCGGCAAAGGTGTGGGTCTTGTTATCCCGACGCTGCTCTCCTGGACCGAGAGCGTTGTGGTGCATGACATCAAGGGCGAGAACTGGCAACTCGCGGCCGGATGGCGCGCAAAATTCTCTCATTGCCTGTTGTTCAACCCAACCGATCCGCGCTCGGCCCGCTACAATCCGTTGCTGGAAGTGCGCAAAGGTCCAAACGAGGTCCGCGACGCCCAAAACATTGCCGATATTTTGGTCGATCCCGAAGGCGCATTGGAACGCCGGACCCATTGGGAAAAAACCAGTCACGCTTTGCTCGTCGGCGTAATTCTTCATGTGCTGCACGCGGAAGAGGACAAGACGCTGGCCCGCGTCGCAAGTTTTCTCTCCGATCCCTTGCGCTCGTTCGAAAACACTTTGCGGGCGATGATGGCGACCAATCATCTGGGCAGTTCTGCGAAACCCATCGTCCATCCCGTCGTCGCTTCGGCGGCCCGCGAAGTGCTGAACAAATCGGACAATGAACGCTCCGGCGTCTTGTCCACCGCCATGTCGTTCCTGGGGCTTTATCGCGATCCCACGGTGGCGGCGACCACCGCGGCGTGCGATTGGCGTATTGCCGATCTCGTCGATGCCGAACGCCCGGTTTCGCTGTTTCTGGTGGTGCCGCCCTCAGATATTTCCCGCACCAAACCGCTGGTGCGACTGTTGCTCAACCAGATTGGACGGCATTTGACGGAGCGTCTGGAAGGCGATCCCGGCAAACGCCGCCGGCATCAGCTTCTCTTGATGCTGGATGAATTTCCGGCACTGGGGCGGCTCGATTTCTTCGAGACGGCGCTCGCCTTCATGGCGGGTTACGGCATTCGCGCCTACCTGATCGCCCAATCGCTCAACCAGATTTCCAAAGCCTATGGCGAGAACAACGCCATTCTCGACAATTGCCATGTCCGTATCGCGTTCAGCAGCAATGACGAGCGCACCGCCAAGCGGATTTCCGATGCGCTGGGTACGGCGACCGAATTGCGCGCTCAAAAGAATTACGCCGGCCATCGGCTGTCACCCTGGCTTTCGCATGTGATGGTGTCGCGGCAGGAGACGGCGCGGCCCTTGCTCACGCCTGGCGAAGTGATGCAATTGCCGCCTGCCGACGAACTGGTTCTCGTTTCCGGTCTGCCGCCGATCCGGGCCAAGAAACTGCGCTATTACGAGGACCGGAATTTCACCACGCGCGTTCATTCTGCGCCACGTTTGGCGAACGGTCCTTATCCCGACCGGCCCGCTCCAAGATCTGACGATTGGAGTGGGCAAGTGCGCGGCCAGGACGCACGCCTGCAAACCGACGATGCCTCGGCATCACCAGCCACCACACCGGAAGACGACGGTGGATTGCAGAAACAGCGTCATCCGGGCCTGCCGGAAAAGGCCGTGTCACACCCCGACCACAACGTGAACGCCGATGATCGCGGATTGTTGGATGACGACGAGGAGACGGCCGCCGAAGCTCGCGCGATGGAACGCATGCAGCCGGATGCGATCGCGCGTGCCCATGCGATGAACGAAGGCGAGCATCGCGGCCATGATTTACTTCCCGACTTTTGAAGGCTGCCCATGAAAGCTCGCCGTCACATCTATATCGAGGAAGCGTTGACGAAACGCTTGCAGCTTCTTGCCGCAAAGCCCGGCAGTTCGCGCTCGGCCATCGTCTCCGATGCCGTGCGCGCCTATCTGGAGCGTCAAGGTGCGGACGAACTCGATGACCGTTTCAAAGTCCGGCTTGACAAGCTCGGCCAGCAATTGTCCCGCATCGAGCGCGATGTCGGCATAGTCATGGAGAGTCTGGCGCTTTTCGTGCGCTATCAATTTATGACCGGATCGCCCTTGCCGGAATCCGAACAGGCCGCTGCGCGCGGTGTCGGCCAGGACCGGTTTCAAGCCTTCATCGAGCAAGTCGGCCGCCGTCTTGCCAATGGAAAAAGCCTGCGCACCGAAATGATGGCGCTCAAGGAGAACGGCCATGACCGCTGATCTAGGCCATCCCGAAACCCATATCCGCCGCCGTACCATGCTGCGCACTGCTATGGGAGCTGAGATCTCCGCGGCACTCGCCGATGCCGCCGTGATCGAAGTGATGGTCAATCCCGATGGTGCCTTGCGGCTGGATCGTTTGGGCGAAGGCCGGATCGATACTGGCGCGCGGCTGGGCGCCTGCGAGGTCGAACGCATCATCCGCCTGGTCGCCTCCCATATCCGTATGGAAGTTCATGCCGGCAATCCCATCGTCAGCGCCGAATTGCCGGAGACGGGCGAACGCTTCGAAGGATTGCTGCCGCCGGTGGCGATGGCGCCTTGCTTTTCCATCCGCAAGCCCGCGGCACGCATCTACACGCTCGCCAATTATGTTGCCGATCGCATCCTGCAAGCGCCGCAAGCCGAATTGCTGCGCCGTGCGGTTGCCGACCGGCGCAACATCCTGATTGCGGGCGGCACCAGCTCCGGCAAAACCACGCTCGCCAATGCGCTGCTAGCCGAGATGGCGACGCTCGATGAGCGTGTGATCCTGATTGAGGATACCCGTGAATTGCAATGTGCGGCACCCGATTGCGTGGCATTGCGCACCAAACCGGGCGTGGTGACATTGGCAGCACTGGTGCGTTCGACGCTGCGCCTTCGCCCAGACCGCATCATCGTCGGCGAAGTTCGCGGCGCCGAGGCCCTCGACATGCTGAAAGCGTGGAACACCGGCCATCCCGGCGGGATCGCGACGGTGCATGCGAATTCCGCGCGCGCCGCCCTCTATCGGCTCGAACAGCTCGTGCAGGAAGCTGTGTCTGCCATTCCACGCCGCCTAATCGCGGACACCATCGATCTGGTCGTCTTCATCGGCGGGCGCGGCATTACCCGCCGTGTCGAAACCATCGCGGAGATCAGCGGCCCCGATTGCGACGGCGATTACGCGGTGAAGGAAATTCTACCGCTCAAACTTCAGGCGCTTTGACGGAGATTATGATGCGTGTTTATACCAAAATTGCGCGAGTCCTCGCAGGTATTGCCGGTGCCGTGATGTTCGCCGGCAGTGCTTTTGCCGCCGGCACCAATATGCCGTGGGAACAGCCCTTGCAGCAGGTGCTCGATTCCATTCAAGGCCCGGTCGCCAAGATCATCGCCGTGCTTATCATCATCGTCACCGGATTGACGCTTGCCTTCGGCGAAACCGCAGGCGGCTTCCGCCGCCTCATCCAGATCATATTCGGCATCTCTATCGCCTTTGCAGCCTCCAGTTTTTTTCTCTCCTTCTTCTCCTTCGGCGGCGGAGCGCTGGTGCAATGAACGCCAATATCGAAGGCTTCGACGTACCGCTGCATCGCGCGCTGACCGAACCGATCCTGCTCGCCGGCGCCCCGCGCGCGATTGCCATCGTCAACGGTACGATCGCCGCCGCGTTGGGCTTGGGCCTGCGTCTATGGATTGCGGGTCTGCTTCTCTTTGTGATCGGCCATTCGGTTGCTGTCTTTGCCGCCAAACGCGATCCCGATTTTGCGCAAGTGCTGACGCGGCATCTGCGTCAGAAAGGATGGCTCGAATGTTGAACCTGTCGGAATATCGCCGGCGCGGCGCGCGGCTTGCCGATCATCTGCCCTGGGCGGCGTTGGTTGCGCCGGGCGTGGTACTCAACAAGGATGGCAGCTTTCAACGCAGCTTCCGCTTTCGCGGGCCGGACCTCGAAAGTGCGACACAAGCCGAACTCGTCGGGGCTTGCGCCCGGCTCAACAATATCTTGCGCCGGTTCGGCTCCGGCTGGGCTTTATTCTTCGAAGCGGACCGCTTTGAAGCCGCTGGTTATCCCGACTCCCGCTTTCCCGATCCGGCGTCATGGCTGGTGGATTCCGAGCGGCGAGCCGCCTTCGAAGGGCTGGAGTCGGCGCAATTCAATGCGGCACCCCGCGAACATTTCGAAAACGCCTATACGCTGACACTCTTATATATGCCGCCACTGGACGGGGTGGCACGCGCCGAACGGGCTTTGGTGGAAAGCGGCGCCGAGGAACCGGCACGCGATTGGCGGCAGGAATTGACTGCCTTCGTTGCCGAGACCGAACGGGTCTTCGATCTTCTCACCGGCATCATGCCAGAAGTTCACGCGCTCGATGATGACGAAACGCTGACCTATCTGCATCGCACCATATCCAGCAACCGGCACGCAATCGCCGTTCCCGAAACACCGCTCTACCTCGATGCGATTCTCGCCGACGAACCGCTAAGTGGCGGCATCGAGCCGATGCTGGGCGCACGTCATCTGCGAACGCTGACCGTGTTGGGATTTCCCAATCTCACGCGGCCGGGGATTCTCGATGCGCTCAATCATCTGGATTTTCCCTATCGCTGGATGACGCGCTTCATCGCGCTCGACAAGACCGAAGCGACGCGAACACTCACCAAGCTTCGGCGGCAATGGTTCAACAAGCGCAAATCCATCACGGCCTTGTTGCGCGAAGTGCTTTATAGCGAGCCGGTCCAGCTTCTCGATTCCGACGCCGACAACAAGGTCGTCGATGCCGATCTGGCGCTGCAAGCCCTGGGCGGCGATCATGTCTC
Source organism: Rhizomicrobium sp. (assembly GCA_035944195.1). Lineage (GTDB taxonomy): Bacteria > Pseudomonadota > Alphaproteobacteria > Micropepsales > Micropepsaceae > Rhizomicrobium. The sequence goes on along the minus strand of DASZBL010000025.1, from coordinate 8,821 downwards.
CTTCGGTTATCTGACGACGGCGATCACCATTTCCGACGAAGATCGCCACGGTGCCGATGAAAAAATCCGCCTGATCGAGCGTGTCGTGCATGGCGCAGGCTTCACCACCATCCGCGAAAGCGTCAATGCGGTCGAAGCCTGGTTGGGGTCTTTGCCGGGTCATGCCTACGCCAATGTCCGCCAACCGCTGGTCCATAGTCTCAATCTCGCCCATCTCGTGCCGCTGTCGTCGGTATGGGCCGGACCGGCACGCAATGCACATCTGGACGCGCCCGCATTGTTCTATGCCGAAACCAGCGGTTCGACGCCGTTCCGCTTTTCCACCCATGTGGGCGACGTCGGCCACATGCTGATCGTGGGACCGACGGGTGCTGGAAAATCCGTGCTGTTGGCGCTGATGGCATTGCAGTTCCGGCGCTATGACGGGGCGCAGATTTACGTGTTCGACAAGGGCAATTCGGCGCGCGCAGCTGTGCTGGCCATGTCCGGCGCCCATCATCAATTGGGCTCAGATGGATCACTGGCGTTTCAACCGCTTCGCGCCATCGACAACGCGGCGGACCGGAGCTGGGCCGCAGAATGGATCGCAAGCCTGCTCGCCCATGAGAAAGTGTCCGTCACGCCGGAACTTAAGGAAATGGTCTGGTCGGCGCTGACCAGTCTGGCTTCGGCGCCACCATCCGAACGCACGCTGACGGGCCTCTGCGTGCTTCTGCAATCCAATGTGCTCAAATCGGCCTTGACGCCCTACACGCTGGACGGCCCGTTCGGCCGTCTGCTCGATGCGGCAGACGACCGGCTTGCACTCTCCGACGTGCAATGTTTCGAGACCGAAGCCCTGATGCACGAAGCCGGTGCGGTGATGCCAGTCCTGACCTATCTCTTTCACCGGCTGGAAGAGCGGTTTGACGGCAGCCCCACATTGCTCATTCTCGATGAAGCCTGGGTCTATCTCGACAATCCCCTGTTTGCCGCGCGCATTCGCGAATGGCTGAAGGTGTTGCGCAAGAAGAATGTCGCGGTGGTGTTCGCAACCCAATCTCTGGCCGACATCGCGGGCAGCACGATTGCGCCTGCCATCATCGAATCCTGTCCGCAGCGGATATTCCTGCCGAACGACCGCGCCATCGAGCCGCAGGCGCGCGAGGCTTACGCACGTTTCGGCCTCAATGAGCGCCAGATCGAATTGATCGCGCAGGCGATACCCAAGCGGCATTATTATCTGCAATCGCGCCGCGGCAACCGGCTGTTCGAACTGGCACTGGGGCCCGTTGCGCTCGCGCTGTGCGGCGCCTCCGATCCTGCCAGTCAGGCGCTCATCGATCAAATTCTGACCGAGTATGGCGACGACGCATTCGTGGCCCGGTTTCTCGAAGCGCGCGGGCTCGATTGGGCCGCTGCACTCCTCACCCAATTCAACCCGCAACTGATGGAGAAAGCCGCATGAAACGTCTTGCTTCGATTCTCGTGGCGACAGCGTTTTGCGTGCCAGCGTTTGTCTTTCCGGCCAAGGCGCAATGGGCGGTGTTCGACGCCGCCAATTATGCGCAGAATCTACTGCAGGCGGCCCGCGCCTTGCAGCAAATCAACAATCAGATCCAGCAGCTTCAGAACCAAGCGACCATGATCGAGAACATGGGGAAGAATCTGACGTCGCTTGATACCTCGCAACTCGGCACGATGGTTTCCGCACTGAGCCAAATATCCAGTCTGATGAATCAAGGGCAGGGGATCGCCTTGAACGTCAATGCAACCATCACGGCCTTCACGCAGAGCTACCCGCAAACCTATTCCGGTACCACGACGCCGACCACGCTCAATACCGACGCCCATCAGCGCTGGCTGGACGCCATGTCGGCATTTCTGAAAACACTGCAAGTGCAGGCGCAGGTCGCCCAAAATGTTCAGGCCGATTCCACCACGTTGTCATCGCTGGTGAACGCTTCGCAAGGCGCGGTCGGGAATTTACAAGTAAGCCAGGCGACCAATCAATTGCTCGCGCTTTCCACCAAGCAGCAGCTTCAGATTCAAAGCCTGATGGCGGCGCAATACCGCGCGACTGCGCTCGATGAAGCACGAAACGCCCAGGATGAAGAAGAATCCCGTGCGGCGTTCGCCAGTTTCATGGGCAGCAATACGGCATACAGCACGCAGTAGCGCACATGGGAAACCTCAACATCATCGATCAGTTCATGCAGACCTTCATCCGCTATATCGATAGCGGATTTGGGCTTCTCAATGGCGATGTTGCGGCGCTGACAACCATTCTCGTCGGCATCGACGTGACCTTGGCCGCCTTGTTCTGGGCGATGGACGGCGAAGCCAATATTCTCGCCCGTCTCATCAAGAAGACTCTCTATGTCGGCTCCTTCGCTTACATCCTCAACAATTTCTCCAATCTTGCCACCATCATCTTCAATTCCTTTTCCGGCCTCGGCCTCAAGGCAACGGGCAGCAGCCTGACCGCCGCCGATCTCTTGCGGCCTGGAAAACTCGCGAGCACGGGATTTCAGGCGGCGTGGCCGTTGTTGCAACAAGCCGGCAATTATGGCGGTGTCACCGGCGTCATCAGCCATTTCGTGACCGTGGCGGTGCTGGTGGTGGCCTGGCTGATCGTGGTGCTGGCCTTCTTCATTTTGGCCGTGCAGCTCTTCATCACCATTCTGGAATTCAAGCTGACGACTTTGGCCGGCTTCGTGCTGGTGCCCTTCGCATTGTGGAACAAGACTTCGTTTCTGGCCGAGCGCGTGTTGGGCAACGTCGTGGCTTCCGGCATCAAGGTTATGGTGCTGGCCGTCATCGTCGGAATCGGCACGACGATTTTCAATCAATACACCAGCGCCATTCCCAATCAGCAGGCAACGCTTGCCAATGCCATGACGTTGGTCCTCGCGTCGCTCGCTCTTTTCGGTTTGGGAATCTTCGGGCCGGGCATTGCCAGTGGATTGGTTGCCGGTGCGCCGCAGCTTGGCGCCGGCGCAGCGCTCGGCACGGGTGCCGCGCTGGTCGGCGGCACGATGCTGGCCGCCGGTGGTGTGCGGTTCGCCGGATCGGCGGGCCTTGGCGCGGTTCGCGCTGGAACGGCGCTAACGGCTGGCACGTCGACGGCCTATCAACTCGGTCGAGCCACATCGGCTGCAACCGGAATGGCGGGCGTCGGCGCCGGACTTGGTGGTGTCGCGCGCGCTGGTGCAGGTGCGGCCATGCAGGGCGCGCGCGGTATGGCGGGCAGATTGGGAATTTCGCAAAGCGCGGCGGCAGGCCGTCAAGCCGCCTGGCGTGCCACCGGCGGAAATGCATCAACTGCGGGCCGTGACGCATCGACATCCACATCATCGGATTCCGCACCCGCTTGGGCACGCAAGTTGAGATCGGAGCAGCGGTTGCGCGCGCACGCCCATATGACAACGCAAGCCATCAAGGACGGCGACCGGCCAGGTCATGGTCTTGCTCCCTCCATTCGCGAGGAGGAACATTGATGGCATTCCGCCGCACGATCCAGCGTTATGGCGATACGCCCGAACCCGTCACGCCATACCAGAAAGCGGCGCAGATGTGGGACGAGCGCATCGGTTCGGCGCGGGTACAGGCGAAGAACTGGCGCCTGGCGGCCATCGGCGCGCTCGCGACAAGTGCCATCCTTGCCTGCGGGCTCGTTTGGCTATCGGCGCAAAGCCGTGTCGTGCCTTACGTCGTTCAAACAGACCGGCTCGGTGAGGTTCAAGCGGTCGGCCCGGCGATCCGAAATTACCAGCCGAATGATGCACAGATTGCATATTTCCTGGCGCACTTCATCGCCGATGTGCGGTCCCTGTCGATCGATCCCATCGTGGTGCGCAAGAATTGGCTAGAGGCTTACGACTACGCGACGGATCACGGTGCCGCCTTCCTGAATGATTTCGCACGGCAGAACGATCCCTTCAAATCGGTTGGTGAGCGCACCGTAGCAGTGCAAGTGACCAGTGTGGTGCGGGTGTCGGATTCCTCGTTTCAGGTGAAATGGATCGAAGAAACCTACGACCACGACAGTCTCGCCAAGACCGAGCATTGGACGGCGATCCTTTCGACAGTCCGGCATGAACCGGACAGCGCCGATGTGCTGCGCAAAAACCCGCTTGGCCTTTATGTCGATAGCATCAACTGGTCGCGCGAACTGAACCCCAACGAATAGGATATGCCATGATCCTCGCGAGAACTGGAATCATTCTGCTGTCAGTAGCGGTGCTGGGTGCCTGCGCGGGAAACACACCGCTGCCGAAGATTCAATATGACGCGACGGCTTTCAAACCGGCAGCGATTGAACACGATCCCGCGGCCGTCAAAACCGCCGCCGCGCTGCCGTTACCGCCGCCGCAACCGCTTCCGCCGCCAGATCCTCCTAAGCCCGATCTTCGCGCACCCACCGCGCGCGTCGTCCAGGCAAATCGCGCCGCACTGCATGAGCCGGCGACCGGCGATTTCATCAATGCCGTGCAAATCTATCCATTCGCTGACAATGCGCTTTACCGTCTTTACGCAGCACCCCAACAAGTAAGCGACATTCAATTTCAAAATGGTGAAACTTTGTCGGCAATCTCCGCAGGCGACACGGTGCGCTGGGCCGTGGGCGATACGACGAGCGGCTCTGGTCCGTCACGCCGGGTGCATGTTCTGGTGAAACCCTTTGCGGCGGGCCTCAAGACCAATCTCGTCATTCTCACCGACCGGCGCACCTATCATCTGGAACTGGTCAGCACCGACCACACGTCGATGGCTGCGATTTCCTGGTCCTATCCGCAGGATGATCTCATCACACAGGTTCGCGACTCGCAGCCGCCGGTGATTGAAAGCGGTGTCTCGCCCGAAGATCTGAATTTCCGCTACGCAATCAGCGGCGATGATCCACCGTGGCGGCCGGTGCGGGCCTTCGACGATGGCAACAAGGTCTATATCGAATTTCCCCCGCAATTCAATCAGGACGAAGCACCACCCTTGTTCGTGGTCGGCGCCGATGGCAGCAGCGATCTCGTCAATTATCGTGTCCGCGGAAATTACTACATCGTCGATCGTCTGTTCGCTGCGGCCGAATTGCGGCTGGGAACTGGCAAGCAACAAATCGTCCGCATCAGCCGGACGGATGCGCCGCAATCCAAAAGATCAGCGTCGCTGTTTGGAGACTGAGGCTCATGGCTCCGCAGCCGCCGAAACTCGATCCGGAATCATTGGTGCTTCGCGCGGGCCCGCGCCGCGTTGTGCGGTTCAAACGCAATTTGCTCATTGGGATCGCAGCAATTGCCTGTCTGGCGATATTTGGGGCGACCTGGCTGGCACTCGGCCAATCAAGCGCAATCCGCCCACAGACCGGCCAGGAGCAATACAGCATCGATCGCAAGCGCGCACCCGACGAACTCGCCTCGCTCCCCGCCAGTTATGACAAGCTCGGGCAACCTTTGCCCGGCGATCTTGGGCCTCCGATTGTCGCACGGGAAAAAAGCCTCGGCCTCTCGCCAACCGATGCGAGCTTCAAACCCAACCCCGAAGACGATGCGGCGCGTGCCGAACGCATGCGGCGCACACAACAGGCGCAGCAAGCCAAGGAAGCGGGTGTGTTCTTTCAACTCGCCAAGACCGATCATGCCACACCGGCTGACATGGCAACTTCTGCCGATGAGCGAGGCATTTCCGCCGCATCGGCAGACATGACCGCAACAAGCGACAGCAGCAACAGTCGTTTGGCTCTCGATCCGGCACGCGATCCCAACGACCAGCAACGGAAACTCGATTTCCTGAGCCAGAAAACCGACAAGGATATTTACAATCCACATGCGCTGCAGATGCCGGTATCACCCTATGAGTTGCTGGCTGGCACGATCATCCCGGCAAGTCTCATAACCGGATTAAATTCCGATCTTCCGGGTCTGGTCGTTGCGCAAATTACAGAAAACATTTTTGATTCGGTCAAAGGCGCCACTTTAATACTGCCGATGGGTTCACGGCTTATTGGGTCGTATGATTCTGTGATTGCATTCGGTCAGAGCCGCGCGCTGGTGGTATGGCAGCGCATCATCATGCCGGACGGTTCCTCTATCCAGATCGATAATCTGCCGGCGACAGATGCAGAAGGATATTCCGGGCTTTCCGATCAAGTCGATTATCACACCTGGACGTTGCTCAAGGGCATCGCGCTGTCAACGCTGCTCGGTGTTGGCAGCCAAGTTACATTTGGCAATAGCAACAGCAATCTGGTCGAAGCGATCCGGGAATCCACGCAAGAAAGCACGAACCAAGCCGGTCAGCAGATCGTCGAAAAAGATCTCGACACGCAGCCAACGATTATCATACGGCCGGGGACGATTTTGCGGGTCGTTTTACATAAGGACTTGGTGCTCCGGCCGTACCATGGCGAGGAATAACAAGATGGTCGAACTCAAACTTGCAAAATTGCCAGATCGCGTGCCGGTAAAAATCACAGTAACGGTCAAGCCGGAGTTGCATCGTCTGCTAGGCGAATATGCACGGGAATATCAGGCCGCTTATGGCGGCGAAGGCGAAACCGTGGCCGAACTCATTCCTTACATGTTGCAATGCTTCATCGAAAGTGATCGCTGCTTCATGCAGGCGTTGAAGGAGAAGCCGCGTGACAACGGAGCGGGCGGACTTTCAACGCCACATACGGCGCGCCGACAGAGATCGGCAATGTCATCGTCAACAACACCCGTGGAGTAGAGGTCATGGCAACGATCGGAACATTCACACCCACGAAAGACGGTGGTTGGGAAGGGCATATTCGCACACTCACCATCGACGTGAAGGCGCGGCTCGTGCCGAACGACAATCGCGACAACGAACAAGCACCCGCTTTCCGGATATTCGCGGGCAAGTCCGAACTCGGTGCTGCATGGCGCCGACGCACCAATGGCGACGATCCACGAGAATATCTTAGCGTGAAGCTGGACGATCCGGGCCTGCCGGAAGGGATTTCGGCGGCGCTATTCCAGAGTGATGGCGGAAACGACGCGCAGCTCGTTTGGAACCGGCGCTGAATGAAGGCGTGGCAAAGCTGGGAAAGACGGAGTGAAGTCACATGACTACAATGTATGGCCATGACGACCCGAATGTTCGAGCGATGCCATTTGCCGAACGGTTGACATGTACGGTTGCCGAGGCGTGTCGTGCTACGGGGCTTGGGAGGACCAAGATGTATGAGTTGATGGGCGACGGCCAGATCGCCACGAAGCGGATAGGCCGGCGCCGGCTCGTATTGATCCGATCACTGGTAGGTCTTGTTCACGAAGCAGACCGGGGGGACTAGGACCAATCGACATTCAGGATTCCCCACTTACCGCTGCGACGGCAGCCCCTTCTGGCAGTGCGCGACGTACCGTGCCGGCCGCAATCACCGTATCTCCACCAAGGAAAGCGATCTCGAACGCGCCAAGAAAACCTTCTCCAAACGTCGACGCTAGTGGGCGAGCGCCTTATCTTCCTGGCCTTTGGGGCGGGGTTGAAAAACCCAACTGGATGGGTTATATAAATGGTCAAGGTCCGGGATATCGGCCCCTATCGCGTTTTCTTTTACAGTAACGAACATGAACCCGAGCATGTTCACATTGCGCGTGATGATAGCGAAGTGAAAATCGAACTCTTTACGGGGGCTAACGGTAAGCCCAAGCTGATCTATGCCGTCGGGATGAAAAGGTCGGATATTCGACGCGCCAAGAAAATCGTAGCGGAAAACCGGGACGAGTTTCTAGAAGCATGGAGAGCGTACTTTGGTTAAGCTTGGTTTTGTGACTTCGCCTCGCGCCATCAAAACAAGGGCGCCCGTGCGTTCATACAAAGTCTCCAAACCCGTCAAACGGTTTCGGATAAAGCCTAAATCCGAAGTCTTCGATGCGGAAATCGATGCGGCATTGGCACGGGGAAAAGCGAAAAACGAAACCGAGCCTCGCGCTCAGTCGGTTCGGTTTGACCGGGACGTCCGCAAGATCGTCGTGACGTTTACGAACGGCTCCGAGTTCAGTTTTCCGCCAGAGCTTGCGCAAGGGTTATCTGGTGCGACCGACGAACAGTTGGGCGCAATTCGCATCTTGGGAAAGGGCCATGGACTACACTGGGAAGCTCTCGACACGGACCTCACGGTACCCGGCTTAGTCGATCAGGTCTTTGGGACCCGCAAATTCATGGCGCAACAAGCAGGCAAGGCGAAGTCGGCCGCGAAGGCGGCCGCAGCTCGCGAAAATGGCGCCAAGGGTGGCCGGCCCCGAAAGGAGGCGCATGTCTCCTAGTTGTCAGACGACAATAGATTAAGTCTTGGCGGACTCTGGATAGTCCCGCTATATAGCGAACCCCTACCAAAGTGGTGGAACTGGTAGACGCGCTAGATTCAAAATCCAGTACCGCAAGGTGTGTCGGTTCGATTCCGACCTCGGGGCACCACCCAAAGTCATGTCTGCGTACAAGTTGATTGCGCTTCGGCGGCTACGCCCGTCCCAAACCGGTGACGCCATGGCAGATGCAGAAGACTCCTACGATGGTGACTGTGAAATCGCGCCCAATATTGACCCCACCCGCAAAGTCTAGCAGCGCGTTGATTTTGTTACGAAAGATGGAGATTTACCGCGTCGAGTTTCGCGTCCAACCGTGACCCCACATCGGTTGCGGATTTGCGCACGTTATCAATGACATCGTTGAATATTGGGAGTGACCTGAGCCCCTGAACTTCCTCCAGATTTGAGTAGAGTCCGGCACCTGGAAAGGGGTACGGACGATGAAGCGATTGAGGTTCACGGAAGAGCAGATCATTGCGATTCTGCGGGAGCAGGAAGGCGGTGTGAAGACG